>JAZNIT010000028.1:0-48753 GCA_045577615.1 Acutalibacteraceae bacterium
CACCACCGGATAGCTTGAAAATACTGCGATGAAGCAGCGGTTCCAAACCAAATTCAACAGCACAATCAGATACCCGCTTCTCTATAGCTGAGGATGTCATGCCTATATTTTCACAGGGAAAGGCAAGCTCTGCGGTGGTATCTACATTGAAATATTGCGTCTTAGGATTCTGGAACACGCTGCCTACAAGTGGTACATATTCCTCAATGGCATCAGTACCGGTCTCTAAGTTAAAAGTATTACAGGTACCGCTTATTTCACCATTAAAAAAGGAGGGGATTAGTCCGTTTAGCAGTCGGGTTAAAGTAGTTTTACCACAGCCGCTTTTTCCTGTTAGAATCACACATTCCCCGGGAGTGATTTGAAGATTCAAATCTTTTAAAGCAAGGAGTTCGGAATTTTGATATTGAAACGAACAATTCTTAGCCTCGACCATTATAAAACACCTCCTAGGAATAAAACGAAAGGCACAGTGCAGGCAAACATATATGTCCGGTCAAGCCATGTCAAATGAAGCTCTATCATACTGGTGTGCTGTCCGGGTAGACTGATTCCCTTAGTCATGGCGGCAACGGATAAGTCCTGCGCCACATTGTTACTGTTCATGAGCAAAGGCATCAGGATATATTCCAGTGACTGTGCCGGATGACGAAGCAGCGCCCCAGTGCCTATTGCAATACCACGAAAAGCCATGGCATTGCGAATTTGACGATAATCCTCTGCAATTGTAGGAAAGAATCTAACAACAGTGACACAAGGGATGATAATAAATTCTGGAATCTTTAGCTTGCGTAGTCCGCAAACCATTTCTCCTACAGTGGTAGTGGAGAAAGCATATGCACCCGCTATGATACAAGGAAGCATCATGCGGATACCGACAGACAGCATGGAAAGAAAATTAAGGAGAAGTCCATCTGCTATAGGTATGATAAAGAAATCAATACTGATTAATATCGTATAAATAGTGGTCATGCGAATACCGCTCTTAACTTTACCTGCAAGAAAATACAAGGAAAGCAATAATATAACGAAAAGGATTTCTGTGATTAAGCTGACATGAAGAAACAGTGTCAGGTTAGATAAAACCAGCAGATATAGTTTGGAACGAGGGTCTAAACGTACAGGCATTATACGATACCTGCCTTAACAAAATGCTTCTTAATCATCTTCTGACCAAACCAGCCGCCAATCAGAGCACAGATAAGAGTAGCAGCTACTGCAATAGTGAAGGTTCCCATATTAATGTTCGTAAATAATTCTTCAATATAAGCGTTAAGATTTTTCAAAGCAAACCCACCTTTTGTTTGATAGGGCAATAATAACATATACCTGTTGGCAGTTCAATCTTTAAAACGACACAAAACATAAAAATTGTCTTAAAAAACGCGCATTTTTTTGTATAACGAAAACCACACGCTAAGCGTGTGGTTCCAAAGATGCTTTTGCCGATGAGTAATCCCGCCGCAGCGGTAGGCTCCCTTGTGTAAAGGGAGCTGTCATTTTGTTAAAAATGACTGAGGGATTGTTAAGGTTTGACAATCCTCCCGTCACGCCTTACGGCGCGCCACCCTCCTTTACACAAGGAGGGCTTCTATATTTAATGAATGATGAAAAATCAATAATTTTGAGGTAGGGGCGTCCGATGGTCGCCCGTCTTGGCTCCACTTGTCAGGGGAACTGGCAAAACCGCAAGGTTTTGACTGAGGGGTAGTTCGGTAAAATTTGTATTTCTCTCCCTCCGTCTTTTTGCTTCGCAAAAATCCACCTCCCTCATAATGATTGTTGTTTGTCGAAACGCTTGAAAGCGCTTCGACAAGCCACTTTTTAAGCGGATATAGCAAAATTAAATTTTATGATTTAATTTTGCACAACATTCATTGCAATGGATATGGACAAATTTTCAAAGAAAATTTGCCGCAAAATCAAAGATTTTGTGTCGAAACAAGTTTGTTTCGACTAACCATAACCATTATAATCACATATGAAAATTGCGACAGCAATTTATATCGACATTAAATGAGGTGAAAGTATGTTTGTAGATACCGCGACAATACACGTCAGAGCAGGTGACGGCGGCCACGGTGCCGTATCCTTTCACCGTGAAAAATACGTCGCATCGGGCGGTCCCGACGGCGGCGACGGCGGTCGAGGCGGCGACGTTGTTTTGAAGGTAGACGATAACCTGTCTACCCTTGCCGACTTCCGTTACAAGCGCAAATATACCGCCCAGAACGGTCAAAACGGCGGCGGCGGTCGCTGCAGCGGCAAAAGCGCACCCTCTCTTGAGATTTTTGTGCCCCGCGGCACTCTTGTGCGCGACGCCGACAACGGCCGACTTATAGCAGATATGTCCACCGACGAGCCCTTTGTTCTTGCAAAAGGCGGCAAGGGCGGCTGGGGTAACTGGCATTTTGCCACCTCCACCCGTCAGGTGCCCCGTTTTGCCAAAAACGGCGCGCCCGGTGACGAGCTTAATATCAGACTTGAACTTAAGTTGCTGGCCGACGTGGGCCTTATCGGCTTTCCCAACGTTGGCAAGAGCACCCTTATATCGGTGGTTTCTATGGCAAAGCCCAAAATCGCCAACTATCACTTCACCACTCTGACCCCCGTTTTGGGCGTTGTCAGCATGGGTGAGGGTGACTCCTTCGTTATGGCCGATATTCCCGGCCTTATCGAGGGCGCAGGCGAGGGCGTTGGCCTTGGTCACGAGTTTTTGCGCCACGTTGAGCGCTGCCGTATGCTTGTGCACGTTATCGACGTGTCGGGCAGCGAGGGCCGCGACCCCATTGAGGATTTTGAGGCCATCAACCGCGAGCTTGCCACCTTTGACCCCCAATTGGCGGGGCTAAAGCAGGTGGTGGCCGCCAACAAGTGCGACCTCACCGACGATGACGAAATTGCCCGCATCAAAGCCTATTTTGATGAGCGCGACATCGCCTTTTTCCCCATTATGGCGGCTATTGCAGAGGGCACTCAGCAGCTTATCAATTACGTTGCCGCTCAGCTGGCAACCTTGCCCCCCATCACCCGTTTCGAGCCCGAGCCCGAGCCGGTGGAGGACTTTACCGAGGAGAAAAAGCGCCCCTTCACCCTTACTGTGGAGGATGGGGTGTTCATCATCGAGGCTCGTTGGCTGCTTAAAATTATGGAGGCTATCGACCCCGACGAATATGATTCGCTGCAATACTTCCAACGCGTGCTTCATTCAAGCGGAATTATTGCTGCTTTGGTGGATGCAGGCATCCAAAAAGGCGATACTGTAAGCATTTACGATTTTGAATTCGACTATATTCCATAAGGAGTGATTACTACGGCTGAGCAAAACTTCAGCGGCTACAACGCCCTCGCCCTCGCTTTTGTGGGGGATGCTGAATATAGCCTTCGGGTGCGCAAAATGTTGGCCGAACGGGGCAACATTCACGTAAACGGACTGCACAAGGCTGCCGTCAAATATGTCTGCGCCGCCGCACAGGCTGCCGCAGCCGCAGAAATCCTGCCCTTGCTCTCTGAGGGGGAGGCGGCCGTCTATCGCAGAGGTCGCAATGCCCACTCATCCCACACTCCTAAAGGGGCAAGCGAAGCACAATATCACGCATCAACGGGATTGGAGGCTCTTTTTGGCTATCTTTCCCTTACAGGTGACGAACATCGCTTGAAAGAGCTGTTCAATTTGGCCGTTCAAGCCATTGAGCAAGCAGAAATTTCAAAAAACTAACACAGCGAGGTTAAAATGGAAGCGTTTTCAAATCTTTTAAGCACTATCAACGGCCTTTTGTATGATAATATCCTTATCATTCTGCTTGTGGCAGGCGGACTCATCTTTACCGTTGCCACCAAATTCGTGCAGTTCCGCACCCTGCCCCAGCAGCTTAAAGCGGTCACCGACAAGCCAAGCGAAAAAGGGGGCGTTTCATCCTTTCAGGCATTGATGGTATCCACCGCCTCACGCGTTGGCACAGGCAACATCATCGGCGTTTCAACTGCCATTTGTATCGGTGGCTACGGCTCTGTCTTCTGGATGTGGGTTATCGCCCTTGTGGGCAGCGCATCCGCCTTTGCCGAAAGCACCCTTGCACAGATTTATAAGCGCAGAGGCAGCGAAGGCAGCTACGGCGGCCCTGCCTATTACATCGAGCAGGCTTTAAAATGCCGTCCTCTCGCCATCGTCTTCTCTGTCGCCCTTATTTTTACCTACGGCGTTGGCTTTAATATGCTGGCATCCTACAATCTACAGTCAACCTTTTCGGGTTATTCCTTCTACAACCCCCAGATTACCCCTTGGATAATCGGTGGCGTTGTTGCCGTTTTGGTTTGCATTTGCATTATGGGCGGCGGCAAAAGCATTGCCAAAATCACCAGCCTGCTTGTTCCCTTTATGGGCGTGGCTTATATTTTGGTTGCCTTTGCGATTATGGCCCTCAACATCAAGCTTTTGCCCGATATTCTAGGCCGAATTTTCACCGAAGCCTTTGATTTTAAGGCTATTTTCGGCGGTTTGGGCGGCTCCTGCCTTATTTACGGCATTAAGCGCGGCCTTTTCAGCAACGAAGCAGGCGTAGGCTCTGCTCCCAACGCTTCTGCTGCCGCAGAGGTCAGCCACCCCGCCAAGCAGGGCCTTGTGCAGGTGCTGAGCGTTTTCATCGACACTCTGCTTATTTGCTCCGCCACCGCTTTTATGTGCCTCTGCTCGGGCGTTGAGCCCACCGCAGAGTTGTCGGGTGCTCCCTACGTGCAAAAGGCAATGGCATCCGCTCTCGGGGACTTCGGCCCCATCTTTATCACCGTGGCAATGCTGTTGTTTGCCTTCACCACGCTGCTTGGCAACCTTTTCTACGTTGACAAGGCCTTTAACCATCTTTTCGGCCGTCATCCCGGCAAGGTGTTTATGACCATCTACCGCATTATTGCAAGCGCCCTCATTTTTGTTGGCGCAGGTCTGTCGGCAGGTATGCTTTGGGATTTGTCCGACATCGGTATGGGCGTTATGGCGCTTATCAACATCCCCGTTATTCTTATACTGCTGCCCCAGGTTGTGCGCACGCTGAAGAACTATCTTTCAAAGCGCAAAAACGAGGCTTCTCCCACCTTTAATGCCAAAGAAGTGGGTATAAATCTGCCTCTCGACTATTGGCAAGGGGAATAATTTAGGCATTTATAACAAAAAGACCACAACATATAGGGCGCAAAAATAATTTGTGCCCTATTTTTAATTTTTTTATTAAAATCGGTTGACATAAGCACCCGTTTTATTATATAATTTACACTTGCAGGGTTATGTTTTGGACCTATCTGCGCCCAGCGCAGTTGATTTTATAAGGGTTCACCCAAACAAAAGTTTTAAGAACGGAGGGGTTTAGAGTGTTAAGAACCTACCAGCCCAAAAAGCTTCACGCAAAAAAAGAGCACGGCTTCCGCAAGAGAATGGCTGACAAAAACGGCCGTAAGGTGCTTGCCCGCCGCAGAGCAAAAGGCAGAAAGCGCCTGTCTTACTAAGTGCATCTGCTGACAGGGGCTGTTTTAATAAACAGCCCCTGTGCTTTTTAGCTTCATCTCACAGTTATCGGACGGAGGGTGCGTATGACCGTTAAAATGAAGCAGAACCACCTTTTCAGGATGGTTTATTCACGGGGCAAATGCTTTGCCTCGTCAAACCTGATAACCTACGTTGTGCCCCGTCGCAGTGGGGGCCTGCAGGTAGGTATCACCACAGGCAAAAAAATCGGCAACGCTGTCACTCGCAATCGGGCAAGGCGAGTAATCAGGGCTGCCTGGCGCGCCTGTGAAAAGCAACTATTGCCCGACTGCAGCGCATTTATAGTTTTTGTCGCCCGCTCACGTACTGCCCCTGCCAAGAGTACCGACGTGGCCGCTACTATGCTGCAGCACCTTAAAGACGCCGAACTGGTCGGCGCGCAGTAACTATGAAAAAACTGCTTTTATGGCTGATAAATTGGTATCAGCGCTGCATATCGCCCCTCAAGCCACCCTGCTGCAGGTTTTATCCAACCTGCTCACGCTATGCACGCGAGGCTATCGAAGCCTACGGCGCACTGAAGGGTGTTGGCTTGGCAGCGTGGCGCATATTGCGATGCAACCCGCTTTGCAAGGGCGGATATGACCCCGTACCACTGCCGGGGCGCTTTAAAAAACGGAGGTAGTTTATGACCTTTTTGAACGAGTTTTTCGGTTGGATTATAAGGTTTTTCTGCGAACTTTGCGGTAATAACTTTGTAACCGGTATTTTGCTTTTCACCGTTATTATTAACCTTGTGCTTATTCCCCTTAACATTAAGCAGCAAAAATCCACTGCCGCCCAGGCAAGAATGAGAAACAAGCTTGCCAAGCTGCAGGAAAAATATAAGGATGACAAGGCCAAGTATCAGGAGGAAATGGGCAAGCTCTACTCTGAGAGCGGCTCTTCACCCTTCTCAGGTTGCTTGCTTATGCTCATCCGCTTTCCTATATTCATTTGCATCTACACCGCCGTGCGTGAGGCTCTGACCTACATCTACGGCGCTGATAAAGCTCTTATTGAAGAGGCTGCCAAGGTGCTCAACCTTGGTTCATCAAGCACACCTCAGCTTTCTATCCTCGGTCAAATGGACACTTTGGTTGCCCACGACGGCAAATTCTCGGCTCTTACCCAGAATTTGGACCTCAACTTTGACTTCTTCGGAATAAATCTGCTCCAGACTCCCACCATGAAGCTTGATTGGATTTGGGTTATTCCTCTGTTGTCATTCGCAACCTCACTTGCAAGCTCATTTATTTCAATGGCTAACACCAAAAAGACCAACGGCGAGAGCAATCCTGCCGCCAACGGCTGTATGATGATTATAATGCCCCTTTTCTCATTGTGGATTACCTTCTCGGTTCCCGGTGCAGTAGGCTGGTATTGGGTATGCTCCAACATCATATCCACCATCATTATGACCGCTATGCAAAAGCTTTACTTCCCCGGCAAGCTTATTGCCGAAATCGAAGCAAAAGAAGCCAGAAAGCGTCGCTCACTTGAGCAACAGCGCATCAGCCCCACATTAAACGACAAAAGCATTTTGAAATAAGCTTTTTACCTTTTTGAAAGGATGTACACTTAAAATGAGAAGAGAAGCTACCGCTACCGCTTCAACCATCGATGAAGCCATCGAGGCTGCTCGCCTTGAGCTTGGCATCAGCGATGAAATCGACGTTGAAATTGAAATTATCGACCAACCTGAAAAGAAGGTTTTAGGTCTTTTCGGCGGCAAGCCCGCCAAAGTTTGCCTCTCTTATGACGATGGCAAGAAGGAAGAAAAGTCTCAACCCGCCAAAAAGCCCGAGAAAAAGGCTGAAAAGAAGGTTGAGAAGAAGGTTGAGAAGAAGGCTGCTCCCGCTAAAAAGGCAGGAGGGAAAGAAGAAAAGCCTGTAAGGCATGTTGCCATCAATCAGGCATCACTTGAAAACACCCTTACCTTTGTTAAGGACGTGCTTTCACATATGGATATCGGCGAATTTACCTGCTCTGTAAGCGACGTTGAAGGTGGCTTCTGCATCACCGTTGACGGCGAGGGTATGGGTGCCGTTATCGGCCGCAGAGGTGAAACCCTTGATGCTATTCAGTATCTTGCCAGCCTTTGCTACAACAACGAAGAAGAAGGCTTTGTGCGTGTTGTTGTTGATACCAACAACTATCGCGCCAAGCGTGAAGAAACCTTGACCGCTTTGGCCATTCGTATGGCTAACAACGCCATCAAAAACGGTCGCAACCAGTCTCTTGAGCCCATGAACCCCTATGAGCGCCGTGTTATTCACACCGCTATTCAGGAGGTTGACGGTGTTACCTCTTGGTCGGTTGGCGACAACAAGGGTCGCCGCGTAATCATCGGCCTTTGCGATGAAGAGGGTAACCCCAAAAATCCCGACGAGCGTCCTTCCCGTCAGCACAACGGCGGCCGTGACCGTGACCGTCGCGGTGGCAGAGGTGGCCGTGGCGGCCGTGGTGGCAGACCTGCCCGTCAGCAAGCCGCAGAGCCCACTCGCGAGAAGCGCAGTGATGCTACCGATTTGCCCCTTTTCGGCAGAATTGATAAATAAATTTGGGGGTTAGCCCCATAAGCGCCCGCAAAATTCCTTTGTGGGCGTTATTTTACTTTTAAGCGAGGTGACAGGGATGTCGCAGACTATTGCAGCCATTGCTACCGCATCGGCAGGTGCAGGTATCGGCGTTATCAGAATATCGGGTGACGAGGCTTGCGCCGTTGCCGACAAGGTTTTTAAGTCGGTCAGCGGGCAGACCCTGTCCCAAATGAAGGGCTACTCTGCCGCATACGGTCAGGTTTTTGACGGTGACGGCAAGGTTGACGACTGCGTTGCCCTGCGCTTTGTTGCTCCCAAGTCCTACACAGGCGAGGACGTTGTTGAGCTTTCCTGCCACGGCGGCGAATATTTGCTCCGCCGCGCCCTGCGCGCCGTTTTGGCGGCAGGCGCAAGGATGGCTCAATCGGGTGAATTCACCCGCCGCGCCTTTTTAAACGGAAAATTAGACCTTACTGCCGCCGAATCGGTTATGAATCTTATCGGCGCACGGGGCAGCGGTGCTCATAAGGCCGCTCTTGCCGCCCGTGACGGCGCAGTTTTCTCTGCTGCCGAGGCTATAAAGGCCGCTTTGATTTCGGCCGATGCCGATTTGGCCGCCTGGACCGATTTTCCCGACGAGGACGTGCCCTATGTTGAGGCTGACAGCCTTAAAGCCTCTTTGATTAAGGCAAAAGCCGGCCTGAATGCCCTTATTTCTACCGCAGAGCGAGGCAAAATGCTCACCCAGGGTGTAACTACTGCCATTGTGGGCAAGCCCAACGTGGGCAAATCTACCGTTATGAATCTGCTTAGCGGCTACGACCGCTCCATTGTTACCGATATTGCAGGCACAACCCGTGACGTTATTGAGCAATCGGTGGGCGTGGCCGGCTATAATCTTATTTTGGCCGATACCGCAGGCATTCGCTCCACCGACGACGTTATTGAGGCGGTGGGAGTGGAGCTTGCTCGCAAGCGTATGGCCGACTCACAGCTTGTTATCGGTGTGTTTGACGGCTCACGTCCCTTCGACAACGAGGATATCGCTATTATGGAACAGATGGTGGGGCGCCCCCACATTGCCATACTTAACAAGTGCGATTTGCCTCTTGCCGCCGATTTGAGGGTTGCGCCCATCACCGATTGGCTTAAAATGAGCGCAAAGTTCGACACCCCCGACGGTGTTGAGGCGGCTCTTGAAAGGGTGCTTGGCACCGCCGATTTGGATGCCGATGCAGGCATCATTGCCAACGACCGCCAGCTTGACTGCGTAAACCGTTGCCATTTGGCCGTTTGCGATGCCATTGCCGCCATCGAGGCAGGCTTTACCTTTGATGCGGTGGGTGTTTGCATTGACGATGGCTTGGCCGCTCTGTGCGAGCTTACGGGCGAAAAGGTATCAGAGTCGGTTGTTGACGAGGTTTTCAGCCGCTTCTGTGTGGGTAAGTAACCAAATTTCAGTTTTTGGAGTTTCACTATGAACTATTTTGCAGGACAATATGATGTTGCCGTCATCGGTGCAGGTCACGCGGGCATCGAAGCGGCCCTTGCTGCCGCCCGACTTGGCTGTCGCACGGCTATTTTCTCAATAAATCTTGATGCCGTCGGCAACTGCCCCTGCAACCCCTCTATAGGCGGCACTGCAAAAGGACATCTTGTGCGCGAGGTGGATGCTCTTGGCGGTGAGATTGCCAAGGCTACCGACGCCACCCTTATTCAGCTGCGTATGCTCAATCTTGGCAAAGGCCCTGCCGTGCACAGTCTTCGTGCTCAGATTGACCGCCGCGGTTACAGCGCCTATATGAAAAAGGTGCTTGAGGGTCAGCCTAACCTTGAGCTTCGTCAGGCCGAAATTACAGATATTTGCAAAGATGGTGAAAATTGGCAATTAACTACCCGTTTGGGCGCGGTTTTCTCTGCCAAGTGCGCCATTATTGCCACCGGCACCTTTTTGGGTGGCCGCATTTATATCGGTGACGTTTCATACGAAAGCGGCCCCGACGGAATGTTCCCCGCAACCGAGCTTTCGGCGGCTCTTGTTAAGCTTGGCATCAAGCTGCGCCGCTTTAAGACGGGCACACCTGCCCGAGTCAACCGAAACACCATCGACTTTTCAAAGTTAGAGGTGCAACCGGGGGATGACATTGCTTCTGCCGTTTCTTATTCTGTTGACAAAAAGCCCGAAAATCTTTCGGTTTGCCACATTACATACACCAACGACGACACCAAGCAGGTTATTCTTGACAATATTCACCGCTCGCCCCTTTACGGCGGTATGATTGAGGGCGTGGGCCCTCGCTATTGCCCCTCACTTGAGGACAAGATTATGCGCTTTGCCGATAAGCCGCGCCACCAACTCTTTATTGAGCCCTGCGGACTTGACACCGACGAGATGTATATTCAAGGTGCGTCCTCCTCTTTGCCTGAGGATGTGCAGATTGCCTTTTATCACACCATCCCCGGCCTTGAGAATGCGCAGATTATGCGCCCCGCCTATGCTATTGAGTATGACTGCATCGACCCCACCGGTCTTGCGGCCACCCTTGAATTTTTGGATTTTGGCGGTCTTTACGGCGCAGGTCAGTTTAACGGCTCCTCAGGATATGAGGAGGCGGCTGCCCAAGGCCTTGTGGCAGGTATAAATGCTGCTTTGCGCTGTCAGGGCAGGGAGCCTATGGTGCTTGAGCGCTCATCCTCTTACATCGGCACCCTTATTGACGACCTTGTTACCAAGGGCTGCACCGATCCTTACAGAATGATGACCTCACGCTCTGAATACCGTTTGCTGCTCCGTCAGGATAATGCTGACGAGCGCCTGACTCCCAGAGGTCGCGAAATCGGCCTTGTGGACGATAATTTGTGGCAGCGTTATCAAACCCGTCTTGCACAAAAGCAGGCCGAAATAGCCCGTTTGCACACCATTGTCATCCCTCCGTCGGAGGAAATTAACGCTCTGCTTGTTTCACGTGAAACATCCCCCATTGTTACGGGTGTGCGCCTTGACGAGCTGCTTCGTCGCCCTCAGCTTGACTATAAATGCCTTGCTCCCTTTGACGCCAACCGCCCCGAATTGCCCGAGGATGTTATTCAAAAGGTTGAAACCGAGGTTAAATATGAGGGATACCTTCGCCGTCAAGAGGCACAGATTAAAGAGCTGCGCCGCCTTGAAAAGCGGCTTATTCCCGATGATATTGATTATAACGACGTTAAAGGTCTGCGTGACGAGGCCCGCGAAAAGCTTATGCGCATTCGTCCTCACAGCGTAGGTCAGGCGTCAGGTATATCGGGCGTTAACCCTGCCGATATTACCGTTTTGCTCATTTATTTAGGGAAGGAGGGGCAAAATGATTGATTTTGATAAGCTGATTGCTCAATGCGCTCCCTTTGGCGTTGAGCCCGACAAGTTGGCTCTCGAACGGCTTGACCGCTATGCTCAGCTGCTTGTTGACTGGAATCAACGAATGAATTTGACCGGCATCACCGACCCCGACGGAATAGTAACCCGCCACTTTGCCGACAGCGCTTCATTTTTTGCCGCCGCTAATCCCAAGAATGGGGCAAAAATCATTGATGTGGGCAGCGGTGCCGGCTTTCCCGGTATGGTACTTAAGATTTTGCGCCCCGACCTATCCTTGACTCTTTTGGATGCAACCAATAAGCGCATCAACTTTTTATCGGCCGTTGCAGAGGATTTGGGCCTTACCGTCGAAGCCCTGCACAGCCGCGCAGAGGATGCCGCCGCCAAACCCGAATACCGTCAGCAGTTCGACTATGCCACCGCTCGCGCCGTTGCCGAGTTGCGCGTGCTCAGCGAGTATTGCCTTGGCTTTGTTAAGGTGGGGGGCAATTTTATTGCCATGAAAGGGCAGCTGTCAGAGGACGAGATTAAATCGGCCGCCAACGCTTTGGGTGTAATGGGTGGCAAAAAGGAGTCACTTAAGGCCTTTACACTGGCTGACGGCAGCGAAAGATGCCTGCTTACAGTAAAAAAGATTTCGCAAACCCCGACAAAATATCCCCGTTGCTCTGCACAAATTTCAAAAAAGCCTTTATAATGCGCCAAAGCCCGTCGAATAGGCGGGCTTTTCGCGACCGAAAAAGGTGGAATATCTATAAAAAACACCTTATAATTGTGTCTGTAAAATTACGATGCAAAGGCGGTGTTTTTTTGTTTACCAAAAACAAAGACAAGCTTATCTCTCTGCCCATCGGTGCCATTCACCCCAACGAGTATCAGCCTCGCACCTATTTTGACCCCGCCGAGCTTGCGGCACTCAGCGACAGCATTCGCCGCAACGGCCTGCTGCAGCCCGTCACGGTGCGCAGGATGGCCGACGGCTACTACCAGCTGATTGCAGGGGAGCGGCGGCTGCGCGCCTCTAAAATGGCAGGGCTGACAAAAATCCCTTGTGTGGTTATGCAGATGGACGACCGCAAAAGCGCCATTCTTGGGCTTGTAGAGAATGTTCAACGGCAAGACCTTAACTTTTTTGAAGAGGCCGAGTCGCTGAACACCATTATGAACGAGTGGGGTGCCACCCAAAGCGAGCTTGCCGAAAAAATCGGCAAATCTCCCTCTACGGTGGCCAACAAGCTGCGCCTGCTTCGTTTATCGGCCGACCAGCGCACACGCATTCTCTCGGCAGGGCTTGGGGAGCGCCACGCCCGCGCTTTGCTGCGCATAGAGGATGACACCTGCCGCAACAACGCTCTGACCGAGATTATAAACAAGCAGCTGACCTCTTCTGAAACCGAGAGGTATATCTCGGCGCTTCTTGACCCCGATGCATTCAAAAAGAGGCAAATCCGCACCTCGGTAATTGGGGATGTGCGGGTTTTCATTAATACTCTGTCAAAGGCGGTGGAGAGCATTCGCAAGTCGGGATTTGATGCCCAAAGCGACTCTACCGAAACCGAAAACTATATTGAATATCGCGTAATTATTCCTAAAAACTGAAAAATGGGTATGTTTCACGTGAAACATACCTTTTTTTGCAAAAAAATCGGTTTTTTCTCTTTAAATTCTAAACTTAATGTGCTATACTTGATGTTGGGCATATTTATGCCCGCATTTTAACTATCAGGAGTTTAAAATGGCACATATTGTATCCATCGTTAACCAAAAGGGGGGCGTTGGCAAAACCACTACCGCCGTTAATCTTGCGGCAGGACTTGGTATGCTTGGCAAGCGCACCCTGCTTATTGATATTGACCCGCAGGGCAACTCTACAAGCGGATACGGCGTAAGCAAGCGCGACACCAAGTTCAGCAGCTATCATTTGCTTACCAACACCGCTAAAATCAAATCGGTTATTGTTGAAACTCAATTTGAAAACGTAGATATTGTTCCGTCGGGTATGGATTTGGCAGGCGCCGAAATCGAAATGATTGACCTTGACAATCGGGAGTCGGTGCTTAAAAGAGCGGTCGCAGAGGTTTATGACTACTACGACTATATTTTGCTCGACTGCCCGCCTTCGCTAAGCCTTATCACCATCAACGCTCTTGTAGCGTCAGACGGCGTGCTTGTGCCCATTCAATGCGAATATTACGCTCTGGAGGGACTGAGCCAGCTGATGGCTACCGTTCGCCTTGTAAAGCAAAAGTACAACCCCGAGCTTGACCTTGAGGGTGTGCTGCTGACTATGTATGACGGCCGCCTTAACCTTACACAGCAGGTTGTTGGTGAGGTTAAGCGCTTTTTTCCGAGAAAGGTGTTTTCTACCGTCGTTCCTCGCACGGTAAGATTGAGCGAGGCGCCAAGCTACGGCTTGCCTATTCAGTATTACGATAAGGGCAACAAGGGCGCCAAGGCATACAATGCTTTGGCCGAAGAGCTTGCCAAAAAAAAATAAGAAAGGTCAACGCTATGACACAGAATAAAAAAAGAGGTCTTGGCAGGGGACTTGACTCCCTTTTCACCGACAACTCTGTGGGTGAAAGCGGCGTTACCGAGCTTGATATAAACGATATCGAGCCTAATCGCGACCAGCCCCGCCGTGAATTTGACCAGTCCGCACTTAATGAATTGGCCGACAGCATTGCTTTGCACGGACTTTTGCAGCCTATCGTGGTGCGCCCCATGTCCAACCTGCGCTATCAGATAGTTGCCGGTGAGCGACGTTGGCGCGCAAGCCGTATGGCAGGGCTTTCCCGTGTGCCCGTGGTTATGCGCGAGATGAGCGACCGCGAGTGTATGGAGCTTGCAATGATTGAAAACCTTCAGCGTGAGGATCTTAACCCCGTTGAAGAGGCGCTGGGTTACCGTCAGCTTATTGACAGCTACGGTCTGACTCAGGAGGAGGTTGCTACCGCTGTGGGCAAAAGCCGCCCTGCCGTTGCCAACTCCCTGAGATTGCTCAGTTTGCCACAGGATTTGCTTGATATGGTGGCCCGAAATGAGATTTCGGCAGGCCACGCAAGGGCACTTCTTGCGATTGAAGACGAGCAAATGCGAGAATTCGGCGCAAATCTTGCCAAAAACGGCGCAAGCGTGCGTCAAATTGAGCAGATGGGCAAAAAACGTAAGAAATCAGACGATAAAGGCGAAAAACAACCCACCGTGCCCTATTATAAAGAGGTCGAGCTTGCCCTCACAACTGAACTTGGCAGAAAAGTGCAGGTTGTGGGTAACGACGGCAAGGGCTACTTGAAAATCGAATTTTACTCTGACAGTGAGCTTGCCGATATGGCCCTCAAGCTGTCAAGTGATAAATAAACAAATCAACACTATTCAAAGGACGGATAAATTATGTTAGACATCAAATTCATACGCACCAACCCCGAACTTGTTAAGCAGGCTGTTCGCAACCGCAACGGCAACCTTGACGCTGAAATTGATCAGTTGCTTGCCATTGACGTTAAGCGCCGCGAGCTTACCGCCAAGACAGAATCTTTGAAGGCAGAGCAAAACGCTGCATCAAAGCGCATCCCTCAAATCAAGAAGGAGGGCGGCGACGTATCTGAAATTATGGCTCAGATGAAAGAGATTTCTGCTAAAATCAAGGAGCTTGATAACGAGCTTGCCGAGTATGAGGCACAGCAAAAACAAATTGTTTATATGATTCCCAACGTGCCCGACGAGTCTGTTCCTGTTGGCACCGACGACAGTATGAATAAGGAAATTCGCCGTTTTGGTGAGCCCACCGCCTTTGAATATGAGCCCAAGGCTCACTGGGACATCGGTGCAGGTCTTGACATCCTTGATCCCGAAACCGCCGCAAAGGTTACCGGCGCACGCTTTCACTTCTACAAGGGCTTGGGCGCACGCCTTGAGCGCTCTATTATCAGCTTTTTCCTTAACACCCACACCGAAAACGGCTATACCGAGGTATTTCCTCCCTTTATGGTAAACCGCGCTTCTATGACCGGTACCGGTCAGTTGCCCAAGTTTGAGGAGGATGCTTTTAAGCTTTCTACCAACGACTACTTCCTTATCCCCACTGCAGAGGTTCCCGTAACCAATATGCACCGCGATGAGATTATCGACAGCACCAAGCTGCCCATCAGCTACTGCGCTTATTCTGCTTGCTTCCGCGCAGAGGCAGGCTCTGCAGGCCGCGACACCCGTGGTCTTATCCGTCAGCACCAGTTTAACAAGGTTGAGCTTGTTAAGTTTGCTCACCCCGACCATTCATTTGAGGAGCTTGAAAAGCTCACCAACGATGCTGAGCGCGTGCTTCAGCTTTTGGGCTTGCCCTACCGCGTTGTTGCTCTTTGCAGCGGCGACCTTGGCTTCAGCTCTGCAAAGACCTATGACATCGAGGTTTGGATGCCCTCTTACAACCGCTACGTTGAGATTTCTTCTTGCTCTAACTTCGTTGACTTCCAGGCTCGCCGCGCTGCTATCCGCTATAAGGAGCAGGGTGGCAAGGCTCAGCTGTTGCACACTCTTAACGGCTCAGGCGTTGCTGTTGGCCGTACTGTTGCCGCTATTCTTGAGAACTATCAAAATCCCGACGGCAGCGTAACCATCCCCGAGGTGCTTCGTCCTTATATGGGTGTAGATAAGATCTGCAAGCCTCAATAAATTTTAATAACAATTAGTTGCAGCAGCTCGAAAGGGTTGCTACAACTAATTAGAAAGGTATAAATTATGATTAAAAAATTATCAGCTTTGTTTCTCGTTTTCGGCATAATTTTCTGCTTCTCTTCCTGCTCAGATGATGGCAGTGGCGCATTATCGTCAGCATCAGCTTTAAAAGGCTCGTCTTCTGCCACACCGTCAAAAGGCTCGTCTTCTGCCACACCGTCAAAGGATGCTTCTTCGGCTACCCCTTCGGAAAATTCATCCTCCGTGGCCACATCCTCTGAAGCAGAGGTTAGTTCTGCGACAAATTCAACCAATTACGATCCCTCTCCTGTGCGCGTTATGTCTTATAACATTTTGCACCCTGAATGGTGCAGCACCGAAAATTATGTCAGCGTTTCGGGCAGAATTGAGTTGTTGCGTGATATAATCAACGACTTTTTGCCTGACGTTATTGGCTTGCAAGAGGTAAACGACAGTTGGCATTCTTCTATCAGTTCAAAGATTGTTAAAGAAGGCAAGTATAAAACCGCCTGCAAAAAATCAAACAAAGGCGAGGATAATATGACCACCTTTTTATACAACAGTGAAAAGGTTACTTTGAAGGATGAATACATAATTGATTTGGATTCAACCAACTACATCAGAGTGTTGGCTGTTGCTGTTTTTGAAAGAAATTCAGACGGCAAAAAATTTGTGGTTACAAACACCCATCCTGCACCGCCAAAAACCCAGGCAGAAAAATATATACGAAACATGAACACGCTGTACGACCTGGCCAAAGTAGAGATGAAAAAATACAGTGGCCTGCCCTTCATTATGACCGGCGACTTTAACACCACAGAGCAGTCAAGCTACTACACCGATTTTATGAAAATTGTCGGTGTAAAGGATGCAAAATACGAGGCCAAAACCCTTGTAAAAGACTATTGCACCTTTTCGGGCTATAAAATAAAACCAAAAGAGGGCAATTCATATTGCATCGACCATATTTTTGTAAATGATAAAGCAGACGTTGAAAGGTTTGACATAGTCATCGACCACAGCGTTGAAGAAGCATCTGACCATATTCCCATTTATGCAGATATAATCTTAAAATAATAACAAAAAACGGATGTGTAGAAACACATCCGTTTTTCTTATATATATTTTTCTCTTTTAAATTCTCGGCTGTAATAATCCCGTTCTTCAAGCTCGGCCGTCAATTCTCTTTCAAAATCGTTGCTTGCCTTGCCCATAAGCAGCCAATCGGTGGTTACGCCGTAATATTTGCTCAAATAGACCAAGCTGGCAAAGGAGGGGCTTACACCGCCCGTTTCGTAATAGGTATATGAGGAGCGCTCCATCTTTAAGGTGCGGGCAATATCTGCCTGTGTGCAGCCGCTTTTTAAGCGCAGGATGCGAAGTCGGGCACCAAATTTTTCTTGTGAAAACATATGATTCTCCTTTTTCAGCGTTTGATGGCCTTAATCTTTTTAAAGATGGGCACGAGTATAGGCAGCGCAATCATTTGCACAACCACGTCTATTACGTTTTTGGTAAGGCGCAGAGGGATGTTTATAAGCACGTATTCTTTGACGTTTTTGGGGTCAAAAAAACTGCCGATGATGTAGGTGTTTACAAAAAGTGAAATGAAAAATTTATTTATAATTAATGCGATAAGGAAAAATGCCAGCATTATCATCACATTGTAAAGCTTGTTAAGTTTTTCGTTTTTATTGAGTTTATACTCGCAGATTTCGGTTTTAACATAGGGGAAATAGAGGGCGATGCCGTAAATAAAGCCCATAAGCGCATAGGTAAACCAAAGCCATATGATGGGGTCCCCTTTTGGAAAGAGGATTGAGCCAACAAAATCGCCCAATCCAAAGACCAACGCAGAGGATACAGGGCCAAGAGTAACAGCCGATGCTACGACGGGTATAAAGTTAAGGCTGACACCCTTTAGCGACTCTGACACCATGGGTGTAACAAATCGGTCAATAATGACGTAAAGTGCAACATAAAAGGCGGTCATTACAAGGTAAAAAATCATACCCTTGTTGCCCTTTAAATTCAGACCTAAAATACTTTTGATTTTTGACATAAAAAAACCTCCGTTTTTAAAGAAGGGCAAGATAATTATTTTGCCCCCGTCGCCTATGAAAAACGGAAGATTATTTGGCTTCTTCTTTTTTTCAATCAGCGGGATGCGACCGCTGTACCGCAAGGCAAAAAAGCCTTTTCGTTTATAGGGCAACTCCCCGTCCCCATAACACTTGACGCACAGCCGTCTACTCTGTTTTACACCATCATTTTACACCTTTTTTTCAGCCTTGTAAAGACCTTTTTTCAGACTTTTTTATTTTTCAAAAAAACCCTTATAAAATTGTTGAAAAATTATGCAAATTTTATTGAAATTTCATCCCGTTTATGCTATAATTTTTACGTGAATTATATTGTGAAAAAATATTGGGTTTCGGCAAAAAATTGCCACTTATTTTACCCTTAAAAAAGGAGAAGAAGACGTGCAAAATTTTAAAGATTTGTGGACTATGGCTATCGAAAACTGTCGCAAACACGTTTCTGTAGTTTCTTACAATACCTGGCTGCAATATATGACTCCCATCAGCTTTGACGGCGCCACCTTCACCGTCAGCGTTCCTACCGAAATGTATCGCGACGTTATCAGCCAGAATTACCTGCCCATTCTTATGAAAATTTTTCAGGAGACCATCGGTATCGAGCCTATCGTGACCTTCATTTGTGAAAACGATAAAACTGCTGCCGCTGTTGAAGAGGAAGAGCCGGTTGACATTCTTTCAACCTACACCTTTGCAAACTACGTTGTTGGCGAGTCAAACAGCTTTGCTTTTGCCGCTGCCCGTTCGGTTGCTGAAAAATATCCTATGACCAGCTACAATCCCCTTGTACTTTACGGTCAGTCGGGCGTTGGAAAAACTCACTTGGCCCTTGCCATCTATAACTACATAAAAGCCAAGTTCCCCGAGAAAAAGCTTGAGTATATCCGCTCTGAGCAATTTACCAACGACGTTATAAGCGGTATTCACAACAATAATATGGCTGAAATCCGCGACCGTTTGCGCACTGTTGACGTTTTGCTTATTGACGATATTCACTTTATCGCAGGCAAAACCTCTGTGCAGGAGGAATTTTTCAATACCTTTAACGCACTTTTTCAGGCAAATAAACAAATTATCGTCACCTGCGACCGTCCCATTAACGAAATCAAGACCCTTGAGGACAGAATTAAGTCCCGTCTTTTTGCCGGTCTTACCTGTGACATTCAGCTGCCTGATTTTGAAACCCGCGTTGGTATCATTCGCCGCAATCTTAACGAAAATAATCTGCATCTTAACGATGAAACGGTTTATTACATCGCTGAACAAATCAATCAGAATGCCCGTCAGCTTGAGGGCGCTATCAAAAAACTGAGCGCTATTTCTCAATTTGACAACGACGGCATTACCAGAAGCGTTGTTGCCGGCGTTATAAGAGATATTAAAATCGGTCAGTTGCCTGAGCCCGTTTCTCCCACCAAAATTATTGAAGAGGTTGCTCGCACCTATCAGACCGACTCTGAAACCGTGCTTTCTAAAAAGCAAAGTGCTGTTGTTGCAAAATGCCGCCACATTTCTATGTACATAATTCGCGAGGTTACTAACCTGCCTCTTGAAGAAATCGGCGCATTTTTTGGCAAAGACCACTCTACCGTTCACTACTCCATCAATAAGGTTAAAAATCTTATGGAGCAAAATCAAAAAGAGCGCGCAACTATTGAAGATATTATCAACAACCTTAAGCCTTGACGGTTTAAAAAGATTTTAACAATTTTCTCAAAATTAAATTAACAATTTTTAACTCATTGTTGAATGGTCTATAAATGTCCCACTTATTTCGACAAAATATTAAAGACGGGTTTTAAAATTAAAATGGCTTGTCTGCTTGAAAAAATTGGTTTTTTAACAAATTAACAGCCCCTACTATATACTACTATCTATTATTTATTTTATATAACCCATTTTGGGTTATGAAAGGACGGAACTTAAATGAAGCTCACATGTTTGAAACAAGAATTAAGCGTTGCCGCAAACCATATTTCACGTGTTGTATCGGTCAAGTCACCCTTGCCCGTGCTGTCAGGTATTCTTATGACTGCAAAGGGTAACAAGCTCAGCCTTTTCGGCTATGACCTTGAGCTTGGTATGACCACCGAAATTCCTGCAGCCATTGATAAAGAGGGTGTTGCAGTTGTTGAGGCAAAGCTTTTTTGTGATATTGTTCGTCGCTTGCCTGAGGATGAGGTTCACATTTCGGTTGATGAGCGCAATCTTTGCACAATCACAAGTGGTCGCAGTGAATTTTCACTTCTTTCAATCAATCCCGATGAATATCCCGAGCTTCCTACCGTTGATAACGGCAAAAGCTTGACCATTGATACACCTGTTTTAGAGTCAATGGTTCGTCAGACCTCATTTGCAGTAGCTGACGTAGGCGGCTCCAAGCCCATTTTCACCGGTATCAACTTTAAACTTGAAAACAGCCAACTCACCATGGTTGGTATGGATGGCTACCGAATTGCAATTCGCACCGAAAAGGTTAAGAGTGACGAAGAAATGCAGTTTACCGTTCCTGCAAAAGCACTTGCAGAGGTTCTTAAGCTTATGAACGGCGGCGAAGAAATAGCCATCACCGCTTCACCCCGTCACATCATCTTTGAAGTTGACGGCTATAAGGTTATTTCCCGTTTGCTTGACGGCGAATATTTTGATTATAACCGTGCTTTGCCCAACAAGTTTACCACGACGGTTGTTGGAAATACTGCAAAGCTTACCAGCACCATTGAGCGTATCAGTCAGGTTATCATTGAGCGCCTTAAGACACCTATTATATGCAACTTTGTTGACGGCGTTTTGTGTGCAAGCTGTATGACCGAAATTGGTAACGCTAAGGACGAGGTCAACATTGAAATGGTTGGCGAAAACGTCGAGATGGGCTTTAACAGCAGATATTTGATTGACGCATTGCGCGCTGCTGAAACCGACGTTGTCAAAATCAACATCGGCAGTTCACTGTCACCCATCACCATCGTTCCTACCGAGGGTGAGGACTTTATATTTGTTGTATTGCCGGTGAAAGTAAGATGAGTGAGATAATTAAAATTAACACCCCTTTTATTCGACTTGACAGCTTTTTAAAGCTTGCAGGCCTTGTGGGCACGGGCGGTCAGGCAAAAATGCTTATAAACGACGGCCTTGTTAAGCTTAACGGCGAGGTTTGCCTTATGCGCGGCAAGAAGCTTTACGTTGGCGATAAGGTAGAGTTAGAGGGCAAAACTGCCATAGTAGGCGGGGAGGATTGATGCTGTGCGCGCCGACCGCATAGAAATTCAAAATTACCGCAACTTAAAAACGGCTTTGATTGAATGTCACCCCTCGGTGAATGTAATTTACGGCGACAATGCCCAGGGAAAAACCAATTTGTTAGAGGCAATATGGCTTTTTTCGGGGGCAAGGTCCTTTCGTGGGGCAAAGGATAGCGAATGTATCCGCCACGGTGAGGAGATGGCTCGTTTAAAATTGGATTTTGAGGCTTTGGGGCAGCAGCATAGTGCGCGGCTTGACATTTCAGGCAGACGGATGGCCACCCTTGACGGCGTTTCATTAAAAACTGCAGGGGAGCTTGCAGGCAATTTTAAGGCTGTGGTATTTTCTCCCACCCATTTGTCGCTGATAAAGGACGGGCCCGAGGTAAGGCGGCGTTTTATTGACACAGCCATCGGTCAGATTTGGCCGAAATATATTGAACTGCTTAAAAATTATGCCCATTTGTTGGCTCAGCGCAACGCTTTGCTTAAGGATATTCGTTTTAACAGTCAACTTTATGATATGTTGGACGTGTATGATGATACTCTTGCAAAGTTTGGCTGCCAGATTGTGAGTTATCGACTGCGTTACGTGGCCAAGCTCAATCAATACGTGGGCAATATATACGGCGGAATTTCAGGTGGCAAAGAGGTGCTGGATATTGAATATTCGGCAACAAGCGGCCAAAATGAGGCCGATTTCCTTATTGCTCTTAAAGAGAGCCGTAACAAGGATATTTCTGCCGCCACCACGTCGGTCGGTCCCCACAGAGATGAACTTTTAGTGTGCATCAACGGGCAGCCTGCTCGCGCATTTGGCTCACAAGGGCAGCAGCGTTCAGCGGTTATTGCACTGAAATTGAGCGAGGCGGCCGTTATATCTGAAATTTCGGGCGAGCACCCCGTCGCATTGCTTGACGACGTTATGAGTGAACTGGACGAGGGCCGTCAGGACTATATCTTAAATCACATAAAGGATTGGCAGGTATTTATCACCTGCTGCGACCGAAACTCTGTAAAGCTGCTTAAAGAGGGTATAGCCCTTCATATGAGCGAGGGTGAGGTCATCAAGGCTAATTGATGGGAGTGAGGAGTTTTGTACATCCACTTAGGTCAGGATATTGCGGTTAACCGCAAGGATATAATCGGCATTTTTGACCTTGACACCACCACCAATTCAAAGCGCACGAGAGATTATCTTGCTACCGCACAAATTAAGGGTGACGTGGTGAGCATAACCAATGAACTGCCAAAAACCTTTATAGTATGCCGCGATAAAACGAGAAAAAGCGGCAAAATAATCTTTCTTTCTCAAATTTCGTCAGCCACTCTGCTAAAGCGGTCATGGAGTTTTCCCCGACCTGAAAAGCAAGAGGATAACATATAATTTTCAGTAAACAATGCCGTAAAACGGCGGATAGGAGATAAAAAGTGAGTAACGAAAACAATAGCGTAAACATCCTTAATGCTACCGTTACCGAAGCCTACGACGAATCCTCCATACAAGTTCTCGAAGGCCTTGAAGCGGTGCGCAAACGACCGGGTATGTATATCGGCTCAACCGGTGAGTTGGGTTTGCATCATCTTGTGTACGAAATTGTTGATAACTCAATCGACGAGGCATTGGCAGGCTTCTGCTCTCATATTGAGGTTGACATTCTGCCCGAAAACATCATAAGAGTAACCGACAACGGTCGTGGTATTCCGGTTGGTATTCACCCCAAGATGGGCATTCCCACCGTTGAGGTTGTATTTACCATCCTTCACGCAGGCGGTAAATTCGGCGACGGCGGCTATAAGGTTGCCGGCGGCTTGCACGGTGTTGGTGCTTCGGTTGTAAACGCGCTGAGTGAGTTTCTTGAGGTAGAGGTTCATGCCGACGGCAAGATTCACCGTCAACGCTATGAATGCGGCAAGGCTGCAACAGGCCTTGTTGTTGTGGGCGAAACCGATCATACCGGAACTCAGGTTACATTTAAGCCCGACCCCACACTTTTTACCGACACCACCGTTTACGATTTTGACCGTCTTGCCAAGCGTTTGCAGGAGCAAGCCTTCCTTAACGCAGGCATCAAGGTTACTCTCTCTGATTTGCGTGAAGAGGATGGACGCAAAGAGACCTTCCATTATGAGGGCGGTATCAAATCTTACTGCGAATATATGCTGGCCAAGAAGAAGGAGCGCAAGGATACCCTTAACGCCCTTCACGACGACGTTATTTATATGTCTACCGCTAACGATGAGAGCGCTGCCGAGGTTGCACTTCAGTTCAACAACGGCTATGACACTCAAATCGTAAGCTTTGCCAACAATATGCACACCATCGACGGCGGTCAGCACGAAATCGGCTTTAGAGCCTCTCTGCGTGCCACCATCAACGCATATGCCCGCAAGTTCGGCCTGCTTAAGGACGCTAACCCCGACCTTAAGGATGACGATATTCAAGAGGGTATGATTGCCGTTGTTTCGGTTAAGCTTAAGGATGCTCAGTTTGAGTCACAGACCAAGGCAAAGCTGGGTAACACCTCTATGAGAACCCTCGTTCATCAGATGCTTAAAGAAAAGCTGATGGACTATCTTGAAAATAATCCTACCCAGGCTCGCACCATCGTTGGCAAGTCAATGGCTGCATCGGCTGCACGTGAGGCCGCTCAAAAGGCCCGCGAGGCTAGCCGCAATCGCACCAGCCTTTCAAAGGCCCGTATGCCTGAAAAGCTGACCGACTGTATCAGCGACGACAACACCAAAAACGAGCTTTTCATCGTTGAGGGAGATTCAGCGGGCGGTTCTGCTTGCGACGGTCGTAACTCAACCTATCAGGCAATCCTTCCTCTTTGGGGTAAGATGCTTAACGTTGAAAAGGCTCGCGCAGATAAGGTATTCAGCAACGAAAAGCTTACTCCCGTTATCGTGGCTCTGGGCACCGGCATCGGTGAGGAGTTTAACATCGAAAAGCTTCGCTATAACAAGATTATAATTATGGCCGATGCTGACGTTGACGGTGCGCACATCCGCACCCTGTTGCTAACCTTCTTCTACCGTTATATGCGACCCCTCATTGAGACGGGTCACATCTTCTTGGCACAGCCCCCTCTTTACAAGGTTTCAAAGGGCAAGCAGCATTTCTACGCCTTCAGCGATGAAGAGCGCGACCTGCATATTGAACAGCTTGGTGGCAGCGGCAGCGTTGACATCCAGCGATACAAGGGTCTTGGTGAAATGGATGCCGACCAATTGTGGGAAACCACTATGGACCCTGAGCAGCGCACAATGCTTAAGGTAGAAATGGCCGACGCCGAAAAGGCTGACGGCATCTTCTCACTGCTTATGGGTGAAGAGGTTGAGCCTCGCCGCAAGTTCATTGAGGATAATGCCCTCAACGTAACCAATCTTGATGTTTAAGGAGGTGCAGAGAAATGGCAGTTAAAGAAATTATAAATTGGCCTAAGGACGAAGAAACTAAAATTGTCCCCGTTGAAATAGTTGACGAGGTTTCAAACAGCTTTCTTGACTATTCAATGAGCGTTATTGTAAGCCGTGCTCTGCCCGATGTTCGTGACGGTTTGAAGCCTGTTCACCGCCGCATACTTTATACTATGTATGAAAACGGACTTACCCCCGACAAGGCACACCGCAAGTGCGCCGACACCGTCGGTGCGGTGCTCGGTCGTTACCATCCCCACGGTGACGCCTCGGTTTATGATGCTATGGTTCGTATGGCGCAGGATTTCTCATTGCGCTATCCCATGGTTGACGGCCACGGTAACTTCGGTTCAATCGACGGCTATCCTGCCGCTGCATACCGATACACCGAAAGCCGCCTTGGCAAGCTGGCTATGCATATGCTTGACGATATTGATAAAGAAACCGTCAAGTTTACTCCCAACTATGACGACCGCTTGAAGGAGCCCACCGTTTTGCCCAGCCGCTTCCCCAGCCTGCTGGTTAACGGCTCATCAGGTATCGCCGTTGGTATGGCTACCAACATCCCCCCTCACAACCTTGGTGAGGTTATCGACGGTATGTGCTGCCTTATCGACAATCCCGATGCCGAGCTTTCTGATTTGTGCGAGCATATCAAGGGCCCCGACTTCCCCACGGCAGGCATTATTATGGGTATGAGTGGCATTCGCGCCGCTTATGCTACCGGCCGCGGTAAAATCGTCCTTCGCGGTAAGACCGAGATTGAAGAAACCGCCAACGGTCGCTTCAGAATCATCATTACCGAGATTCCTTATGCAGTTAATAAGAAGATGCTGGTTAAATCTATCTGCGATTTGGCTAACGAGAAGCGCGTTGAGGGTATCGACGACGTTGTTGACCACTCTTCAAAGCGTGATGGCGGTATTCGTATCGTTGTTTCTCTTAAAAAGGATGCCAATCCTCAGGTTGTGCTTAACAAGCTCTTTGCTTATACTCAGCTGCAAACCTCTTTTGGCGTAATCAATCTGGCTCTCGTTAACGGCGAGCCCAAGGTGCTCACCCTTAAAGAGATGCTGCAGCACTACATTGACCACCAGTGCGAGATTATCGAAAACCGCACTCGCTATTTCTTGCGCAAGGCACAGGAAAGATTGCACATTTTGGCTGCACTTTCTACCGCTCTCGACTTTATTGACGAGGTTATTGCCATCCTTCGCGGCAGCAAAACCGTCAACGACGGTAAGGTTGCCCTTATGGAGCGCTTTGAGTTTGACGAAATTCAGGCCACCGCTATCGTGCAGATGCGACTTGGTCAGTTGACCGGCCTTGAGCGTCAGAAAATCGACGATGAAATTGCCGATTTGAAGGTAAAAATCGCCGATTATACCGACATTTTGAGCAATCACAGCCGCGTGCTTGACATTGTTAAGACCGAGGCTCTCAACCTTCGCGACAAGTTTGCCGACGATCGCCGCACCGAAATCACTGCCGTTACAGGTGAGGTTGATATTGAGGACCTTATTCCTGAAGAAAACAGCGTTATCACCCTCACCAAGATGGGCTACGTTAAGCGCATTTCTTCTGATGAGTATCAGATTCAAAACCGTGGCGGACGCGGCAAGAAGGGTATGACCACCCGTGAAGAGGATATGGTTGACAGTATGTTTGTCTGCTCAAGCCATGACCGCGTGATGTTCTTCAGCAACTTCGGCCGCGTATATCGCCTTAAGGCATACGAAATTCCCGAGGGCACCCGCAACAGCAAGGGTCTTAACATCATCAACGTTCTGCCCTTGCAGCCTGAAGAGAAGATTACCGTTATGCTCAAGGTCACCGACACCGATGACCAAGAGAATTATATCTGTATGGTTACTAAGCACGGCGTTATCAAGCGTTCAAGACTGTCGGTTTACGATACCAACCGCAAGGGCGGCATCAACGCTATTGAGCTTGACGAGGGTGACGAGCTGCGCTGGGCACAAATTACCGACGGCACCAAGGATATTTTGGTTGCCACCCGCAACGGTTTTGCCATCCGCTTTGCCGAAACCGACGCCCGTCCTCTCGGCAGAACTGCCAGAGGTGTGCGCGCCATCTCTCTCACCGAGGGTGACGAGGTTGCAGGTATGGTTGTGGTTGACGACAGCCGCACACTCTTTACCGCAAGCGAAACAGGCTATGGCCGCCGCAGTCACTTTAGCGATTATCGCCGTCAGTCACGTGGTGGTAAGGGTATGACTAACTACAAGACCGCCAAGTACGGCAAGGTGGCATCGGTTAAGACGGTTGGCGAGGATGAGGATGCAATTCTTATCTCGTCAAACGGCGTAATTATCAGAATTTACGCCGACTCCGTAAGCCTTTTCTCACGTACCGCAAAGGGCGTAAGAGTTATGAGAGCTGACGAGGGCGATTTCCTCTACACGATGGAAATTACCGAGCACTCTGAAGAGGCCGAGATGGCCGAGGCTCCCTCTGCCGAGGATATGGCAGATAATGCTGCCGAGGTTGACGAGGCCGAGGATAATCTCACCGCCGATGAAGCGCTTGAGGCAGTATTGGAAAATGCCGAGGAGCACCCCGTTGAGGAATAATAGTTAAACAAAAGCCGCAGAGTTTTGGCTCTGCGGCTTTATTTGTAAACGAAAACCACGCGATAGTCGCGTGGTTCAAAAGAGGTTTACCGATGAACAAAAATTGCAGAAATCAAAGGCAAACGCAGAAAGCGCTTTATTTCCTGCCTCCCTCTGACGAGGGAGGCGGATTTTTGCAAGCAAAAAGACGGAGGGAGAGAAAATGAAAGACTACCCCTCAGTCGGCTGCCGCCGACAGCTCCCCTGACAAGGGGAGCCGGCAAAGACTTACAACCCGTTTACGGGTCGCCGATGACCGTTGCATGGCTGGCAGGCCAACCTTAAAATGCACTTGTGCGTAGCCAGTATCGTTTAGGGCTATGCCCGAAAATGAAATACCACCCGCTATGCGGGTGGATATTTATTGTTATATTTCGATTTCGGTGCCGTCGGTTACGCGGCAAATAGGAATATCGTTTTTAAACTCGTCAACCGTTTCGATAACCGATGCCAGAAAATACTCGGTATAGTGGTTAAAGCAGACGCGCTTGAGATTTTGACTCCTTTAGATCTTGAGCCGTAACGGATTCATAAGTATACTTTGCATAATCAGTAAAATCCTGAAAACTGCCAGAAGTGTAAAATACCTTAGTTTTATAATCGGGCAGCGCGGAAAGTACCGGATTTTGATAAGCGCATCCACACAAACTTAGAAGTAACGTTAGTGTTAATAAAAGCAATCCAAGCTGTTTCATATCATTACCTCCTTTTTTATAGTATATCATAAACAAGTTTGATTTTCAATAAATTAACGATTGTTGGCTGTAATTCAACGATTACCCCACTAAATCAACGATTACAGTTGCAATTTAACGATTACTTGTCTTTTAACGATTTGAAATGAGTGAAATATTTGCCTTACGGCAAATGTGAAATAATTTACTTTGTAAATTGTGAAATTTGATGCTGTCGCATCAAGTGAAATGAAATAAATCCCTTATGCGCCGCAGCGCATTTCACATTGCGAAGCAATATTTCACATGCGAAGCGTATTTCACAAATCCCGTAAGGGATTTATTTCGTTGAAAAAGACCGATGCTTTGTATCAAAGCATCGGTCTTTTTCTGGTGGAGACGAGGAGGATCGAACTCCCGACCTTACGAATGCGAACCGTACGCTCTCCCAGCTGAGCTACGCCCCCATATATCTGCCGCAAGGGCAGATTTTAATAGTAGTAATTGCCGTCTTCCATTGCCCCTATAGCGGCAATAATCAAGAACAAAAAGCCGCAAACGGCACCAATGGCACCGAATATAATACCAAGTGTTGCCCGTGCCGTTTTATCGCCCTTTGATTTGCTGACGGCACCAAGCACTATGGCGGTAATATCGGCCGCCCAGCCAAAAATGGGAAAAAAGCCTATAAGCAGTGCGGCGATGCCTAAAATCAACGACGCCAGACTCATACCGTTCTTTTGAGGAACAAACTGTGTCGGATATGGCTGATACACGGGTTGCTCGGAATATTGAGGCATCGGTTGAACGGGTTGCTGATAAGCAGGGTGCTGATATGTATATTGAGGTTGCATAGGCGGTACAGACTGCTCAACAATAGGTTGCACAGGCAACTGAGGAGTTAAATCCACCCACTCTGCATCGTCGTCATTCCACCATTTTTCTGCAGGAATGCGATCGTCCTGAACAGGCTCTTCAGCAAGGGGCTCTTGCTCTATAACAGGGTGAGTATCAACTTCTTCAGCCGATGTTTCTAAAATAAGCTCTTCGTTCATAAATGCTCCTTATTTCTTGCCTTCTGCGTGCTTGCAGACCGCTTGAAGCACACATTGGTCGCACTTGGGAGTGCGGGCAATGCATACTGCACGGCCGTGCAAAACCACTCGGTGACAAAAATCGTTGGACTCATTTGGAGGCAAAAGCTGACGCAGCTTTTGCTCAACCTTATAAGGATCCTTGGTAGTGCAAAGGCCTAAAAGATTGGTAATGCGGATAACGTGGGTATCGGTGACTATGGCGGGTTTGCCGTAGACATCACCCACAATAAGATTGGCGGTTTTGCGCCCTACCCCCTGCAGCTTGGTAAGCTCTTCGATGGAATCGGGCACTATGCCGCCATAATCATCACGCAGGCTTTTGCACATTGCTACAATATCGGCGGCCTTGGTTTTGTAAAGGCCGCAGCTTTTTATGTAGGGCTCCACCTGCTCAGGTGTTGCCTCGGCAAAGTCGTCGAGAGTTTTAAAGCGGGCAAAAAGGGCAGGCGTTACCTGATTGACCCTGTCATCCCTGCACTGCGCCGAAAGGCGCGTGGCAATAAGCAGCTCATAGGGATTTGAGGCTATAAGCTGACATACTGCATGGGGATATTCTTTTTTTAACAAGTCAATGCAAAGCTTTGCTCTTTCTTTTGCGGTCATTTTAAACTCCACTATAGTTATGTGCCTTGTCAAGCATCATATCCTTAACCTTCATAAGTCGGGTGCGGCTGCCACGCTCGTTTTCTTCAAGCTTCATAGATATAAACTTGATAGTTTCCTGATAACGGGGAATGAGAACATGCTCAAGGGCGTTAACGCGACGGCGTGTTTTTTCAATCTCGGCCGACATAAGCTCGGTTGACTTTTCCATCTGTGCAAGGCGCACCAAATCGGCAGTAAGCTCATCGAGGGCGGTTACGGCGCCATCCAACTCAAAAGAGGTGTAGGCAAAGCCGTAGGGGTACAAATCACCGCCGTCAGACCTTATTGCTTCGGCTTGAAACTGAGGTATATCAACACTCATTACATTGCGGGTAGATACCTCAAGTGAAAGCTGCTGCTTGGGCACAAGCAAGGATGCGTCAAGTGCCTTTGAGGACATAACTGCACTTGCCTCGGCAAAGTGATTGTTGATGTCACGAAGGCGCTCCTCTACACTTGCACGCAATATTTTGTTTTCGCGCATTAAATCCAAGAACTGTCGCATAAGCTCGTCGCGCTTATCCTTTAACAGTTTATGTCCCCTGACGGCAGTTGTAAGCTGTTTTTTTAGCTTGGTCAGCTGCATTCGGGTGGGATTTACATTCATTACAGCCATATGAGGCTCCTTTACTCGCCGTAATAGCGGTTGAGAATATCGTCTTTAATTCGTTTGAGTTCGCTTCGGGGAAGGATTTTGAGCAAGTCCCAACCAAGGTCAAGAGTTTCCTCTACAGTGCGGTTGGAATCGTAGCCCTGAGATACATATTCTTGCTCGAAGCGGTCGGCAAATTTAGCGTAAAGCTTATCCATTTCGGTCAAAGCGGCCTCGCCCAAAATAACCATAAGCTCCTTAGCATCCTTGCCGCGGGCATATGCAGCAAAAAGCTGATTCATTGTGCCTGCGTGGTCTTCACGGGTTTTGCCGTCGCCGATACCCTTATCTTTAAGACGGGACAAGGAGGGCAATACGTCGATGGGAGGTGTTACACCCTTGCGGTAAAGCTCACGGGAAAGGATAATCTGACCTTCGGTAATGTAGCCGGTAAGGTCGGGAATGGGGTGAGTTTTATCATCCTCGGGCATGGTGAGGATGGGAATGAGGGTGATTGAGCCATCACTGCCCTTGAGTCGGCCTGCGCGCTCATAAAGAGTAGCAAGGTCGGTGTACATATAACCGGGGTAACCACGACGACCGGGAACCTCTTTACGGGCGGCAGAAACCTCACGCAAGGCATCGGCGTAGTTGGTGATATCGGTCATAATAACAAGCACGTGCATACCGCATTCGAAAGCAAGATATTCGGCAGCGGTAAGTGCCATTTTAGGTGTTGCAATACGCTCGATAGCAGGGTCGTTTGCAAGGTTTACAAACATAACGGTGCGGTCAAGAGCGCCTGTTTCACGGAAAGAGTTAACGAAATAATCGGACTCTTCAAAGGTGATACCCATAGCTGCAAATACAACGGCGAATTGCTCGTCCTTACCGCGAACGGTGGCCTGACGGGCAATCTGTGCTGCCAACTCTGAGTGAGGCAAGCCTGATGCAGAGAAGATGGGCAGCTTTTGGCCGCGAACAAGGGTATTAAGGCCGTCAATGGCCGATACACCTGTTTGAATAAACTCTTGGGGATAGTTACGGGCAGCAGGATTCATAGGTGTGCCGTTAACATCCAAGCGCTTATCGGGAATGATGGCAGGGCCGCCGTCAATAGGTCTGCCCAAGCCGTCGAAAACTCGGGAAAGCATATCTTCGGATACGGCAAGCTCCATTGAGCGGCCGAGGAAGCGTACCTTTGAGTCGGCAAGGTTAATACCTGCGGAGTTTTCAAAAAGCTGAACGAGGGCGTTGGTGCCATCTACCTCAAGCACCTTGCAACGACGCTTTTCGCCATTGGGGAGCTCAATTTCACCAAGCTCGTTATATTTTACGCCTTCAACATCGCTGACCATCATAAGAGGGCCTGCGACCTCGCGTATAGTACGATATTCCTTTGGCATTAGTCATCCCCCTTTTCGATGGCGATTTTGATTTCGGAATCAAGCTGTGCAATAGCATTTTCATACTCTGCAGTAGCAATGTCCTCTGCTACGTATTTGAGTCGGCCTATTCTCTCTCTTGAAGGCAGAGCGGCAAGACGCTCGATGTTTGCACCCTTCTTAAGTGCCTCGGCTGATTTGTCATAATAGGTCAAGATGGCCTTCATAAGCAGGAACTGCTTGTTAAGTGAGGTATAGGTGTCTTCATCCATAAATGCATTTTGGTGCAAGTAGTCCTCACGGATTGAACGGGAAACCTCTAACTTAAGACGGTCGGGTGCGCTAAGTGCATCCATACCGACGAGCTTTACGATTTCTTCAAGTTCTGCCTCTTCCTGAAGCAGGAGCATAAGACGGCCGCGCAGCTTGTTCCAATCGGCGTCAACATTTTGCTCGAACCAATCCTTCAGGCGGTCGGCATAAAGCGAGTAACTGGTGAGCCAGTTTACTGCGGGGAAGTGACGCTTGTAGGCCAAGGATGCATCCAAGCCCCAGAAAACCTTAACGATACGCAAGGTGGCCTGGCTGACAGGCTCTGAAATGTCACCGCCGGGAGGAGATACGGCGCCGATAACCGAAAGAGCACCCTCGGTATCCTCTGTGCCGTTGACGATAACGCGACCTGCACGCTCGTAGAACTGTGCAAGACGGCTGCCCAGGTATGCGGGATAGCCCTCTTCACCGGGCATTTCTTCAAGACGGCCCGACATTTCGCGCAAAGCCTCTGCCCATCGAGAGGTGGAGTCAGCCATAAGTGCTACGGTGTAGCCCATATCGCGGAAGTATTCTGCGATGGTGATACCTGTATAGATAGATGCCTCACGGGCGGCAACAGGCATATCGGAGGTGTTGGCAATAAGCACGGTACGCTCCATAAGTGAGTTGCCTGTGCGAGGGTCTTTAAGTTCGGGGAATTCGTTAAGAACGTCGGTCATTTCGTTGCCGCGTTCACCGCAACCGATGTAAACGATAATATCGGCTGCTGCCCACTTTGCAAGCTGGTGCTGAACAACCGTTTTACCTGAGCCGAAGGGGCCGGGAACGGCGGCTACACCACCCTTTGCCAAGGGAAAAAGTGTGTCGATAACACGCTGACCTGTGGTGAGCAAAATATCGGGAGAAAGCTTGCGCTTATAAGGTCTGCCCACACGGACGGGCCAAGTGTGCATAAGATTGATTTTTACAAGCTCGCCCTTTTCGGTTTCTACCTCTGCGACCTGATCGGCTACGGTGTAGTCACCCTCGGCCCAAACCTTTACAAGCTTGCCGCTGACCTTGTTGGGAACCATAATTTTATGGTTTACAACGGGAGTTTCTTGCACAACGCCGATTACGTCGCCTGCTGAAACCATATCCCCTTCTTTGGCAACGGGGGTGAAATGCCACTGCTTGTTGCGGTCAAGGCTGGGTACCTGAACACCGCGTTTAAGGTTGGTGCCGCTGACACGCATAATCTCTTCAAGAGGGCGCTGAATTCCGTCAAAAATTGAGCCGATAAGTCCCGGTCCGAGCTCAACGCTAAGAGGCATACCTACCGATTCAACCGTTTCGCCGGGGCCAAGGCCTGAGGTTTCTTCATAAACCTGGATTGATGCCTTGTCACCGTGCATTTCGATGATTTCACCGATAAGCTGCTGCTCACTAACGCGAACAACGTCAAACATATTGGCGTCGCGCATTCCCTCTGCTATAACGAGAGGGCCTGCGACCTTTACAATAGTGCCTTTATTCATACTGTATATCCAGCCTTTCAGACTATTCGTTAAACATTATATCAGAGCCAACCGCCTTCTCAACAAAGCCCTTGAGCCTTGTTTTGCCAAGGTCGGAGTTGCCCTTTATGCCAAGAATGGGAACGATGGCAGGGGTAAGCCGCTCACTGTATCGGCGGCACTCTTTGGTGAGGAGCGCATAATACTCCTCTGTAATATAGATAATGCCGTATTCCCCACCCTCTGCTACTGTGCGCAGAAGCTTCTCGGCCGCTTCGCCGTCGGTAAGTTCGAACAAATCAAATCCAACTGCAGCAAAGCCTTTTATACTTTCACTATCGCCCATTATTGCTATTTTTTTATTCATATATTCTTCTCAACCTTTCTGCCATAGCCTCACGGCCTGCGCCTGTAGCTATGCCGGTTTTTATCATATGAATAATCTTATTTTCTGCTTCGACGGCTATGATATAGCCAAACAAAGCATCCTCGCCCTCGTTTGAGCGCTTGCAAGCGATGGCAATGCTCATAAGGCGGTCGTCAACATATTTTTCAAACATTGCAGGTGAGCTTTCGTATGCTTCTGCGCTGCCGCTACAGCCAAAGGCATCTTGCTTTTTAAGATATTCAAGCAAGCCTTCTTCACCCTTTAAGGTGCTGTTGATAAGCGGCTTAAGGTCGATACCCTCAACCGAAATAAGCACCTTATTGAGATAGTTTACATCTGCCCCTGTTTTTGCGCTGCGCAAGGCAATCTTGACATTGGCGTAAAAACAGTATGCTGAAAAATAGTTATAGAGGGTTGCGCTGCGCTCTTTTGCACAGGCGAGAATATACTCGCTGACGGCTTTGTCAAGAATGCCGTCACCCATACGGGCGTTAAACTCCTGAGCGGTCAGCTTGTAACACTGCTCGGCAGCCTCGCTCATAAACTCGGGCAAAAGGTTAAAGCGCTTTTCTTTAACCGCTTTGATTATAAGGTCGGTGTCGACGGTAAGAGGAGTCTGGAACAAATGCTCAAATCCCCTGCCCGACACGACGCCCTTAACTGCGGTTTTTACATTGTGCAGGTCGTTGCGATACTTAAGCAGGTCGAACTGTGCAAAATCGGGTGATACCTGCTCGATATAGCGCCAAAGCTCGTTGGTGCGTGCATCAAGCATCTCGTCAATTGAGTCGCCCTCGTAGCCCTTGTCGGCAAGAGCTGAATATAACTCCTGCACGTCGGCACAATTTAAAAGCACGTCAACCTCTTGCTTTTTGAAAAGGCGGCTTTCCTTTGCGCGCACGCTACCCAATGCATATTCATAGGATAATGCCATACCGCGCCTCCTTATTCAGCAAAAAGAGAACGGTTTATCATATCTTCAAGTTGTTCCCTTTTCTCTTCTGCAACAGATGCAAAATCTGCGGCATATTCAACGTCGCCGCATTTGATGATGAAGCCGCCGTTTATATCAGCTGCTTTGTCACTGATAACAGAGGTTACGCCCACACCGTTAAGACGGGCTTGCATATCGGCAGGCATACGAGCCAAATCAGTGGCCGAAAATACAATCTCACCACCAAGATTTTGATAGCCCTTTGCCAGCTTGAGTATGCATTCGAAATATTCACCGTCGGGTAATGAGCACAATTTGTCGATAGCCTGCTTTAAGGTGGCATCAATCTGCTCGCGGCGGCATTTGAGCATTGCCTTTTTGGTGGCGGATGCACGGGCAGACTGCGCATTCTTGCGAATTTTCGCACACTCTGCCTCTGCTGCTGCCAAAATCTCGGATGAAACCTGCTCGGCATCCTTTTGGCCCTGCTCGGCTATTTCTTTAACCTTTGCTGCCGACTGTTCGTTAATCTGTTTAACCCCGTTTTCGCCGTCGGCGCGAATGAGGTCAAGTATCTTTTGTTTGCCGGTCATTACAACCACGCCTTTCGTTTTGCTTTTGTAAATTAGAGAGCGATGTTGCCGACGTTAAGAACTGCGAGCAACGAAACGATGAAGGCAAGAAGTGCGTAAATTTCAACCAAGGTAACTGATACCATTGCTTTTGAGAAGTTGGAATCGTCCTTTGCGGTGAGGGTGATACCTGCAACAGCAGCCTTGCCCTGTGCAAAAGCTGAAATCATACCGCCGATTGCAATCGGAATGCTTGCAGCGAAGTAAAGCATACCGTGCATAACGTCAGGAGCAGTGCCGCCCATAACGCCGCAGTTGATAAGGATAAGGAAGGCTACGATGAAGCCGTAAAGGCCCTGAGTACCGGGGAGAAGGGTCAAAACCAACATCTTACCAAATTTTGATGAGTCCTCAGAAAGAACACCCATAGCTGTTTGTGCGGCTGAACCGACACCCTTTGCTGAACCTACACCTGCTAATGCGGTGGCAAGTGCTGCACCGATGATTGCCCAAAAAGTACCTGTCATGATTTATTTTCCTCCTGTAATCTTGTATATTTGCCATTGACTGCGAAGGGAGTGAATTTTTTGCCTCCGCCGTCATAAAACTTACTGAACATTTCTACATATTGCAAACGCATTGTGTGAACGTATGAGCCAAGGGCGTTAAGGCCGAAGTTGATAAGGTGGCCAACAACGAAAACAAGAATCATAAATATCCACATAATTGGTGAGCTTGCAAACTGCATACTGAGCACATTGAAAACCTGACCCATAACTGCGGTGGTTAATCCAAGTGCCAAAAGACGAGTATAACTCATAAGGTCGCTGATGTAGCTTGTGACGTCGTAAAGACTTGCAAGACCTGAAATAATCTTCATAGGACCTTTTTTGCTTCGACCTTGGGTAAGCACCAAGCCGAGCGCGCATGCTACTGCGCCCACGCCACCGATGGTGACGAATATCTGACCGAGAGCCAAGCCTGCGGCGAGAACACCCAAAAATACAAGCATCAGCATCCATAGTCCCGTATCGAAAACTGCGCCCCATTTATCCCCTTGGCGCCAGGTGCAATAGAACTTGGCACCCATACCTGCGAGGATTTGAACAAGACCGAATGCAACCGAAATTATCATTACGGGCAAAGCGTCCTGAATTGGGTCTAACAGTGGAACGGTCACGCAAGGAATCTTTAAATTGACATTAAAGAAGTTGCTTGCGACGGCACCGATTGCATTGCCAAAGAATGAAGCGTATACCAAGCCCCACAAGAAGGTGGATATGCCGCAATTTCTGAACAGGCGCATACTCATTGCCATACTCTTTTCGGGGTCCAGTTTTTTGAGGACGAAGGTGGTGGCCAAAATCATTATAAGGCCGTATCCTGCGTCGGAAAACATCATTCCGAAGAAGAAGTAGAAGAAGAATGCCATAATCGGCGTTGGGTCGATGTCGGCCGGACCGGGTGAAGAATACATCTCAACAATGGATTCGGCAGGTGCGCTGAAGGCGTTGTTGGAAAGCTTCACGGGAGCCTTTTCAGGGTCGGCATCTTCAAACTCAATCAAGCAGTCGCAAATGCTGCTGACCGCTTTTTCAAGTCGGTCACAATCCCTAAGCGGGATGTAGCCCTTCAAAACGAAGGTGTGGTTTGAATGGTCAATGCCGCCGATAACCTGATATTTTTCGGCCTTTATCGTATAGTAGTCGCAGAGGTTTTCAACCGATTGACGATGCTCCGCAAGGGATGCCGTTTCGTCGGCTGCGGCTTTGGTTAGATTTTGCAGGTTCTCGAGCTCGCCATTAAGCTGCTCGATTCGTTCTTTTGGTAAAATGCTGCCCGATACGTTAGGCTTGCAGAAGCCCATAGAGCGTAGGGCCTTATCTGCCGATTCGCGCATTTGGAACGGAACTATTACCACTACACATGTCATCGTTTGAGAGGATGACACCACCTGTGCATCAAAGATAAGCTCTGTGTCCTGCCCTGCCAATGCCTCGCTGAAGGATTGCAGCGTGTAGCTTGCAGGCAGGGTGCCGATGAAAACTGCTGTTTTATCGGTGCCTGATGTATCAAGCGACACATCCAGGTTTTGCCAGGGTTTAAGTTGTTCCAGTTCAACGTTGATTCGCACACGCTGTGCCCCATAGTCGGCACAGTTGTGCTCAAGCTCAATGACTCGCTCACATATTGTATCAAGACGGTCGCGCTCGGCAGAAGAAAACTCAAGCTCTTCAACCGTGATCCGTCGTCGGCCCGAAAAGGATGCCAACAAGCCCTTCTTTTCGGGTGAGGCCTTGTTCATAAGCTGCAAGGCACGGTTGGCTTTTTCGGCGCGTTTTTGGAAATCCTGCACCTGCTCGGCAGTATCTATCCGCGTGAAGCCGTGAGCGGCATCGGGTTCACTTATGACCTGCATAAGACCGAGACGCTGAATTATATCAAGCACCTTTTTGCGGTCATTACGCAAAGCATAAAGACTTACAAATTTCATTGTAAGCTTTGCCACTTATATCACCACACTTATTTTAGTTTATCCCTTTGTCAGAGTGTCAATTACCATTGCAATAACTTGGTCGCGATTTTTATCGGCCAAGGCTGTAAGGGCGTTGCACTGCTCGTCCGCCTGCTTGAGGTTATCGGCATAAAGGCCGTCGCACTCAGCAAGGGCTGCCTGCTGCATTTGCTCGGCTTGTGCTTTGGCGGTTTGACGGGCTGCCTCGATGGTTTGCTTGGCGTCGGCTTGCGCCTTGGCTACTGCTTGGTCGGCAGAGTTTTGCGCCATTTTTTGACGGTTGACTGTCTCTGCTTCTGCACGGCGTATCTCGTCAAGAGTTTTGCTTGTCATACATTCACCATCCTTTATGTATCTATATCATAGACATAAATATAGATATTATATTGATTTTACTACATTCTAAACCAAAAGTCTATAAAAAAATTGGTTTTTTATCATAAAAAACAAAAAAATGAGATGTATTTTGATACAACTCATTCTTCAGGTAATATTGCGGTTAAAACATATTCTTCAACCTTGTCATTTTCAAAGCCCATTACATAGGCAATTTCGTCATAAATCAGACGCTGTGCATCACGAAGGGCGCGCTCGTCGGTTATGTGCAGTTTTTTGCCGGAGGCGGACAAGGCACGGCGGCGCAGTATAAGAGTGCGCACTGCAAGCAAAACCTGACCTCTGTCGCCGCTTTTAAGTACGTCGGCAAAAAGTCGCATTCGCTCGGTAGGGTTGTCGTTCCATATCTCTTTATCTTGGGGCAAAGAGATAACCAACTTTTCTATCTCAGCCTTGGTAAGCAGAGTGTGAACTCGGCTCATAAGCTGGTCGTTATCGGTGGGCAAATAGACAGCGGCAGACGCATTTGCGACGGGAGTTAAAACATAATATTGCTTGGTTTCGCGACCCATTTTTACATCGGTGAAGCCGTCAACACGGCAGACACCCGTTGTGCCGTAAACCACAACATCGTTAACCTTAAGTTTTAACACCAAAACACCCCCGAGGAACAACAAGAACAAAAAACAAAAAGCAGCCCACCAAACGGAAATAGACCTTTTGGTAAACTGCTCGCCGGACTTTATTATTATAGCATCTTTTGTCAAAATTTGTAATGGGCAAAATGACCAATTTTATTGCGATTTTTACACATAAAAATGCATTTTTTACAAACGGTGTCGCGGCAAGGTGATAACCGCCTTGAACAAGTCGCCGTCGACCTGTATTTCAAAGTTGCCCGATTGGAGTTTGACGAGGCTTTCTGCAATAGAAAGTCCCAGACCGCTGCCCTCTGAATTTCTTGATTGGTCGCCTCGCACGAAGCGCTCCATAAGCTCGTCGCCGGTCACATTCAGGGGAGTAGCGGAAACGTTTTTGAATATGATTTTAATTTGGTCATCCTGTGCATTGCAGGAAACATAAAGGCGGGTGCCCTTTTGTGCATATTTGCAGGCGTTGCCGTAAAGATTGTCAAAGACGCGCCACATAAGTCGGCCGTCTATCATTGCTATGCATTCGTCACCCTCGCAATTATAAACAGCCTCTAAGCCTGCAGCCACCAGCCGCTCGGTATACTCCCCTGCCGATTGGGACAAAAGGAGTTTTAAATCGGTGGTCTCGCGGTCAACACGCATATTTCCCGTTGATGCTTTTGACGCCTCTACAAGGTCGTCGATAAGCTTGCGAAGGCGCAAAGAATGACGCTCGATTACCTCAATATATTCATTCCTTTGCTCTTCGTTTTCGGCGCCTCTTAACAAATCGGCATAATTCACAATAGAGGTCAAGGGAGTTTTTATATCGTGAGATACGTTGGTTATAAGTTCGGTTTTCATCCGCTCACTTTTAAGCTTTTCTGCAAAGGCTTTGTTCATACCTTCACCTATGCTGTTAAGGCATTCGCCGTGGGCTTTAAGAGAGGGAATTATCATACCTGCGGTATTTATTTTATAATCGGTGTCACCCTCGGCAATGCGTCTGCCGCCACGCTCAAGGGTGGAAAGATTGGCCATCAAATAAACGAACAAGGGCAAAGTGAGCAGTTTGTAAATGACCCACAGCACGAACACCTCATCCACGTAATAACAGCTTAAAAGGCCTAAATATTCAGTAAAGGTCAAGGCCGCCAAAACCGTGATGCCGATCCATATGAAGGGCATATTTTTCACGACCCGTTTTATTGCTTTGAATATGCTTAAAAAAATAAGCTTAAGCAAAACGAGCAAACGGAATATTACGGTATTGCGCCACCACCCCCCTGCCTTGGCGCGAGCAGCAAAGGTGGCAGACACAGAGGTAAAGGCAAGAGCCAACGGTATTGCCGCCGCCAGAAATCCTACCGTCATATCGCCCTGCATACTGAAAACGGACAGCACCACATAAAAAACCCCACACCCGATAGCCGTCACGTACATATCAAAGGGGATTTTATCTATCCAGTTAAGATTTATCCCCTCAACACCGCGCTTGTGACCCGCGGCGCAAAGCAGATATACGTATGCGGCTACTGCAAGCAAGAACGACAGCGCGGCGATAACAACCGCTGCGTACCGTTTTGAATACAAAAGATCCATTTGGCTTATTTTTCGAGCGTAATCGTCGTTAACCGACAGATTTTTACGCAGATAGGCGGTTATCTTTAAGGGTATTTCCTGCCTTTTTTCGTAGGTTATATTTAAGGTGCATTCATAAACCCCGTCTCCGTCAACGTCCTCGTCATCCGTTTCATAGTCAACCACCTTATAGTCCTTTTCACACTGCTTTATATAGCTCCATCTCTCTGAAGCCGTTTTGAAGCTGAGAAATTCTTCAACGGGCGGATCGGTGGCTATGTTACAGTCGGTATAAAACTCGTGGGAATATACGTACTCTTTTTCATAGTAGCTGGACAAAACGGGGTAATTTTTGCTTTCGGCACTGAAAAAAAGGTTGGTGCTGTCTTTATCAAAAACGTCCTTATAATGCTCAACCGTATCACTGTCACCATTGACAAAGGCTCTGTAATAATCTTTGATTTTATCAATATCGCTCAGGTCGAACGCATAAGCGGATTGGTCGGTATAAAACTGACTTTTAGTAGTTGTGTAAGCACCCCTTGCTGCCAAAAACACCGTTACGGCAACGCTTGCAACGCACAGCACGGACATAAGGCAAATCAGTATAACGGAAACAATTTTGAGTGCCAAGCTATTTATTGCTTTTTTCATATCTGTCACCTTCTATTTTATATCCCTTGCCCCAGATTACTCGCAAATAGCGTGGCTCGGCAGGGTCGATTTCAATTTTTTCACGGATGTGCCGCACGTGAACGGCAACGGCATTCTCGGCACCGTAAGGCTCCTCGCCCCACACTGAGCGATATATCTGCTTTGGAGAGAAAACCTTGCCCGGATTGGTGATTAAAAGATACAGAATATCATATTCACGAGGTGTCAAAGTCACCTGCTCACCGTCTACCGAAACCCGTTTGGCGTCGTCGTCAATCTCTATGCCGCCAAGTCTGATAAGATTGTGAGCAATCTCACCGCTTCCAAACCGCATATAGCGGCGCAGCTGCGAGCGTACACGGGCCAAAACCTCAACAGGATTGAAGGGCTTGACAACGTAATCATCTGCACCCAAATCAAGCCCCATCACCTTGTCGGTATCTTGTGATTTGGCGGTAAGAAAAATTACGGGAATATTGTGTTTTTCACGTAGTTTTTTAAGAGCAGTCATACCATCCATAACAGGCATCATTATATCAAGCAGAACAAGATGAACTTCATTTGACTCTAATACCTCAAGCAGCTGTGCACCGTCATAGGCAGTAAATATTTTATAGCCCTCATTGGACAAATATATAGTAAGCGCGTTGACAATATCCTTTTCATCATCGCAAATAAGCACATTGTACATTTGGATCTCCCCTTTCAACAATATTTTACTACTTACGCCTTTAAGAAACAAGTCGGCAGCCATTAAGATTTTATTAAGATTTACATATTTGGGCTTTTGGTGGGAATGATGTTAAGGCAAAGGAGTTTTGTTATGGATAGCAAGCACAACAAGGTGGGCAAGCCCCCTTTTAATCAGGAGTTTTGTGACAGCTTTACTCAGGCAAGCAAGTTTGGAACCTATGAAATTCAGCCCTCAAATGACACCGACAACCTCTACCCTGCCATCAGTCAGGGATTGAGTGACAAGGCAGAGAAAAATGCTAAAAAAGAACAGCGTTTATGGGAAGAGGGAAAAACAAAAGCAGAAGATTAGGCGTAGTGTTCTAAAGGACACTGCGCCAGTTTTATTCGCCAAAGGCGAGTTTTATTGCTTCGCAGTGATATTCGGCTAAAAGCCGAGTGATATTGCCTTCGGCAGTTTTAGGGCGAATAAAATACCACTGAAACCGAAAGGTTTCAATATCACTATTGACACAAGGCAATAATATCACTGTGAGACTTGTCTCACAATATCACTATTAAAATATTTTTTGAGACAGTAAAACGGATGTGCAGAAATTCTACACATCCGTTTAATATTTGTCTCATACCATAACAAGCAGGACATTTAGGCGCCCAAATGTCCCTTGTTAGGAGAACCTAAAACCCTTTTATCTATCTAACAAATGTTTTATTCTCTAATAACTTCTGCTCGTCTAAATGAAATTTCTAAATGTTTTGTTTTACATTTAGCAGTATCAAATTTCAAATCTAACAAATAGTGGTCGCCTTTCGTTGCTATTTCATCTGATAACCACCAACCACCATTTAGTAAACTTATATCAAAATCACTTGTTTAATCTTATAATTATAAAAGCGAATTTCTATTATATCCGCCTCAAACAAAGCGCCATCGCAATCGATTTTTAGTATTAGGCAATTGTCCGTCGGATTCCAACCCGATTCTTTTTTTGTTGCTGAAATGATATTAGCATCGTGAAGTCCGTGCTTCCAATACCACTCGGGCAAACTATTTTGAGTTTGTTTCATTAGAATAACCTCTCAACCCAATTATACTATAGTTGCTCACTTTGTTCAAGTTTTATTCGCCCTTAAACTGACAAAGGCGAATAAAACCGGCGTTGTATCCTTACGGGTACAACGCTTAAACCTCTGCCTTTTGTTTTTTGTTATATTTGATTACATATACCAAAACATAGATTACTGCCGATACGGCAAGGCCTGCAAACACATCGATTATTGAGTGCTGCTTTAGCATTACGGTGGACATACATACCAAAACCGAGGATACCAGCCACACAATGCGCCAAGCCCATTTGTTGCCCAAAGGATTGCGCCACGCGGCAAAAAAAGCTGCCATCTGCCCGATTACATGCAATGACGGGCATACGTTTGTGTAGGTGTCGGTGAGATATAAATCGGCCACCATTCGGGTAAAAATATTATCGTTTGCAAAGCTTTCGGGCCTTAGCAGCTGCTGGGTGGGGTAAATCAGATAAAAGATTACCGTTGAGCCATATCCCAATATTACCACCGCCATATAGCGTTTGAATTCGGGCACGTTTCGCATGGCGAGAATTACCAGCATTGACACGATGTAGAAATACCACAAATAATAAGGAATTATAAAATACTCGCAAAAGGGTATTAAATCATCCAAGGGTGAATATACCGTGTGAAAATTGAGGGGAATAACGCTTTCTTCAAGGCAAAAGATAAGAAACTGCAAAGGCCAGAAAAGCAACAAAAGCAGATGCTTATTTTCTTTTACAAGTGGGTTTAACCCATTAACATTCCATTGTTTTTTCAAATCATCATCTCCGTTAACTGCCGACCATCATATCACAGGTTGAAGTAACATTCAAGTATCTTAACCTTTTTTTAAGAAAATCGAAATGATTTTTGTAATAACTCTGCGGATAAAAATAACTACAACGTTGTTCATAATTAACCTCACTTGATTTTAATATGGGGCGGAAGCTCGCCGTCTAAAAATGCAACGGTGCGCTCAATAGCATCCTTTGAGTTGCCCCAGTCGGCATCTTCCCCATTATTGCGGTAGTCGAACATATCGCAAAAATGACGAACATCGCCACCAAGCTCTTTAAGATAATTAAGGGTTATATCACGAGCGTCGGCGCAAAGCTCCTTTGCCTTGTCCTTGTTCATATAATCGGGCACATTGCTGACAAGCATTGAGTAGTGGGGCAGGCAAAACTCGGTTTGCTGCTTGAAAAGCTCGCGAAAGCCCTTATCCTTATCGTAGGTGCGGTAAATGGTGTCAAGCATATGCTCCATACCGAAATTCATTTTGTCGCAGACAAAGCAGCTTTGCTCCATCCTTACGGCGCGGTAGGCGGATTTTTTGCCCGAGGGCTTGAAAAACTTACCTTCGCCAAATATATCCTTTTGCAGCTCGATGATGTGGCTGTCAAGCATAAGCGCCAATGAAAGGCGGTTGCCCGATTTGCACATTTCGCTGTAATGCTCTTTGCAAAAGCCCATTTCATTGGTGCGGATTCTTATATCGGGCTCCATCATTGCGGCGCCCATTATAAAGTCGATAACCCGCTTTTGGGCGATGGCTCTCATTCGGCACAAGGGACAGCCGTCAAGAGGCTCAAAGCCTTCGCTGACCGGTATGGTACAAATATCTTCACGCATTGGTTTTACCCTCCGATTACATTTTCATAGTTGAATTTTATCACAAATAGTTTATAATGGCAATGGTGAGTTAAATGAAAAAAGATTATAATTTAGATATTGAATATACTCCCTGCGCGGTTCGCATAAAAAACGCGCGGAATTTTTGCCTTGCCGATACTCTTGACTGCGGCCAGGCCTTTCGTTGGTATGAAAGAGACGGCAAGTGGTACGGCATTGCTCACAGCACTAAGGTTTGCCTTTTTAACGATGGCGACGACGTTGTTATTGAGGGCGTGAGCGAGGCTGAATTTGAGTCGGTTTGGCGTGCTTATTTTGACCTTGATAGGGATTATTCGGCAGTTATTGATGCCGTTAAAGAGGATAAGCGGCTTAACAAAATCTGCGCTTTGACGGGCGGTATCCGTCTTTTAAGGCAGGACCCGTGGGAGGCGCTGTGCTCTTTTATAATTTCGCAAAACAACAACATTCCTCGCATTAAAGGAATTGTTGAGCGGCTTTGCCAAGCCTACGGTAATGACCTGGGCGACGGTGCATACTCCTTCCCCCAAGCAGAGAAAATTGCCGCCTTGACGGTTGAGGATTTGGCGCCTATAAGAGCAGGCTTCAGAGCGAAATACATAATCGATGCCGCAAAGAAGGTGGCAAGCGGACAGGTGCCCATTAACGAGCTGTGTAATATGGATGTTCAAAGCGCTGCCGAGGCACTGATGCTCATATCGGGAGTTGGCCCCAAGGTTGCCGCTTGTACCCTGCTGTTTGGGTGCGGCCACATCGAATGCTTCCCCGTTGACGTTTGGATAAAGCGAGCCATGGAGGTTATGTTCAGCGATGGGTTGCCTGACTATGCCCTGCCCTATGCAGGAATTGTGCAGCAATATATTTTTCACTATGCGCGGCTGACAGGCCTTGACGCCGACAAAATGGGTGATATTTAAAAAAGTGAGGGAGATAGGAGCGCTCACATAGGGATAATTCGCCTAAAACAGCGCTCTTTTTGCAGACTAATGCGTTAAAACACCGCAGTACGCGACAGCGTTTCTGCGGTGTTTTGCCTTTTATTCTATCAAAAATTCATCTGTTTTAGGTGCTTGCAGTTTTGTAACCGATAATTTTGTTTCATTCGTAAAGCCTGAAGCCTGCAGTAATACTTTGTGTATTACAAAGGCAAAGGCGAAGCGATGAGGCAAAATTAGGTTCCAAAACCGATTTCGTCCCTGTGTGAACGCTCCTAAGACTCCCTCACTTTTTATATTTGCTCGTACGGTACCTCTTTGGCCAAGTTGGCGTTGGTGTAGCGTTTATCGTCGGTGACCTCTTTGACAACCGAAAGGAAGGGCGGAAGCTCAACAAGCTCGTTTTCGTCGGTCAGCTCAAGCTCCACTATGGCGCGGTCTTGCCAGAAGGGGTATACATCCAACTCAAAGTATTTGCCCTGCCACAATACAAGGTGGCGGGTTTTATTTATGGGTTTACGCTCGGGGTCGGCATATTGCAGCAGCTCGTTATACTCTGCGGCAGTCAGTCGGGTTTCGACCTCGGTGCGAACAACATCGGTGATTTGGTGCTTTTCGGTTTTTATGTAAACTGCGTCGTCACCTGCTCCACGTTTACGCACACGGAAATTGTTGCCGTTTGGCGTTTTTAGATATACTTGTGTTATGTCAACATTGTTGTGAAGAGCGTTTTTCTCAATCTCGGCAAAATCGGGATATCTGATAAGATATTTGCGCTCGATTTCGCAGGGCTTGGGGATGCCTAAAAACCCTGCTACCTCTGCCCACAAATCATTAAGCTTGCGGTTAAAATCGCCCTTGTTGCCAATAACTCGCAGGTGGGGATGACCCACCCAGCAGTTAAGGGTTTTGCGGTCAAGGGCTATGGCTTGCTTAGGAGTTTCGGTGCGGACGGAATTGTTTTTGAGGGTATAATACTCCTCTGCTCCGTCAGCAGCGGTTGTGAGATGAAAGACGGCGCCGTAGCGGTCGCGTGCAGCAATGGGTGTGGTGCCGTGCTTTTTAAGCGTATTTTCAAACACCGACCATTCGGCATAGGCTAAACAATCGTTTATGCCACGGTCAAAAATCACCACGGTGGGTTTGTCATCGGGCATAATTTCGGCTGTTTTGAAGAAAAGGTTGTGCTTAAAAAGCATATAGTCGGTATTGACATTTTGATAGTCGGCAGGGGTTCTCATTCCTTGGGGAGTTATGCCGCTTTTCATCAGGTCGGTAGCTGTTTCGCCCACGGTGAGCACTCGCCAGCCACACTCTTCAAGCCGTTCCTTCAAAAAGGGTAAGGCACTGCTTTTGCCGCCGCAGGGGCCGCCGGTTAATACTATACTTTCTGTCATAAATTCACCTGTTATTCGCATTTAAAGGCAGCATATACATTTTTGCTTATTTCGCTGCTTTTACCGTCGTTGTAGTAGCACAGAGTGCCTATAAGGGTTTTAATGTCTCTTGATTTTATGTAAACTATCGTATCGCCAAGCATTTGGGCGTAGTAGACGTTGTCAATCTGTTGGGGCTCCCCTGCTTTTCCATCTTTAATTTTTGATAAATAAAGCTTGCCGCCGCAGGCCGTGAGAAGAAGCATAGACATAGCCAAAATCAAAAGGCAGGCTTTTGACATAACCGATGATAATTTTTTCATTATTACCCCTCCGATAAAGATACTACTTATATAATAGCACACTTTTTTTCATTTGCAAGGATCTGCTAGGCAAGTTTGACTTTGTCCCCTTCATAAGATTTATGGAAAGGGGTTTTATTATGTTGGAAATATTAGCGGCGCTGCAGAATTTTTTGTTTTTTATTTTGCACGTCAATCAATCAGGCAAGTTCCCCAAGGCGCTATCTCAAAAGGAAGAGATAAATTGTTTTGAAAAAATGGCCGAGGGCGACAAAGAAGCAAGAGCAAAGTTGATTGAGCATAATTTGCGGCTTGTGGTACACATTGCCAAAAAGTATTTTTCTCCCGAATTTGAGCAAGATGACCTTATATCCATAGGCACCATTGGGCTTATAAAGGCGGTGGAGTCCTTTAATTCAGCCAAGGGCACGCGGTTTGCTACCTATGCCTCGCGGTGTATTGAAAATGCAACCCTCTCACAAATGAGTTTTTGGTTACGAAAAGAACTCCCCATTGGAGAATTACCGAGCAGACGGCGGAAAATATGTATATAATGTCGCACACCGAAAACGGAGAAACAAAACATTCTCCCTTGTTTGTTCTCAGCTTTAGACTGATGGCTCCGAGGAAACTACTGGAAGCTCAGTTGTTTAACAAACAGTACCACTCTTACGAGGATATTGATAACATACCCGACCGCTTGAGATTTTGCCGTCATAGATTAGGTCTTATGCAAAAGGAAGTGGCGCAGATTGTTGGCATTGCTCGTAGCACATACATAAATCTTGAAACAGGCAATCACAACGGCTTTGATAAAACTGTAGCGGACAAGCTATCCAAACTCTATAATATCCCTGTATATGACCTTCTTGACGATTACAATCGCTTTATAGCAGTCGGACAAGGCAAACTAATACGAGAGCATAGAGAAAGTCTTAATCTCGGTAAGAGACCATACGCACGGCTCATAGGTGTAGATGCCAATATGGTTAGACTTTGGGAAAGTGAGCGAAAGCAAGTTAGTCTTAAATCTTGGGAGAAATATTTTAAGGATCGTATCACTCTTTAATGGACGACCGCCTCACATTTTTGTGAGGCGGTCACTTTTTTCAGACTACTTTTTCTGTTCGGCTTTAATCTGTTCTTTTGTATCTTTTATAATCGCATTAAGCAGTCTTTCCTTTTCTCTGATTGGGCAATCTAACTTAGAAATGCTATTAAGTACTCCATCGGCGTGAACACCGGCTACACGCCGTCTTAGTTCTCGCCATCCTTCTTCCGTTGTGGGATAGTGGACAATAACGTTAATCGGTGCAAATGTCTTCATACCGAGTACCTCCTATGTGCATAAACTATATGCGCGAGGTGTTGTCCGCTATTCCTATGTGTATTTACGAAAGTTGCCCAAATCAGATGATGCATATAAAAATACATCATA
>JAZNIT010000029.1:0-17186 GCA_045577615.1 Acutalibacteraceae bacterium
CGAATATAAAGTTTTTGAAAATTATATAAGTGTTAATATCTATCGCGAAAACGAAAAAATTCGCGAATCAAAATGTTTCTTTACGGATATCGAGCAAATTCAGCAGTTTGGCAAATGGCTTTTCTTACAATTCGGTGGGCAGTCGTTTATTATACGAAAAAGCGATTTGAAAGAAAACTCCGCATTTTATTCATATATGTATAAAAACCCGTCAAAGATAATGGAAAAACCTCTGCACAACCGTTGGAAGACATTATCAATTATACTTTTTGTGGCATCCTTGCTATCAATATTTGTAGCAATGTTTTTGGTTGCGATGGTATCAAGTGAAAATCATTTATTTATTGAGAATATGTGGTTATTTTTCTTGTTAACCCCAATACCGATTTCGTCTATAGTTTTCGGATTCGTATTAAAATCGAAAAACTACAAATATAAAAAGAATGTGATAGTTGGAATAATTATGGCTGCGCTGCTGTGCATATATGGGTCATTTTCCTTTATATTTGCAAATGTATATGACCATAGCGATGAGCCAATTCTTAGAGCAGAGCAAACAATAGGAATTGATATTCCGGAACACAAACAAATCAGCTCACAGGATTGGACAAAAGGAACCCAATCAGTTTCAAGAGGATATATCTATTACACCAGCGATATATATTTTTATAACTCTGCGGTAGCAAATTTTGAAAAACAGTTTGCGATGGATGACAAATGGTTGTCTTCTGTATCGAATGATTTAATAGGTATAACTTCACCTATGAATGATTACGGTATTTATGATTTTGTTCTTGTTTACAATGTAGACACAGGTGAGTATAACACATTACCAAATAGAAACGGGAAATATCGGTTTATAAATATTCTATATAGGTTGGAAGAAAATCAGATGAAAATCGTGGAATATGATATTGATTATGTGAAATGATCGGATATCTAAATCTGTGCAACGTGAGAAAATCTTGACGCTTACATCGTTGGGTGTAGCGAGTTTTTTGGTTGTGCGGTGAGAATTGGTGCTTGCAGCAGTTGGGCTATGAGGTCGTCGAGCGTGGCTCGTTGGAAAAACGAGCCGACCGATTTCTGTGGATGATACAGTTATTTTAATTGAGGAAACTGATGTAAACGACGTGGAAACAGTGACCATTCCGATTCATTCAGATGGCAGGTCACATTTAATATTTAGCGCATTGGGATAAAAGTTAAAGGGCAGCGTAGTGCTGCCCTTATTTTTGTTTTATTGCTTATAATCGATTAAATTACTAAACTTTTTCATTATAACAATCACAACGACTGCTGCAATTATGATAACCGATCCCATTGCTATTATAATCCAAAGCAGAAAATTGTTGGTTTCATATGGGTTGCCAGTGCGCTTACTAACAAAAAAGGCTTGAAATTAACCAATCTCAAGCCTTACAAAACATTTTTGCTATGTTAACTCTACTAAAGAAAAAATCATTCTTCGAAGACAGCAACCGCATAATTATCGAAATATGTAATGTGGTAACCATTGCTCACAAATGTATCTACCATATCGCTCATAATTATGTATGCACCTTTTTTATCGAGAACAGAATAGTCCGATGTAAATGTGTAATTTGAAAATTCTTTTGCTTCTAAATAAGCAGATGGGTAATTACTGTACTTAACGGTTTTTCTGTAAATATCATTAGGTGTTTGATCGAAGAAAAGCACTTGAGAGTGGTAAACACTTGAATCAACATAAACACGTTCAAATTGCTGTTCTTTTACATATTCAACGGCATCTCCAACACCATATCTGAAATATGATGAGATAGTGTCTTGGTAATTTCCAAAATAGAAAGAGCAGAAGAATACAAACATAACGGTGTAAGAGCAAACAATCGCTTTTTTTACTATGTTAGGATTCTTGAATAGTTTCACCGCTTGATTCACGCCAACACATAAGAAGACCAAAGCAAAAAAATGGAAAGAATTAGCCTTGTTAATGTTTAGATCGGAAATTGTTATACAACCTAAAAAGGAAGAAAGTGCAGCCAGAAGAATAAACATTTCATAACAGAAACATTTATCCTTGATGCTTTTGATAGCTTTAGATATTAAAACAGCAATGCCTAAAAATACAAACGGTAAGCTGATTTTATAAAACATTCCGAATTGGTCAGTGCTATTCCATATAAGGTTGTCTGTTTGGTCAATAAATATATTACAAAAATTATAGTATGCGGTGGGAGATATTAGGTTTTTTAACGAAATCTCATCTGCTCTCATTTCTATCATTTTAGGAACAGAAAGAAAAGGTGTTACAATCTCCTGTATTATATTTTGGTTTACTAATAAAAAAAGTATGAGCGGAGTAGCAAACAATAATAGAACTAAACACGCGATAATAATATACCTAATTTGAATTTCACGGTTGATTATTAAGAGATAACAACCACACATAAAAATGGTAAGAGGAACTATTATCCATGTAATAGCATACGAGTAGAGGGAAATCCCATAAAATAAGGCAGATAAAACAAAAAATTTGTTATTATTTATTCCAAGCACAAAAAAATATAGGCCGATAAGTAATAGCGAAGGTGCTAAATTAGATTCAAGTCCCCACCTACTGAGCATTATATGCCAAGGACAAACAACTAAAAGTGCAGTTCCCCATAATGCTGTTGTGCGGTCAAATATTCTATTAAGCAGAAGATAAAAAAACGGGATAGATATGCAAGCAAGTAAAAGTTGAGGTAATCTCAAGGTTGTAACAGAACAACCAAATAAAGCCATAAACGGTATAGCAAGGTAGCTTTCCAAAACATTCATACCGCTTCCCCAAGAAACAAAATAGCATGGATTTGGATATCCGTGCGAATCAACGCCGTATTTTAGCAAAGAAAACGCTTCGTATCCCGCAAAGGCTTCGTCTTGGTTAAAACCATACGGCATATTACCAAACTCCCAAACTCTGACCAATATACCGATCAAAAATATGAAAGCAAATTTATAATCTATATCTATTGATAGTACATTTAAACTTTTAGTGCGAGATATACCTTTCACAGAACCTCCCCTTTCAGTTAATAGATAATAAGCTTTAACCACGACAAAAAGGCACTAAAAAATGCCTACTATGTTTTCAAATTATAGCACATAGTTTTGGGTAAATCAAGAAACGTAATAAATATCACACCGGCTGAGCCGGTGGTTTTATAACAGCCCTTAAGGGCATTATACCAGCACACCTCTAAAGAGGTATCGCAGGAGCTAAAGCTACCTACCGCATTAGCTCCTGTTTTTAATTTATACTTTTAAACGGGTCTTCCCATTCTTTAAACGATAATTGATCGTATATTATATCCTCTTTTTCTTGTTCTCTTATATACTTTGCTATTCCGTTCTTATTTCCACCTACTGTACTAACATAATATCCTCTACACCAAAAATGTCTGTTTCCGTATTTGTACTTCAGATTTGAGTATCTTTCAAATATTATCATTGTGCTCTTTCCTTTTAGATACCCCATAAAATCACTCACTCTTTGGTTTGGCGGAATTTCTACTAACATATGTATATGATCCGCCATTGCATGCGCCTCTATTATGCTCACGTGTTTGCGCTCGCACAATTCTCTCAATATTGCTCCTATTTCTGATTTTAGTTTTCCATATATTGCTTTTCGCCTGTACTTTGGCGCAAACACTATGTGATATTGACATTTCCAACTTGTGTGTGATAGACTGTATGTGTCATTAGTTTTATTTTCCATCTAATGTCCTCCGTTCTGTTGGTGCAATGCGGTTGGTAGCCGCTTCTACTCTAACAAAACGGAGTTTCTTTTTCAATATCTGACACTAAAGTCCATACATTCCACCTGCATAGCAGGTGGTTTACTTGTTGTGTATAAAGTAAAACCCCCTCACGATTGCTCGGGAGGGGGTTGTTTTTATATTTGGGTTAGCCGCCGAAGCTCTCTGATATTTCTTCGATTGCTGAAATCAGGCCGCCGAACAGTGCATCAACAAGCGGGTCGTCAGACACGATTTTCCAGTTGCCGTCGTCATTTACAACCTTAATTGTAACCACACTTGTTACGGTGTCCAGACCATCCTTGGTTGCACTGGCGATAAACAGATCTTCCATCTTCTGTTGGGTTTCTTCTTCGGTGGGCTGTGGATCTTCTAAAGTGTTTGAAAAGGCATACTTTAACGCCTCGGACACATAGTCTTTCAAAACCGCCTTCATATCAACTGCGGTGATTTCGACCACTACGTTAACGGTTTCGTCATCTACCTCTTCGGAGGAGACGATTTTGTAATCCAATCGGTCAAACAAGGTGCTCATATACCTTTCGTAATCGGCATCCTCATCTGTGTCGTATTCGCTGAGCTTCATACTGTCTACGTCGACATAATCGCGCGCCTTTTCAAAATCCAACGCCTTGAAGGCATCGAACATTCCGCTGACAGATGCTTCTGCTTTATCGGTTATGCTGCCGCAGCCACAAAGTGATAACAGCATAAGAGTTGCCAACGCAGCAGCTACCAAACGTTTGCACAATTTTTTCACAAAAATCCTCTCCTTTAACTTGGTATTATAATCTTACCACCATTTTAGAATTTTGTCAATTTTTTGCTCTTTTGGTCGGTTTTGCTATTGTGTTAGCTTTTTGGGCGTGATATAATTAACGTGAGATTTATTATTCCTTATGAAGCAACGGTGACTGTACAATGTTTAAAAAATCTTCAGAAGAAAAAATCAAAAATTTAAAAAGAAACATCAAAAAATTGAGAATTGAACACTGAAAAAATCGCGATATCTAAATCGGTGCAACGTGAGAAAATCTTGATGCTTACATCGTTTGTTGACTTGTTGGGGATTAAATGGTATTATCATTTAAAACAACTATATGCAATAAATCAAAGGCGGCGATTTTGTGAAACAAATTTGCGATTTGCACACACATTCTGTTTTTTCTGACGGAACATATACACCCAAAGAAATTATAGATGAAGCAATTAAGCTTGGCCTTTCGGCTGTTGCGCTTTGCGACCACAACACAATTGACGGTCTGGCCGAATTTATCTCTGCCGCAAAGGGGAACGATATACGCGCTATCCCAGGTTCTGAATTTACAGTTGACTATGAAGGCAAAGAGTTGCATCTTGTTGCGCTCAACATCCCTGAGCACCAATTCGAAAAGGTTTCATGCTTGATGAAATCGGTAAACGAACGAAAAAAGCAAAGCAACATTGATTTGATAGCAGCTTTAAATCAAGCAGGGTTTGATATAGATTTTGAAACCATCAAGCAAACGACACCAACCGGTAATTTCAACAGAGCTCATATAGCCGAAGAATTAACTAAAAAAGGGTACACACAGTCCATCAAAGAAGCATTTGATACTCTGTTAAAGCCAGAACACGGGTATTACAAAGAGCCGGAAAGACTATCGGTTTTCGAAATGATTTCTTTTGTAAAAGAAATTGGAGCAATTCCGGTTATAGCCCATCCTTTCTTGAATTTGAATTTTGAAGAGTTGGATGTTTTTCTGCCTATTGCCAAAAAGCACGGATTGGCCGGTATGGAATGCTTTTATTCTACTTATGATGAAGAAACCACTCAAAAGGCTATACAGTTAGCAGATAAGTATGGGTTAACATATAGCGGCGGCAGTGATTTTCACGGCGACAAAAAACCAAATATCAAATTAGGAATTGGATTAGGTAACTTAAAAGTTCCGTATATGTGGACGGTAGAATTCGAGTAAAAACTTAACCCCCATCGAGAAATCGGTGGGGGTTATTTTTAAAATCGTATTTCGAATATTTCGACTTTGTTTCGGCTGAATGAATGGGCGTATTCGGAGAGCATGGCCATTCCGTCGGGGGTGGGGCGCCTTTCGGGATTTGTGGCTGTGTCATTCTTGTGCTGATAATAGTGGCATATTTAACGAAACTTATATTTAAAACACAGACAGTTCTCTTGTGTTTTGCCCCGATTTAACACAAAGGCACTCAGTCTTACTGGGTGCCTTTATTTTGCCCAAATTTTGCATATTACCTTGACATTTTTGTGGAAGTGGTATTATAATTTTTGTGCTTTAAATTGAGTTTAAAATATCCGGAGATGTATCGAAGTGGTTGAGTTGCCGAGAAAATATGCCGCTACGGCAAATAATCCATATATACAGTGAGATTTACGTTATGAAAAAGACCTATTTTTTAGCAGGGGTTTCCATCCTTTTTTGGTCCTCCCTTGCCACCATTTCAAAGCTACTGCTCGGCACGATGAACAGCTATCAAATGCTGTTTGTCAGTGCTTTGTTTGCGGTGGCCGCGCTAATTGTTATTATGCTGTGCACCAAGCGGATGGCTCTTTTTAAAGAGTATTCGCTGAAGGACTATGCAACAATGGTGCTTATTGGATTGCCCGGCACCTTTTTATATTATGTGTTTTTGTATGCAGGCACCGCTCGTCTGCAAGCCTCACAGGCCTTTATAATCAACTATTTGTGGCCTATTATGAGCGTTGTGTTCGCCTGCATTTTGCTTAAAGAAAAGTTGACCGCACGCAAGATTATTGCCATTCTGCTTTCATTTTTGGGTGTTGTTACGGTTGCAGGTGGCGAGCTTGCCAACTTTTCGGTTGACGCTCTGCTTGGCGTGCTGTTTTGCATTGGCGCCGCCGTTTCGTACGGCTGTTTTACCGCTCTCAATCAAAAGTGGCATTATGACAAATATATGTCGATGATGGTTTCTTTTGTGGTGGCAAGCTTGCTTTCATTTGTTATCAATCTTTGGGTGGGTGAGCCATTAAGCCTTAATCTTTTGCAGGTGGGCGGACTTGCCTTTAACGGCGTTTTCATTCTTGCCATTGCCACCGTTACCTGGGCTCTTGCTCTCGACTCGGGCAAGACGGCTAAGGTGTCAAACCTTGCATATATCACCCCGTTTGTATCACTTGTATGGACCTTTTTGTTTTTGGGCGAGCCCATAAATCCCGCATCGGTGTTGGGACTTGTGATTATTGTGCTTGGCATATTTATTCAGCTTAAGGGGTAGCGACCGAATTTAAAGCATTTTTGTTCTTTTTGGGGGTGATTTTTTATCCCCATTATGTATAATAGCCTTAACAACCGCAATCAAAAGGAGAGGGTAAATTATGAAGCTTATTCAAAGAATCGGCGATAACCCTGAGTTGGTCACCTTTTTGCTTGACGTGAAGGATAAATATCCCAACTCATACACCGACGTTTGGCTTAATATGGCCTATGGCTATCCTAAGCAGGAGTTCCACTTTGAAACAGCAGAGCACTTTGCCGAATATGCCGAAAAGTTCCGTGAAAAGGGCGTAACTGTTTCTATGCAGGTCAGTAACACCCTTGGCCACGGTCAATATATGATGAGCCGTGATTGCTCAGGTCTTGTTTATAAAGGCTCACCCGTCAGAAAAATGGTGGGTGCCAACGGTGCTACCTGTGAATACGGCTTTTGCTGGAATGACGATTATTTTAAAAATTACCTTGCAGAGCATATCAGATATTACGTTGAAAAGGTTAAGCCTGCCGAGGTTTGGATTGACGACGATATGCGCGCCCGCAACCACGCTCCCGTTGATTTTGCCTGCTTCTGCGACGATTGTATGGCAGAGTTTAACGCTATGCACGGATATAATTACAACCGCGAGGAGTTGGTTAAGGACTTCTTGCACGGCGATATAAGCGTGCGCGAAAATTGGATAAATTTTGTGCGCAAGGGTATGAGCGGTCTTGCCGAGTCGGTTGCAAAAGCTGTTCACCAGGGATGCCCCGATACTGTTGTTTGCTTGCAAAACGGCTACAACGGAGGCTACACCGGCTATGGTCACGACTATTTGTTTGACGCTATGCATAAGGTGACGGGGCACGCGCCTATGTACCGCGCAGGCGGTGGCGCATACCACGCTCACAACCCCAACGAGATGGTTGACAAGCTTGTTCAGATCGAATTTGACCATTCACGTTTGCCCGCATATGTTGCCGAGCGCTGCCCTGAAATTGAGTGCACCCCCGACACCGCATTTGGCAAGGTGCCACGCGGTCATGCATTCGAAACCGCTGCTTATCTTGCAGGCGGTGCCACGGGTATGAGTTATGCCATGCTGGCAAACCTGCCTGAAAAGCCCGAATTCTTCCACAAAGCCTTCAAGCTTTTTGATGAGCAGAGAGATTATTATGAGCGCTTGGGCGCCCTTTCAAGAGTGACCAATGCAAGCGGTATTACCTTTGCCACCTCTAAAAAGGCCCACCTGCGCAAGCTTGATGAGGCTGCCACAATGCACAACTCCTTTAACTACAATTCGGAAGAATATGAATGTGCCAACTTTATGCTGCGCAACGGCTTTGCGCTTAACTATGAAGATGAGAACAGCACCATTCTGCTTCACCCCAACGCTGCCCGTCAGATGCAATATGACGAGCTTGAGGCTCTCACCAAAAAGAATGTTCTCACCGATGTTGATACCGTGATGCATCTTAAATCTATAGGTATTGACCTTGGTGTTGAGGCAAGGGCTCTATCCGGTGACGAGGGTATGGCGGCAAGCGAAAACTTTACCGATCACAAGGTTAACAAGGGCTATAAGTCGGTATTTATTGCCCCATACTTCTCAGGTGGTTTGGCTAACTATTATACCATCACAAGACTGCCTGAGAATGCTGAAGTTTTGGGCTGCTACACCATCAAGTTCCCTCAGAAAATTCATGATATTCCCGATGCTCCTCACGGCTACACCGCCGCTATTTTACACAACCCTCAGGGTGGTAATTGGGCGGTTATGGGCTACGGTATCTGGAAGAGCGTTATCCCCTCTTATCAGCGCGACCGCTTGATGAACATTATCGATTACATCAGCGGCAACACCCTTATCGTTAAGCCCTTGAGCGCTACTCAGGATGTTTTTGTGCCCCGCATTTGCAAGCAAACCGGCAAAACTATGGCTGTCAGCGTAATCAACTGCACCATTGAGCCTCAGGATGATATTGAGATTATCATCCGCAACCCCAAGAGCGACAAGTTCACATTTATGTCACAGTATGACGGCAAGATGGAGCTTGCCGCCGACAAGGTGGGCGACGATTATTATATCAAGCTGCCCAACCTTACTCCTTGGTCGGTTGCCACAATTTTCTGCGACTAATACATTAACCCCATCGGTTGCCGCCGATGGGGTTTAATATGCTCGTTTTTTAATATAAACAAATCGCTTTTTGGGATTGCGTGGCATTTTTTGTTGTGATATTATTTAGTTGTAATATGAAAGGTGGGGTTGGTTTGGAAAATCTTAACGCTTGCTTGGATAAATATTTTAACGAAGGATTTTTGCATAACGCGGCTGTCAGAGTTGGTATGGGTGACAAAATCATTTGCGACCTGTATCGTTCAACTGAATTTGATATTGATGAGCACACCCTTTTTGATATGGCGTCGGTTACTAAAATTGCCGCTACCACCTCTTTATGCCTTATTGCTATGGACAAGGGCTTGATTAAGCCTGAGGACAAGGTTTCGAAATTCTTCTATTGCCCCGAGGACAAGAAGGATTTAACCCTTTTTCACCTGCTGACTCACACTATGGGTATTGGGCACATACCCCTTGACAAGGCTTACATTACCTATGATAACGTGCATGAGCATATTTTGAAAGCACCGCTTGGCATACCTGTGGGCACCGATGTTTTATATAGCTGCCCTGCTTTTATTTTGCTGGGTAAAATTCTTGAAAAGGTGCTTGGTGAGCCTCTTAACCTGCTGTTTAAAAAGTTGGTTGCCCAGCCCCTGGGTATGAATGAAACATCCTTTTTGCCCGACAGAACAAAGCAAATTATCAATGCAAATCGGGAAGAGAGGGACCGTGGCATTGTTAACGATTATAACTGTCAGCACCTTGGCGGTGTTGCAGGCAATGCAGGCCTTTTCTCTAACATTGCCGATATGACCAAATTTGCAAAAATGCTGATAAATCACGGCGACCCCATCATCAAAAGCGAAACCTTTTGGGAGGCGGCCAAAAATCACACCCGTGGTATGACGGCAGCAAGAGGCTTAGGATTTGTTTATGTTGACAAGGGCTACCCTCTTACCGGCGGTCTGTTCCCCGAGGGCTCTGTCGGTCACGGCGGACACACGGGGCAAGCAATATTTGCTGACCCCAAGAGCGGGATGTACTGCATTGCTCTGACCGACAGCACCATTTCCACCATTAAAACTGAGCCTGACTATTACTACTATGAGAAGGTTAAAGAAATTCGCACTGCTGTGTTCGGTGCCGTTAAGAAGGATTTAGACAAGTAAAAATCAAAATTTTTTGTTTTATTTTACAACAGTAAGGGTTTTGACCTTATAATAATTAAATCTGTCGATTGCGTTTTGGTCGATTATCTCGCCACTCACCAAAATGGGCACGGCAGGAGGACAAGCAACGCTTGTTTGCGCCAGCACCCGACCAATGCATTTTTTAAGAGGCAAAGCTTCGCTTGGGGACAAGGCTGCCTCGCGAATTGAAAGGGCTTTGGCAGGCTTTACAAATGTTGGCACGTCGGATGAAAGTGGGGTCTGCTTGGGTATTGATAAAAGTGTTGTCTGCAGCTTGTTTAAATCGGCGGTGGAGCTGTCTGCCGAGGGCATAAGCACCAGATAATCCGAGTCGGCAAATTCACACTCTATCCCATCTTTTGCAAGAAGTGCGGCAAGGGCTGTACCCTCGTATCCGTAATGCTTTGCGGAAATGGAGATTTTCATACTCTCGTTGCCTATCAAGGTAAATCCGCCCTTTTGCAAGGTCGATTTGAGGCTGTCAACCTCTGAAGTCTTATCCCTAAGCCGTTGGGCGTAGCCTTCACTTAAGATTTTGTTGGCCATATCAAGCGACTGCAAAATCAGATATGAGGGGCTTGTTGAGCCAAATAGTGCAAGGGCGTTTTTCGCTTGGGCGGCAAGGCTTTTTAACTCGGTTGAAATATGCAGATATGCACCGCCCGTAAGAACGGGAAGGGTTTTGTGAGCCGAGTCACAGCACACATCAGCACCCATATCCATAGGGTGCTGTGAGGGGGTTAAAAATCTCAAATAGGCGCCGTGGGCATTATCCACCGCAAGCAAGGTGTTATGGCGGTGGCACACCTCTGCCAGGGCATTTAAGTCTACCGTATTGCCCAGATAATCGGGGGTGGTAACGTAAACGGCGGCAGGTGGTGCGGCATATGCCGCAAGCATTTTGTCAAGATCACGGGCGGTAACCGTGCAGGCAAGATATGAATCGGTTGGATTGGGATAAATCCAATCTACATTCAAATCAAGCAAGGCGGCGGCGCTTACAAAAGCCTTATGAGCATTGCGGCCTGCAAGCACAAGAGGGGCGCGCCCATTCTCTTTAGCGTTGGTGAGGCAGAGATAAAGCATTGCGCGTATGGCTTGTGAGGAGCCCTCAGTTGAGTAATAGGTGGGGCAACCGAAAAGGCCGCTTGCATTCAATTCGCTTTGGACAATGATTCCTTCGGCTTCGTAAAGGCTGTCGGCACCGCTAACCTCGGTTATATCCAAGGCTTCGCAGCCCACGTACTCTGCTCCCTTGTGACCGGGCATATGCATTCTTATTTTGTTTTGTTGGGCATAGCCTTTAACAAAATCACAAATCGGTGTTTTCATTATCTCAATTCCCTATCTACCGCAACCATAATGGCGCATTCCATACGCTTGCGGAAAAGGTCGCAGCCATACTCATAGATGCCCTTAACAGAGCCTGTGGCATGGTATGCGTTGGCGGCGCAACCGCCCGAGCAATAAAGTTTTGCCCAGCAATCTCTGCATTCGGGGCGGGCATAGACGTTGCACTGCAAAAATTCATCCTGAATTGCTGTGTTTTGCACACCGTCGAAAACATTGCCGAGCAGATATTTATCGTCACCTACAAACTGATGGCAGGGGTACAAATCTCCCCAGGGAGTGACAGCCATATACTCGGTGCCTGAGCCGCAGCCCGAGATACGCTTGTATACGCAGGGGCCACCCTTAAGGTCGATCATATAGTGATAGAAGGTGAAGGGCTTGCCCTCTTTATCCCGCTTAAGCATAAGCTCGGCCAGCTTTTCATATTGCTCGAGAACAACGGATTTGTCGGCCTCGGTAAGCTCGGAGGGGTCACCTGCGGCGCATACCACCGGCTCCATACTAAGCTCGGTGAAGCCAAGGTCAAGCATCTGCTTAATATCCTCTAAAAAGTCGGGGTTATGATGGGTAAAGGTGCCGCGCATATAATAATTTTTGCCGCCGCGTGCCTTTACAAGTTTTTGGAACTTGGGTACGATGTTATCGTAGCTCCCCTTGCCTGCATAGTCCACACGGAAGCGGTCGTGTACCTCTTTGCGACCGTCAAGGCTGAGCACCACATTGCTCATCTCTTTATTGGCGAAGTCGATAACGTCGTCGTCAATAAGCACGCCGTTGGTGGTAAGGGTGAAGCGGAAGTTTTTGCCCTTTTCTTTTTCGATAGAGCGGGCATACTCAACAAGCTGCTTGACAACGTCGAAGTTCATCAAGGGCTCGCCGCCGAAAAAGTCAACCTCAAGGTTGTGACGGTTGCCTGAATTGGATACCAAAAAGTCAAGAGCCTGCTTGCCCACCTCGAAGCTCATAAGAGCACGCTCACCGTGATATTTGCCCTGACTTGCAAAACAATAGGCACAGTTAAGGTTGCAGGAGTGAGCGATGTGCAGACAAAGAGCTTTAACCACGCCTGCAGTCTTTTTCTTAAGCACGTCGGCCATCGGCTCGAAGGTGTCGGGAGTGAAAAGTTTGCCGTTAACCCTAAGCCACTCGACCTGCTCATAGCACTCTTCTATATCCTTTAAGGTGATGCCGTCGGTGCCAAGATATTTGGCTGACATTGCATCAATTATTTGCTGACGGTCTTTTTGGGTGAACATTGAAATGATGTCGTATGCCACGTCGTCAACCGCGTGAACGGAGCCTGAGCAGATATCAAGAACGATGTTGTAGCCACCCAATTTGTACTGATGAATCATTGTTATACCTCTTTTATGAAAAAATGCCGCCATTGGCGGCATTTTTTGCTTTTAAATTACTTGCTTTGCTCGGCAGTGTTTTCGCACTGTTGATTTGCAATACCACAGCTGGTCTTGCAAGCTGACTGGCAAGAGGTTTGGCACTCACCGCAGCCGCCCTTTTTGGCGCTCTCGCAAAGATTACGGGTTTCGATAGTTTTGATGTGTTTCATATTGATTGACCTCCATATCTAACTGAAAAAAGTATATCACATAGACTTAAAAAAGTCAACAATTAGTCGTCGATAGTTTTATCGGTGGCTTTTGCAAAAATTTGGTTAACCTCGTCACCGGGGGCTTTGGTTACCAAGGTAGCGATAACAGCAGCAATAAGACCTGCTACGAAGCCGGGCAAAATCTCGTAAATGCCGGTTGCAGTTACCAACGGCTCCATAATAGTGCCGGTGAAGGCAAGCAGCCATATAATATCGGCAATGGCACCAACGATAATACCTGTTACGGCACCTGCATAGTTAAAGCGGCGCCAGAAGAGTGAAAGGATAACTACGGGACCGAAGGAGGCGCCGAAGAGACCCCACGCATTTTCAACCATACTCATAATGCTGTTGGCCCAGCTGTTGGGGTTATTAAGGCCTGATGCAGCAATGAAGAAGGCAACGATTGAAACAACGATAACAACCGCACGGCCAATCCACAATATCTCTTTATCTGAAGCCTTGTTTTTGCGAAGCATAGGCTTGTAGATGTCGCTGGTGAAGGATGAGGATGCAACCAAAAGCTGTGAGTCGGCAGTTGACATTGCTGCGGCAACGATAGCGGCAAGCAGCAAGCCTGCAATAAAGCCGGGGAATATGTTTTGCACAACGGTGATAAAGATGTTTTGCTGTGCACCTGCAGGCAGGAGCAATGCAGCCAATGATTGACCGTCGTTAAGGATATAAGAGCGGCCGATGATTGCCATTGCGGCAGCGGCGCCAAGAGTGATAACTACCCAAATGATAGCAACGGTGGCTGACTTTTTGATCATAGAGGGCTTTTCGATAGCCATAAAGCGAACGATAATGTGGGGCATACCAAAGTAGCCAAGACCCCATGAAAGGCCTGTAATAACCTCCTGCGGAGTAGCGGAGAAGGGGTTGGTGCCGAAGGGCTTGATACCCTCTGCAAAGGCGCCTGTGAAGCTGCTGTCAAGGGTGCCGCCTGCCATAACGATGGGCACTGCAAGCAAGGCAACAAGCATAAGCAAGCCCTGGAAGAAGTCGGTCCAGCAAACAGCTTTATAGCCGCCGAGGAAGGTGTAAACAAGAATAATAAGGGCAAATATACCCATTGCCAGCATCTCTTTACCCTGGAAGCCGGGAATTACAGCGCACATTACATTTTTACCTGCAACAAAGGCAGAGGATACGTAAACAGTAAAGCTGACAAGGAAAATAACAGCACAAACAATCTTTAAGATAGGGCTTTGTGATGCGAAGCGGTTGGTCAAATACTGAGGCAGGGTGATTGAGTCACCTGCAGCCTTTGAAAAACGGCGCAAACGCTTGGCAACAAAAATCCAGTTAGCGGCAGTACCAAGTGCAAGACCGATACCAATCCAAACCTGACCCATACCGAAAGCCAAAATGCTGCCGGGGAAGCCCATAAGAAGCCAGCCTGACATATCGGATGCCTGAGCGCTCATTGCAGTAACCCAAGGGCCCATTGAACGTCCGCCTAAGAAGTAGTCTTTTTCGCCATCATTTTTGGAACGAAGGAAAAAGAAAATGCCAACGCCGAGCATTGCGGCAAAATAGATGAAAAACGCTAAAAGTTGCATATCATCTTCTCCTTTTCTGCATTAAAGTGCTAAATTAAAGTAAGTATACCACACTTTTTGCACAATTGCAACTTTATTTTGCTCTTTTTCTTGGAGGACGGGCATTGTTTCTGTCGGTTTGACGGTAATCGTACTTAACGGGCACCTTTGCAGTGTCGCGAAGAGGGCGGGTGTACATATCTAACATTTTATAAGGAAAAGCAGAGGGTACGTGGCCGTAGCCGACGTAAAGTTCATCCTCTTCACCCAGATTGGTTTCGAGATTTTCCCAAGGTGATTTTGGGTTGAACTTAAGAAGAGGCGGCACAGATGAGGTGCCGTTCATATCCTGACAAGGAATTTTTTGGGGTTGATTGATAAAGTTTTGTATTCATATAAACTCCACCTTTCGACTTATTGTACCAATTAAAGTGTAGCACACCCCACTTTTGAAATCAACTAAATATGGGCATAATCGCTTTGATTACAGACAAAACGTTTAAAATAAATCGTGCCGATTACTTGCTTTTTTTGTTTTGTGTGATAAAATAATCGTGAGGTGTTTTTATGAACAAACCCGACAATACGGTCAAACGCTTTCATCCCGAATGTGTTGATTGCCTTTTAAACAAGGCCTTGGCCGTCGCAGAGCTTGTTGAATGCGATGAATTGAGGCAGGAATACATACAAAAGCTAAAGCAAATTGTGGAAAGCGCAGAGGATTGGGAAAGTGCTCCTCTTGTGCTTGCAAAAATCAACCGCCTGCAAAAGGAACTGCTGAATTATGAGGCCGATTTTGAGCGTGAAAAAGATTTTTTTAACCGCTTGATGATGTCGAAGGAGGCCTTTATTGAGGAGCAAATTCACTCCTCTGCCGACCCGTTGCACACGGCGCTGAATTTTGCATTGCTTGGCAATTACATCGATTTTGGCGCTATGGACAAGGTGGACACTGTTGAGCTTGACCGCTTGCTTTGCGGCGGGGTCAACCTTGAATATAACGACAGTGAATACGCCAATTTGGTGAGGGATTTAAGTGCAGCAAAAAGCCTTGTTTACCTTACCGACAACTGCGGTGAAATAGTCGCCGACAAGCTGTTTATTAAAGAGATTTTGAGGCAATTTCCCTCTCTTAAGGCGGAGGTTATTGTTAAAGGTCACCCTGTTCTGAACGATGCCACCGTTAAGGATGCGGAGCAAATCGGTCTTGGGGAGGTTGTGCCCTTCAGTCACAACGGCTCGCGGATTGCAGGCACTTGCCTTGATGATATTTCTGCGGAGGCGACGGATAAAATCAATTCAGCCGACGTCATTATTTCTAAAGGGCAGGCTAATTTTGAAACTCTTATCGACAGTGGCAAAAACATATATTTCATTTTTATGTGCAAATGTCTGGTGTTTGCCGGACAATTTGACGTTGAGCGCTTTAGCGGCATACTTTTGAACGAGTTAAGAAAGTGAGGATTTGATATGAAATTCATTTATGACCACGACTTGCATATTCACTCTCAGTTGTCGTTATGCTCACGGCATCCCGAGCAGACGGCAAGCGGCCTTTTGAACTATGCAAAGAAAAACAACCTTAACACTATTTGTGTTACCGACCACTTCTGGAGCGAGAGGGTTAAAGGAGGTTCCGATTGGTACAGCAGTCAAAATCTTGCTCACATTTCGAAAATTCTGCCCTTGCCAAAGGATGATGAGGTAAGATTTTTATTCGGCTGTGAAACCGAACTCAACAAAGATGGCATTCTTGGCATTGCCAAGGAGGATTATAACAAATTTGATATTATAATCGTGCCTACCACCCATTTTCACATGACCGACTTTACTCTGTCGTTGGCAGAGCTTGAAAGCCCCAAAACCAGAGCTCAGGCCTGGATTGACCGAATTGACAAGGTGCTTGATATGGATTTGCCCTTTAATAAGGTTGGTTTTGCACATCTTACCACAGGGCTGATTTACAGAGGCGACACCGACAAGTTGCTCGAAACCTTCAGTCTTATCCCCACCGACGAGATGGCTCGCCTTTTTACAAAGGCTGCAAAACTCGGCGCAGGCATTGAACTTAACTCCGGCAGTATGAAAAATGCCGCCATCAACAAGGATTTGTTCAGGCCTTATATCGTTGCAAAAGAGTGCGGCTGTAAATTTTACGTGGGCAGCGACTCTCACAAACCCGAAGGTTTTGAAGGGGTTGCTGAGGCTACCGATTTTGCTGTGGATTATCTGCAACTTGATGAAACCGATAAATTTAAAATTTGAGCATAATAAATATCCCCCCGTATAACGGGGGGTATTTCATTTTCGGGCATAGCCCTAATACTACTGGCGGCGCACAAGTGC
>JAZNIT010000030.1:0-2531 GCA_045577615.1 Acutalibacteraceae bacterium
ACTCCTTGTTGATGAGGTATGCAAGTCTGCGCTTGCCCCACTCGTCAACGGTTACGTCAGTAGCATTATCGGTAATCATGGTCTTGAACTTTTCAACAAGAGCGGCAGTAGCCTCTTCACCTTGTTTAACAGAAAAAACCAAAACAACCTCATAAGCGTTTTTAATTGACATTCTGTTGCACCTCCTTATGGACATTAGACCCTCTACTGAGAGTAAGGGGAGCCTGCATAGTCGATTTACAGGCAGAGAATATAATATCACAGTTTTGTCAACAAGTCAAGGACTAATTTATTTGCGGCCCGCAAGTCACGCGCTGCACACATTTCAACCTCGTAGGGGGCGATGTCCTCGGCGCCCCGTTTTGCCACGCACGTCCTCTGTGGCTGAAAACCCAAATCTTGCTTTTTGCCGCCGCCTATTATATAATTAACCTATAAAATCGGCAGGTGAAAAGTATGAAAAGCATAACGGCAAACCAAATAAATTTGTCCGCCATAACCTTTGGCACAGGTGGTAACGTAGATGGCGACACCCTCTTTAAGCTACTTGATAAATATTACGAGCTGGGCGGCCGCACCGTAGATACCGCCCGAATGTATACCCAACTTGGGGAAAGCAGCGAGGCGGTTGTAGGCCGATGGATTAAAAGCCGCGGCGTGCGGGATTCCATCACCCTTGTCACCAAGGGCGGATTTCCTCAAAGCAGAGCCAACCCCGAGGATATCAGCAAGGATATGGCCCAAAGCCTTGAAGAGCTTGGCTGCACCCCCGACCTTTATCTTTTTCACCGCGACACCCCCACAATCCCTGCTGCGGATTTTGCCGCCCTCGGCACCCATTTTGTTAAGCAGGGCTTCACCAAGGCCTACGGTGTGTCCAACTGGGACAACCCTCGCATAGACGACCTTTGCACCGCCGCGGAGGAGAATGGTCTGCTACCTCCAAGCATATCCCAAATTCAATGGAGCCTTGCCCAAAGCGACTGCAAACGAATGGGGGATGACACCCTCATTTGTATGAATGGCGACCGCCTTGCCCACTATGCAAAAAGCGGCCTGCCCGTGATGGCCTTTTCACCCCAGGCCAAAGGCTTTTTCTCAAAATATGCCGCAGGGGTGCCCTATTCACAAAAGGTTATCGACCGCTTTTTAAGTGACGAAAATCTGCACCGCGCACAGCGCGCCAAAGCCCTTGCCAATGAGCTTGGCGTGTCGGTGGCCGCCTTGGTGCTTGCCTATATTTCAAGCAGCCTGCCGAGGGCAGTTTCGGTGGTGGGCTGCCTTACCGAAGCGCAGGTGGCCGACTCAATGAGCGCCGCCGACCTTACTCTTACCAAAGAGCAATGCGACTGGCTATACGGAGGATAAACTATGAGCTATCAATCACCCTTTAAGGATGGAAAGATATTCGACACCCACGCCCATTATGACGACGAGGCCTTTGATTGCGACCGTGAGCGGATTTTGAATTCTCTGCGCCACTCGGTGTGCGGCATAATCAACTGCGCCTGCAACTCCGCCTCGGCCAAAACCACCTTGGCCCTTGCCGACACCTACGATTTTATCTACGGTGCGGTGGGCCTTCACCCCGAGGATACCGAGCCTCTTGACCTTAGTTGGATTGAGGTGGCTGCAGCCCATCCCAAATGCGTTGCCATCGGTGAAATCGGCCTCGATTATCATTGGGACAGCGTGCCCCGTGACCTTCAAAAGGATAATTTTATCGCACAGCTTAAACTTGCCCAAAGGCTTAACAAGCCCATCATAATCCACAGCCGCGACGCTAATGCCGACACCTTCGAGATAATCAAGGAGCATCGCCCCAAGGGAGTTATGCACTGTTATTCGGGCAGCGCCGAGATGGCCCGTCAGCTTGTGGATATGGGCATCTATATCGGCCTTGGGGGAGTGCTCACCTTTAAAAACGCCCGCAAAACGGTAGAGGTAGCCGAGCAAATCCCTCTTGAATATATCCTGCTCGAAACCGATGCCCCCTATATGGCGCCCACCCCTCTGCGCAGTAAGCGGTGCCATTCGGGTATGATTATCAATGTAGCCCGCCGCCTTGCCGAAATCAAGGACATAACGGTGGCAGAGGTGCTTAACACCACACGCGAAAACACCCGCCGCCTTTTCGGAATATAAAAAAATCCCCGCTACTTCTTAATGAAATAGCGGGTTTTTGTAAACGAAAACCACGCGATAGTCGCGTGGTTCAAAAGAGGTTTACCGATGAACAAAAATTGCAGAAATCAAAGGCAAACGCAGAAAGTGTTTTATGTTATACCTCCCTCTGATGAGGGAGGTGGATTTTTGCGAAGCAAAAAGACGGAGGGAGAGAAAAGGAAAGACTACCCCTCAGTCGGCTGCCGCCGACAGCTCCCCTGACAAGGGGAGCCGGCAAAGATTTACAACCCGTTTACGGGTCGCCGATGACCGTTGCGTGGCTGGCAGGCCAATAAAAAGCGCACTTGTGCGCCGCCAGTAGTATTAGGGCTATGCCCGAAAATGAAATACCCCCCGTTATACGG
>JAZNIT010000031.1:0-29463 GCA_045577615.1 Acutalibacteraceae bacterium
TTCCCATTTTGAATGACCTCCCTTTGTGTTTTTTATTGCAGTTGGCAGACCGCAATCTTATTATACACAAAGGGAGTTTTTATTCTATTTTCAACTATATAATTCTTACCGAACCACGCGTCTAACGCGTGGTTTTCGTTATACAACAAATACCCATCCTTTCGGGTGGATATTTTTTCTGTCGAAGAGGGATTCGAACCACGAAAGAGAGCGACTGCGAAACTATTGCGGCAGGAGTTTTTTCGTGATATAATTTCTTTAATATAAAAATAAAGGGGCAAATTTGCAAAGAGGCGCATATTTCCATCAACGCCTACTACATTGCCGCAATAAGGCTTGCCAACAAAATGGCCGACGCCCTCTCTCTGCCTGCTTACAGAGATGAAAAGCCCCTTGTGGATGCTTTTGCAAGTGCCTTTTTTGACAGCGAAAAGGGCCTTTTTAAGGACGGTGAAGCCACCGACCACGTCAGTCTTGTGGGCAACAACTTCGTTTACAGTTTTGGAATTGTTGACTCTGCCGATTTTAACCAAAAATTCCTCTCACTTTATCAAAGCCACGGCATAAGTTCTCTGTCATTCTTCTGCGTTTTTCCCGTCTTGATGGGCTTTGTGCGAAACGGACGGGCAGACCTTATAAAGCAGGCTCTGCTTGACGAGGGTGCGTGGCGCCGCATATTGCGGGAGGGTGGCACCACCACCTTTGAGGGTTGGGGCAAGGACACCAAGTGGAACACCTCTCTTTTCCATCTTACAATGACTTATGCCGCTGTTTTTATGGCCGATGTGGACTTGAAAAAATATTCGGTTTCGGCTGATCAGACTGTCAAACTGCCACTTGTAAAATGATTTTTAGTATAGTTATAAAAGCGCTGTCATTCTGAGCGCAGCGAAGAATCCTGCCTTCTGTGGCTGAGATTCTTCAGTCGCTGTCGCTCCTTCAAGAATGACACAGCCACAGCAAATTAAAAAGACGAGGTTTTTAACAGTCGTACACATAAGGACAGTACAACAAGATACGAAAACACCCGTAGTTTTAAAAAACTACGGGTGTTTTTAATATTCTCTTTTTTTGTTAGTCAAGTTGTGCTATAATACAACTAACCGATAAATAAGAATTTGATGAGGTGATTAAGATGCTTGTTTTATGTTCAAACGGATTATCAAGTGATATGTTACTAGCACAACTAAGTAGCAAAATGGCTGATTGCAAGACTGCCGCTTTAGTTGTAACAGCAGATAATGAATACAAGGAAAACAATTATCACGTTCCAAGATGTGTTGCAGAATTACAATCTCTAAACTTGAATGTTAATATATTTGATTTGGATAAACAGCCTGCTGATTTGTTGCTGAACTATGATGTGGTTGAATTTATTGGAGGGAATCCATATTATTTGCTACAAGCCATTCAAAATAGCAATTCAATTGACATTTTAAGAACGATTGCTACAACAAAAATCCTAATTGGTTGGAGTGCTGCCGCCTTTGTTTTTGGACCAACACTTGAATTAGTAAATTGTTATTCACCCGAAATGAATTTCTTAGGATTAACAGATTTAAGTGGTCTGTCATTGACAGATGTTCAAGTGTTACCGCACTATAGTAAGTTTCTTTCGAGATTTGAGAAATTTGAAGAGCAGTGTTGTATTTATGAAGAAAGACATGGTGTAAAGGTTATCCGTATAAATGACGGTGACGGGGTGTTTATTGATAAAGAAATTATTATCTGCAAAAGGTAAATTCCAATTTATCGAATAGATGATATTTGTTTAGATAAGGGTTTTAGGGTCTCCTAAAAAGCGGAAAATGTGCCGTACATTTTCCCTGCTTGTTACGGTATGAGACAAAACTAAAGCTGTGTAGAAATTTTCTACACAGCTTTTTTACTATCTCAAGAGAAAATATTTTAATGGTGATATTGTGAGACAGGTCTCACAGTGATATTTTTGATAAATCAAAAGTGATATTAAAACCTTGCGGTTTTAGTGATATTTTATTCGCTTATAAACTGCCGAAGGCAATAGCACTCGGCGGTAGCCGAATATAACTGCGCAGCAATAGAACTCGCCTTTGGCGAATAAAACTGGCGTTGTATCCTTACGGGTACAACGCCTATTCCTCGTCTTTTTTATAATTTTATCTGATTTTTGAGCCGGGCTCGACTCCGTCAAGGAAGATAACCTTAACGTCGTCGCCTGAGTCGGCGGCAAGAATCATACCGCAGCTTTCCACTCCGCAAAGGGTGGCAGGCTTAAGGTTGGCAACAACCACAACCGTCTTGCCTATAAGCTGCTCGGGGGTATAATACTGTGCGATGCCCGATGCAACGGTGCGCTCCTTGCCTGAGCCGTCGTCAAGAGTAAGCTTAAGCAGCTTCTTTGCGCGCTTTACAGGCTCGCAATCAAGAATTTTTGCGGCGCGAAGCTCAACCTTGGCAAACTCGTCAATGGTGATTTCGGCCATAGTTGCAACACCCTCTTTAGCCTCGGCCTTTGCAGCGGCAGCCTTGGCTGCCTCCATCTCTGCGGCAAGCTCCTTAAGCACCTTTTCGGTGTCGATGCGGGCAAACAGAGGAGTAGCCTCGCCCACCTTGAAGCTGTCAATGGTGCCAAATGCAAGGTCTTTATTGTCGCAGCCGATTTGGGCGCGGATACCCTTGCAGCAGTTGGGCACGATGGGCTCAAGCAATACCGACAAAATGCGAATGCTCTCAAGCAAATGGTACATAACCGATTCAAGGCGAGCCTTTTGGCTTTCATCCTTGGCAAGCACCCAAGGAGCGGTTTCGTCGATATATTTGTTGCAGCGCTTGGCGAAGTTCATAACAAGGTCAACGGCGTCGGCGTTGCGATAAGCATCCATAAGAGTGTAATACTTTTCAACCGTTTCGGCAGCGCATTTGATAACGTCACTGTCAAACTCGTCCATAGGTGCGCACTTGTTGGCGGTGCCGCCGAAATACTTGTTGGTCATTGCAACGGTGCGGTTAACAAGGTTGCCCAAGGTATTGGCAAGGTCGGTGTTGTAGCGGTTGATAAAGCTTTCATAGGTGATGTTGCCATCCTGAGCAAAGGGAATCTCGCTAAGCAGGTAATATCTTACTGCATCGCTGCCAAAACGGGCGGCCAGCTCGTCGGCATAGATAACGTTGCCCTTGGATTTGCTCATTTTATCCTCACCAAAGAGCACCCAGGGATGACCGAGCACCTGCTTGGGAAGAGGCTCGCCCAAGGCCAACAAAAGTACGGGCCAATAGATGGTGTGGAAGCGAACGATATCCTTACCGATAACGTGCAAATCGGCAGGCCACAGCTTGCTGTAAAACTCACCGCTGCCCTCGGGGTCGTAGCCGATACCGGTGATGTAGTTTGAAAGGGCGTCAATCCATACGTAGATTACGTGCTCGGGGTCAAACTCAACGGGCACGCCCCATTTAAAGGAGCTTCTTGAAACGCACAAATCGTTAAGACCCGGCTTGATGAAGTTGTTGATCATCTCGGCCTTGCGTGACTCGGGCAAGAAGAAGTCGGGCACGCTTTCATAATATTCAAGCAGCTTGTCTGCATACTTTGAAAGGCGAAGGAAATATGCCTCCTCATGGGCGTCGATTACGTCGCGACCGCAGTCGGGGCATTTGCCGTCTTTAAGCTGTGAGGGGGTGAAGAAGGACTCGCAGGGCACGCAATACTTGCCCTCGTACTTGCCCTTGTAGATGTCGCCCTGATCGTAAAGGCGCTTAAAGATGTGCTGCACTGCCTTTTCGTGATAGTCGTCGGTAGTGCGGATGAATTTATCATAGGTAACATCAAGGCTGTCCCAAACCATTTTGATTTGGCCTGAAACGTTGTCTACATACTCCTTAGGAGTAATGCCTGCCTCTTTTGCCTGCTCTTCGATTTTTTGGCCGTGCTCGTCGGAGCCGGTCATAAAGTAAACATCAAAGCCGCGCATTCGCTTGTAGCGTGCAATCATATCGGCAAGCACGATATCGTATGAGTTGCCGATGTGGGGCTTGCGAGAGGTGTAGGCAATAGCCGTTGTGATGTAAAATTTGTTGCTCATTTTATTCTCCGTTCAATGTGCCGATGATGCACATCCGCCTTATTTTTTGGCACAGGCGCTGCCCTAATTTGCACTGCTAATGATACAGTACCTTTGTATTATACCAAAAAATTTGGCAAATTCAAGGGGTGAGCGGCCTTTTTTTGCCCATAAAAAGGGCGGTTGTGCCAATCGACCAAAAAAGTTAGCATTTACTGTATGATTTGCTTATTGAAATGGCGGGATTTAATGTTATAATTATAAAAAGCAAGGAGTGAGCCTATGAAAAAAATCATCGCATTAGTATTAGTTTTAGTTATGTTTGCGGGCTGTGGCGGCAATGCCGAACCTGCCGATTCATCCAAGGTGCCATCATCCAAGGCACCGTCATCAAGCACTCAATCGGCCGTCAGTCAGATTTATCCCGCCACCAATAATTACGAGCAAATTACATACAACGTTACCGATATCGCCGACCGCCTCACTTTGGGCAACCGCTGCCCCATTGTCGAAAGTGCAAAGGGCATCGTTTTTGACCAGGCAGGCGCTAACTTCAGCTTTAAGGCTGATTGCGAGGGTGACGTTGCCGCTAACGTGCTTATTCAGTTTTTGAAGGAAAAGTTAGGACTTAAAGAGGTGTCACAATGATTAAAAAAGCATTAGCATTGTTTTTGGCAGTACTGCTGATTTGCCTTTGCGGCTGCAGCGGAGAGGCACAAAATTCATCAACAACAGACGCAACATCCTCCAAACCCGAAGGAGATTCAAATATGCAAGTTCAAATTCAAGTTCCGCAACAAATCGTGCCCGAGGTTAACGACTACCAAAAACACACCTATAACCTTGCCGAGATAACTCAGTATCTTAAGTTAGACGGCCGTTGGGCCACCGCCAAAACAAGTGCAGAGGCAGGCTCAGTGCCCTGCATCACCTTTGACCACACAGCGCAGCTTTTGGCCTTTAACGCCGACTGCGAGGGTGACGTCGTGCTTAAGCTGAGCAGCAAAAGCAACAACACTCAAGATGTGCGAAACGAGCGTTACTATCTTGTAATTGTAGACGGCAAAGAAAGCCGTATAAAGACAAAAATCGACGCAAACACCGAGTCGGTCAATACCATTACCCTTGCAAAAGGGCTGGAAAGAGGCAGTCACACCTTTAAGATTTACCGTCAGACCGAGTTGAACTTTGGCTATGACAATCTTATTTCGGTCACTATAAACGGTGTGCCCACTAAGCGACCTGACGACAGCGCTCGCTACATAGAATTTCTCGGTGACTCAGTCACTGCAGGCTTTGGCAACCTGACCGTCAGAGCAGATAACGAGGAGCCCTCTTGCCCTGCAAAATCATCGGGCACCAACACCTATGCCTTTAAAACCGCCAAGGCTCTCGGCGCTGATATTTCTACCGTGGCTCGAAGCGGACTTGCCTATTCTTACGGATTGGGTTCAACCATCTTTGATTATTGGAACAAGATTTCTTGGGCGCGCCAATCCTTGGGTGATTATCAGTGCCAACGTCAGCCCGACGTAGTGGTTATTGCCCTTGGCACCAACGACCACAACTATTATAAGCAGCACGATATTACCGAGGCTCAGCTTTATCAAGTGGCTTACGACCTTATCAAGCTTGTGCGTGAGAGCCGTCCCGACTCTAAAATCGTATGGTACTACGGCATTATGGGCACGGGCTACGATGACGACAACGGCAAGAGAGTCAAGGATTATATTGCTCAGGCGATTGCCGACAACGGTGGCGAAAAGGCCAACATCTATCTGTGTATGTCAAGCTTCTCCTGCTATGACGGCGGTGGCTGGCATCCCGATCAGGCAGGTCACGACAAGGCTGCTGCAGAGCTAACCGCATTTATTGAAAAGATAATTTAAGGTGATACAAATGATTTTTAAGAACATTCTTCTTCACAACGTTGACGAGCTTTTGCCCACCGAGGATGGCGGCTTTGCAATGCTTCGCGCCCCATTGTCGGTAGAGCAGCACCTGAAGGATCCCGGTCCCAGAGCCAACCGATTTTGCACCGGTATGGAGCTGCGCTTTGTTATCCGCTCAGGCACTGCCCGCATCAAAATCCTTAGTGGTGACGCCTTCGTCTATTTCGGCAACATTCAGGGCGGATGGCAGGTTGTCAGCCACGCAGGCTCTGATGAGCCCCGATGGATTGAGGTTGCCTTTGACACCGACCGTATGCCCTACTTTGAGCGCATTGCCCAAGAGAACAATCACCCCTTCTCACCTCGTGTGGTGAGAATATTCACCCAGTCAAGCCCCGCTCCCGTAATCTACGACGTTGAGGGTGATGTTGAGGTGCCCACTGCTGATATGATGCCCAAAAAGACCATTTTGGCATATGGCTCGTCCATCACCCACGGCTCATTGGCTATGCTGCCTATGACCACCTGGATAAATCAACTTGCCGACAACCTTGGCACCGACTGCCTGAACAGAGGCTATTCAGGCTCCTGCTTTGCTGAGCCCGAAATGGTAGACTACCTGTGCACCCTTGACTTTGACTGTGCCGTTGTCAGCTTTGGCGCAAATATGAGCCTTTACACCGCGGAGGACTATGAACAAAGGGCGCGCTACCTTATCCCCACGCTGTGCAAAGCCCATCCCGACCGCAAATTTATTTTTATAGATGCCACCTATCAGGCCAGCGACATCCTTCACGGCGACGAGGGCAAAATGGCGCAATTCCGCAAGATAATGTCCCGCCTTATGGCTGAATACAACTTCCCCAACGCCAAGTATGTGTGCGGCCTTGAGCTGCTTGACGGCTCTTGGGGCGTTTCGGGCGACCTTGTGCATCCCAACATTGTAGGCGTTAACTCTATTGCAAAAAATCTTACACCAATTGCTAAAGAGTGGTTTGAATTATGAAATTAGTAATGTTTACAAACTTTGCCAAGATTGATACTGCTGAGGCTGTTAAGCTGATTGCCGAGGCAGGCTTTGACGCCGTTGACCTTTCACTTTTTCGTATGAATAACGAGGGTGACGCTCTTGCAGGCGACGATTATAAAGCAGAGGTCGAGCGCATTCGCGCCGCTGCCGAGGAGTGCGGTATGACCTTTGAGCAGGCTCACGCTCCTTTCAGATTTAAAAATCAGGCCGATTATGAGGGGGAGGTTTTGCCTCTTACCCTGCGAGCCATTGAAATTGCAGGAATGTTGGGTGTTAAGACTATGGTTGTGCATCCCATTCATTACGGCGATTACCGCAAAAGCAAGGACGAAATGCGTCAAAAGAGCGTTGCTTATTACCGCGCTCTTATCCCCTATTGTGAAAAATACGGGGTTAAGGTTGCCTTTGAAAATATGTGGCAATGCAACGAGTTTACAAGAAATATTGAGGATGACACCTGCTCAAGCGCCGAGGAGTTTGCATCCTGGTTTGACGAAATTAACAGCCACTGGATTACCGGCTGTCTTGACCTTGGCCACTGCCCCATTGTAGGCAGAAGCACAGGTGATTTTATCCGCCATATTGGTGCTGACCGCATTGGTTGCCTGCATGTGCACGACAACGACTTTTTGCACGACAGCCACACTCAGCCCTATTTCGGCAAGATGGATTGGGACGACATAACCGCCGCTCTTAAGGAGGTTGGTTATAAAGGTAACTTTACCTATGAAACCGACACCTTTTTGTCCCGTTTGCCCCAAGAACTGTGGCTTGACGGACTGAAATTCCAAGAGCGTATCGGCCGCCACTTGATTAAAAAGATTGAAGGATAAATAAAAAGGCAAAACACCGCAGTAACGCTGTCGCGTACTGCGGTGTTTTAACGCATTGGTCTGCAAAAAGTCGCTGTTTTAGGCGAATTATCCCTAACCACAGCTCCCTTTATCTGTTTCATTTTTATATCTCCTTATACACGTCAATGTGGGGCTTGCCCTCGGCGGTATATTCGCCACTGCACTGAATGTAGCCCAGTGACTTATAAAAGCCAAGCGCCTGCACCTGTGAGCCGATGGTGATTTTTTTGCCGCCCATAGATTTTGCGGCATCCTCTGCCTCGGCAATAACCTTGGCACCAAGGCCACGCTTGCGGCAATCCTTTTTAACGGCCACGCGACCGATGTGAAATACGCCGTCGCCCTCGTCAATCATACGGCAGGTGGCAAGAGGCTGCTCATCCTCAAACAAAACAAAGTGGTAGGCCTTGCCGACCTGGTCAAATTGGTCAAACTCTTCACAAAAGCCCTGCTCCTTCACAAAAACCTCAAGACGAAGGTCAGAGGCCGCTTGGGGCAGGGTGTTGCTCATTTCAAAACAAATCATATAATCCCTCGCTTTTTTAGCTCATGGTCAATGGCGCCCATAACGCCTTTTTTGTCGCCGCTCCAGGTGGGAGCAACCAAAAGCCGCTTGTCCCCATCACCCGTCATACGGTGCACCACCGTATCGGCATTAAGGCACTCCAGTGCATCGCAAAGCAGATTTATATATTCCACCTTGCCAAGGGGAGTGTACTCGCCTGCCTCATAGGACGAATGAAGCCGTGTGCCTTTAAGCACGTGCAGCAGGGATATTTTAATGCCACCTGCCGTTTGGGCAATAAGCTTTGCGGTGGCGCATATATCCTCTTTGGTTTGGTTGGGCAGACCGATAATCATATGAGTGATAATTTCAAGCCCTGCCTCTTTAAGCCGACGGCAGGCGTCAATATAAGTGGCGGTGTCATAGCCGCGGTTAAACTCGCGTGCGATGTTATCGTCGGCTGTCTGAAGCCCAAGTTCTACGTAAACGGGCTTGATTTTGTTGATGTGGGTAAGCCCCTCAATCACCTTGTCGGGCAGACAATCGGGTCGGGTGGCCACCGACAGTGCGACGGCATCCTCACGCATAGCGGCCGCCTTCATTCGGCAAAACAGGGCGTCGGTGTCACCGTGGGTGGCGGTGTAGGACTGAAAATAGGGGATAAACTTGCCGTTGGCGCACTTTTTGATAACCCGCAGCTTGGCGGCATCAAGCTGCGCGTTGATGTCCCCCAGAGCCTCGGCAAAATTGCCCGATCCCTCGGCGCAAAAGGAGCAACCTCCCACACCGCAGGTGCCATCCCGATTGGGGCAGGTGACGCCACCTGCAACGCTCAGTCGGTAAACCTTACAGCCGAATTTGCTTTGCCAATAATCGTTTGCTTTTATCATTGGTTGCGGCTGATGAATTGATCGACGGCCTCGGGGCTGCCTGCCACAACGCCGCATTGCTTGCTGAAATCAAGGGGAGTGCCGTCGGGCTGCACAATTTTAGCCCCTGCCTCTTGGCAAATAAGAGAGCCTGCGGCAAAATCCCAAGGTGACAGGGTCAGCTCAAAGAAAAGGTCGGCGCGACCGCTTGCAATCCAGGCAAGGTCGGTGGCGGCAGAGCCGCTGCGACGCAAATCCTTGCAAGATTTAAGACAGTCGGTGGCAATGCTCATAGTTTTGTCGGCAAGCTCGGGGTAATAGGGGGAGGTGCCAAAAAGCACCAGCGCATCTTTAAATTTGCGGTCGCTTGCCTTTATAAGGCTGCCGTTGAGTTTGGCGCCCTTGCCAAGCTCGGCAGTAAAGTATTCGTTGGTATAGGGGTTGCATATAACGCCTGCAACCACCTGCTTGTCGTGAAGCAGGGCGATGGAGATGGCGCTGCACTTGTAATCATACATAAAGTTGCAGGTGCCGTCGATGGGGTCAACGATAAAGCAGTCGCCCATAGGCAATTCTGACTGCTCAATATCCTCTTCACCGATGAATTTTGCTTCGGGCATAATTTCCCAAAGGTGGCTCTTGATATATTTTTGCACCTTAACGTCATACTCGGTAACAAAGTTGCCGTGGCCCTCTTTTTGGTCAACGTCCATATTACGCTTGGCGTCAAGCACAATGCGGGCGGCACCCTGTGCCACGCGGTTAAGCTTGTGAGAAAGGGAAAAATCCATCAAAATCATCTCCTTACGGTCATATTATAAACCATTCAGAAAAATATTTCAACTATACTTGTAATGATAAAGAAGGTGTGTTAAAATTTTAAAAAAGGGGGATTTAACCTATGAGATATACACTTTCAAAAGGCAGAGCATTTGCCGAGATAGATACTCGCGGTGGCGAGCTTGTGACCTTCCGCCTTGACGGCAAGGATATTTTGTGGACGGGGGACACCAACTTTTGGGCAGGTCATTCGCCCCTGCTTTTTCCCTTCTGCAGCGGCCTTAAGGACGGCACCGTAAAATTTGAGGGCAAGCCCTACTCCATCGGTAAGCACGGCTTTATCCGCTTTATGGAGTTCACCCTTGACGTGATAGAGGATGACCGCATTGAGCTTTCGGCACAGTTTACCGACGAAACTCTGGCACAGTACCCCTACAAATTCAAGGTAACTGCCATTCATAAAATCAGTGACGAGGGATTTTCCTCTCACTTTAAAGTCACCAACCTTGATAGCCGCCCCATGCCCTATTGCATCGGTGGTCATCCCGGCTTTTGCACCGGCAACGTTGAGGGCTGGCGCCTTGAAATGCCCGAGGATGAGGGCGCAACCCTTTACCGTGTGAACGAGCAGGGGCTTGCCTCTCTCGATTGCTATGACGAGCGCAAAATGGCCGCCAAATTTGATTTGCACTACTCCGACTTTGAAAAGGATGCATTTGTGGTGGTTGAGCCCAAGTCAAAGGCTGTGCGCCTTATCAACAAGCAAAGCGGCAAGGGTATAGAAATGGATATCAGCGATTTCAACGTTTTCGCCGTATGGACCGTCTATAAAGAGGGTTCACCCTACGTCTGCCTCGAGCCTTGGAACGGAATGCCTGCCTACGACACCGAAACGGGCAATTTTGAGGACAAGCCTTACGTTGTCACCCTTGCATCGGGCGAAAGCAACACCGTGGGCTATACCGTAAAAGAACTTTAATTAACCATCGGCGCCCCGCCGCATATGATATAATAGGGGCGCAACGGGTACCCATAAATATCGGTGGCAATTGCGCCGTTGTCTGCAAAATTGCCGATAAGCCCCTTTTATATAAAAGCACTCTCCGCAGCCTTGAGGAGAGTGCTTTGTTTTGATTTTTGTCCAAATACATATGGATAATAACCGAATGTCCATTGATTTTGAATTTCGAGATGGTAAAATTAAAGCATATAAAACCTATTCGGAGGCTTTTATGAAGGCTATAATTAACGGAAAAATAATCCTTAAAGACCAAATTGCAGAAAACTCAGTTTTGCTTTTTGATAATAAGATTGAGGGTGTTTTCCCTGCCGATCAACTTCCTGCAGATGCCGAAATTATCGACGCCAAGGGCGGCTTCGTTGCCCCCGGCCTTATAGATTTGCACATCCACGGCTATCTTGGCAAGGACGTTTGTGACGGTGAGGAGGATAGCATTCGTACTATGGCGCAGGGCCTTGTTGCCAACGGCGTAACAGGCTTTTTGCCCACCACTATGACCGAGGATATGGCGGTCATCCGCAAGGCGCTCAACGTCTGCCGCAGCCTTAAGGAGCAAATCAAAACCTGGCAGGGCAGCACCATTTTAGGCTGTCACGCCGAGGGCCCCTTTATCAGCGAGAGCAAAAAGGGTGCACAGGATGCCAAGTATATCCTCAAGCCGGACGCCGCATTTGTTAAAGAGTTTGCCGATATAATCAGCATCATCACTCTTGCCCCCGAAACCGATACCGAGGATTTTGACAAGCGCGTCAAAAATATGTATATCGACGTAGCCAAAGAAATCGGCGAAAATATTCCCATCGAGGTTGCCAACGACGGTGACGTTACCGCCCTTGCAGGCGCTATGGATTTGAACGACAACTCGGTGCTCGGTGTTGCAATGGGTACCTCTGAGGCAGGAGGCTACGTTGACCCTCAGGGCAACATCACAGGCTGGCTTAACGAGTTGGCATTCGTACCCGTAGACTACTGCGCCGATGCAATGGTAGACGAGTGGTCGGGTGATTTCGGCTGCGGCGTTAAGTATTTCTCACAAGACGGTGTAATCAAGCTTGCCCCCTTTGCAGGTATTGAGCTTGACGAAAAGCTTTCTCCTGCAGAAAAGCTAAAGGTTGTGCAAAATCTTATGAAGGATGGGGATGAGCGCGCCGCCGCAATTTATGACACCATCGGTGCATATTTCGGCTATGCCATCGCCTTCTATACCGAATTTTACGACATCAAGCACGTGCTTATTATGGGCCGCGTAACCTCGGGTGAGGGTGGTGTAATTCTTCTTGAAAGAGCGCAAGAGGTACTTGATAAGGAGTTCCCTGAACTTGCAAAGAAGATCACACTTCACATCCCCGACGAAAACTCACGCAGGGTTGGGCAGTCGGTAGCCGCCGCAAGTCTTCCGAAATTGAATTAAAACTGAAAGTCGTTCTTTTGAAGAACGGCTTTCTTGATTTTTATAAAACGGTATGGTATAATTGCGTCAAGAAATTACGAAAGGCTTGACATAAATGAAAAAATTATTATCCGTTGCGCTATGTCTTGTTATGATATTCTCGGCATTTGCCACGCTTGCAGTCACCGCAAGCGCAGAGCCTAACGAGGTTACAGAAGATGAGTATTTTACTGAAGGCGATTATACCTATTGTGTGCTGGGCACCGAAGCCGCTATTGTGGACTATTCGGGTGAGGGCGGAGAAATCGTCATCCCATCAAAATTTGGGGAATATACGGTAACAACTATTGGCAGCAACGCCTTTAAAAAGTACGGCTCTTATTTCACAAGAATAACCTTTCCCGAGAGTCTTAAGGTCATCTGTGAGAATGCCTTTTCTTACGAATCCAAGCTTGTAAGAGTTTATCTTCCCGCCGACTTGCAGATCGTAGGCAGAGATGCCTTTAAGGGCTGCACAGCACTTAAGGATGTATTCTACAGCGGCTCTTCAACCGACAGAGAAAGGCTTTCAATCGGCGCAGAAAACAAAAGTCTGACCGATGCAGCATGGCATTATAACTACACAAAGGATGCCTATAAAGGCGCTCCCAACGCAGCCGAAAAAACCTCAAACGGCTGGATTTGGGTTGTAGTTGCAGTTGCAATTTTGGCCGCAGGCGGAGCAACCCTGTTTATCATCAAAAAGAAAACGGCCAAAGAATAATTGAGCACAAAAAAGCCTCCCTTAGGGAGGTTTTTTTGTGGCTGTGACAACACAAAGGAGCCTTAGATTCTTCGCTGCGCTCTTAATGACGGCGCTTCTTTCGTGGCGTCGAGAACGCCGCCCCCTACAACCGTTGCTGTGCAGGATGGTTTCTGCTAAAAAATTTTAATTGTTATTCATTTTTTTCTTGAAAATTGACACAAACTATTGTAGAATATATCTGTTAAATTATTCGAAGGATGGCGGCCTTTGCTTTTTCACATTTTTATCCGCCAAATTATGGAAGGACAGTGTTGTTTTTATGTCAAACGAACGCAGAGTCGGCACAATTTCTATGGGCATTCGCTGCCCCATCATCCGCCAGGGTGATAATCTTGCCGAAATAGTCGCAAACAGCGTTATCGAAGCCTCTCAAAGCGATGGCTTTGAGCTTCGCGACCGCGACGTTATCTCTATGACCGAGTCTATCGTTGCCCGTTCACAAGGCAACTATGCTACGGTCGATGCCATTGCCGCCGACGTTAAGGCTAAATTGGGCGGTGAAACCATTGGCGTTATCTTCCCAATTTTGTCACGCAACCGCTTTGCAATTTGCCTTAAGGGTATTGCAATGGGCGCCAAAAAGGTTGTACTTATGCTCAGCTACCCCTCTGATGAGGTTGGTAACGAACTCGTAAGTCTGGACAAGCTTGACGAGGCAGGCGTTAACCCCTACTCCGACGTGCTCACTCTTGAGAAGTACCGTGAGCTTTTCGGTGTTAACAAGCACCCCTTCACCGGTGTTGACTACGTTGAGTATTACACCGACCTTGTTCGCAGCTGCGGTGCAGAGGTTGAAATCATTTTTGCCAACAATCCCCGTGCTATCCTTGAGTATGCCGATTGCGTGCTCAACTGCGACATCCACACCAGAAAGCGCACCAAGCGCATTCTGCTTGAGGCAGGTGCCAAGGCTGTTTGCGGTCTTGACGACATCCTTAACGCTCCCGTTAACGGCAGCGGCTACAATGAGCGCTACGGCTTGCTTGGCTCTAACAAATCAACTGAGGACAGCATCAAACTTTTCCCCAAGGAGTGCAAGGATTTGGTGCTTGACGTTCAAAAACGCGTGCTGGAGGCTACCGGCAAACACGTTGAGGTTATGGTTTACGGCGACGGCGCCTTTAAGGATCCCCAGGGCAAAATCTGGGAGCTTGCCGACCCCGTTGTTTCACCCGCCTTTACCGACGGCCTTATTGGCACACCCAACGAGCTGAAGCTTAAATATCTTGCAGACAATGACTTTAGGGATTTGTCGGGCGAAGCTCTTAAAGAGGCTATCTCACAGAGCATCCGCGAAAAGCAAAGCAACCTTGTGGGCAATATGGCATCACAGGGCACCACTCCCCGTCAGCTGACCGACCTTATCGGCTCACTGTGCGACCTTACCAGCGGCTCAGGTGACAAGGGCACCCCCGTTGTTTTGGTACAGGGCTACTTTGACAACTACACCAACTGATTTAGCTTTAGGGAGGTTTAAATTATGCAATCAAACGTTAGACCCGAGTCTATGGCTCGTATTACTACCAAAGAATTGGCCGACGCCTTTATTGCTGAGCAGATTGCCGAAATCCGTGCTCAGGTTGGCGATAAAAAGGTGCTGCTTGCATTGTCAGGCGGCGTTGACAGCTCGGTTGTTGCCGCATTGCTCATCAAGGCTATCGGCAAGCAGCTTGTTTGCGTTCACGTTAACCACGGCCTTATGAGAAAGGGCGAAAGCGAAGCAGTTATCGATACGTTCAGAGGCGAGCTTGATGCAAACCTCGTTTACGTTGATGCTACCGACCGCTTCCTTAACCTTCTTGCAGGTGTTAGCGAGCCTGAAAAGAAGAGAAAGATTATCGGTAAGGAGTTTATCGAGGTTTTTGCAGACGAAGCAAGAAAGCTTGAAGGTGTTGAATTCTTAGCACAAGGCACCATTTATCCCGACATTTTAGAGAGCATTAAGGCAGCCGAAGGCAAAAAGGCCATTAAATCTCACCACAATGTTGGCGGTCTGCCCGAAGATCTTAAATTCGAGCTTGTTGAACCCATTAAACTTCTCTTTAAGGATGAGGTTCGCGTGGTTGGCGAAGCACTCGGTCTTCCCCATGCAATGGTTTACCGTCAGCCCTTCCCCGGCCCCGGTCTTGGAGTTCGTTGCCTTGGTGCAATCACTCGTGACCGACTTCACGCCCTTCGTGAGGCCGACGCCATCCTCCGTGAGGAGTTTGACAACTGCGGCCTTGCTGAGAAGGTTTGGCAGTATTTCATCGCCGTTCCCGACATTAAGAGCGTCGGCGTTAAGGACGAAAGCCGCTATGAAGGCTGGCCCGCAATCATCCGCGCAGTTAACACTAAGGATGCTATGAGCGCAACCATTGAAGAAATTCCCTATGAAATTCTTCACAAGATTACCTACCGCATCACCCACGAGGTTGACGGTATCAATCGCGTGCTCCTCGACCTCACCCCCAAGCCCATCGGCACTATCGAGTGGGAATAATTGAAACAGAAGAAGCCGTTGACCGCCATATGAATATAAAGAATTTTTACGGCGACAAGTAATTTAAAAAAAACCAACGTCCCCCCGTATAACGGGGGGACGTTGGTTTTATTGCGCTTTCTCCCTCAGTCGCTTTGCGACAGCTCCCTTCCGTAGGGAGCCTTTTTTAGTGGGCAACTTGGTTGTTTTTGTTTGTTTCGGTGCCGCCCCATTCCACAACGGTAAAGCCTTTTCTTTCAAAAGGCTCAAAGGTTTGCGGCTCTACATCCACCTTTGAATCGGAGGGGTAGTAGGTCATAAAAATGCGAAGCATACTGTCGGGTTTGGGGGTTATATCCAACTTGGCGCAGTCTTCATACGCTGCGGTGTGGAAGGATATTACGTTGTAGGGGTTGTTTTGCATATGTGGCAGCCAATAGATGATGAATTCGTTGGCTTCTCTTGAAGTTAAGCCCTGCTGCGCAAGTGCCCATTCAAGGAATGCCGCCGTATCCTCACCGCTAACGCACCAGCCCTGCGAAAGATCAAGTTGGGCGTTAAGCTTGCCCTCCCAATACAGGGCGTAGTATTCTTTGCCGTCGGGAAATACCAACGTGCCGTCGGGATATGCGGTGAAATTTTGCCAGCCCTTGTCATAGTCGGGATAGGTGCAGGTCAGCTCTCCGTCAAGGGTGAGGTAGGCTGAGCATTGGGTTGGCTCGTCGGGGTAAAAGTAAAGGATAGGCTTGGCGGCTGCAATTGGCTCATAAACCGAATCGGCGATAACCCTTGCTTTTTGTGATTTTTTGTGGGGAACCTGAACCTTGTGAAAAATCACGCTAACCACATCGCCCACGCACCAATCATCTGCTTTGTCGGTGATGACATATACGGTTTTTCCCCATTTGTTGGCCGCTGACCCGAACACTTCCATTTCTAAAGTGTTAGAATCAATCTGGTTAATAATCTCGCCGTACATGTTGCCGTTGGAGCCATCAACAGAAACGGTTTCGTATTCATCGTCAGACAAGGGTGGCAGCGAGGCAGTTTCACTTTGGCAGCCGCAAATTCCAAGGCATAGCAGTAATGCAAGGCAAATCGAACAAAACTTTTTCATATAAATGCTCCTTTCGTTTTTGGGTACGGTGCTCATTCGGTACCCTAATTTTATTATATATAAAGCCTGACGCTTCTGCAAGTATTATTTGCAAGGTAAAACAACCAAAACATATTGATAATTTTTTGCCGCAATGCTATTATTAAATTGCAGTATATTATTTTCGAGGAGGTGGGCAAATGTACAGCAAGGTTTATGTTGAGATTACCAACGTCTGCAATATGAACTGCTCCTTTTGTCACGGGCATCATCGGTTGCCGCGGCAAATGAGCGAAAAAGAGTTTGCCCTCATCCTTGACAAGCTGACACCATACACCCAATACATATATTATCACCTTATGGGCGAGCCGCTCACCCACCCACTGCTGCCCCAATTCATTAAAATGGCAGGGGCAAGGGGATATAAATCCATCATCACCACCAACGGCACCCTTTTGCATAAGTGTGGGGACGCGCTTATATCGGCAGGTCTGCACAAGGTCAATCTGTCGGTGCACAGCTTTGAGGGTGACGAGGGCGAGGCCTTTGACAACTATCTGAGGCAGCTGGCACAGTTTGCCGATGCCGCTTCAAGGGCAGGGGTTATTGTGGTTTTTCGCCTTTGGAACAAGGGCTTTGACCATGGTAAAAACAGCCGCGTTTTGCAGCTTTTGCAAGAACTTTTGTCCGGTGATTGGGCAGAGAATACTCGCGGCCTGCGAATACGGGACAAGCTGTTTGTTGAACTTGGCGACCGCTTTGAATGGCCTGACAAGTCGGCTCCCGTTCAAGGGGATTCGGTCTATTGCTACGGGTTGAAGGACCATTTTGGCATCTTGTGTGACGGCACGGTGGTACCCTGTTGCCTTGACAGTGATGGAGTTATAGCTTTGGGCAACATTTTTGAACAAGATTTTGCCGAAATTTTGAAATTCCCACGGGCAAAGGCAATGGTTGAGGGCTTCAAATGTCGCCGTGCGTCCGAAGATTTGTGTCGCAGGTGCGGCTACGCTCAACGATTTGTAAAAAGCAAGGCGTAAGGAGGGTTTGATATGCCTGTTATTATTGATAAAAACCGATTTACGTTGGAAACCAAAAACACCGCCCTTATCCACAAGGACACCAAGCAATACGTTGCTCAGTGGCAGCAGGCCAATCCCAATCTTAAGGTGGTCACTTGGCAGGGCGGCACCCATTCAAGAGGTCAGACCGCATCCTTAGTTCTTGGTGGTATTGGCGCAAGCAACCGCCTTAACGTATATATTTTGTTTAAGTACAGCCGCAACAATATACCGCAATAATTGCTAATCGCAACCCTCGCAGTTTTTTACCCGCGAGGGTTTTTGTTGCACTTTTTAAATTTATGTGATAAACTTAAATTATCAACATATTCAGGAGGATTTTTTATGGCCTTTAAGCGATTGATGGCTTTGGTTGTAGCGGTGTCTTTGTGCCTTTTGTGCGGCTGCAACTTAAACAACGACAGTTCGGGTGCCGTTTCATCTAAAAACGGCGTAACCTCTCATATCCCCTCAAGAAGTGAGAGCACTTCCTCGGCTCCTTCATCGGCTCCTTCATCCCTCTTTTCATCAAAGACGTCAAGCAGCGCATCTTGGTGGAATCCAAGCATCGTTGCCTCAAAGGTGCCTTCAAGGGTTCCCTCTGCGGCTTCATCCAACATCAACTCCAGACCTGAGGGAATAACCACCGTAAACTATCTGCAAAACATCATAAACGATATGACTCTGCCCCACGAATCACGTCCTCACGGCGTGCCCACATCCTACAATTGGTCCCAGAAGCCCAGAGAGAGCTACGGTGTCAATATGCCGAAGGATTGGTCGGCCGTTCTTACCTGGGGTCAGGTTTATGAGGCAATAGAGGGCAACCCTGCCACCAACACCCGTGTTCAGCTGAGAAATATGCAGCTTTATTATTTCAGCAAGAGTCAGCAGTGCTGGATTGAACTGCAAAACACAAGCGACATTAAGGGCAACGCCTACGTTGAGAACTTTAAAAACAACGTAAACAAGCCCGCCGATCAGCGCACTGAAAGCGCCGCTAACGGTGGCGGTATATCGGTTACTGCAGGTGACGGCTACAACTATCACTTCTGGCCCGCCACCGGCCGTGCTACCATCGACCCCAACGATATTGCTATTATCTATGCATCCTGCCAGGCGCGGCTTATAGTTGGCGATGCAAGCAAGCCCGACGACCGTGCATCTGCCCGCTACGTTTTGAGTGTGGGCGGCGACTATTGGTATGGCAAAACGGGCGCCTGGAACGACCTTAAGACCAACGGCGACTTTGCCATCGGCCGCTTTAAGTACGTTACAAACGAGTGGCAGGCCTTTAACGGCTGGGCAGGAGATATTAACCTGCTGCGCAAAAATCCCCCTCCAATGATTTAATAAAAAAAGAGTCCGCAAGGACTCTTTTTTTGTTGACAAAAAGCCGTCAAAGTGATAATATAACACTTGTTATATATTGTATGTTGAGGGGGGATATTATGCCGCCAAAAATTAAAACCACAAAGGATAAGATTATATCTACCGCACTGCAAATGGTGCGAGAATCGGGGGCAGACTCTATTAACGCCCGCGACCTTGCCGCCGTCATCGGTTGCTCAACTCAGCCTATTTTTTCAAACTTTGCCTCTATGACCGAGCTGCGCCTTGCTCTTGTTGAAAAGGCCGACGAGCTTTATCAACAATATATGCAAAACGAGATTGACGGGGGCAAATACCCCGTTTATAAGGCCACGGGTATGGCCTACATCCGCTTTGCCAAAGAGGAAAAGGAGCTCTTTAAGCTACTCTTTATGTGCGAGCGCACCGAAGAGCAATACCACAAAGAAATAAGGTTTGACGACAGCATTAGTCGCATAGTAGAAAGTTCAACGGGGCTTGACAACAGCAATGCACAGCTTTTTCACCTTGAAATGTGGGCAATTGTACACGGCATTGCTACTATGTTTGTCACCGGTTTTTTGGATTTGGATTGGGATTTGGTGAGCAAAATGCTCACCGACAGCTATATGGGTCTGCGCAAGCAGTATGGAACGGAGTGATTGAATGGAAGCCATTAAAGTTCAAAAGCTGACTAAAAAATACAAGGACGTTGTGGCGGTTGACGGTCTCGACCTGACGGTGTTTATGGGTGAGATTTTTGCTCTTTTAGGAGTTAACGGTGCAGGCAAAACCACCACCATAAAAATGCTCTCCTGCCTCACCGAGCCCACCGACGGCGACGCTTTTTTGATGGGCAAAAGCATCAAGACCGAAAGCGGCGAGGTGAAATCGGTCATTGCCGTATCCCCTCAGGAAACGGCTGTGGCTCCTGCACTGACGGTGAGGGAAAACCTTGATTTAATGTGCGGCGTTTACGGCATTGAAAAGACCTGCCGCGGTGAAAAAATCAGCCATCTTGCAGAGCTTCTGGGTCTTGAAAGCGTGATGGGCAAAAAAGCAGGCAAGCTGTCGGGTGGATGGCAGCGGCGACTGAGCATTGCTATGGCTCTTATCAGCCGACCGCAGATACTCTTTCTTGACGAGCCAACCCTTGGGCTTGACGTTATTGCCCGCAGCGATTTGTGGGACATCATCCGCTCCATCAAAGGCGAGGTAACTATCCTTCTGACCACCCATTATATGGAGGAGGCAGAAGCTTTATCCGACCGCATTGCCATTATGAAAGAGGGCAAGCTGCTTCTTTGCGGCACCGCCGACGAAATAAAGGCGGCAGGTGGCACCGACAATTTTGAGCAGGCCTTTATCAACATTGTAAAAGGGGTGACGAAATGAGATTGACTGCGTTTGCTACCCGCAACACCAAGGAAATTTTGCGGGACCCACTTAACCTTGCCTTTGGACTCGGCTTTCCCCTTGTGCTTATTTTGCTGCTCAGCGCCATTCAGGCCAACGTGCCCGTTGATCTCTTTGAGATAGGCCACCTGACCCCCGGTGTAACGGTGTTTGGACTGTCATTTATGTCCCTCTTTTCGGCCACTATTATCGCCAAGGACAGAGGGTCATCCCTGCTGCAGAGGCTATACACCACGCCTATGACCCCCGTGGATTTTATTTTGGGCTACACCCTGCCCATCATCCCTATTTCACTCGGTCAATGTGCAGTTTGCTATGTGGCAGCCCTTATTCTTGGGCTTGAGGCGTCGGTGAACATTCTGCTTGCAGTGCTGCTGATTTTGCCCGTATCGCTGCTTTACATCGGCATCGGTCTTTTGTGCGGCAGCCTTTTTAACGACAAGCAGGTGGGAGGCATTTGCGGCGCGCTGCTTACCAACCTTTCAGCCTGGGTTTCGGGCATTTGGTTTGACCTAAAGCTCATTGGCGGTTGGTTTGAGGGCATGTCCTACGCTCTGCCCTTTGTTCACGCGGTTGAGCTGGAGCGGGCAGCCCTTAAAGGAGATTTTGAGAGCATATTACCCCACCTTTTGTGGGTAGTGGGCTATGCCGCCATTGTTTTGGCGTTGGCGGTTACCTGCTTTTTGCGACAGATGAAAAAGCATTGACAGATATAAAAAATCACCCTGCGTTAGGGAGTTGTGATTAGGGACGAAATCGGTTTTGGAACCTAATTTTGCCTCATCGTTTTGCCTTTACCTTTGTAATACACAAAGTATTACTGCAGGCTTCAGGCATTACGAATGAAACAAAATTATCGGTTACAAAACTGCAAGCACCTAAAACAGATGAATTTTTGATAGAACAAAAGGCAAAACACCTCAGTAACGCTGTCGCGTACTGCGGTGTTTTAACGCATTGGTCTGCAAAAAGTCGCTGTTTTAGGCGAATTATCCCTAACCACAGCTCCCTTGAGAGAGGCTTTTTTTGGTTATTCTAACTCGTAGGCGCCGGTGTAAAGCTGATAATAGGTGCCCTTTTGAGTTATGAGGTCGGCATGGGTGCCACGCTCGATTATGCGGCCGTGGTCAAGCACCATTATAACGTCGGAGTTCATAATAGTTGACAAACGGTGAGCGATAACAAATACCGTTCTACCCTCCATAAGTTTATCCATACCGCGCTGTACAATAGCTTCGGTGCGGGTATCGATAGAGGAGGTTGCCTCGTCAAGAATCATAACGGGCGGGTCGGCAACGGCGGCGCGCGCAATGGCTATCAGCTGACGCTGACCCTGTGACAGGTTGGAGCCGTTGTTGTTAAGCATGGTGTCGTAGCCTTGGGGCAAGCGTGTGATGAAATCGTCTGCACCTGCCAGAATGGCAGCTTGACGGCAATCCTCATCGGTTGCATCAAGACGGCCGTAGCGGATGTTATCCATTACGCTGCCGGTGAAAAGATTGGTTTCCTGCAAAACGATGCCAAGTGAACGGCGCAGGTCGGCCTTTTTAATCTTATTGATATTGATGCCGTCGTAGCGAATTTTGCCGTCGGCAATATCGTAAAAGCGGTTGATGAGGTTGGTGATGGTAGTTTTGCCTGCGCCCGTTGCGCCGACAAAGGCCACCTTTTGGCCGGGCTCGGCATAGACGGTAACATCGTGAAGGACATCCTTGCCCTCTTCATAACCGAAGTCTACCTGAGTCAGTCGAACGTCACCCTCAAGCAAGGTATAGGTGAGGCTGCCGTCGGAGTGGGGATGCTTCCACGCCCATTTGCCGGTGCGCTTATCACTTTCGGTTACGGTGCCGTCGGCATTGACGGTCGCATTAACAAGGGTAACGTAGCCATCATCTACCTCGGGCTGCTGATCCATAAGGCCAAAGACGCGGTTGGCACCTGCCATAGCCATTACAATGGCGTTGATTTGCTGTGAGAACTGATTGATGTTGCCCGTAAACTGCTTGGTCATATTGAGGAAGGGCACAAGCACGCTGATGTGGAAGGCCATACCTGAAATGCTAACGTTCTGAATATCAGACAGCAGGAACAGACCTGCGGCAACACCTACGATAACATAAAGGATATTGCCGATGTTCATAATGATGGGGCCAAGCATATTGGCATAGGCATTGGCGCGACGGCTATCCTCATACAAGGCTTCGTTGATACGGTCAAAATCGGCTTTGCCTGCCTCTTCATGGCAGAAAACCTTGACAACCTTTTGACCGTTCATCATCTCTTGAATATAGCCCTCGGTGGCACCGATTGCCTTTTGCTGACGCATAAAGTATTTGGCTGAGCCGCCACCTACCGTTTTGGACACGAGCACCATAACTATAACGCCAACAACCACGATGAGGGTCATCCACACGCTGAACCAAAGCATAATGGAAAGCACTACAAGAACGATGGCCAGAGATTGCAGCAATGCGGGCAGAGCTTGGGACACAAGCTGACGCAAGGTGTCGATATCGTTGGTGTAATGGCTCATTATATCGCCGTGCTTGTTGGTATCAAAATAGCGGATGGGAAGGTTTTGCATACCGTTGAAAAGCTTTTGGCGCAGTTTGTTCAGGAAGCCCTGAGTCATATATGCCATAAGCTGGGTGTGCAGGGTTATAATCAAAAGGGTTACGAGATAAAGGCCTGCAAGAATTATAACAATGGGGATAATCTCTTGCTTGGCGGTGTTCCAATCCCCTGTTTTGTACCACTTTTCAATGATGGCAATAACCTTTTGAATGAAGATTGAGGGAATGGCGGCTACACCTGCGGAGAAAAGGATGCAGATGGTGGTGATGGGTGCCATAACGGGATAACACTCAAAGAAGAATTTAACAACTCTTACAAGACATTTTACGTCTAACTTTTTGTTCATGGGTTTATTCATCGCCATCACCCCCTTGAGTTTGCTGCTCATATACCTCACGGTATATTTCGCTGCATGCAAGCAGCTGCTCGTGGTTGCCGACGGCTGAAACCTTGCCGTTTTCCATAACGATAATCATATCGGCATCCATAACCGATGATACGCGCTGTGCAATTATAATTTTGGTGGTTTCGGGGATGAATTTCTTAAATCCCTCGCGGATAAGTGCGTCGGTTTTAGTATCGACGGCACTTGTGGAGTCATCCAAAATCAGAATTTTGGGTTTCTTCAGCAAGGCTCTTGCAATGCAAAGGCGCTGTTTCTGACCGCCCGAAACATTGGTGCCGCCCTGCTCTATCTTAGTGTTGTAGCCGTCGGGGAAGGATGTGACAAAATCGTGAGCCTGAGCAAGCTTGCAGGCCTCAATTATTTCGTCATCAGTAGCGTTGGGGTTGCCCCAGCGCAGATTTTCACTGATGGTACCTGAGAAAAGCAAATTCTTTTGAAGCACCATTGCAACGCTGTTGCGCAAGGTTTCAAGGTCGTATTCTTTAACCGACTTGCCGCCTACCTTAACGGCGCCCTCGGTAGCATCGTAAAGGCGGGGTATGAGCTGAACGAGGCTGGTTTTGCCTGAGCCTGTGCCACCGATTATGCCCACCGTCATACCTGAGGCGATGTGCAAATCTACACCCTCGAGAGAGTTGCGCTTGGCAGCAGCTGAATATTTGAAGTTGACATTATCAAAGTCTACCGAGCCATCCTTAACCTCAAAAACGGGGTTGGGGGGATTTTTCAAGGCAGGCTCTTCACAGAGCACCTCGTAAATTCGTTTGAAGGATTCGGCTGACATTGTGATGATAACGTAAATCATCGACAGCATCATAAGTGAAATAAGAATCTGAATGCCGTAGGTGAGCATTGCAGAGATTTGGCCTACGTCAATAACGGTGCCCCTGCCCTCGATGGTCATTTTTGAGCCAACAAGGAGGATAAATATCATATTGAAATAGATGCAAAACTGCATTATGGGGGTGTTGAGGGATACCATACGCTCGGCCTTGGTAAAGTCGCCACAGATATCGTCGGAGGCCTTGGAGAACTTTTGCTTTTCATAGTCCTCTCTGGCAAAGCCCTTGACAACGCGCATACCTCGAACATTTTCTTCAATAGATTCGTTGAGGCGGTCGTACTTTTTAAATACGCGGCGGAAGGCAGGCATTGCCTTGCGGCTGACAAGATAAAGACCGAAGGCAAGAATGGGAATTACGATAACAAAGGCTGTTGCCAAAAAGCCGCCCATTACATATGCCATAACCACCGAGAATATAACCATCAAGGGGGCGCGGATGGCAGTGCGGATAATCATCATATATGACATCTGGGCATTGGCGATGTCGGTGGTCATTCGAGTAACCAAGGATGAGCTTGAGAATTTGTCGATATTTTCGAAGGTGTAGGTTTGAACCTTGTAATAAATATCCTGACGCAAATTCTTGGCAAAGCCGCAGGAGGCCTTGGCGCAGGTGAAGCCTGCTACGCCACCGCAGAAAAGAGATACAACAGCCAATAGAGCAAGAATAATACCAGTTTGGATAACCTCTTCTATACCGACCTGGGCCTTGATTCTATTTACAAGATCGGCTGTTATAAAAGGAATAGCCGTTTCTATCACCGTTTCAAGCACGATAAGCACAAGGGTGATGATAGTAGGCTTTTTGTATTCTCTTATACAGCCTGCAAGTCGCTTTATCATAAGATTTTCCTTTCTTTATATATTCAAATGATTAGTATATTAGTTAACCTATTAATTATACCACTTAATAAAATAAGGTCAAGGTTATTTTTTGTAAAAAAACTGTTAATATAAGAAAAAAGCCGACTTTAAAAGTCGGCTTTTAATCATTCAAACAAGGGAGTTGAGAAATATCTCTCTGCAGTGTCAGGAAGGACGGTAACAACCGTTTTACCCTTGCCCAATACCTTTGCCAATTTGATGGCTGCGGCTACGTTGGTGCCACTTGAGATGCCACACATAATGCCCTCTTTAGAGGCAAGCTCCTTGGCAGTGTTGATGGCCTCGTCATCCTTTACAATGCAGATGTCGCTGATGACCTCTTGATTAAGAATGGGAGGAATCAATCCGTCACCGATGCCCATCTGCAGGTGGGTGCCGATGGAGCCGCCTGACAAAATTGCAGCGTGCTCGGGCTCTACCGCCCATATAACCATTTCGGGGTTGTGGGCTTTAAGCACCTCACCGATACCTGTGATGGTGCCGCCTGTGCCTATACCTGAGCAAAAGCCGTGTATTTCGCCCCCCACGGCATTTATAATCTCTTGCGCCGTCTGACTGCGCTGAATGGCAGGGTTGGCAGGATTTTCAAACTGTTGGGGTACGAATACGTTAGGATCCTCTGCCTTCATTCTGAGGGCGGTTTTAAGGCACTCCTCAATGCATTCGCCGATGTTGCCGTCGTCATGGATAAGGATAACCTCTGCCCCGTAGTGATTGACAAGCTTACGGCGCTCTTCACTAACCGAGTCGGGCATAATGATGCGAGTCTTGTAGCCTCTTACTGCGCCTACAAGAGCAAGGCCGATGCCTTGGTTGCCGCTCGTGGGCTCTACAATAATAGTATCCTTATTGATAAGACCGCGCTGCTCGGCATCAAGAATCATATTGAAGGCTGTGCGAGTTTTGATGGAGCCGCCCACATTGAGTCCTTCAAATTTTACGAGAATCTGCGCACCGTCGGGATCGGCTAATTTATTGAGTCGGATTATGGGGGTGTTGCCCATAGCCTCGAGTATATTGTTACAAATCATAATTTACCTCCAAAGCGGTAATAACAACCAATCCATTATATTATTTTTGGTGCTGATTGTCAACAACTGCGCTTGATTTTGCCGATAATACAGCACAAAAAGAAAGCGATACAGTTAACCGCTACGATAGTGGCGCCAACAGGTGTGCTTGCAAGCACCGACAAAACGAAGCCGGTTGTGGCACAAAATACCGAAATGGCCGCCGACCACAGAGTTACCGCTCTGAAGCTGCCGAAAATTCGCATTGCCGAAATGGCAGGAAAAATCACCAGGGCAGATATGAGCAGTGAGCCCACCAAATTCATAGCAAGCACGATAACAACGGCTATAACCACCGCGATAAGCATATTGTAGGCGGCAGTGTTAAGTCCGCCTGCGCGGGCAAAATCTTCATCGAAGGTGACGGCAAAAAGGCGGTTGTAGAAAAGGATGAACACCACCAGCACCGCAACGCTGAGCAGCACGCAGAGTATCACCTGATTTTGGCCCAAGGTGAGCACCGATGCCGAGCCAAAAAGGGTGCTGCACACATCACCCGACAGATTGGCCGAGCCTGAAAAGAGGTTGAGCAGCAGATAGCCGAAGGCCAAAGCGCCAACCGACAGCATTGCTATGGCGGCATCGCCCTTTATCTTGGCATTTTGACCCACACGGAGCAAAAGTATTGCGCTGACCACGGTGATGGGCAGAACGATAAGCATATTTTGGGTGACATTGATAACTGAGGCGATGGCAAGGGCGCCAAAGGCCACGTGGGAAAGTCCGTCACCGATGAAAGACATCCTTTTAAGCACCAAAGTTACACCGAACAAGGAAGCGCACAAGGAGGTAAGCACGCCCACAATAAGGGCATACCTTACAAAGGGGTAACTAAAATATTCCAGCAGCATTTCAAAGGAAATCACAGCGCACCCCTCCCCTCTGCCGACAGACGCTTGTAGTCGTCACTGAGCAGATAATCCGCCTTGTCGTAAAAGGTGGGCGCCGCACCAACGTGGAGTATTTTATCAGCATATTTTACCGCCGTTGCAACATCGTGAGAAATCATAATGACGGCGATTTTATCTTGCTTGTTAAGATTGTTGATGTTTTCGTAAAGCTTTTGGGCAATGTGGTTGTCAAGGCTTGCGGCAGGCTCGTCCAAAAGCAAAAGCTTGCCCGTTGCACAAAGAGCGCGAGCAAGCAGCACACGCTGCTGCTGACCGCCCGAAAGCTCGCTGTAACTGCGGTTGGCCACGCCGTCAAGCTCTAAACGCTCCAGCACCTCTTCAACGCGGGCAAGTCGTGCCTTGCCATAGAAGGGATTAAGGCCAAGAGAGCCCACAAAGCCCGACAGCACTACCTCTTTAACCGAGGCAGGAAAATCCCTTTGGGATGGGGTTTGCTGGGGCAGATATCCCACTTGGTTTTGTTTTAAACCGTCACCTAAGGTGATGGTACCTGTATAGGTTTTATGTAAACCAAGCAGGGCGCGCATCAGGGTAGTTTTGCCTGAGCCGTTTTCACCGACGATACAAACATACTCCCCTGCTTCAACAGAGAAATTTATATTATCCGTCACGGCCACGTTATCGTATGCCAGACAGAGATCTTTGCAGGTTATAAGAGCCACTTGCTGCCCTCCTTACTTAAGCGCATTTTCCAGCGCTTCGAGATTTTTGGTCATTACGGAAAAATAGCTTTTGCCCGATTCAATATCCTTTTTGGTTACCGATTGCATTGAATCAAGGGTAACTATGCTTTGATTTTTGTTTTTGGTGTTGGAGATGACCGATTTTGCCAATTTATCGGTGCCGCCCTCCATTATAAAAATAGTGGATATGCCTTGCTCGTCCACCGTTTTGGCAAGACTGAGCACCTTTTCAAAGCCGGCCTCTGTTTCGGCAGAGCAGCCCTCGTAGGCGGCGTTGTAGGCTATGCCGTAGTCATTCATAATATAGATAAATGGGAAGCGGTCGGCAATTACCACTGTTTTGTTTTGCATTTCGCCAAAAAGGGATTTGTACTTATTATTAAGGGTTATAAGGCTTGCGGTATACTCAGTAAGGTTAGCCATATAGGTGGGCTTATTGTCGGGGTCAGCCGCCATAAGCTTTTCGGCAATTACTCCGCAGGCGGTAACGGCATTGTTGAGAGAAAGCCACACGTGCTCGTCATAGTCGCTGTGGATGTGATCTGCATCCTCACCCTCGTGGTGGTCGATATGAATTAAATTTTTGCTGACAAAATCCATTATGCGAATGGCGGCAGCTGAAAAGCCTGAATTTTTGATGGCAGCCGTCATCCACTCATCGGATGTACCGCCGTTGTAAACCACCAAATCGGCCTTGCCGATGGACAAAACGTCGGCGGCTGTTGGCTGATAGGAGTGCATATCGGCACCGTTGTCGGCAAGCAAGGTTACTCTTGCATCGGTGTTGGCAGTGAGGTTTTTGACCCAATCATACTCGGCAAATGAGGCGCAGACCACCGATATTCCCTTGGTTGCTTCATCTGCCTTTTGGCAGCCGAAAAGGGTAAGACAAAGAGCGAGGGCCATAATTAAAGAAACTATCTTTTTCATAGGCACCCCTTAATTGCATCCGCCACAGCGGCCGTACAAAACGGTGCGTCGGCTGTCGATTTCGAAATCACTGCTTTTAAGAGCGGCCTTCAGCGCGCCCTCTGCAGAAGGGTTTTCCATATGAAAGATTTTGCCGCACCGGGTGCACTGCATATGAATGTGGTCACAGCAATCGGCGGCGTCAACATATTGATAAGTCAGGCGGCCATCCTTGCCTGCGCTGCGAATCAGCTTGCCCTCTTGCACCATTCGCTCAAGGTTGCGGTAGACGGCGCTTTTTGAAATTTCGCCCAAGTCCTGCACATCCGATGCAATCTGCTCGGCAGTCAAATGGCAATCTCTGTGGGCTTCAAAATATTCCACAAGCATTTTGCGCTTGGCGGTCATATATTCTTTCATTACTGTCACCTCTCTTGAAATTTGCGAATGAGTCGCAAATTATTATAAATCCTTTTTCACCTTTTGTCAATAATAAATATCCCCCCGTATAACGGGGGGTATTTCATTTTCGGGCATAGCCCTAATACTACTGGCGGCGCACAAGTGCGCTTTTTATTGGCCTGCCAGCCACGCAACGGTCATCGGCG
>JAZNIT010000032.1:0-15497 GCA_045577615.1 Acutalibacteraceae bacterium
GAGCCGTTATCGCTGAAGGTTAACTGTTCTCCAAGCATATCCTCTTTTAATTGGTTGGCTATGTATTCTGCAATTCGGCTCTCGTTTTTTCCTACCGTATCTACGTAATATCCTTTGCACCAAAACTCTTTGTTTCGGTATTTGTATTTTAATTCGCCGAATTGCTCATATAGCATTGTGCTGCTTTTTCCTTTCAGGTACCCCATGAAAGATGACACGCTTATTTTAGGCGGCACCTCCACCAACATATGTATATGATCTGGGCACACCTCTGCTTCTATTATTTTTACGCCCTTCCATTCACACAACTGCCTCAATATCTTTCCTATTGCTGCTTTCTTTTCTTTAAAAAACACCTTTCTGCGATATTTTGGTGCAAACACTATATGATATTTGCAATTCCACTTTGTGTGTGATAAACTATTTATGTCGTTCATTCCCATTTTGAATGACCTCCCTTTGTGTTTTTTATTGCAGTTGGCAGACCGCAATCTTATTATACACAAAGGGAGTTTTTATTCTATTTTCAACTATATAATTCTTACCGAACCACGCGTCTAACGCGTGGTTTTCGTTTATACAATAAAACAAGGTGCTTTTGGCACCTTGTTTTTTTATATTTAGAAGGAGTTTTTAAATTCTTTGGGCGTCTGATTTGTTTTTGAAATGAATGCACGATAAAAGGTAGAATAATCACCAAAGCCGCATTTTTCAGCTGTTTCATTGGCTGTAACACCGGAGCGTATCAAACGGCGGGCGAGAGCTATTCTTTTGGATAAAATATAATCGTAAATGGTGAGTTTTGTGTATTCTTTAAAGCGACGGTTGAGATAGAACTTGCTGACAAAAAACTCATCACATATTTTGTCTAATGATAGCTGCTCAACGTAGTGTTGGTTTATGTATTGTATAACAGCTGATATCATCTTGTCCTCGTGCGCGTTTCTGTTATATGATGGATGCTCAAATTTGCTACCGAGAGAATAGATGAAAGAGTTAAGCATCGTTAGTTTAAACGTATCTTCTTGTCCTTTTTGTACTATCTGCATAGCAAGCCCCTTGATAAACAAAAAGTCATCATCACCATAATTAAGCAAAAAATCATATTGGTGCATAAAGGTTTTGTATCTTATTTTAAGTGTTTCATCTTCTTCGGTCAATTTGTTGATGTATGTCGGATTAAGATTAAGAACTATTCTTTCGTAGGTTTTGCCTTCGCTGTTGTTTACCACCGATTGATGCATCTTTCCAGGCGGTATAACGATAACATCACCTAAGGACATATTGTAAACCTTGTCTTCAACGTAATATGTAACATCACCATCAAGATATATGTATATCTCCCAATTGTCGTGGCAGTGGAATTCACAGATGAATTCACCTGCGGTAGCAGATCTGGATGCGCAAAAAGCGTTATCTATATTTGATGATAATGACGTGGAATTTATCTTTTTGTTGCTCAATTTTTATCACCCTATGACATTATAAAACATTAAGTCAATTTTTGCAATGTTTTGAGCAAATTTTGTAATTTATTTTGCTTATTTATTTTGATATATTATATATAAGCTTAAAGGAGTGATATAAATGAAGGTTGGCGTACAGGGTTATACTATTCGCAGTTTTTGCAATGATGAAGAGGGGATTGCTCAGTCTTTAAAAAAGATTAAGGACATCGGTTTTTCTTCATTGCAGGTATCTGGCTTTGGTGCTATTCCTGCCGAAAGATTAAAGGCAATGTGTGATGAAAACGGTTTGCAAATTGTTATCACTCACACTAATCCTGACCGAATTTTGGAAGATACTGAAAATGTAATTAAAGAACATAAGATTATGGGCTGTAATCATGTTGGTATTGGTATCATGCCCAAGAAATACAGATGGAGTATTGATGGCACAAAAGCTTTTATTGCCGATTATTCCAAGGCTGCCGATATGTTTGCGGATAATGGACTTAAGTTCCATTATCATAACCATGGCAATGAGATTGCTAAGTATGGCTCGATGACCTTGCTTGAAATTATGGCAGAGCTTACGGATCCTGATAAATGGGGCTTTATTTTTGACACATACTGGTCACAGTTTGGCGGAATGTGTCCTGCACAAATGATGCATAAGCTGGCAGGTCGCATTGATGTTTGCCATTTGAAGGATCTTCACTATCGCGCAGTCAGCGATGATGCAAATACCGAATACAAGCAGCATTTTGCACCTATAGGTAACGGCTCAATCGTTTGGGAAGAGGTTCTTGAAGCTTGTCAAAAGACCGGTATCAAATTTGCTGAAATTGAGCAGGATGATTGCTACGGTGCCGATCCCTTTGAGCAGTTAAAGATTAGCTACGATTATTTGAAAAAGCTTAATTGCGAATTTTAACAGAAGGTGAATTTATGCCTAACTTTATTTTGTCTTGCTTTGCCGATGAGGTTTCTTCTGAGATTGAAAAGCAAATAGAAGCTATTAAAAGAAACGGCTTGACACATATCGAGCCTCGCAATGTAGACGGTATCAACATATCCGATTTAACCATTGAGCAAGCAATTCGGTTCAAATCTCAGCTTGATGAGGCCGGTATTAAAGTTTCTGCTTTGGGTTCTCCAATTGGAAAAATTGATATTTACGACGATTTCGAGCCTCACTTTGAAAAGTTTAAGCATTCAGTAGAGATTGCTCTAATTCTTGGCACTGACAAAATCCGTCTGTTCAGCTTTTTTGTAAAGGACGGAAAGTATGCTGAGGTGAGGGCAGAGGTTATTCGCAGAATGCAGGCAATGTGCGATTATGCAGCTACCAAGGGCGTTAAGTGTTGTCACGAGAATGAAAAAGGCATCTACGGTGACACTTGCGACAGAGTTGTTGACTTGCTTGATAATGTTGATGGACTTTATTCTGTGTTTGATCCTGCAAACTACATTCAATGTGAACAGAATCCCGGTGATTTTATTGAGGCACTTGCTCCTCGCACCGAATATGGTCATATTAAGGATGCTGTAATGTCTGACGGTAGCGTTGTACCTTCAGGCTGTGGTGACGGAAATATTGCAAAAATGGTTGATGCTCTTGCAAAGCAAGGTGACAACATTATTTTAACTCTTGAGCCTCATCTGTTTATCTTTAACGGTCTTGACAATCTGCAGGATGAAGAGCTTAAGCATAAGTATGTTTATAATAGTCCTGATGAAGCCTTTGGTGCGGCTGTATCAGCTCTTAAAAAAATAATTTTTGACGGGGGTTACACAATATGACAGAAGTTAGAATGGGTATTATCGGTATCGGTAATATGGGTACTGCTCACGCTAAAGCCTTGGATCAAGGCAAGGTAGAGGGTATGCGCCTTACCGCAGTTTGCGACATTGATACTTCACGCCTTGATTGGTGCAAAGAGAATCTTACAGGTGAAGTTGCTTGCTTTGAAGATTATAAAGAATTGATTGCAAGCGGTTTGGTTGATGCTATTCTTGTAGCAGTTCCTCACTATTTCCATCCTGTAATGGCTCTTGAGGGTTTTAAAGCAGGACTTAACGTTCTTGTTGAAAAGCCTGCAGGTGTATATACCAAGCAGGTTCGAGAGATGAACGAGGCTGCTGAAAAGAGCGGCAAGATATTTGGTATTATGTTCAATCAACGTACCAATCCTTTGTTTGCTAAAATGCGCGAGGTTGTTCAATCAGGTGAGCTTGGTGAGCTTAAGCGCAGTGTTTGGGTTATCACTAACTGGTATCGTACTCAGAGATATTATGATTCTGGTAGCTGGAGAGCAACCTGGGATGGTGAAGGTGGCGGCGTTCTGCTTAATCAATGCCCTCACAATCTTGACTTGTGGCAGTGGATTTTCGGTATGCCTAACAAGATTCGTGCAACCTGCAACTATGGCAAGTGGCACAATATCGAGGTTGAAGATGATGTAACCATCTGCGCAGAGTATGAAAACGGCGCATCAGGTGTGTTTATCACCTCTACCGGCGATTGCCCTGGCACCAACCGTTTTGAGATTACCGGTGACAAAGGTAAGATGGTTTATGAAAACGGCAATCTCACTTGGTGGAAACTTTCTGCTCCCGAAAGAAAGGTTTGTTTTGAGTCTGATAACGGCTTTTATCATGACAACGACATCCAAATTGAGCAAGTGGAAACCGATAAAGAAGAAACCGCTCACGTTGGCATTATGCAAAACTTTACCAACGCCATCTTGAAGGGCGAAGAGCTTCTTGCTCCCGGCTATGAAGGCATCAAAGGACTTTCTATTTCTAATGCTGCCCACCTTTCTGACTGGACCAATGATTGGGTTTCAATTCCCGTTGACGAAGACAAGTTCTTGTCATTGCTCAATGAGCGCCGTGCAAGCTCTAAAGCTAAGGACAACGTTGTTTCTATTGTTAGCGACCTTGACGGTACCTACAACGACCGTTGGAAGGTAAGATAATTATTACGTAATAAAAACGCCTACGCACCAATCGGTGTGTAGGCGTTAATTGTTTAATTAGAACTTAATTCTTTCGGCAATATATGCTTCAAGTGAATCTATGGGAATTCTGACCTGCTCCATTGAATCTCTGTCGCGAATGGTTACGCAACCGTCGGTCTCTGATTCAAAGTCGTAGGTTATGCACATAGGAGTGCCGATTTCATCCTGGCGTCTGTAACGTTTGCCGATAGAGCCTGCATCGTCGTAATCAACGCTGAATGAAGCAGAAAGCTTATCTCTGAGCTCAAGCGCTTGCTCTGAAAGCTTCTTTGAAAGGGGAAGAATTGCAGCCTTGAAGGGAGCCAAAGCGGGATGCAAACGCATAACAACACGCATTTCGCCGTTTTCACATTCTTCCTCATCATAAGCCTCGCACAAAAATGCGAGAGTTACACGGTCGGCACCAAGTGAAGGCTCAACAACATAGGGAACATAGCGCTCGTTGCTTTCTTGATCGAAATAGTCAAGAGCCTTGCCTGAGTGGTTGATGTGCTGAGTAAGGTCAAAGTCGGTACGGTCTGCAATGCCCCAAAGCTCGCCCCAACCGAAGGGGAACATAAACTCGATATCGGTGGTTGCCTTTGAGTAGTGTGACAATTCTTCCTGCTCGTGGTCACGAAGCTTAAGATTTTCGTCCTTAATGCCAAGTGACAAAAGCCAGTTATGGCAATAGTCTTTCCAATACTTGAACCACTCAAGGTCGGTGCCGGGCTTGCAGAAGAACTCAAGCTCCATCTGTTCAAATTCACGGGTACGGAAGGTGAAGTTGCCGGGAGTGATTTCGTTACGAAATGATTTACCAACCTGACCAACGCCGAAGGGGAGCTTCTTGCGGGTGGTGCGTTGAATGTTGGCAAAGTTTACAAATATACCCTGTGCGGTTTCGGGTCTAAGATATAGCTCGTTTTTTGCATCCTCTGTAACGCCTTGGAAGGTTTTGAACATAAGGTTGAACTTTCTGATGTCGGTGAAATCGCAAGCACCGCAATCAGGACATACGATGTTGTTGTCTTTTATATAGCTGCTCATTTCTTCGAAACTCCAGCCGGCGCAGTTGGCACCGGTGGCTTCAATAAGCTGGTCAGCGCGATGACGGGTTTTGCAAGCCTTACAGTCCATAAGGGGGTCGGAGAATCCACCAACGTGACCTGAAGCAACCCATGCTTGAGGGTTCATAAGTATTGCGCTGTCAAGGCCTACGTTATAGCGGCTCTCTTGAACAAACTTTTTCCACCAAGCTTTTTTAACGTTGTTTTTAAGCTCTACACCGAGGGGGCCGTAATCCCAAGTGTTAGACAAGCCGCCGTAAATTTCGGAGCCTGCATAAACAAATCCGCGGCTCTTGGCAAGAGCAACAACTGTTTCCATAGTTTTTTCAGTATTTTTCATTATGTACACCTCTATAATATATACATTTATAGAATATAATACTTAATTAAGAGCAAAGTGTCAAGCGTTTAAAGAACAAAAAGCGTATATTTATTAAAATAAAGTAAAAAAACTCTTTACAAACCTGAAACTTCGTGGTATAATTCATCTGTTCGCAGTTTCTGAGTTGTTGGCGTATGCCTTTATGGAGCACCGTTGCCTATAACTCGGGCTTGACGAAAATATTATAAAAGAGGTGTATCAAATGCTTAAAGAAGAAAAGACCGCTATAATGCAGGAATATGCTACCCATGAGGGCGACACCGGTTCACCTGAGGTACAGATTGCTGTATTGACTAAGCGCATCAACGATCTTAACGAGCATCTTCGTGCAAACAAGAATGACCATCATTCACGTCGCGGCTTGCTCAAAATGGTCGGTCACAGACGCAACCTGCTTGCATATCTTCAGAAGAAAGATATCGAGCGTTACCGTGCTGTTATCGCAAAGCTCGGCATCCGTAAGTAAGTCTGTAAGGCAGACCGATTTTATAATCGGTCTGTCTTTTGTCTATTCTAACTGTTTTTTACCTTGGTGTGCGGCTGATTTAGCAGTGAATTGACTGCCTGAATGAGTCAGACAGTGAATTTATTGCTAATCACGCATTACCTCGGATATTATATTTTTTGGAGGTACAAAATGTTTGAAGAGTTCAGAACCTTTAAGACCGAATGGGCGGGCAGACCGCTCGTAATTGAAACCGGCAAGCTCGGTCAACTTGCCAACGGCTCTGTTATGGTAAGATACGGTGAAACCGCTGTTTTCTGTGCTGTAACTGCAGCTGCAAAGCCCCGTGATGGCATCGACTTTTTCCCTCTCTCTGTTGACTATGAAGAGAAGCTTTACTCAGTTGGTCGCATTCCCGGCTCATTTATGAGACGTGAGGGTCGTCCCACTGAAAAGGCCATTCTTGCATCAAGAATGATTGACCGTCCTATTCGTCCTCTTTTCCCCAAGTCAATGCGTAACGACGTTTCGGTTGTATGTACCGTAATGTCTACCGATCCTGATTGTTCACCTGAAATCGCAGCAATGCTCGGTACTTCTTGCGCAATTGCTATCTCTAACATTCCTTGGAACGGCCCCGTTGCAGGTGTTGTTGCAGGCTATGTTGATGGTGAGGTTGTTTTCAACCCCACTGCAGAGCAGGCTCAGAAGTCACAGATGCATGTAACCGTTGTTTCAACCGATAAGAAGGTTGCAATGATTGAAGCAGGCGCTAACGAGATTCCTGATGAAGTAATGATCGACGCTATTCTTAAGGCTCACGAGTTCAACCAGGGTATGGTTAAGTTTATCAACGAGATCGTTGCTGAGGTTGGCAAACCCAAGTTCGAGTTTGTTGAGTGTGATGTTGATCACGATATGTTCGAGGCAGTTAAAGAGCTTGTTGTTGAAGAAGTTCGTGCTGCTATGGATACCGATGACAAGCGCATTCGTGACGAAAAGCTTAAGCCCGTTTACGAAAAGGTTGGCGCTTTTGTAGAAGAGAATTATCCCGACTTTGTTGGTCAGGTTGACGAGTGTATGTACAAACTTCAGAAGTTTGTAGTTCGCAGCTGGCTTATCAACGATAAAAAGCGTGTTGACGGCCGTGGCATCGATGAGATTCGTCCTCTTGCATCAGAGGTTGGTCTTCTTCCCAGAGCACACGGTTCAGGCCTTTTCACCAGAGGTCAGACTCAGGTTCGCACCGTTGCTACTCTCGGTCAGCTTCGTGATGGCCAGATTCTTGATGGCATCGATGACGAAGAGGTTAAGCGTTATATGCACCACTACAATATGCCTTCTTACTCTGTTGGCGAAACTCGTCCCAGCAGAGGCCCCGGTCGTCGTGAAATCGGCCACGGTGCTTTGGCAGAGCGTGCATTGTTGCCTGTAATTCCTTCTGAAGAGGAATTCCCTTATTCTATCCGTCTTGTATCTGAAGTTCTTTCTTCTAACGGTTCAACCTCTCAGGGCTCTGTTTGTGGTTCTACCTTGGCACTTATGGGTGCCGGTGTCCCCATTAAGGCTCCTGTTGCCGGTATTTCTTGTGGTCTTATCACCAACGGTGACGACTTTATGACCATGGTTGACATTCAGGGTGTAGAAGACTTCTTCGGCGATATGGACTTTAAGGTAGCAGGTACCCATAACGGTATCACCGCTATCCAGATGGACCTTAAGATTGACGGCCTTACTCCTGCAATAATTCGTGAAGCTATCACCAAGACTCATAAGGCTCGCCTTTACATTCTTGATGAGATTATGCTTAAGGCTATCGAGCAGCCCCGTGAGGAGCTTTCCAAGTATGCACCCAAGATGGTTTCTACCAAGATTGATGTTGAGAAGATTCGCGATGTTATCGGTCAGGGCGGCAAGGTAATCCAAAAGATTTGTGCCGATTGCAACTGTAAGATTGACGTTGAAGAGGATGGCCGCGTTCATATCTGTGCTGTTGACATTGAAGATGCAAAGCGTGCACTTATGATTGTTGAGACTATCGCTAACGATCCTGAAGTTGGCGCAATTTTCAAGGGCCGTGTAACTCGTCTTATGAGTTTCGGTGCTTTCGTTGAGATCGCTCCCGGCAAGGAAGGTCTTGTTCACATCAGCAAGCTTGATGTTAAGCGTGTTGAAAAGGTTGAGGATGTTGTTCAGGTTGGCGATGAGGTAATCGTTAAGGTTACTGAAATCGATGATCAAGGCAGACTTAATCTTTCTCGCCGTGACGCTCTTGTTGAAATTGAAGGTCTTACCGTTGAAGATGATGGTGAAGAGGCTCCCCGTCGTAAAGATGGTGGCAGATTCAATCGCCGTCGCAACAACAAATAAGAAATAAATTAACACCCGAGTTCAACGCGATCTCGGGTGTTTTTATGCATAAAACAACCCGCAAGCGTTAAGCTTGCGGGTTTAAGATTATTTATTCAGCAATGCTGCGAGGCGCTTGTTGATTTCAACAAGGAATTGCTCGGTGTCAACCTTGGTCTTGTTTTCAAGGGTTGAGAGCAGGTAAAGGTCACCGGTCATAATGCCTTCTTCAATGGTTTGAATTGTTGCCTGTTCAAGTTTGTCTGCATAGTTTACAAGGTCGGGCAAATTGTCAAGTTCGCCGCGCTTGCGGAATGCGCCTGACCAAGCAAAAAGGGTAGCAACGCTGTTGGTAGATGTTGTTTCACCCTTGAGGTGCTTGTAATAATGGCGCTGAACGGTGCCGTGTGCAGCTTCATATTCGTATACGCCATCGGGTGATACAAGAACTGAGGTCATCATAGCTAGGCTGCCGTATGCGGTGGCTACCATATCGCTCATAACGTCACCGTCATAGTTCTTGCAGGCCCAAATGTAGCCACCTTCAGAACGAATTACACGTGCAACAGCATCATCAATAAGGGTGTAGAAATATTCAATACCTGCAGCTTCAAAGCGTTCTTTATACTCGGCTTCATAAATTTCTGCAAATATGTCTTTAAAACGGTGGTCATATTTTTTGGAGATGGTGTCTTTGGTTGCGAACCAAAGATCCTGGTGAGTGTCAAGAGCAAAGTTAAAGCAGCTTCTTGCAAAGCTTGCAATTGACTTGTCGGTGTTGTGTACACCTTGAATAATACCCGAAGTGTTTTCGAAATCGTGAATAAGAGAGCGGGTCTCATTTCCGTTTGCATCGGTGCAAACAAGCTCGCACTTGCTGCCTTCAGCAACCTGCATTTCGGTATTCTTATAAATATCACCGTAAGCATGACGGGCGATGGTGATAGGCTTAGTCCAAGTGGGGATATAGGGAGTAATGCCCTTTACAAGAATAGGGGCGCGGAAAACGGTGCCGTCAAGGATAGCACGAATCGTACCGTTAGGTGATTTCCACATCTCTTTGAGGTTGTATTCAGGCATACGGGCTGCATTGGGGGTAATAGTTGCGCATTTTACTGCAACGCCGTATTTTTTGGTTGCCTCAGCAGAATCAAAGGTTACCTGGTCGTTAGTTTCGTTACGATGTACTAAGCCCAAATCGTAATATTCGGTCTTAAGATCTACATAAGGGTTAATGAGTATATCTTTGATCATTTGCCAGATTACTCTGGTCATTTCGTCGCCATCCATTTCAACAAGAGGCGTTTTCATTTGAATTTTATCAGCCATTGTGTTGCTCCTTATTTTAAGTTTTCTTTGGTGTAGCTTAACAAGCCGCCGGCAAGAATAATCTTCTTTGCTCTGTCGCTGAGTTCGCAAACACACTCAATGTTTTCACCTGTAGTCTTGTTTGTGACAACAAGATTCTTGCCGTTTTCAATGCAATCGCGGACATTGTTTATTACAAGCTTATCGCCAAGTGAAATCTTATCATAGTCAGCCTCGTTAACAAAGTTAAGAGGAAGAATACCTGCATTGATAAGGTTGGAACGGTGAATTCTTGCAAAAGACTTAACAAGAACAGCCTTAACACCCAAGTGCAAAGGAGCAAGTGCGGCGTGCTCACGTGAAGATCCTTGGCCGTAGTTGGCACCGCCAACAATAATGCTCTTGCCCAATTCTTCGGCGCGAGCAGGGAATTGCTCATCACAAACAGTGAAACAATACTTTGATATTGCTGGAATGTTTGAACGCAAAGGAAGAATCTTTGCGCCTGCAGGCATAATGTGGTCGGTGGTAATATTGTCACCAACCTTAAGTGAGCAATTGCAATCAATTACATCGTCAAGAGCAGTAGTGGTGGGGAAGGGTTTGATATTGGGACCGCGAAGAATTTCAACACTGTCCATATTCTTTTCATCACAAGGCTCAACAACCATATTGTCGTTGATAATAAAGCTTTCGGGAAGCTTGAAATCAGGCATCTCGCCAAGTTTGCGAGGATCAATAAGATATCCTGCAACAGCGCTTGCTGCAGCCATTTCGGGTGAAACAAGATAGATTTGGCCGTCTTTGGTGCCTGAACGTCCTTCAAAGTTGCGGTTAAATGTGCGCAAAGAGATACCCTTTGAGTTGGGAGATTGACCCATACCGATGCAAGGACCACATGCGCTTTCAAGAATACGGGCGCCAGCATCAATCATCTTTGACAATGCACCATTGCCTGCAATCATATTAAGAACTTGTTTTGAACCGGGTGCAATTGACAGTGAAACATCGGGATGAACGGTTTTTCCGTCAAGGATATACGCAACCTTAAGCATATCAAGCAATGAGCTGTTGGTGCATGAGCCAATGCAAACCTGATCAATTTTCATACCCTCAAGCTCACTGACCTTTTTGATGTTGTCAGGTGAGTGGGGACATGCAAGCATAGGTTCAAGAGTTGAAAGATCGATGTCGATCTGTTCGTCGTAAACAGCATCCTCATCAGCCTTGAGCTCGGTCCATACATCTGCACGGTCCTGTGCTCTCAAGAAATCAAGTGTGATTTCATCGGAGGGGAAGATAGAAGTGGTTGCGCCCAATTCAGCACCCATGTTGGTGATGGTTGCTCTTTCGGGAACTGAGAGGGTTTTAACACCATCGCCACAATATTCGATAACCTTGCCAACGCCGCCTTTAACAGACATAATGCGCAGTACTTCAAGGATAACGTCTTTAGCAGCAACCCAAGAGTTAAGTTTGCCCGTGAGGTTGACCTTTACAACCTTGGGATAGGTTATGTAGTATGCGCCGCCGCCCATAGCAACAGCAACGTCAAGACCGCCTGCGCCGATAGCAATCATACCAAGACCGCCACCTGTAGGAGTGTGGCTGTCAGAACCGATTAAGGTTTTACCGGGAATGCCAAAGCGCTCAAGATGAACTTGGTGGCAAATACCGTTACCGGGACGGCTAAAATAGATGCCGTGCTTTTTGGCTATTGATCCAATGAAACGGTGATCGTCTGCATTTTCAAAGCCAGACTGCAGGGTGTTGTGATCAATATAGGCAACAGAACGCTCGGTTCTGACACGGGGAATGCCCATTGCCTCATATTCAAGATATGCCATAGTTCCGGTGGCATCTTGGGTGAGAGTTTGATCAATCTTGATACCAATTTCTTGGCCTTTGATAAACTCGCCATCAACCAAGTGCGCTTTAAGGATTTTTTCAGTTAATGTAAGTCCCATTGTACATCCCTCTGTAATATGAATTTGAGCTATGCCCAATTAAAGTAATTCTATCAAAAAATCATTTGACTGTCAATCGCTCAAATAACAAAATAACACAAAAAGATAGGATAATATTATATATATAGTACAAATATATTAAAAGACTCTATTTACTTGACAAAAAAATTGAGTAAGTATATACTCAAATTGCTATAAAATTGATTGTGAGGAAAAGTGATGTCTGTTTCAAAAAGTGAACTTGTTAAGCTTGCCGACTTGTGCAAACTTTCATTTTCTGATGAAGAGTTGAATCAGTTGACAAACGAAATGGAATCTATAATTGCCTTTGCTGATACCATCAACAATGAGGTTAATGGTGATACGGATAATATACGCTCGGTGTCTTTTGATGCTGTGGGCGATGATGAACTGCGCGAGGATGTTGTTTTACCCTCGTTAGATAATGAGAAAATTATGTCTAACGTTAAGGGCCAAAAGGGATTTTTTGCTGTGAAGAGGTGCGTTAAATGAGAGATATAATTAGTTCTTTGCATCAAAAATTAACATCAAAAGAGTTGTCCTCTGTTGAGCTTACAAAGGAATATATCACAGCTATTGAGCGAGATAATAAGTTGTTGAATGCGTATGTTCATACCACTTTTGAAGATGCCTTGAAGCAGGCAGAAATTGCTGACGCAATGCTTTCAGATGGCAATTCACAAGCTTTGTGTGGAATTCCTATGGCGCTGAAGGACAATATTTGCAGTGACGGTCAGCTTACTACCTGTTGCTCTAAGATGCTTGCAGGATTCAGACCATATTATAATGCTACTGCTTGGGATAAGCTGCTTAATAATGGTGCTGTTATGCTTGGTAAAACCAATATGGACGAGTTTGCTATGGGCAGCACTTCAAAGACAAGCTGCTATGGTGCGCCAATAAATCCTCGCAATAATGGCGTAGTTACCGGTGGATCCTCAGGTGGCAGTGCAAGTGCTGTTTCGGCAAACATTTCACCCTATGCCTTAGGATCAGATACCGGTGGCTCTGTACGTCAGCCGTCATCTTTTTGCGGTGTCGTCGGTTTAAAGCCTACTTATGGTGCCGTATCAAGATACGGTTTGATTGCATATGGCTCATCTCTTGATCAAATAGGCGTTATTACTAATGGAGTTAAAGATGCCGCACTTGTTTTTGATGTAATTAAAGGTGCTGATATTCATGACCAAACTTCAAAAAACGGTGGTGTTGAGTCAACCTATAACGCTATCGGTAAGGATGTAAAAGGGCTAAGAATCGGCGTAGTAAAAGAGTTTTTTAACGGCGCTGATGCCGAGGTGCGACAATCGGTTGAAAAGGCAATAGAATTTTACAAAAAATCGGGCGCTGAGATTATCGAAATTTCAATTAATTCATTAAAACACGCTTTGCCGGTTTATTATATTATTGCATGTGCAGAGGCATCGTCAAATCTTGGTAGATATGATGGCATTCGCTATGGTTATCGCACCGAAAAATACGAAGACATCAACGATATGATTCTTAAATCCCGCAGTGAGGGCTTCGGTAGCGAGGTTAAGCGCAGAATTATGCTTGGCACCTATGTATTATCAAGTGGATATTATGACGCTTATTACAAAAAATCCTGCCTTATAAGAAGTAAGATTATATCTGAGTTTGATGAGGCATTCAACAAGTGCGATGTTTTGATTACGCCAACTGCGCCTACAACCGCATTTTCAGTTGATTACAACAGCACAAATCCCGTTGATATGTACTGCGCTGATATTTGTACCGTGCCTGTTAATATTGCGGGCCTTCCTGCAATATCTGTTCCTTGCGGTACTGATAGCAAAGGTCTACCTATTGGTATGCAGATTATTGGCAATAAGTTTAGGGAAGATATGATTCTTAACACTGCGTATTTTTATCAAAGTAATGCAGATTGCGGTGTTACGGAATATGACGGAGGTGTTGCACTGTGAGTGAGTATGTTTTGACTTGCGGTATTGAAACTCATATAGAGCTTGCAACCAATACCAAGATTTTTTGCAGTTGTACCACCGAATTTGGCGGCAAACCAAATACACATTGCTGTCCTGTTTGTACAGGTCAGCCGGGTTCATTGCCTGTGCTTAACAAACAGGTTGTTGAGTTTGCAATCAGAGCAGGATTGGCTGTGAATTGCCGCATCAACAACAATTCTCATATGGATAGAAAAAACTATGTCTATCCTGATTTGCCAAAGGCATATCAGATCTCCCAGTATGACGAGCCTATTTGTGAGGGCGGTTATATAACCCTCAACAGTGGCAAGAAAATCGGTATTACTCGCATCCATATTGAAGAAGATGCTGGCAAGCTTATTCACGAGGACGGACAGACATATATTGATTATAATCGTGGAGGAGTTCCTCTTATAGAGATTGTGTCAGAGCCTGATATTTCTACACCTCAAGAAGCGCGCGAATATGCAGAAAAGCTGCAGCAAATTATGCGCTATGTAGGCATATCTACTTGCAAAATGCAAGAAGGAAGAATGCGCTGCGATTTGAATGTGTCTATTGCTCCAAAAGGAGCGCCTATGGGCACAAGGACTGAAACTAAAAATGTAAATTCTTTCAGTAATATTGAGTGTGCTATAGTTCGTGAAATTGAACGCCAAACGCAGGTGATTGAGTCGGGAGATGAGGTTGTTCAGCTTACAATGAGGTACGATGCTGACAACGATGTTATCTATCCTATGCGTGAAAAAGAAAATTCTGATGATTACAGATATTTTCCCGAGCCGGATATTTTGCGCTTTTATGTAGCTCCCGAAAAGGTGGACGCTATTCGTAATTCGCTTCCTGAATTGCCGGATGTTAAGATGTCAAGATATATAAATGAGTTGAGTATATCCGAAGCCAATGCGTCTTACATCTGCAAGTACAGAAAGGTAGCGGAATACTTTGAGCAGACATTGTCTTTTGGCGCATCAGCTAAAAATGCTGCAAACTTAATAGTTCAAACGGTGTTTTCGTCCTTTGATACCGAAGACGAAAAGTACGATTTTGCTATAAAGACCTCAGCTGAGCAACTTGCAGAGCTTGTTAAGCTGCTTGATCAAAGCAAAATAAAGGCTAACCAAGCCCATTCTACCTTGCAAAAAATGCTTGAGTCAGGAAAATCAGTATGGGAATATATTAAGCCGGAGGACACGGTGGGATTGTCTGAAGAACAGCTACGTGAATTGTGTAAAGCGGCGGTAGAAGCCAATCCCAACGCTGTTGATGATATTAAGAAGGGCAAGGATAAGGCTATAAACGTAATGTTTGGCTATATTATGAAGGCCTCCCGTGGTAAGGCTGATGTTAAAGCGGCAGAAAAAATTATTAAAGAAATTATAGGTTAATATCAGCGCTGTGCAAAATTTGCACGGCGCTGATTTATTGTGTAACGAATACTACCGGCAGTGCCGGTAGTTCCAAAAAGCTTTAGCTATGAGTAGAAAAAGAATCCTCCTTCGTCTAAAATAGAAGTGGGTTTGCCAACCACAACAAAAAGACGA
>JAZNIT010000033.1:0-40847 GCA_045577615.1 Acutalibacteraceae bacterium
GTTGCAGTTGAAGAAGCAAGCAAGTAAACTTTGATTTATAAGGCTTTTTGAAGCTTTCTAATAATTTCGGGCAACTTGTAAAAGACCTGATTTGAAAATTTAACACTTAAAAAGTTGGACACATCATTTTTGAGTTTTCAAGGGTGATGTGTCTATATTTTTTATGTACAAAAGAGAGGTGTTTTACAATGCTCAAACTGAAAATGAAGGAAACAAATTTAACAGAAAAATGTAATTGATATTTTTATATAATAGCATCTTGCTATAAATCCGGATATATATTATAATATAAATGTTTAATAAAGTTTTTTGTTATCTAAAGATGATTTTTGTTAAGAACTAGAAATCTCTCTTTATTTTTTAAAAGGAATGATACAGAGGACAACTGTTCTTATTGTTTATAAAAATATTATTTGATAGATATCGATAGGAGATTTTATATGAGTTATTTTTCATATGATAAAAATGATGCAAAGTCTGAATATTATGAAATTCTTCAAAACTTAATGCTCCGTTGGGAATACGAAATAGTAGAATTCAAGGAAGCTAAAGGAGGGTATAACGAAGATAAAATAGGCCAGTATTTTTCTGCCATTAGTAATGAGGCTAATTTGAGAGGGCAACAGTATGGATGGTTTGTTCTGGGTGTAAGTGAAGCAGGAGAGAAACATCCGGTTGGAACTTCGTTCAAAAATGGTGACGCTTCGCTTCTTGAACGATTTAAACAAGAAATTAGTGTAAATACTACTGACGGAATGACGTTTATAGAAATTATAGAGCTTTATCCAATTTACAAAGAAAATGAAAAACGAGTTGTTATGTTTAAAATTCCTGCTGCAGTAGCTGGAATGCCAACTGAATGGAAAACTCGATACTTCGCTCGTAATGGTGAAAGCTTAGTTTCACTTCAACAATATAAAATCGACACTATTCGCAATCAAGATCGTAAGGATTGGTCCAAACAATTTGTTCCCGGTGCCACAATAAAACATTTAGACAGTGTTGCTATAAAATTCGCAAGAGAAAAATATATTGAAAAAATGAATCGTCCTCATATATCTGAAGAAATATCTGCTATGACAGACGAAGAATTTCTTACAAAAACTAAGCTTATACGAGAAGGCCGTGTCACGAATGCTGCTATGATTTTACTTGGAAAATCTGATTACGATTATCTTTTTGAAAACCCGCCAACGATGATGTGGCGACTTTATGGTTCAGACGGCGAGATGAAAGATTATGCGATATTTACCATACCCTTTATTACTGTAGCGGATCAAGTTTTTGCAAAAATAAGAAATTTAACCTATAGATATATGCCAAATCAATTATCTCTATTTCCAAAAGAGACTCAACAATACGATCTTTGGCTTTTGCGAGAACTTCTTAACAATTCTATTGCTCACTCACAATATCAATCAGGAGGCAGAATTTACGTCAATGAATGCGAAGATAGCATAAACATTACTAACCCAGGTGATTTCTTACCTCAAACTATAGAAGCAGTTCTACAAACAACATATAATCCACCATTCTATAGAAATCAATTGCTTTCTGAAACTATGGTGAAATTTCATATGATTGACACAGCTACAAGTGGAATTAAAAAAGTATATAGAATTCAAAAAGAAAAGTATTTCCCCATGCCAGACTACGATTTATCTTCTGCAAATCAAGTTTCGGTAACAGTTTACGGAAAAACCTTAAACGAACAATACACCTATATTCTTTTTGAACATCCTGACTTAGATTTGGAAACTGTATATTTGCTCGATCAAGTACAAAAAGGAAAGAGTTCTGAATTAAGTAAAGAAGCTGTTGCACACTTACGAAAACATAAGTTAATTGAAGGAAGAATAGGAAGCCTATATTTATCCGCGGAGGTTGCGAAAAGCATAGATCAAGAAGCACAATACATTAAAAACAAGGCTTTTGATGATCAATACTATCGTGATTTAATCATAGATTATATTAAAAAATTTGGTAAAGCAAAGAGAAATGATTTGCGCAAACTTCTTTGGGATAAACTTCCCGACGTGTTAACAGATAAACAAAAAGAAAGAAAAATTTTAACATTGCTTATGTACTTGAAACGTACTGGACAAATAGATACGGATTCTGATAATAAGCAAAAATCTAATTGGATTTTGAAAACATGAATTAGTATAAGGTTGGTACAAGATTGGTATAAGGTTGGTATAAGAATACATTATTATAAACTTTTCTAAATTAATGTGAAAGTCCGCTTACAAACGCATCAAAACACGTTATAATGTGGTTAAGAAAATTCAAAACGATGTGTTTAGTGGGACAGTTTTTACAATTAAACAGTGTTAAAAAGCAAGTCATATCAAGGTTTTCGGGCTATATTCTGAAAAGGTTATTTATCTACTGTTTCAAAATGCGTTGAAATGATGGGTCTTATCGGTGCAGGTAACAACCCCATGGTTGGTATGACCGTTGCTTGCGCAGTTGCAGTTGAAGAAGCAAGCAAATAATCTGCGATAAGCACTAAATGTAATTTAAACCCGCAGTGGCTCGGTAAGAGTCGCTGTGGGTTTTTGTTGCGATGCCACGCTTTATTACGCTAAATTTATAACTGTCTTTCCCTTTTTCTCGGCAAGTTCTTTAAACTGTGCTGCGCCGCCAAAATTACGAGATACGTAGGTTATAACGCAATCGCTCTTTTCAATCATCCATTTGTTCCTCGCCGATATAGCAAATCTGGGCGGCACACACTCAAGCCCCTCAGGATAAACGGAATCGCACCCCTCTTTTTCGTCGGTAAGATAGGCAAGCACCACCGCAAAATTTATATGAGTGTATGTTTGCTTTAACTCTGTTAATACGTTTAACACCATACTGTCAAAACTGCCGTGATTGCCGATATAAAAGTTGCACATTTCTCTGTTTTCAATCAAATCGGTCAACACTTTCTTTAGTTGAGTTTTTATTACAATCGGTGCGTCCCTATGTCCAAAAAATGTGCAAGTCATAAATTCCTCCAAAGACGAATTTGCTTACAAACACCTGAGTTTTGTCTAAAATCATAAGCATTATCTACACCAATTATATAATTGCTGACTAATATAGTCAAGTGCGCATATACGCAAACTGAAAGAAAGGTGGCAATTGGGTATACTTATTGTAGAAAATGTAAAGGTGGCTGTATCGTGGGCAAAGACGTAGATTATAAAAATCGAGATAGGTTTATTCAAATTGGCATTGCAATTTCAACTTTGCGCAGAATCAGAGGTTTGTCACAGGAAAAGCTGGCAGAAAAAGCCAATATAAGTCGCTCATTGCTAAGCAATATTGAAGCGCCCAATATGGCCTACGGTTTTTCGCTGAACGTGTTGTATAATATTGCTGATGCATTAGATATATCACCTGAAAAGCTTATGTCTGCTTCTGTTTTTTCGGATGAAATAATAAACAATTAAAGACTAAAAAAACCCGCAGTGGCTCGGTAAGATTCGCTGCGGGTTTTTGTCTTTAGTTTGACTAATGCTTGAATTTATGATACACTATTATATCATTATGAATGAGGTGGATTATGAAAAAAGCGCTTAAAATAGTTTTAATTATTGTAACTGTTTTGGTTTTGATCGTTGTGGGCACCTTTGCCTTCAGTTTTATAAGGTATAAATATTTCCGCCGAGAATACGAGGGCGAGGTAATAAGCTTTAACGCGCTTGACAAAATCAAAGAAAACAGCGAGAATTTTGACCCTGCCAACTATGGCTTAACTCTTGCCTGGTCAGACGATTTTGATGGCACCGAGCTTGACCCTACAAAGTGGGAATGCTGTCCCGAATGGGAGCGCGGTGACGTTGGCGCCAGATGGGATGACGATATGGTTGAGCTTGACGGCAAGGGCAACCTTATTCTTAAAGTCGGTCTGGACGAGAATAATAAGAAAGTCTCAGGTGCCGTTCGCACCAAAACAAAGGATTACCGCGTTTTGTTTGAGCAAGCCAGAGGATATTTTGAGATACGCACCACCTTGCAGTCGATACCCGGTTATTGGTCTGCCTTCTGGGTAATCGGCGACAACAAAACCCAACCCGGCAACGGCGCATCTGACGGTGCCGAAATTGATATTTTCGAAAGCTTTGATATGACGGGCGGCCGAATCAATCACGCGCTTCATTGGGACGGCGTAGGCGAAACCACCAAAAGTCTTGGCGGCCACACGGTTAACAAAAATCTTTACGACGGCGAATATCACACCTTCGGTTTGCTTTGGGCCGATGACGGATATTTCTACTTTGTTGACGGTCAGTTGAGCTATTCCATTGATGCCACTTGGGCTAACTTCCCCGGTTCAAGCGCCGACCCCAGTTATCTTAAAATTTCCAACGAAGTTGGCACTTGGGCAGGATATATATTAAAATCCTACCTCCCCGACCAAATTAAAGTTGACTACGTAAAGGTTTATTCATTGCAAAAATAAAAGAAACAGACACATCATTTTGGAGCAATCCATCGTGATGTGTCTGCTTTTTTATTCAAATATATACCATTTATTGGGGGGTGGGGCGTCGGTGCGATTGGCAACAGGGAAGGCAATACCGTGCCCCGTATGATTGGCAAAAAAGCTGTCAAAATGGGTAGCCATATAGGCAAGCTCCCCCGTTTTATCGGCAATACGTCCGAAGCAATAAAAATTAAACAGATTGTTCCAATGGTTAAAGCATTCAATCTGTGTGCCGCTGCAAAAAATCCTATGCTTCATAGCTGTCCTCGCAATTCAAACTCCAATAAATTCACGCAGTTTTCGGGCGTTGCCATCAAACTGATAGCCCTTGATGCCGACAGCGGCGGCGCCTTGAATGTTGGCGGGCAAATCGTCCACAAAAAGGCACTCCTCGGGATTAAGGTCATACCTTTCAAGCAGAATTTCAAAAATCTCACGGTAGGGCTTGCAGATTTTGTAGTCGGAGGAGAAAATCAACCCGTCAAAGGTGGCAAAAAGGTCACTCACCCAAGGATTTTCTTTATATTCGGCGGCAAATTTTTGGCTGATGTTGGACACAAGATAAATCCTGCCGCCTGCCTTTTTCAAATCGGCTACTACCTGAGGCATACCCTCCACGGGCACAAGATTTTTAACCCAATTATCATAGGCGAGGCAGCCAAGCTCACCATCCTCAGCAGACAGACAGCCGCGGATGGCAGCCTTAACCTCATCATCGGTAATAGTACCCTCGTCAAGGGGCGCCCAATAGGTGCGGTCAAAGGCGACCTCTACGATTTTTGCGCGACGGTCGGGGTCTGCCACATACGGAGCGGTCAGCTCGTGGGGATAAAATCGGGCAAGCACGTTGCCGAAATCGAAAATGTAATTTTTAATCATAGCAAATCTCCTGCATATCGTTACAAAAAATATAGCACACCTGCTACCAACTATCAAGCAGATAATAAATATCCCCCCGTATAACGGGGGGATTTCATTTTCGGGCATAGCCCTAATACTACTGGCGGCGCACAAGTGCGCTTTTTATTGGCCTGCCAGCCACGCAACGGTCATCGGCGACCCGTAAACGGGTTGTAAGCCTTTGCCGGCTCCCCTTGTCAGGGGAGCTGTCGGCGGCAGCCGACCGAGGGGTAGTCTTTCCTTTTCTCTCCCTCCGTCTTTTTGCTTCGCAAAAATCCACCTCCCTCGTCAGAGGGAGGCAGGACATAAAGCGCTTTCTGCGTTTGCCTTTGATTTCTGCAATTTTTGTTCATCGGTAAACCTCTTTTGAACCACGCGACTATCGCGTGGTTTTCATTATACAAAAAGCGAAACGGTCAGTACCGTCAACGCGTGGGCGTTGGTCAATTAACAGCGAAATCTGTCACGAAGTTTTTGGTTGAGCATACGCACACCCTCTCGATAAACACTGAAAAATTTTTACCACAGTCCCCTTTCAAAAGTCAATAGTTGGGGATGGGGCAAAATAGGGAGCCTTGCATTTACAAATTGTCAGATTTTAGCATTAATACTTGATTTTTGTCGAAAAAATGATATAATTAAGAAAACCGATTGAAGGAAGCGGCTTGATGGATATATATACACCCGAGGACACAATCAGCAATTCAAAAGAAGAAAGTCTTGCAAAAGCAATAAGCTTAATACAGGGCAACCAGCCAACGCGCATATCTTTAACAAGGCCAAACATCTCAACCTCAAAGGTCATTGTTGCATTTGTTTTGTGGCTTTTCGCAATAGTTGCATTTGTGTTTTTGTGCTTACTTGCAGGCAGATTTTTTCATTTTCCTACACACATGGTTCACCTAGTTGCTACGTTTGGTTGCTTGCTAACCATCTGGTTAAAAGCTAAAGCAATGGTACGAAATGCCATTTTACTTTATCAAAAACACGCACCGGAAAAGATGCGAAAGGCTTGTTTGTTTGTTCCAAGTTGTTCGGAATATATGCTTCTTTCGGTTGAAAAACACGGTGTTATTGTCGGCGTTTGCAAGGGCCTGCGCCGCTTGTCGAGATGTCGCCCACCCAACGGTGGCAACGATTTTCCGTAAATACTAATGGATTTATTTGTACGCTATTACGGTAGAATAGTGTGCAATTAGAGAACGAAAAAAATATTATAAAAGGAGAATATATTATGGCACAATACAAAACCGTTGCAGGTCCTGTTGGACTTACCATCGCTAAAAATGATTCTTACACCGCTGCTGTTAATCAGTATGCAGAAATTATCAATCGCGAAGCTGTAGGCGGATGGAAATTGGATTGCATTCAAGAAATCCCTGTTACTAAGAACAACGGCTGCTTAGCTAGTTTAGGTAACAATGCAACTACAACCATCACCTTTAATATGTTGGTTTTTGTTAAAGAAGACTAATAGTTTTTAATCCTAAAAGGCGACAGTATGCTACCGATACTGTCGCCTTTTGTTATTGTCGCTCTAAATAGCCCTCGAAGTCGCCTGACAGGACAACATCTTTCGACCTGTTTTATCACACTCCGCACCTTGTTGCAACACTTGATTAAATCAAAAGAGGCATTGGGGGGGCAAAACAACAAGCGGAGTGATTTCACTCCGCTTTTTCATCAACTGTTTTAAGTTGCTTTTTGAACTCACAATAAAACCAATAAAAGACGCCAATTACTGCAATAATAGTTGCCACAAAGACATCCAAACGGCCAAAACAATAAGTATCTCTAAAATAAAAATAACTGTTTACAAATTCACTATCCACATTAAAGGTAAAGGATAGCCATTCCAAAACCACAATCAGGCGCGCAATAATTGCTGCGGGAAACATACAAAAACCAAACGCAGCAACAAACGGGGTCCAATGCTTTGGAAGTGTAAGCCCTTTCCAAAACATATCCGGACGGTCAAAAGTTATTTGAGAGCAGTATCTGGTGAACTTTGTTTCTTCGGTAAAAACAGTTTTGTATTTGAAAAAGCTATAATAGGAGGCAGCGAATAGCAGAGCAAAAACAGCTACGTTTGCAATTGCCAGTGCACCCCACCCAAGTCCGAACTTGGCGACCAACGGATTCCCTTCAAAAGTAAGGCCAGGCGTATTGATATAAGTCAAAGCACCGTCTGCAAAAGCAAGACATAAATAAACAGAAACCAATATCCAAAACTTCGTTTTTTTCACAGAAACACCCCCCTACGCTTATAATAGCACAGGAATTATAAAAAGTAAAGAATGCTATAAAAGCAACAAGCGGAGTGATTTCACTCCGCTTGTTGCATATCGGCTTTCATTTGTGCAATATCTTTTTTGAGTATTCTTTCGTGATATGCATTTTTAAGAAAATCTGCAAATTCCAATTTGGATTCATAATCCTCAAAGGCGTCGCTCGCCAAAAAATCCTCGACTGTTTTATCCAAGTCATATTTTACCCGATGATGGGTTACTTTTCCGTTTTCATAAATGCTGTATCCCGCACGCGTATCTTTGTCGCGGTGATGACCGACGGGGCGAATACAACGATATGTAATTCCGTTTATAGTTTTATCAATTTGGTAATGATAATGTCCAAACCAAACTTCATCTATCTCCGGTGTCAAATATTCGGCAAAAGCTTGTTCGATTTTATAATCAGGAGTAGTTGGTAATATGTCATAATCTACTGAATATGCTCCGTGAAGCAGCAAAATATGACCATCCAAAAGGTAGGAGTTCTTAAATCCTCTAATCCAATCTTGTTGTTCGTTGCTAAGTTTTGTTTTAGACCACTTGTCCCAAAAGTTTTTGGGAATATTCACAATTAACTCGTCGTGATTTCCCATAATGCATATAGGGTTATATTTCTTCAATAAATCAACACATTCCGAGGGATGAGGCCCAAAATTCGCCAGGTCGCCGAGGAATATGATTCTGTCGCAAGGTAGTGCTGCTTTTAAAACAGCGTTTAATGCAGGTTCGTTTGCGTGAACGTCTGATAATATTAATGTCTTCACAAAATCACCGCCTTTAACTTATTATAGCATATTTCATTTTAAAAGTAAATCTTTGCAATATAAATCCCTTTAATCACAAATAACGGTATCAGGATTTGAAATTTTTTGTAGGGGCGGTTACCCACATCCTCCCACAAGGTTTGCATAAATTATAACGGGACGTCGAAGGCGCCGTCCCCTACGAAATGTGATAAGGGGATTTGTACGTTATAAAAGCAACTGGGATTGTGAGAAGAATTGGGGCTTGTGTTATAAGAAACTCACGCCGCGTGCGAAAAAAAGTTTTCGGCGGCTGAGAGAGCCTTGTTACTCCCTTCGGTCGTAATAGATAGGGCAAACCGCCCCAAACCCGCATAAACACAAGGGTTTTCGCTGGTTTGCCCTATTGAACGCATTGGTGTCAAAAACGGGTTTTGGGCGGTTTTAGAAAGGAGCGAAAATCATTCTAAATATGCGTCAGAAATCCATACTATGTTGCAGCCAAAATTAAATATTCAAACTGTCACAAAGCCGGATGAGTTTTTTGCCTCGTCCGGTTTTTCTTTATAAATATAAAGAAGTTTCTAAAAACTATTGCAATTTCGTAGTATGTGTACTATAATAGAGATGATGATTTTTAGAATAACGAACTTTTGATGTGCAAAAGACGACAGGAGGTAATATAAGCGTGATACGAGTAGATAGAAAAGAACTTACTCGCAGTGAGATTGTTCGGGTTGCGGCTAACTGTTTTTTGAATGACGGTTATACCAAAACGACAGTAAACTCTATGTGCAAGAAATTAAATATGAGTCCCGGTAATATGACTTTTCACTTTCCGACCAAAGAGCATATGCTGGCCGAGCTGGTTGAAATGCTTTGCAAGTATCAGTGGAAGATGATGGAGGACGAAGCCAAAGACGGATACAGTTCCATTATGGCAATATGTCTGGAGCTACTGACCATTGCATCTGCTTGTGAACAGGATGAGGTGGCAAAGGATTTCTTCCTTTCCTCCTATCGGAGCGAGATGTGTATGGAGCATATTCGGAAGAACGATACGGATCGTGCCAAAGAAGTATTCAAGAATTACTGCCCCGATTGGTCAGATGAGTATTTTTCGGAAGCGGAAACCTTGGTGTCAGGTATTGAGTATGCCGTGTTTTTCACCACTTCCGACTCTGCATCGTTAGATATTCGTGTGGCAGGAGCCCTCAGAACGATCCTTTCGATCTATAATGTACCCAAGGAAATTCGAGACGAAAAAATCAAGAAAGTGCTTTCGATGAATTATCAAAAGCTGGGTCTTGATACTTTAAGGAAGTTCCGAGAGTATGTGGACAAAACCACTGAGCAAGCTATTTTTGACTTACTGAAGCGAAAATGAATTGCACAATAGACATCTTGTCAGAAAAAATACAGCGAGAGTCGATTTCTAATAATACCTATACGGAGGAAATGATATGAAAAACAAATTTAATATTTCAAAAAGAATACTCAGTTTAGTGCTTGTGTTTGTGATGGTGCTTGGCATACTGCCAATGACGGCGTATGCTGCCACAGAGGTGTCGAGTTGGAATACGAATGTAGTTGCTTATTCAGATGGCGTTACACAATATTTCACATATAACAATTATCTTTACCAAGTGAAATATACAAACCTGAAAACGGTTTCCGAGATAAGGCTTGGCCGTAATCAAAGTGATAATATATTCTATTATGTTTCTTCTTCTAAAACTGTGTTTCTGAAGGTCAGCGATTTCAGACAAAATATCAATACAAACATGCTCCCCCAAACCCCGGGAAGTGTGCTTAATTGCTATAGCAGTTATGAGGAAACGGTGATTGATACAAGTAAACCTGTGGTTGTAATCACTTGTATCGCCGTAAACGACCCGACTTGGAGCTGGAATGGTACAACTTCTGCCACAGCCACCTTTACCGCAAAGGATGCTGATGTTTTCACAAAAGCCAACGCGACCATTTCTTCCGAAACCGTTTCACAGGCGGTGAACTGCCAGACAAAGGAGCAGATAAAATATACAGCTACTGTTACCTTCAATGGTCAAACATATACCGATACAAAGACAGTTGACGGAGATGTTGGCCCGCACAGCTATATCTATTCTTCTTTGGGAAACACCGTTACCGAAAGCTGCGCTAACTGCAGCAATCACACCGCAACGGCTACGCTGACGGCTACCGATGCCACTTATACCGGCTCTGCCATTACTACAGGTGCATCCGTTACCTACTCCGACGGCTGGGCAGGGTCTCAGGAGCACGGTGAGATTACCTATTCCAACAATCTGAATGCAGGTACTGCCACCGCAAAGGTGATGGTTGAAGGCAAAGAGCTGACGACCACCTTCGAAATCAATGAAGCGGACATTTCCGGTGCTGCCGTGACCCTGAACCCCACAAGCGGTACCTATACCGGAACCGCATATGACCCGTCTGTTTCTGTTACTCTTGACGGTTTTGGTACACTTGCAGAAGGTACGGATTACACCCTTTCTTGGGATAAGAGTGGCTTTACAAACGCAGGCTCCTACACTGCTACGATTACCGGCAAGGGCAATTTTAAAGGCACAAAGAATGCAGTATTCAGGATCAATCCTGCGGAGATCAAAGGTGCCGTTGTTACCCTTGATCAGAACTCTTTTGTTTATGACGGTCTTCCTCATAAGCCTACGGCGAGTGTGACCTTTAACGGTGATACGCTGACGGAAGGTGTAGATTATGAGGTATATTATTTAAGTTCGGACCAAATTATGAAATGGGAAAACGGTGAGCCGGTAAAATTCTTTGGAACAGGAAAGGAAAGCTGCGACAGCATAAATGCCGGTCAGTATTATGCGGTTGTGTTCGGCAAGGGTAATTTCGCTGAAAACGGCAGATTTGCCTACGCCGCATATACCATTGAGAAAGCCACTGTCACCGAGCCTACTATTGCAAGCAAGCCTTACAGCGGCTCTGCACAGACGGCAGACATCACAGATACAGAACTCTACACAGTCGTTAAAAATGACGGCGGTACGGGAGTAAAGCTGAACGGTTATTACGACGTTGTTCTGGAGCTGAAGGATAGTGCAAACTACAGGTGGAGCACCACAGATAATGCACAGGTTACTTTGCAGTTTAAGATCACTCGTGCGGAAAACGAATGGACGGTCGATCCGTCTATCACCGGCTGGACTTATGGTGAAGCCGCAAAAGCGCCTGTGGGTGAAGCCAAATTCGGTGAGGTTTCCGTGGAATATTCCGGCACGACGAACGGCGGAGCAACATACAGCAGTACAACTGCACCGACCGAGGCGGGTAGCTACAAAGCCACCTTTATCGTACAGGAAACAGAAGACTATAAGGGTCTGGAAACATCGGTTGATTTCACCATCGCAAAGGCTGACCAAGCGGCGCCGACAGGGCTTACCAAAACTGATACAACTTATTTTGGCAAAGCAGACGGTAAAATCTCCGGTCTTACATCTGCGATGGAATTCCGCAAGGAAGGAGATTCCACTTATACTGCCGGTTTCGATGGAACTCTCGAATATCTTGCGGCAGGAACCTATTATGTGCGCTATCAGGGTGATGCGAACCACAATCCGTCTCCCGATGCGGTTGTAACCGTTAACGCCGGCAGAAAACTGACCGTAAAGGTTCCGCAAAATCAGGTTGGTTATACAATGACCACCTCAACACCTGAAATCGATTGGTATGGCAGCATCCGTGTAGAATTCAAACTGCTTGACGGCTATTCAATGCTTGATTATTTTGAAATCTATAACGGAAATGAGCCGATGTGGCAGCATTTTAATCAGCAAACAGGCGTTCTCCAACTGACTTTTGTTGGGAATGATTTTGATTTCACGGTGAAAGGTGTTGCAGACATCACTCCGCCTTCCGCTGAAATCAAAGTTAAAGAAAACAAGTGGACTTCCTTCTTAAACGATCTCACATTCGGTCTGTTTTTTAACGAAACGCAGGACGTTACCATTACTGCAGCCGATAAAGGCAGTGGTGTAAAGAGTATTCAGTATTATCTTTCCGACAGAGAACTGGAGCTTGACGAAGCAAAGGCTATTACTGATTGGGTAGACTATAACGGCACGTTTAAGATCGATCCCAACAACCGCTATGTTGTCTACGCCCGGGTTACCGACAATGCCGGCAACATCTTGTATATAAACTCTGACGGTATTGTCTTGGACAACATTGCACCTGCGCTTGAAGGTATTGAGGACGGAAAAACCTATTACGGCGACCTTACCGTTATCAAATCTGACGAGCAGTTCTATGACATCAAGGCTGTAACACTTGACGGAGAACCAATGGGCTTTGCCGAAGGTACTTACGGTCTTATTCCTGCCGACAATGCAGAGCATATTGTTGTGGTTGAAGATCACGCAGGCAACAAGACCACCTACACTGTGACGGTTTACAAGAACTATACCGTAACCTACAAGGCTGACGGTGAGCCGATTTCTACCGAAACCGTTGAACACGGCAAGGATGCAAACCTTCCCGCTGTTCCTACAAAGAACGGATACGTTGGCAAGTGGGACAGCGACGGCAAGAACATCACCGGTGATACAACAATTGCGGTGGTTTACACGGAAATTCCTGTTGTAAAGCCCAATGAAGTGAAACCGGAGGATAAGACCGACCTTGAAGATGCCAAGGCAAAGCTTGAAGAAATGCTGAAGGACTGTGGCTACGCCGAGGATGCCAAGAAGGACATTCAGAAAGCTATCGACGAGATTGATGATGCCCTCGAAGTAATTGGCAATGTAGAAGCAGTCGAAAAATTGATTGACAAGCTCCCCGACACCATCAAGAAGGACGACCAAGCAGCTATCAAGGCGGCAGATGATGCTTACAATGCACTTTCCGACTACGAGAAAGCCCTTGTTGACGCAGCTGCAAAGAAGGCACTCACCGATGCTAAAGCAGCTTTGGCAGAGCTGAACAAGCCTGCTGACACCGACAGTCCTCAGACCGGTGACAACAGCAATATGTTTCTTTGGATCGCACTTCTCTTCATCAGCGGTGGTGCAGTTATCACACTGACCGTAGTTGACAGAAAGAGAAGAATGGCAAGCAATAGATAAATAGAGATTAACCCTAAAGGGCGATGACAGAATCCGTCATCGCCCTTTTCACATCTCAATTTGAAATTAAAAAAACAATTGGAAATTCTGCTCTAAATTTCTACAAAAAGTGTGATACTAACAAAGAACAAAAACAACAACTCGTCCCAGATAAGGACCTTGGTAGAGTGGTCATTGAAAAAAGTGCCTAAAACCCGCATAAACAATAGGGTTTTCGCTGGTTTTTTTCGACCCAATTTGCACAAAATCCGCTTGAAATCGGTTTTGGGGTCAAAAAAGCGAAGCGTATCCTACATATTATGATGCCGGATATGTTTATAAGATTTCTATAAAAACTTGACTAAAACAATGAATTGTGTTATAATAATCAAAACAATAGATGTGAATGGAACCAGCTGTCTGCAGAGGAAGTTGGTTTCATTTTGTTTTGTATAGAAAATTTAGGGTGTATGATGAATTTATGAAAAAACAACGACCTCTGGTATCTACAACACATATTATATTGTTGAGTTTTTTGATAGCGATATTGATAGGCGCAATATTGCTTTCGCTTCCTATAAGTTCAGCCGATGGAAAACCAACTTCTTTTTTAGATGCGCTTTTCACCGCAACGACCTCAACCTGTGTTACGGGCTTGGTTGTAACACCGACCGTTTCCTCTTGGAGTGTTTTTGGGCAGGTTGTAATTTTGATACTGATTCAGATCGGCGGTCTTGGTGTTATTACCATTATGTCAGGACTTATGATACTTCTGCACAAGAAAATGGGTATCGGTGACAGACTGCTTTTGCAAGATGCCTTCAATCTGAATTCGCTGTCGGGGCTTGTTCGGTTCGTAAAAAAGGTTGTAACCGGAACGCTCATTATAGAAGGTATCGGCGCTCTGCTTTATATGACGGTTTTTATACCTGAGTTCGGTGCAAAAGGAATATGGATATCGGTCTTTACTTCCGTTTCTGCCTTTTGCAATGCGGGTATTGATATTATTGCCGAAAACAGTCTTTGCGATTATGCACTTAATCCTGTCATCAATGTTGTTACGTGTGCCTTAATTATCTTGGGCGGTATCGGTTATATCGTTTGGTGGGATGTGCTGAGAGTACTAAAAAAGGCGCGAACGAAGAAAGTGAGATTTTTCAGAGATCTTACCCTGCACAGTAAAATCGCTATCACAGCAACCTTGATTTTGATTTTTGTGGGTGCAGCATTTATTTTTGCATTTGAATATAACAATCCGCAAACAATGGGCAATTATACCTTGTTTCAAAAAATCGAAGTATCCTTGTTTCAGTCGGTCACAACGAGAACCGCAGGTTTTGCGACAGTGCCGCAGGAAAACCTCACGAACGCAAGCGCTATCGTGTGCTTGCTTCTGATGTTTATCGGCGGTTCACCCGTTGGCACAGCCGGAGGCATCAAAACAGTGACGTTTGCCGTTATTATTGTAGCAGCGATTGCCTCTATTCGTAACAAAGAGGATACCGAGGTGTTTGGCAGGCAGCTCACAAAACAGTCTGTCAGCAAAGCGGTTGCCGTCACCGGTATGTCTTTTATTATTATGTTTACTTCAACGGTTTTACTCTCAGCAGTAACAGATGCAAATGCACTGGATATCGTTTATGAAACGGTCAGTGCTACCGCAACCGTGGGCCTTACAAGAAATCTCACGGCTTCTCTCGGCGGTGTCGGTAAGTTCATCATTATCATAACGATGTATCTCGGCAGAGTAGGCCCTATATCGCTCGCCGTTGCATTTAAGCGAAGTAAGGATAATCAGAATATTGTAAGAAACCCTATCGAAGAAATAAGTGTGGGATAAGAAGGGATAATTTTTATGAGCATCAATAAAACCTATGCCGTATTAGGTCTCGGCAGATACGGAAAAGCTGTTGCAGAAGAACTTGTAAATAATGGTGCAGAGGTTCTGGCTGTTGATATCGACCAAAACAATGTTAATAACGCAATTGAAACAATCCCTGTATGCAAATGCGCCGATATTACCGAGCCGGAGGCAATAAAAAGACTTGGTATATCCAATATTGACATTGTTATCGTTGCGATGGCAAGTAATCTTGAAGCAAGCGTTATGGCGGTAACACTCTGTAAGGAAGCGGGCGTGTCCACCGTTATTGTTAAATGCGGCAATGAAATGCATCAAAAGATTTTAAGCCGTGTGGGTGCCGACAGAGTGATTTTTCCCGAAAAAGAATCGGGAACAAGACTTGCCAAAAATCTGCTCACATCGGGATTTTCGGAAATGATAGAGCTTTCAGATGAAGTGTCTATGGTAGAAATAGACGTAAAAGATGAGTGGGTTGGTAAAACGCTGATAGAACTGAGCTTGCGCAAAAAATATTCTATTAACATTGTTGCAATACGAAACGGTGATAAGATCAGTACAACGGTTGATCCTGCGCTCCCGCTTGAAAAAGGAATGCAGCTTATTGTTATTGCTAATACCCTAAAATTGCAAAAATTGAAATAATGCGGTGAATGTATGAAAGAACAGCAGAAAAAACTGATTGCGCCGATTATTGTAACCGCTATTATGGTTTTGTATTACATTGCTTACTTTGGCTTTTTAATATCACTGATAGATGGCATTTGGAAATGGCTTTTAGGTATTATCCCACTTGCTTTTGCTGCTGTTATGCTTAAAGTTTGCATAGAAAGAATAAATGAAATAAAGAATGGTGAAGAAGATGATCTTAGTAAATACTGATTACATCAGCGGCAAAGAACTCGAAATGTTAGGTCTTGTAAAAGGAAGCACTATTCAGTCAAAGCATATCGGAAAGGATATCTCCCAAAGCTTTAAGACCTTAGTCGGTGGAGAACTTAAATCCTATAATGAAATGATGAACGAAGCACGCGCTCTTGCTACCAAGAGAATGGTCGCAGAAGCTGAAGAACTCGGTGCGGATGCTATTGTTAATATTCGCTATGCCTCATCTGCTATTATGCAGGGCTCAGCCGAAGTTATTGCATACGGTACAGCGGTTAAGTTCATTGAAAAATAATCGGAACATTTGGTAAAATCATCTTATTTAGTGATTCTTAACACTATTTATAAAAATATATGGTTGTATATATTGCTATTTTAGTGATTTTATTGTATAATATCCTAGGATATTTATATCCAGTAGTTTTCAAAAAGCAGTCAAAAGGGGTTGACTCAAAACGCCTATGCAGTATAATTTGTTAAGCAAGCAAGGCATAGTTCTGCCCATTTCTACAGTAAAGTTAATATTACATAAACAAAGCCATCTGTAATGCGTAGAGGGTTTATTTCCTCTATGCTTATAGGTGGCTTTCCGTGTTGTTTAGGAGATAAAAGACAGTGGAAAAACATTCAAAGAAAAAGCAGAACTTTTTTGGGGGGCAAGTTTTTAAACGCACTTTGAAAATCGTTCTGATAATCATTGTTACCGCATCTCTTCTGCTTAATCTATTTACATTTATTATGCCTGTAGTCAAGTATTACGGCAACAGTATGACTCCGACACTTGAAGACGGACAAATACTGATAGTAAATAAAATGGCAGAGATAAAAAGCGGAGATATTATAGCGTTTTATTATAACAATAAGGTAATCGTTCGTCGCGTTGTGGCGACCGGAAACAATCAAGTATCTATTGATGTATTTGGAACGGTTTCTGTGAACGGTAAAGAACTTGATGAACCCTATATTGAAAATAAAACACTTGGGCAAAGCAACCTTGATTTCCCGTATAATGTTCCAACAAACTCCTATTTCGTTTTGGGAGATAATCGGGATATTGCAATGGATAGTCGATTATCTGAAATTGGAGTTGTTACAGAGGACAGGCTTTTAGGAAAAGTCGTTTTTTCGCTCAATCCGTTTGGATCGATAAAATAAAATTCTATTAAAGAGTGAATGGTAATGAATGCTTTTAAGAACAGCAACCGACAACTGAATATTAAAAGCATTATTTTTTACGCAGTTTGCGCGATCTTTTGCATCGCTTCCTGTGTTCTTTTGTTCTGCACAAATATCACCCATGCTGTCGCATTAGAGCAGGAAATACGGTGTGGGATAGAAGAACACACCCATAATGATAGTTGTTATAACGGCGATTTCCTTATCTGTGATAAACCGGCGCATACGCACGACGGTAATTGCTACATCGTTCTGTTAAAGGAAAATGATATTAACAATATTCTCACTCTACTTGGAAACAGCGAAAGCCGTTCCCTTGAAAATGTAATTACCGACACAATGTCTTCGGCTCTTACATTCAATGCAGATTTAAACTCGGCAGACTCAGGCTCAAGCGAAGTAGTTCAACTATCGCAAGACAGGGTTGCAGAGTTCAACAATACTATTTCTAACGAAGACGAACTTCCCGATATAGTTTTGAACGAAAATATTAACACAGTGAGCACGCTGGCTGTTGGTGATACAGAAAAAGAACCGCAAACGAACGCAACAACCACATTCAATATTCAAGCAGATCCAAACACTTCAAACTATTATGCAAATTTTTATTTGTATCTTGACGGCAATTGGACGTGCATTGGCTCCTTAGAGTTTACAACGCAAAGAAACGGAACCCGATATAACACTGTGTTGCCTACGGCAGATATTTTAGAGCTTGTAAACGGTGCTTTGGGCACAGATTATGCATACAATTCGTTTGATATTGCGGTTGCTTCTTCACTAAACGGCTCATATTCTAAAACAAATATTGGAATGGCGTCTGTAACGACGACCATTGGATATAGGCAGCAAAACACAACCGCAAGGGCTACTAAATATGTTCGATTGATCCCTGAAGGCGGCAGTGCCACCAGTACAGCCTTTGCTTTCTACACGGTAGAATATATATATCCCGATGGCACAACCGTAACAAATTATGTAAGATCGGGTACAACCGTAAAACTCCCGTCAGGCAACTATGAATGGTCAGACGGAAATAATACATATTCTTCCGAACAAGCGGTTACGATTAACAAGAAAACCTCCTTTGAGGCAAGACTGCTCGGCCCTCCGACATATATCAATATTAATTATGACGTAGCATTCCCAACAGTAAGCGGAGTAACGGTTTCAACAAAGCCCACAATCGCCGGACTTGCAACGACAACCGTTAAAGATGAGTACACAGAAAATTCTGAGGTTACGATTAGAAACGTTTCTCAACATTCCGTGCAAGGAACTGTTAACGGAAACAGCACCGGACTTACCCGTGTTATTCAATTCAGAGGTTGGAAAGTCGGAAATACCGATACGATCATACAACCAAACACAAAGCTTGTTTGGGAAGAACTTATTAAGTATTCTAACAACACCACATTGCTGAATTTGACGGCCGTTTGGGAATACGATGCAAAACAGACAGCAACATTCTTTATCCGATTTGACTCGGTAGCGGTCGATACCGAAGGTAATATTACCGGACAAGACTCCAACAAATACACGAAACAAATATTTGCAGCCTATGTTGGCGGAGTGGACACCTCGCTTAACACCAACAATCTTCAAAGCAAATACGGAATTGCTGATACAACCTCAGATAATTCCTACGGCGCAGACCAAGAGATTCGTGCATTATATGGAGAAAGAACGGATGGCGTATGGCTCAGCGCATTCCCAAGCGATGCTTTTGTTTTCGAACAGTTGGTTCAATATGCAAATACCGGATATCTTTCTGTTGACGGCGTTCCCGTTAAAGCCGAAGATCTGAATAGCCGAGAGTATGCAATTCGCTGGTATGTATTCAAAGCCCAAGACGATGCCTGGCATATTGACGGTAAGCTTGTTAAAAAGGTTGGTTTAATACACGTTTATAAAACCTTTGCAGGAAATAAAGAACTGATTGCAGAAGCAAAGTCGGACTTTTATATTGATGCGACTGACGTATCAACAGGAGTAAATACTGTTCTCAATCTAAACAATTACACCTCCTATGATGCGGCAAACGATAAATATATGTGGGAAATCACCGACGTTGATTACGGAGAGTATTGGGAAATTAAAGAACACCCCCATAAGTTTAACGATAGCTCTGTGGATTTCAGTGTTTTCTCGGAATATACCGTTATGGATGCCCACGGCGATCAGTCGACTAGCGATACGGGAACATCGTTATCCGTTAAAGGTATGACCTATGCTCTTGACGAGGGTGTTGACGAGGTTTTACGTGCTGAGTTCACCAATATCTACAACAGAAGCGATTCCATTATCATTAAAAAGCAAGATAGCTTAACCGGCGTATCCATAGGCGGCGCGGTGTTCCGTTTGTACCAAAACGGTAGCCCACTTAAGTTTACATATAATTCAAGCACCGACCGATATGAATACGCTCCGCAAACCGGCACGATCACAAATCTTGAAGGTAATGCAAACGGATATTATGAAATTTGTATCGAAGATTTCAGCTACGATATTGGTCCGATAACCATTCGAGAAATAACCGCTCCCACAGGCTATACTCCTATCGGCGACATCGAAATAGGCCATACCGATGATGAGGGAACAGTTGGAATACTCAGTGGTAATAGCGAACTGATTCGGTACATAAGCGGTGTTTTGATTGTTGGAAACAGCACCGATTCATCATCCGTAACCGTTAAAAAGAGTTGGGAATGTAATGAGTCAGAATGGCAAGACGTTACGGTGCAACTATTAGCCAACGGAAAGCTCGTAACAACGGTTATTGCCGGAGTAGAACCACAAACCGTTTTAAATGCCGATAACAACTGGACATACACGTGGGAAAACCTTCCCGTATATGTTAACGGAACGAAAATTGCGTGGTCTGTAAAAGAAACAGCCATCGGAAGTGAAATGGCAAAAGCGGACGGCTCTTTTGTAAACTGGTTGGTGTCCTACGGCTTACCGATAATATCCACCGATAAAAACGGCGATGAGAATACGCTGTTAACAGTTATCAATACGACCAAACGTGTAATGCTCCGTTTGACCAAAACAAATCTCTGGAAAACCGAGCAGCTCACAGGAGCTACATTCTTACTCGAAGCGGTAGATACAAACGGAAACGTTCTTCCAAACGAAGTTGCAAAAACGGCAACAACCGGCGATGCAGGTACGCTAATCTTTGACAACCTTAAATGCGGTGTTCGATACCGATTAACAGAAACACAAGCGCCGAACGGATACTTGGAAATGAATGAATATATTTATTTCACCATTAACGAAGACGGCACGGTAAGTGTGGAAGACAGTTTTTATGCCGAAGCCGGAACAACGGCTTATAACTTAGTTGTTAAAAACGGTATGATCGTTGATCTACCCGAATCCGGCGGTATAGGAACAAGTATGTTTTATGCCATAGGCTTAATGCTTATTGCGATAGCTGCAGGCATTTTCATATATCATCTCCGTAAAAGGAGGTGCTACAATTAATTCGCTTTCAAAAAATTCGAAAAGTATTAAACGTAAAGGAGTTAAAAACATGAAAGCCATCCAAAAAATCTTGGCAGTCCTCGTATGTCTTTGTGTGGTATGCAGTTGTGCTGTTGTTGCAGTTTCTGCAGCAGAAGCAACCGGCAGCATTACCATTCAAAACCCCAGCAACTCAAACGCAACAGTAGCCGGTAAAACGTTCAACGTTTACAAAATCTTTAATGCTACTACCAACGGCAACAACACTTCATATAGCTGGTACAAGGATAAAAACGGAAACATTCCATTTGAAGATTTCTTTTTTGACGATGCTGATGGTTACAATTATATGAATAAAGATTCCGGCACCGTTCAGGAAGTTGTCGAAAAAATTGCAACCATTGGTGTTGGCGGAAGCAACCCCAACAACTTCGAACTTTCGCAGTTCGCAGAGCAGCTTCATAAGTACATTGAAAAAAAGGCAATTAAAACTTACATCGACCCTGTTATTGCAGATAACAATGCAACCTCAGTAAAAATCCCTAACTTGGAGTATGGTTACTATCTTGTTTATGATGCAACAAAACTCACCGGTGAGAATTCAAGCGCTGTTCGTTCTGCAGTTATGCTCTCCACTGTTAATAAGGATGCCATTATCACTTTAAAGGCAAATCGTCCTCAAATATTAAAGCAGGTTGAGGAAAACAACGGTACCTTTGGTAAGGGCACAAGCGTTAACATTGGTGATACAGTAACCTTTAAGATCACAACCGCTGTTCCTTCTCATACACTTTACACAACCTATAAGTACTTCATTGAAGATACCATGGCAGACGGCTTAGAACTTATTGCAGATAGCATTAAGGTATATCAAGGAAACTCTTTACTTACAAAAGACACTGACTACACTCTGACGCTTGCTCAGGGTACAGTAGACTTTAAGGTTGACTTTACAGCATCTATGAACGTTCCGGGCAAGTTCGCTATAGGCGATACACTCACCGTTGTTTACGATGCAAAGGTAACCGATTCTATTGAAAAGGCTAACCAAAACGTTGCTAAGCTTACCTACAGCAACGACCCCACAAACGATGAATCCATAGGTAGCGTATCCGATAGCGCAAACATATACTCTTATCAGTTCGTATTCACAAAGTTCGCTCAGGATACTAACGGTATTCTCACAAACGTTCGTCTTTCAGGCGCACAGTTTAATCTTTACAAGGTTGTAGGCGGTAGCGACGTTTTAGTTAAGTTCACAACAAGAAACAAGACCATTAATATTGATGGCACAGACCACAACATTACCGAATATGTTGTTGCTGAAGATGCCTCGGCACCCGGTACTACCGAAGTTTTAGATACCTGCAATGAAGGCGAGGCTACAATAACACTCTCTCACCTTAACTATGGCGGTCATTTGGGTGATATTGCAATATTCGGTCTTGCAGAAGGTACATATAAGTTGGTAGAAACTAAGGCTCCCGACGGCTACATTCTCCCCAACACCCCGTTCGTTATCGAGATTGTTGACGAAATCGGCGCTTTAGGCTCTGTTGGTACATTAAACGTTACCGGTTCTCACACAGGCTCTGGTAGCATTGTTAATACAAACGGTATGGCAGAAAACATATTAACCGTTTGGGCAGAAATCACCAACAAACCCGGTTCTGCTCTTCCTGAAACCGGTGGTATGGGCACCACAATCTTTACCGTTCTCGGTATCATTATGATGGTAGGTGCAGTTGCTTTTTTTACTTCAAGAAAAAGAAGTAGTGTGGCGTAAAAGAAATATTCGCTTTTGACGGAGCGACTCTTTCCTTTTGCCACCCCGCAAAGCTATTTCTTTTTCTAAACTCGATAAAAAGATAAATTGAAAGGAGGGAAAGACTTATGAAGAAACATTTACCGACAATTATCGTGGCGGTTATATTCCTCTGCGGTCTTTCCCTCTTTCTTTATCCTACCGTCAGCAATCTATACAATCAACACTTAAACAATAAGCTCATTGGAGAATATAAAGAGGCGTTTTCTTCTACCACACCCGAAGAATTTAATGAAGCAATGAAAAACGCTGTTGCTTTTAATGAGAATCGTGGAAATGAAGAAAAACTCAAAGAGCTTGGTTTAACCTATGAAAATGTTCTTAATGCGGCAGACAACGGTGTAATGGGATACATTGAAATCCCCAAAATCAGTGTCTCTTTGATTATTTACCATACAATAGAGGAAAATGTGTTGCAAAAAGGTATCGGACACGTTCCCGAAACGCATCTGCCTGTTGGCGGTAAAAATACGCACTGTGTTCTTGCGGGACATACCGGACTTCCGTCTGCAAAATTATTAACCAATATCGACCACCTTAAAGTCGGTGATCGATTCTATATTCATGTGTTAAACGAGGTTCTTGAATACAAAATTGATGATGTCTCTATCGTAGAACCTGATGGGGTATCCCGTCTTAATGTTATAAGCGGTAAGGACTGCGTAACTCTTGTCACTTGTACACCCTACGGCGTAAATTCGCATCGCCTCTTAGTTCGAGGTGTAAGAGTTGACGGCAGTGATCTCTCGGCAAAAGAAGATGGTATCGTTAATGAACTTTTAAATATTGATATGAAATATTTGATAACCTTCTCTCTTATCGGATTATTTATTATTTTTATTTCTGTAAAGAAATTACGGGATATTCGCAAGAAGAAAACGGCAACCACAAACGAAGGCGGCGAAAAAACAGATGAGAACAACCTTTAAAAGAATATTTATAATAACATTGACTGTCATACTTTTGTGTTGCTCGGCATTTCCTTGTTTCGCAGCAGAAGAAAAAGGAATCATAAGTGTAACATTAGAGGATAAAAGCAAAAACAAGATAAACGATGTAACGGTCTATCTTTGCCAAGTGGCAGAGCTGAACAACAACGGATACTATCCTACAACCGCATTCGAAAGTTCAGGCATATCTATTTCCGGGCTCATAAACTCGCCCGATGAATTGTCTGCTAAATCCGTTACAGATTATATCAAGAGCAATCAAATTGAGGTGCTTTCGTCGGCATCGAAAAACGGAAAAGCGACCTTTTCAGATTTAGCTTTAGGTATATGGGTTGTGTTCTGTGACGAAGACAGTAAATATACATTTAATCCATATATCGTATTTCTACCTTACGAGTCGGGCGGAAAGCTTTATTATGAAGTATCGTCTGTTCCAAAAATCGAGGATAGTAAACCTAACGAAATAAGCATATATGTTGTTAAAAAATGGGATGACAAGAATAATGCCGCCAAGAAGCGTCCCGATTCTGTAAATATTGAACTGCTGAACGGATCTGAGGTTGTTTTGGCGGCAAAACTTAGCGAATCAAACGGTTGGTCGCATACCTTTACAGGCGTTTCAAAGGATGGCAATTACTCAGTAAGAGAAAAAGCCGTTGCAAATTATAAGGCGAATTATAGCGGAGATATAACAAACGGTTTTGTGATAACGAATACCTACAACGGAGAAAAACTTCCGCAAACCGGTCAGTATTGGTGGCCGATTATTCTTATTGCGATTGCAGGTGCCGGATTTATCGCGCTTGGAGTATATGAAGTAGGAGTAAAAAAGAATGCTAAAAAGAAATAAGGGTGTTGTTTTTCTTAGCATTGGTTGCATTCTTATCCTTATTGCTTGCGGATGGTATGTATATAATATTGTCGAGGATAAAAATGCCGGACAATATGCATCGGAAATATTAAATGAATTCGATAAGGCGCAAAATGAAAAAACAGATAAAAATGCACCTATAATCACGGTAGATGGCGATGCTTTTTGCGGTAAGGTCATTGTTGAAAAATTGTCTGTGGAACTTCCTGTATATGATGAATGGAATTATACCCGACTAAAATCTGCTCCTTGCCGATACACAGGAAGCGTTGATACAAATGATATTATAATTTCCGCACACAATTATAAAAGCCATTTTGGTTCGCTAAACAAGTTGGTGATTGGCGATGAAGTTGAATTTATTGATGCTTACGGGAAGTCGCATCTATATGAGGTTTGTGAAATTACAACCTTAGATGGAACCGCAGTATCAGATATGCAATCAGGTGGCTGGGATTTCACATTGTTCACTTGCACCAAAGGCGGCGAACAGCGGGTAACCGTGAGATGTGAAAGGGATAAAACATATTAAAGGAAAGATTCATTGTAAGGGTGGTGACTCGAAAAAGTCATCGCCCTTTTTATATCTCGATTTGAAATTTCAAAATTAGTTGGAAATTCTGCTCATAATTTCTACAAAAAGTGTGATACTAATATCACACTAAAATTGTAAAAAGAGGAGTTTTTACACGCAAAGCGTGGCAAGGTTCTCGGGTACCCATTCAAAATCTATGATTTTGCAAATGGGTGAGGTTCTTATATATGAAAGCAACAGGTATTGTACGCCGAATCGATGCTGGTGTTATAATACCACCAAAGCCTATAAAACCGCATAAACACTAGGGTTTTCGCTGGTTTGCCATATTGAACACAAGGGTGTCAAAAACGGGTTTTTGGGCGGCTTTATACATAGCAAAAGCGAGGTGAATTTCACCTCGCTTTTAAAATTTAATTTCTTTAGGGAACGATTCCTTGCGCATAATTCCCCACATTTTATCGATATATGACAGCGTATAAAAGTTTTCATAATGGTGGTAATAAAAGGCACCTTTTAAGGTCATTTCATAAATACCGTCATATTCCTTGACAAATCCCAATCTTTTTGATAGCCATAATTCAAAACCGTACATTTTTTTGAGAGGAACACCAAAGAATTTTTCAAAATCTTTAATATTTACTTTTGTACTGTACGCCGTCCAAAACAACCAATAAATCATTCTTTGTCGTTTTGTAAAACGAATCGTCAAAGATGTAGCAAGGTTGTTCGAAGCGATTCTATCACAATATGATTCAACATTGAACGTATTAATTTTGAATTGTTCCTTAAAAAGACTGGTGGCAGAGCAACCAAACCCAAGAAAATTATCTCTAGTCATTGATGAGTATTTTGCATTCGGTTTGCTTGAAAAAGTCCAGATTGAATCTCGTAGATAGCCTTTACTCAAGCAGTATTGCGTAATTGCATCAAGCAACTGGCGCTTTTCTTTTTTGGGCATTGCAACAACAGGACTTTTTGTAAAAGCGAAATCAATAAAAGGATAAATGGCAATGTGGTTTGCTCCCAAAGAAAAGGCCATATCAATATCCGATTTTAGATCGTTATAGGTCTGCTCGGGTAGCGCAAAAATAAAATCCATCGAAACGGTTTCAAAGGGAACAGCCGCCAAAGCAGACATCATTGCAGAGGTGTCAATTTTCTTTCTGCCGAGAATCTTCTGATATTTATCGCAGAAAGACTGGATACCAATGCTGATTTTTGTTACACCGGCATCTTTTAAAATTTGCAATGTTTCCACATTCACATTGTCGGGGTGAAGTTCCAACCCTATTCCGTCTGTGATGATAAAATGCTCATTTAAAGCATCAACAATTTCTTTTATGCGAGTTGCTGCAAGTGCAGGGGTGCCACCGCCGAAATACAGACTTGTTACCGTTTTCTTTTCAGTGTTTTGACCGCCGACAATGTGAATTTCTTTGATTAAAGCATCTATGTATTTATCGCATAAGTCAGCTGAATAGCGCACCTTACAATACGGGCAAAAATCACATATACTTTTACAGAAAGGAATATGAACATATAATCCGAGATTTTCGCATTCCATAAAAGGCAATATTCGGTCATATTCATTTTTAAATGTAAATGGCTTTACTGTTCGTGTAAGCCACATTCTAGTTAAACTTGTAATAAAACTCATATTTCTCCTAAATGTACTTCAGGTATGTACGAAGCATATCAAATATTATTTTGGGATTACCTTTGAATAAAAGTGTGTATTCTGCAACGAAAAAGTATCCGCATTGATCGCAAAGACCGGGAACATCAATACAGCGTCCGCAGGTAGACAACTTTCCGTTTTCTATCACTACACACTGATGACAAGGTGTGGGGAAACGATTTTCTATGAGATATGGAAACGCACTTTTTAGGTTGAATACAGGTGCGCCTTCTTTCATCATTTGAGTTATCGTATCACAGCACTTGGCTTTTTCCTCTTTGCTTAAAGATAAATCTTTTGTATCGGGATAAGGTGTATGAAAATTAAAGGATACTGCACGAACATTTTTGGTGTCACGAGCAGTTAAACATACATCGCGCACAAAGCCTTTGTTGATTTGATTGATTGCCATATAAAAACAGATATTATCTGACGTGGCATTGCTGATATTCTCCATAATGGTGTCATAGGTATCGCCGCGAATTTCGTTGTGACGTTGCTTATCGCCGTCTAAACTCAGAAGAATCAAATCGGCTTCGGGTAGATCAATCGGGAATGTGCCGTTTGTAACCACATTGACAATAAGGAACCCCATTTCTTTTGCCTCGACAACTAAGTCGCGAAGTGAACGATCACCATCTTTCCAAAGAAATGTTTCGCCGCCACAAAAGAATAAAATGCGCACTCCCATATCATACAGCTGCTGCATTTCCTGACGAATTTGTTTATATGGATGAACAATGGCGGTTATGTTATTAACAGAGCAATGTTTACAATGTAGGTTACATTTATCAGTAACAATTACGGTTCCAAGAATTGGGGTTTTCTTTTTGAAAAGAATTGTCTTGATGCCAAACCCCGCAAAATGAAAAAATGATGATAATTTCATACACATCCTCTTTCGTGGTAAATTGATTATTTTTCATATTATAACATACATAAGCTGAAAAGTAAATTCAAGCAGTATAAATTCCCTTTAATCACAAATAATAGTATCACGATTTGAATTTAAAGGAGATTTATATATGAAAGCAACAGGAATTGTGAGAAGAATAGACGACCTTGGTCGTGTGGTTATTCCGAAAGAGATTAGAAGAACAATGAGAATTCGTGAGGGGGACCCGTTGGAGATTTACACCGATGGCGAGGGTGAGGTTATCTTTAAAAAATACTCCCCTATCGGTGAGCTGTCGGAATTTGCGGCTCAATATGCCGATGTGCTTGTGAAGGCCACCGACATTCCCGTTATCATTTGTGACCGCGACCACTGCATTGCAGCGGCAGGCATCTCTAAAAAAGAGGTTTTGGAGCGCCGCGTTACCGCTGACCTTGAGGATGTTGCCGAATCCCGCAGGCACTATATGCGCAGCGGTGAGGGCAAGGACATTATTCCCCTTGAGGGTGTGGCATACACCGCATCGGTTATATGCCCCATCATCAGCGCAGGTGATGTGTGCGGAAGCGTTATTTTTGTGGCGCCGGACGAGGATTTTACCGCTGACGACAACGACTTGAAAACGGCTCAGATTGCGGCAGGATTTTTGGGCAAACAGATGGAAGACTAAATTTAGTTTTTATTGAAAAAAGGCTTGCATTATTACCTTTGGTGTGATATAATCCTTTTTAGTAGTATTATTGTTTTAACGAAAGAGTGGGGCGACCCGCTCTTTCAGTTTTGTTGGGGCATTATTTTGCCCCGCCAAATTATGCAAAGGCAGGTTAGTTTATGGCACAAAACAAAAAGGGCAACACCGAGTCAATCGTACGCGATTTAATCAGTCCCGTTGCCGAGCAGTTGGGTCTCAGGCTGTGGGACGTGCGCTTTGTTAAAGAGGGCACCGAGCATTATCTGCGCATCACCATCGACAAGGATGAGGGCATCCTCATCGAGGACTGTGAACGTATGAGCCGCGCTATCGACCCCATTATCGACGAGGCAGACCCCATCGATTGCTCATATTTTCTTGAGGTTTCTTCTCCCGGTTTGGGCAGGCCCCTCACCCGCCCCGAGCATTTCGAAGCTATGATGGGTCAAGAGGTGAGAATTCATCTGATTCGCCCCTATGAAAACGAGAGAGATTACACCGGTGTTCTGTCAGCCTATGACGGCGGTGTTACCATCACCACAGAGGGCGGTCAGCTGTCCTTTGGAAAGGCCGATATTTCATCGGTCAAGTTAAATGACGATGCAGACTTGTTCTGACATTCAAAACAGTTTTTAAACATATTCATTATACAAAGAAGGGAACGATTAAAAAAATGAACAACATTGAATTTTTTGAAGCGCTTAAGGCTATGGAGCGTGAAAAAGGCATTGACGCCGAATACTTAGCCGAGAAAATTGCCGCCGCTATTGTAGTTACCGTTAAAAAGGACTACGGCGGCGAGGACATCGTTTTTTGCAACATTGACGTTGATACCGCTACTTTTGAGGTTATCGTTCGCAAAAACGTTGTTGATGAGGTTGAAAATCCTTTCACCGATTTGACTCTTGACCAAGCAAAGAAATATGACAAGAAGGCTGTTGTGGGCGCTACCGTTGACATCCGTCTTGATACCATGCAGTTTGGCAGAATTGCCGCTCAGACCGCAAAGCACGTTATCCGCCAGGGCATTCGCGATGCAGAGCGCGACCGCACTCGCAGCGAGTTCCAAAGCAAAAACCAAGAATTGGTTTCTGCAAAGGTTCTTCGTGTTGACCCCGAAACCGGCAACGCTGTGCTTGAGATTGCCAACTCTGAGGCTACCCTGCCTAAGGCAGAGCAAATCCCCGACGAAATCATTGAAGAAGGCGACACCATCAAGGTATTCATCGTTGACGTTCGTGAGACCGAAAAGGGCCCCCGTGTTCGCATAAGCCGCACTCACTCAGGTATGGTTCGCCGTTTGTTTGAGCAAGAGGTGCCCGAAATCTTTGACGGTACCATCGAAATTAAGAGCATCACCCGTGAGGCAGGCAGCCGCACCAAGATTGCCGTTTACAGCAAAGACGAAAACGTGGATGCAGTTGGCTCTTGCATTGGTCAGAAGGGTGCCCGTATTGCTCAGATTCTTGACACCCTGGGTGGCGAGAAAATCGACATCGTTAAGTGGAGCGAAATCCCCGAGGAGTTCATCCGCGAGGCTCTCTCCCCTGCCAAGGTGCTTGCAGTTGACGTTGACCCCGACGGTGCTAAGGCCTGCAAGGCTACCGTGCCCGATGGCCAGCTTTCACTTGCTATCGGCAACAAGGGTCAGAACGTTCGTCTTGCCGCCAAACTGACCGGATGGAAGATTGACATCCGTCCCGAAAGCGGATTTTACGGCGAATAAGAAGCGGAGTGATTTGATTTGAAGGAACGCAAAATTCCTATGCGTATGTGCAACGGTTGCGGCGAAATGATGGCTAAAAATCAGTTGATTCGCATTGTGCGTGATAACGAGGGTGAGCTTTCATTAGACCTGACCGGCAAAAAGAACGGCCGCGGTGCTTATATCTGCCGCAATGCCGAGTGCCTTAAAAAGGCTCGCAAAAACCATCGCATTGACCGTTCATTCGGCATTCAAATCCCCGATGAGATTTATGACCGTTTGGAAAAGGAGTTTGTCTGTGAACAATAAAGCCGAATCCATGTTAGGTATGGCTCGCCGTGCCGGCAAGCTTGAGGCAGGTTTTGAGCGTTGCGCCACCGCCGTTAAATCAGGCAAGGCCAAGCTGATGATAATCTGCTGTGATATTTCGGAAAAGACAAAGAAAGAAATGCTCTTTTTGTGTGACAAGCATAACGTGGCTGCCCTGCAAACTGAGCTTACCCTATCCCAACTATCAGCCGCCATTGGCTTTAAGGCCGGTTTGTGCGCCGTGTGCGACCAGAGCTTTGCAGGCAGGCTGACAGAATTACTGACAGGAAAGGATGATTAACCTATGATGATTAAATACAGAGTTCACGAGGTTGCCAAGGACTTTGACGTGCAAAGTAAGGAAATCGTGAACATCCTTAAAGATTTTTTTGAAGAGCCTAAAAAGACTCAATCCCCCCTTGAGGAAAAAGAGCTGGATATCGTTTTTGAGGTTTTGACTCAAACCAATCAGGTTGAAAGCTTTGACAACTATTTTGCAAAGGGCGAGGCCGCCCGTCTTGAGCGCAAGGCTGCTGCCGAAAAGGCAAAGGCTGACCGCGAGGCCGAGCAGGCAAGAATTGCCGCAGAGCTTCGTGCCGCCGCAGCAGCTGCTGCAGCCGCTGCCGCCAAGCCCGCTGCGCCCAAGGCCGAAAGCAAGCCCGCTGCAAAGGCAGAGGCTCCCAAGGCTGACAAAGCTCCTGCCAAAAAGGCAGAGGCTCCTGCCGCTCCCGTTGTAGTTGCTCCCCCTCCCAAGAAGGAGAAGGGCCCCAGCGTACAGCCTCAGAGAGGTCCTCACAAAGCGATTCACGTTGACACCCGTGCCAACAACGTTGATCTTGACCGCTACAACGACAAGTATGAATCTATCGCTTCTGAGCGCGGCGTTAACACCGCTACCTCAGGCAAGCGGCAGCAGATTAAGCGCCGTCCCCAGCAGAATATGAAAAAGGGCCCCAAGCGTGAGACCGAGGCCGACAAGCTTCGCAAACTGCAGCTTGAGCGCATCAAGAAGATGCCTATCGAAATCACCGTTGGCGATACCATCACCGTTGGAGACCTTGCTTCAAAGATGAAGAAGACTGCTGCCGAGGTTATCAAGGAATTGATGAAGCTTGGCGTTATGGCCGCTGTTACTCAGGAAATCGACTTTGACACCGCCGAAATCGTTGCAACCGAAATGGGTGCAAAGGTTGAGCGCGAGGTTGTAGTTACCATTGAAGAGCGTATTATGGATGACACCGAGGATACCGACAGCAATCTTAAGCCCCGCGACCCCGTTGTTTGCGTTATGGGTCACGTTGACCACGGTAAGACCTCTATCCTTGACGCTATCCGTAACAAGAATGTTGCAGCAGGTGAGGCAGGCGGTATTACTCAGCACATCGGTGCTTACCGCGTAAATCTTAACGGTCGCAACATCACCTTCCTTGACACCCCCGGTCACGAGGCGTTTACCTCTATGCGTGAGCGTGGTGCAAGAGCAACCGACCTTGCTATTCTTGTTGTTGCTGCCGACGACGGTATTATGCCCCAGACCATTGAGGCTATTAACCACGCAAAGGCTGCAAAAATTGAAATTATAGTTGCTATCAACAAAATGGATAAGCCCGGTGCTAACCCCGACCGCATTATGCAACAGTTGACCGAGCACGAGCTTGTTCCCGAGGCATGGGGCGGCGACATCATCTGTGTGCCCGTTTCTGCCAAGACCCACCAGGGTATTGACGACTTGCTTGAGAACGTTTTGCTCGTTGCCGATATGCTTGAGCTTAAGGCTAACCCCGACCGCCGTGCAGGTGGTACCGTTATCGAAGCCCGTCTTGACAAGGGCCGCGGCCCTGTTGCTACCCTGCTCGTTCAGCGCGGCACCCTTAAAATCGGTGACATCGTTGTTGCAGGTACCTCTGTTGGCCGTATCCGTGCAATGAGCAACGAAAACGGTCGCAAGATGAAGGATGCAGGTCCTTCTATCCCTGTTGAGATTACCGGTCTTGACACCGCTCCCAGCGCAGGCGATACCTTTGACGCTGTTTCTGATGAGCGTTTGGCAAGAGAGCTTGTTGAGCAACGCAAACACACCGCTAAAGAAGAGTTGTGGGGTGCCGCTCAAAAGGTTACACTTGACAACCTCTTCTCACAAATGCAAACCAACGAGCTTAAGGAACTTAACGTTATCGTTAAGGCTGACGTTCAGGGCTCTGTTGAGGCTGTTCGTCAATCCATCGTTAAGCTTTCTAACGAGGAAGTTCGTGTAAACGTTATTCATGGTGCTGTTGGTGCAGTTAACGAGTCTGACGTTATGCTTGCTCACACCTCTAACGCTATCATCGTTGGCTTTAACGTGCGCCCCGAAACCGGCGCCCGCGACAATGCAGAGCGTGACGGCGTTGAAATCCGCCTTTACAGAGTTATTTACGACGCCATCGAAGAGCTTGAAGCCGCTATCAAGGGTATGCTCGCTCCCAAGACCCGCGAGGTCGAGCTGGGCCGTGCCGAGGTTCGTCAGGTTTACAAGATTTCCAACGTTGGTACCATTTCGGGCAGCTACGTTCTTGAAGGTAAAATTGCCCGTGCAAGCCTTATCCGCGTAGTTCGTGACGGTATTATTATCGCTGACGATCAACTTTCATCCTTGCGCCGCTTTAAGGACGACGTTAAAGAGGTTGCTCAGGGTTATGAGTGCGGTATCGGTTTGGAGAAATTTAACGACCTCAAGGTAGGCGACATTTTCGAATCCTACATTGTTGAGGAGTATAGAGAGGACTAAGCAATGGCTGGTTTTAGAATAGACAGACTTTCATCTGACATTCAGTTTCAGCTGTCAGATATAGTCAGAAATCTTAAGGACCCTCGTGTTGCCTCTGCTATGCCTACGGTTATGCGTGTTGACGTAACCAACGACCTTTCGTATGCTACCGTTTATATTGGCGCGCTTCAAGGCTTTGAAGCCGCCAAGGAAGCGGTTAAAGGCCTTAAAAACGCCGCGGGCTATATTCGCAGAGAGCTTGGCAGCCGCGTTAAAATGCGCAAGGTGCCCGAGCTTCGCTTTATTGCCGACAACTCGGCTGAGCGCAGCGCACAAATTTCTAAAATTATTGACGGCTTCGGATTTACAAAGGATGAGCAGGATGACTGAAATCAATAAGATTTGCGATTATCTTAAACAAAACGATGACTTTTTAATACTTATGCACGGCTCACCCGACGGTGATGCTATCGGTTCTGCATACGCTTTGTGCAGGACTTTGCGTGCTATGGGCAAAAAGGCTGACTGTGATTGCTGTGACCCTATCCCCCCTCGCTTTTCATTTTTGACCGAGGGTGTGGATAAAATCGGTCACACTCCCCTGCACGTGCTGACGGTAGACGTGGCCGACGCAAAGCTTTTGGGCAGATTGCGTGAGGTTTATGGCGAGCAGATTGAGGTTGCCATTGACCACCACGCATCCAACGTGGGTTTCGCTCCTCTTTCATACGTTGTGGGAGATGCCGCTGCCGCTTGCGAGGTTGTGTATGATATTATCCGCTTGCTTGGTGTCGAAATCGACCGCAAGATTGCTGAGTGTCTTTTTACAGGCCTTGCTACCGACACAGGCTGCTTTAAGTTTTCAAGCGTAACTGCCAAAACTCACAGAGTTGCCGCAGACCTTATTGAATACGGCATTGATGCGGGCGAAATTAACCGCGTTATGTTTGACACCAAGTCATTCGCTCGCCTTGACCTTGAGCGCAAGGTTTTGGAAAGCATTGAGCTGCACAATAACGGAAGGGTTGCTGTTGTTTGCCTTTCGTTGGAAATGCAATCAGGTGTGCCCACCGAAGAAATCGAGGGCATAAATGCTCTGCCCCGCCAGATTGAGGGGGTTGTGGTAGGCATTACCTTGAGAGAAAAGGAGCCCGGCCGATTTAAGGTTTCGGTCAGATCCTATCATCCCATAGACGCTTCTGCCATTTGCCGCAAGCTTGGCGGTGGTGGCCATATCAGAGCTGCCGGATGCGAGCTGAAGATGCCTTATAACGAGGCTAAGGAGGCCATTCTTGCCGCTGTCAGAGAGGAACTTTAAAAGTGACGGGTTTGATTTTATTAGACAAGCCTGCCGATATGTCATCCTTTTTGGCTGCAAAACTGGTGGGCAAGGCCTTTGGTGAAAAAAGGTCGGGTCACACCGGCACCTTAGACCCGATGGCTACGGGAGTGTTGCCTATTTTGTTAGGACGCTCAACCCGCCTGTCGGGTATGCTTTTAGAGGCAGACAAGCGGTATGAGGCTGAAATTCTGCTTGGCACCGTCACCGACACAGGTGACGTGACGGGCAATGTATTAAGCACGGCTGATGGCAGTTTTTCTGCCCAAGAAATTGAATCGGTGCTGTGCAATTTCAGGGGCGTTATAGACCAAAAGCCCCCCATTTATTCTGCTATTAAGCAAAACGGTGTCAGACTTTACGAGCTTGCCCGCAAGGGTATGACGGCCGATATTCCCTCTCGCAAGGTGGAGATTAAGCTGCTTAACCTTTTGTCTGTTGAGGGCAATAAAATCCGCATTGACGTTATTTGCTCTAAGGGTACCTATATCCGCTCTCTTGCCGTGGACATCGGCGAGGCGCTTGGCTGCGGTGCAACACTAAACAGCCTGCGCCGCACTGCCACAGGTGGCTTTGACATAAGCCAATGTGCCACTCTTGAAGAGATTAAGGCTAGTCCCGAAAGGTATATTCTTGATGCAGGAAAGTGCGTTGAGCATTTTAAAACGGTTACTGTTACCGACAATCAGCGCAGCAGGTTTTTGCACGGCGGAGGCTTGTTCATAAGCCGTTTGAAGGATGCTTGTGAACTTTGCGAGAGTGACGCGGTGCGAGTTTATGACCGCAGCGGCACTTTGCTCGGCATTGCCGACGTGAAGGGCGACTCTATTAACGTAAGATGTATTATTTATGAAGGTGAAATTTAAGTGATTGTTACCGACAAGCTATATAACGGCGGCAAGTGTATTGCCGCATTAGGCACCTTTGACGGTGTACATATCGGGCATTGCGCCGTTATAAAAAAAGCCATGAATTTTGGCTTGCCCGTTATTGTTGTAACGAGCAAACAAAATCCACGGCAGGTTTTGGTCGGCAACAACGGCCGTATTTTATCTGATGCTTTATGCGATGAAGCCTTTGAAAAATTGGGTGTGCAAGGCATTGTGCGCCTTGATTTTGAGGATATTCGCAATATGACCGCCGTGGAATATCTGGATATGCTTTGCCAAAAGGCCGGTGCGGTTGGCTTTGCTTCAGGGTTTAATTTCAGGTTTGGCAAGGGTGCATCAGGCAATGCTGATACCCTTGTGGAATATGCCGCCGAAAAAGGTTTTAAATGCAGCATTTGCGACAGCGTTGATATTGACGGCGGCCCCGTTTCATCCACACGCATTCGTGAAGCATTGAGCCACGGCGACATTGCTATCGCCAACAAGCTTTTAGGCCGCCCCTATGCCATTAATTTTGAGGTGACTCACGGGGACGCCCGAGGCAGAGAGATGGGATTTCCCACCATCAATCAGCCCTTTGGCGACAGCTATGCCCTGCCCCGCTTTGGCGTTTATGCCTCGGTTGTTGAAGTGGGCGGCAAAAAATACCCTGCTGTTACAAACGTTGGTGTTAAGCCAACCTTCAGCAACGACAAGGTGATTGCAGAAACTCATATTTGTGGCTATACAGGTGATATTTACGGAGAAAGCCCCGTTGTTGAGCTGATAACCTTTATTCGACCTGAGGCCAAATTTGAGAGCGTTAAGGCGCTTATTTCTCAGATTGAGAAGGATAAGCAAACTGCTATTGAAATAATAGAAAAAACCGATTGTTTTTAAGGGTCGTATACTAGAGGACAGTTCTAAAATTTGTTCTTATCGCCCGATGTATTGTACCACAGGCTGCAATTAGTTTTGAGTTAGGTTAAGGGTTTTTGGTTCTCCTAAAAAGCGGAAAATGTGCCGTACATTTTCCCTGCTTGTTACGGTATAAGACAAATATTAAACGGATGTGTAGAAATTCTACGCATCCGTTTTACTATCTCAAAAAATTTTAACAGTGATATTGTGAGACAGGTCTCACAGTGATATTTTTGATAAATCAAAAGTTATATTAAAACCTTACGGTTTTAGTGATATTTTATTCGCCAATAAACTGCCGAAGGCAATATAACTTGAATGAAGTTCAAATATAACTGCGAAGCAATAAAACTCGCCTTGGCGAATAAAACTGGCGTTGTATCCTTACGGGTACAACGCCTAACAATCGGTTTTATTTTTTATCTTGCTTCTAATCGACAGATGGGCACGCCCATTGAGGTGAATCGGCGCTCATACTCGGTCATAATATTGCCCTCAAAGCCACTGTTTGCCAAATCAAAGGTGACATTGGAAAGCTTGAAGCCGCACTCTTCAAATTGCTCGATGGAGTAATCAAAGAAGGGGCGGTTGTCGGTTTTTTGATATATGGCCGCTTTCTCTGTCATAAGGGTGCGATATATATTCAAAAAGCGAGCATTGGTCAAGCGGTGAGATGCATATTTCTTTTTGGGAAATGGGCAGGAAAAGTTGAGATAAATCAGCTCAATGCTGTTTTCAGGGATAAGCCGCTGCAGATAACCTGCGTCAGCGTTGACGAAAAGCACATTCTTGAGCCCTGCCTTAAGCGCTGCCTCGGCGGCAGTTACAATTACATTGGCGCAGTATTCGACGGCAATGTAATTGATATGTGGGTTTTGTGCCGCAAGCTGCAGCATAAATCCGCCTTTGCCACAGCCAACCTCCATATGCAAGGGGGCTTTGCGGCCAAAATATCCGTCAAAATCGATGTAGTCCTTTACATCGGTATCGGTAAAATCAAGATTGTCGCTTCTATAAACAAAAACATTGTTTTGTGCACCTTGAGCAAGACGCTCTTCAAGGTGCTTCTTTTTTCTCATTCTCATAGTATCACTCTAAATTTCGTTATAAAACACGTCAAGTATGATTTCATAAAGGGCGGCTTGGTCAACATACATTTCGGCATATTGCTCGCCCTGAACCAGCTCGCCGGGCACCGACACAAACTCTAACTCTGCGCCGCCGTTGATAAATACAGTGGCAAGATAAGTAATCCTGTTAACATCAAGATTGTTGCAGGAGTAGCGGTTAAGTCGGTTGTAAAGCTTGACGGGGGTGGTTATATCCTGCTTGGTTTTTTCTATAGATTTGGCAGCAAAGCCTTTGAGGTAGTCGATTTGCCGTTTCATTCGATTGTTGTTGCCCTCTACGTTGGTTTTGCTGCGCTTTTGTATGTAGTTCATTGCGCTTTTTCCATAGACGGTGGTCATCTTGCCTGTAGGATTCCAATTAGAATCGTATGCGGGCACGGTTACGCCGCCGACATAGTCGGTAAGCACCGATATGGCAGTCCATTTCATACTGAAATAGGTGTTGATTGGCACTCCGTAAAGCAAGCGTGAAACTGAATCAACGGTGTTTTCGCAACCGCTGACGGCATCGGTGCCGTAGGCATAGGCATTGCATATCTGCTGCTGCTTTATGCCGACAGAGTTGCCTGCGTCTGAAATAACGTTGACGTCAGCCATTATGTCACGGGAGATGGCAATAACGGTGATTTTGCCCGTTTTAGTATCTACTGCCATCAGATAAAGGGCGTCGGCCTGGCCGTTTGCCTTGGATGTGCGCTCCTCATCGTCAACACCGATTATCATGACAGAGGTCATATTTTCGTTAAAGGCGTAGCGTTTGCCGTTATAGCGCACAACGCCATCGTCATCAATATCTACCTCTATCTCGCTGGGGGCTGTCATTGACTGATTTCCTTGGTCGAGAAGGGCATTACGGCCAGAAATCCACATAAAGCCAAATGTGCCCGCGACAATCAGTGCGAGGCATAGCAATATGGCAAGAGCGATGATAACAGCCTTTTTCCACTTACGGTTATATAGAAAGTCAAGAGGCTTTTTCTTTGGCTGCTCTTGAATTTCAGGGTTATTTTGTGAGTTCATCCTTTATCAATACTCCTTGCACCAAATAACGGTAGCGCTTGTCACTTATGCAGGTGCTGAGAGTTACTATCTGATCATCAGCTGTGACCTTGACTCCCTCACGCACATTTTTTATAAGGCTGACAGGATTGGTTGCAAATTCAAGATATTCTGCGAAAACCGCTTTGTCGGTAAAGTCGAAGGAATTGAGTATATGACGGTTGTCGTAGCGGTAGGCAGAAAAAATTCGGTAGGTTTTTATATGGCCCGGTGTGTAGATTGTGAAAAACTCGTTTTGCTCAAAAAACTCGGGGTCTCGGAAATTGTGAAGAGTTCTGAACATGGTTTTGTTTTTCATATTGTGGCCGTAAATAACAGTGTTGCGGTCGGTGAACTGATTGCTGTTATTGCGCTGTATGTAAATTGAACCGGCAACGCTGTATTTGCGATCTAAGTTATGGGTGAGGTAATAGTCATTATCCTCGCTAGGTTGGCTTTGCAAAATGGGATAGTCAATGTTGGTGTTGGGTACGGTTATCCAACCGCAAACGTCGGGGTTTTGCGCCTTAAGGGTGGCAAAATCAATAGGGTTATCAACATAAATAATTTCGCTTGAGGTGTTGCTTTGATCAGGGGTTGAAGATGGATTTTTAAAGGCATCTTGATCAATGCCATCACCGCCAAAAAAATACCACAGAGTGGCACCCAAAGATATGAAGAACACGAGCAAAAGCGCAATGGCGACAATAAGCCAGCCCTTACGTTTGGTTTTGTTTTCGTTCATACCTGTGCCCCCTTTTTGTTATAATAGATATAAATCCTACCTTATCTGCAAGCAGGTAAGGTAGGACTTTAGTTCAAATAAATTCAATTACCAATTAGGCGCGAACCTTTTTGAAAGCGAAGCCTGCACCTGCGAGTGCTGCAAAGCAAGCAACAACGATCAAATATGCAACACTATCACCGGAAGGGGGTGAAGTGGGCTCTTTATTGCCTTCGCTATCGATAGCGTTGAAATAAGCAACTACTTTAATGTCGCTCTTTAACTCGATAACAAGTACTTTGTCTTTTGCGGTACCTTGCTTAACAACATAATCGCCAGTAATCTTCCATTCAACAAACTTGTTGCCATCGGCTGCAGATGCAGAAAGCTCATAAACGTTGTTGCCCTTGTCAACCTTGTTTACAGAACCGGCGTTAGGATTGTTTGAAGAAACCTCGCTCTTGTAAACAGAAGGAGCAACAGGGCTGTTTGCGGCCATTGCAAAAACAGGCAAGCAGAGAGCTGCAATAAGAACGATAGCTATAACAGAAATAATCTTTTTCATTAGGCTATACCTCCATTTATAATTTGTAGTAATAATACCATACTTTTTTTAAAATGTCAATAGCTGAAAAGGGTTATTTGCAAAAAAAATCCCATAGTCACAAGGACTATGGGATTTTAATTGTTTAGAAATTAAGCGAGAGACTTCTTTCTCATAGAAACGAATGCAACAGCAACTGCGCTAATGAGCATTACAGCTGCGGGGAATACAATGTTTCTTGCGTCACCGGTAGATACAGCGCCGTTACTACTTGCAAGAGATTCAAGTGAAATTGCTGACCACTTTCTGCCGTTGGGGCAGTAGTTACCGGTAAGTCTAAGACCGAGCTTGGCGTTAACGAGATCAGCGTCTGCTACGTCGACAGAAGTAGTGACGGTCTCGGTGCCTTCGAGGGTCCACTTAATAGCAGTGCCGCCAAGGTTTACAGAAACCTTGCCATCCTTGTAAGAGAGCTCATACTCACCGTCGGGGAGAGTTACGAGGTCTGAAGAAGCAAGAGTTTCGCCCTTGTAGAGCAAGTATGCAGTGTAGGTGTTATCCTTATCCCTATCATCGGTGGGAGTGGTATCGTCGTTGCGGATGCGGAGCTCGAGGTTTGCATCTTCATTGCCGAAGTAAGCTGAGCACCACTCACCATAGTAGTTGCTGTAGTGGTTCTTCATATAGAGCTTGCCCTTGAACTTGAAGCCGCTTGAGAGGTCATAGTTCTTTTCAGTCCAAACAGTCTTGGTGACGTTACCGGAAACGATGAGGAACTTGCCATCGACGAACTTGCCGTCGCTATCCATCCAATCCTCTTCAACAAAGGATTCAGGCTCCCACTTGGTAAGGGTTTCACCCTTAACAACAGCTTCTTCACCCTCACCGCCCGGTTGACGAACAGCACCGCAGTTGTTGCAATCGGTATCGTTTGCGTCGTCATAAACGTGCTCGGTGCAGGTTGCACCAACAAGCTTTGCAGCTCTAACGAACTCAATAACGCTCCAAGTGGAATTGGCAAAGAAACCAACTTCTACATCTGTTACATCAACTGCATTTGCTTCATCAACGTACTGTACAGTGTCGGTGCCTGATTTGGCTTCCCAAAAAAGTGTAATGGTCTTTGTTGCAGGATCATATGAAAGTTTGTATGAAGTTTTTGCTGATCCTGTTACAG
>JAZNIT010000034.1:0-114855 GCA_045577615.1 Acutalibacteraceae bacterium
ATTGAAAAACTGACTGACGGCATAAAAAACGGTGTAAAAGAGCAGGTTCTGCTGGGTGTTACAGGCAGTGGTAAAACCTTTACTATGGCTAATGTTATTGCAAACGTAAATAAACCGACTCTCGTTCTCGCTCACAATAAAACCCTTGCCGCACAGTTGTGTTCGGAATTTAAAGAATTCTTCCCCGAAAATGCGGTGGAATATTTTGCATCCTAACACAAGATTTACACCGAAAACCGTTACAAAATGCCGCTTTTAGGGGCTTTTTAACATAGGATAACACGTAATAATACTATATAAACGAAATAGATTTGTGACCTATATTCGTGTAATGGGAAAAATAAAAATAGCTCTTTAAATTATTGGAGGTGCAACAATGGACGAAAACAATATTATCACAGAACAAAATAATAAAAATACTATTTGGAAAGTGCTTTTAATATTTTCACTTGCTATTATTTTAATTTGCGGAGTTGTCTTTTTATTTAATTATGATATAGCGTATGCCGACAAATCGGCTGGCGGTTGGTTACCCCCAAGTTCCGGCGTGATTTTTTTATACTTTATATTGTCGGTTATTTCTATTGTTGCGGCAATAATTTTAAAGATAGTATATAGAAAACGCGTAAGTATTATTTCGTTATTAGCAGCTGCTATTATTATGCCTATTATATGCTATCAATTTAATTACAATACGCTAAAAAAAGACGGAGCGTTATATTCATTAGTCGATGAGGGCGGAATATTCCACTTTATTGCTATCAAAGACTTTAATTTTGATGGAATGAATGACGATCGATATCATATTTTGTATGATGAACGACGTTATTCGGCTCGTTGTGGAGGCCATTTTGATGATGAAATCATAGATTATATCGATACAGTTGCAATTGGAACCGGTCCGGCATTAAATGCTTTTTGCTTTTATGATTGGGAAGAGAAAGTTATTGATTTGAATTTGAATAGAGATAATATAGTCTATAAGGAGATTATTGTTACGGTAGCCTTTCAAGAAGCAGCGATTGCAAAGAAAACTTCTTTTTACTTAAATAATTTAGAACTTACACCTGATGAAACAAGTGAAAAAACTGTCACCTTTATTTTCGATGCTGAAACTTGTGCTAATTGGCAAAGTGCATCAGAAGTGGAATTTATCGAAATTCCCTTTGAATATATAGTAATGGGTTAATTTTTGTGTTTTAACTACTTGACTGAATATTTTGTAACCACTTACGATTACAAATTTGTGATCTAAATTCGTGTAATATACTATTCGCCAGCTTTTTGAGGAAATTTTAAGTGAATTTAAGATAAGAAAATGGCAGAAAATAATCAAAAAAGAGAGGAGTGAGAACATGCCGGACAAGTTCATTTTACATTCAAATTATAGTCCTACCGGAGACCAACCACAAGCCATTGAAAAATTGACAGAAGGGCTTAAAAACGGTGTAAAAGAGCAGGTCTTGCTCGGTGTTACAGGCTCAGGTAAAACCTTTACTATGGCTAATGTTATTGCAAACGTAAATAAACCGACTCTCGTTCTCGCTCACAATAAAACCCTTGCCGCACAGTTGTGTTCGGAATTTAAAGAATTCTTTCCCGAAAATGCGGTGGAATATTTTGTTTCCTACTACGATTATTATCAGCCCGAGGCTTATATTCCCGGAACTGACACTTATATAGAAAAGGACTCCGCAATAAATGACGAAATAGATAAATTGCGTCATTCAGCAACTTGCGCTTTGTCAGAGCGTGATGACGTTATAATTGTTGCAAGTGTGTCTTCAATTTATTCTCTCGGCAACCCTATTGACTATCGCAATATGGTTATTTCGTTGCGCCCCGGCATGATTAAGCAGCGTGATGAATTGTTGCTCAAACTTATTGATCTGCAGTATGAGCGCAACGATATGAACTTTGTGCGCAACAAGTTTCGTGTGCGTGGTGACGTTGTTGAGGTGTTTCCTGCATACTACAACGATACTGCAATCAGAATCGAATTTTTTGATGATGAAATAGAGCGCATTTTATCTATTGATCCGCTCACAGGTGCTATCAAAGAAGTGCTTGCTCATATTGGAATTTATCCTGCATCTCATTATATTGTAACGGGAGAAAAGATGGATGAAGCACTTGCTGAAATTAAGGATGAAATGGAGTCCCGCGTTAATTATTTTGAAGAAAACGGCAAGTTGATTGAAGCGCAGCGCATTCGACAGCGCACTGAATACGATATGGAAATGCTGCGTGAAATCGGCACCTGTAAGGGCGTCGAGAACTATTCTCGCGTATTGTCAAGGCGTGCACCGGGTAGTGTGCCGTTTACATTGTTGGATTATTTCCCTGATGATTTCTTGCTTATAGTGGACGAATCTCATGTAACCTTACCTCAGGTAAGAGGTATGTATGGCGGCGACAGAGCAAGAAAAACATCCCTTATTGAGTATGGATTCAGATTGCCCTCTGCATATGATAACAGGCCTCTTAATTTTGATGAGTTTTATTCAAAACTCAATCAATCGGTGTTTGTAAGTGCAACTCCCGGGGTTTTTGAGCTTGAGCATTGTGATAAACCTGTTGAGCAGGTTATAAGACCTACAGGTTTAGTTGATCCTGAAATATCAGTTCGCTCAACTGAAGGTCAAATTGATGACTTGCTATCTGAAATTAATTTAAGAGTTAATAAAAAAGAGCGCGTGCTTGTTACTACTCTGACCAAGAAAATGGCAGAGGATTTGACTGATTATTTGTCAAATCGCGACATTAAGGTTAGATATATGCACCACGATATAGATACCATTGAGCGTATGGAAATTTTGCGCGATTTGCGAAATGGTGATTTTGATGTTCTTGTTGGTATCAACCTTCTTCGCGAAGGCTTGGATTTACCCGAGGTATCTTTAGTTGCTATTTTAGATGCAGATAAAGAGGGTTTCTTAAGAAGTGAAACCTCGCTTATTCAAACCATAGGTCGAGCTGCAAGAAATGCAAACGGCGTTGTTATAATGTATGCTGACAGTGTCACCGATTCGATGGAAAGAGCAATTCGCGAAACTGAGCGTCGTCGCGCAATTCAAATGAATTACAACAAAGAGCACGGCATTGTTCCAAAAACTATCGTTAAAGAGGTAAGGGACATTATTGAACTTACTCCTAAGGATAAAAAATCATCTAAATCAACTAAAAAGCTGAGCAAGAAGGAAAGAGTGGATCTTATTGAGCAGCTCACTATTGAAATGAAAAATGCCGCAAAGTTGCTTGAATTCGAGCATGCAGCATATTTGAGAGAAAGGATTAAAGCGTTACGCGACGAGGTGTGATTTATGCCTATAGACAAAATTGTTATTAAGAACGCACGAGTTCACAACTTAAAAAGCGTTAATTTAGAAATACCCAGAGATAAATTGGTTGTTTTCACAGGTCTGTCCGGATCGGGCAAATCATCTCTTGCGTTTGATACCTTGTATGCCGAGGGGCAAAGAAGATACGTTGAATCTTTGTCAAGCTACGCAAGACAGTTCTTAGGTCAAATGGACAAGCCCGATGTTGATAGCATTGACGGCTTGTCGCCTGCAATTTCTATTGACCAAAAGACAACCTCCAAAAATCCTCGCTCGACTGTTGGTACTGTTACTGAAATTCACGATTATTTGCGCCTGCTTTATGCAAGAATCGGTATTCCGCATTGCCCTATATGTAACAGAGAGATTGTTCAACAAACGGTAGACCAAATCGTTGATAGAATTGCTGCGTTGCCTGATGGCAGCAAAATTATGCTGCTTGCGCCTATTGTTAGAGGCAGAAAAGGCGAATATACTAAAGATTTAGAACAGCTTAAACGTAGCGGATATGCCCGTGTTAGAATTGATGGAAGTATGTTCGATTTGTCTGAAAAAATCGAGCTTGATAAGAATAAAAAGCATAATATCGAAGCCGTTGTTGACCGTCTTGTTATTAAGCAGGGAATAGAGTCGAGATTAACCGATTCTGCCGAAACAGCACTTGCATTGTCTGGTGGATTGCTCATTGTCAGCATTATTGGTGACGATGATATTTTGTTTTCTCAAAACTATTCTTGCCCCGAGCACGACATAAGTGTTGAGGAATTATCTCCTCGTATGTTTTCATTTAATAACCCTTACGGTGCCTGTTCAAAATGTTCGGGTCTTGGCGTTGTTATGTCGGTTGACCCCGCACTTATTATCAGTGATGATAATTTGTCTTTGGAGCAGGGCGCTATTCGTGCAAGCGGATGGAATAGTATGGATAACCATAATTCAATTGCAAATATGTATTACAACGGACTTGCAAAGAAATTTGGTTTTAAAATGTCTACACCTTTTAAGAATATTCCGGATGAAGGCAAAAGAGCTATTCTTTATGGCACTAACGGTGAAAAGTTTGCAGTACAGAGGTCTTTGGCTGCAGGTGGTACACGTCTTATGACTGATTTTGAAGGCGTTGTGAATAACCTTGAGCGTAGATATAAAGAAACTACCAGCGAGTATTCAAGAAATGAGCTTGAAGAATATATGAGCGTATGCGACTGTCAGGATTGTCGAGGCGCCCGATTAAATCCCGTTTCATTGGCAGTTACCGTTGGTGGTGAAAACATTGATACAGTTGCAAGAATGAGTGTCGTGCAGCTGCTTGATTTTGTTGAATCGCTTAAACTTAACGAGCGTGAGCAAATGATTTCTAAAGGCATTATCAAAGAAATCAAAGCTCGACTTGGCTTTTTGAAAAATGTCGGTCTTGACTATTTGTCGTTATCACGTTCGTCTTCAACACTTTCGGGTGGTGAGAGTCAAAGAATACGATTGGCTACTCAAATCGGTTCTTCACTGATGGGTGTTATGTATATCCTTGACGAGCCCAGCATTGGATTACATCAACGAGATAATGACAGACTTATTGATACCCTTAAGTATTTACGCGATGTTGGAAATACAGTTATCGTTGTTGAGCACGATGAGGATACAATGCGAGCTGCTGATTTTGTGGTTGATATCGGTCCCGGAGCAGGTGTTCGTGGTGGTAATGTACTGTGTTCCGGCAGCGTTGACGACATTATTGCATGCGAAAATTCTCTTACAGGCGATTATTTGTCCGGTAGAAGGTTTATTCCTGTTCCGGCGAAAAGACGCAAAGGCAACGGAAATAAGCTGACCTTATGCGGTTGTACGCATAACAATTTGAAGAATATTGACGTTGACATTCCACTTGGAACTTTTGTTGCAGTAACAGGTGTATCAGGATCAGGTAAATCTTCGCTTGTCAATGAGATTTTATATAAAAGGCTTGCCAATGAATTGAACGGCGCTAAAAATAAATATGGATCTCATAAAGATGTCAAGGGTTTAAGTGCTCTTGATAAAATCATTAATATCGATCAAAGTCCTATTGGAAGAACTCCCCGTTCAAATCCCGCAACTTATACAGGCGTGTTTACTGATATCAGAGAGTTGTTTGCTCAAACCAAGGATGCAAAAATGCGCGGCTATAACAGCGGAAGATTCTCTTTTAATGTTAAGGGAGGTCGTTGTGAGGCTTGCCAGGGCGATGGTATAATCAAGATAGAAATGCATTTCTTACCCGATATTTACGTGCCTTGTGAGGTTTGCTCGGGTCACAGATATAATCGTGAAACGCTTGAAATCAAATACAAGGGCAAGAGTATATATGATGTGCTTGAAATGACCGTTGAGGATGCGATGTCATTTTTTGAAAATGTGCCCAAAATCTATAGTAAGATTAAAACATTGTATGAGGTTGGCTTAGGTTACGTAAAGCTTGGTCAGCCTGCTACAACCTTGTCAGGCGGTGAAGCACAGCGTGTAAAGCTTGCAACAGAGCTTTCAAAGCGCTCAACCGGATCTACTATTTATGTTCTTGACGAGCCTACAACAGGTTTGCATGCTGCAGACGTTCATAGGTTAACCGAAGTGCTTAATCGTTTGGTTGATGCCGGTAACACTGTTTTGGTTATTGAGCACAATCTTGATGTAGTAAAAATTGCAGACCATATTATTGATTTGGGTCCTGAAGGCGGTAACGGCGGTGGCATGATCGTGGCTCAAGGCAAACCTGAAGATGTCGCTAATTGTGAAGAATCATATACAGGAAAATATCTTAGAAAGGTATTGCAAAAGTGATGTTTGGTTATGTTAAGATTCATAAGCCTGAGTTAAAAATTAGAGAATATGAGCAATATAAGGCGGTTTATTGCACTTTGTGTAAAAAACTGGGCAAATGTTATGGACACACTGTCAGAATGACTTTAAGCTATGATTTTGCTTTTCTTGCAATGCTTTTGCTAAATGCACATAAAATCAAGCCTTGCTTTTCTAAAGGTAAGTGTGTTTATAATCCTTTTAAAAAGTGCACGTATGTTGATTGCAATGATAATGTGGATTCTGTTTATGATTTTGTAAGTGCAGCAAGTGTTATTATGCTGTATTATAAATTTGTTGATGATATAAGAGATAAATCATTCATTAAATCCATACCATCCCGCATACTGCGCGCTGTTTTTAAGAAAAAATATAAAAAAGCATCCTTGACTTATTCTGAGATTGATGAAATAATAAGAGAGATGGATAAAACTCAGATTGATGCTGAATTAAATGGCAGCAGCATTGATGCTTTTGCAGAGCCTTCGGCTGATGCTTTAGGTAAAATTTGCGCTTTGTCTGTTGATAAAGATTTAAAGCGAATAATGTACAGAATCGGATATTGTGTTGGCAAATGGGTTTATTTGGCAGATGCATTTGACGACCTTGAGGATGATGAAAAACAGGGCGATTTCAATGCTATAATTGGTTTGGATAAGGATACGGTCGAGTCTAATCTTAACGTTTGCTCAAATGAGGCCGGCATTGCATTTGATTTGCTTGATGAAGGCTTGTTTACAAACACAATCCGCAACATATTTTATCTTGGTATGCCGACCGAGATTAAACGAATATCTAATTTAAAGGAGAATAAACATGAAAGATCCATATGAGGTTTTGGGTGTTGGCAGAAATGCTACTGAAGATGAAATCAAAACTGCCTATCGCAATTTAGCACGCAAATATCATCCTGATAATTATGTTAATAATCCTTTGGCAGATATCGCTGAAGAGAAGATGAAAGAAATTAACGAGGCGTACGATAAAATTATGGATATGCGTCGTAACGGTTCAAGTAGTGGCGGATATTCCTCTTATAAGAGCACAAGATTTTCTGACATCAGAACGGTTATTAGTCAGAATAGATTAGATGATGCTCAAATTATGCTTGACACTGTAGAAATCAACGAGCGTGATGCAGAGTGGTATTTCTTAAACGGTAGTGTTCAATATAAACGCGGTTGGTTTGAAAACGCATATACTAACTTTGCTACCGCTTGCAGAATGGACCCATCAAACAGTGAATACCGCGCTGCATTAAATCAAATTCAATATTCTCGTAGGGGAGGCAACCCTTATCGCTCATCAGGCACAGGTGGATGTGATACTTGTGATTTGTGTATGGGCCTTTGGTGCGCCGATTCCTGTTGCGAATGTATGGGTGGGGATTGTATTGCCTGCTGTTAAGAAGAGATTAACTGCAAACATTTCTTTTTGCGCTGTTTTGTCAGCTCTTTGCGTTGTATTGATGATGCTTTGCAGAGTTATATCAATCACCGATTATGCTATCAGCGCTTTATGCGGTATTGTAATCGGGATAATTGTTGTTGAGTGTGGCAAAAAATGGGCAATAGCAGCCTATGCTGTTATATCATTGCTTGGACTACTGTTGGGCAGCAATGAGTGTGCTATAACATTTGTAATCTTTTTGGGATATTATCCGATTATAAAGGTTTGGCTTGATAAGTTAAACAAGATTTTTAGTATAATCATAAAATCGGTTATATTTAACTTTTCTGTTGTGTCAACATATTTGTTGCTTGATTATCTTGGATTTATTCCCCTTGAAGAGATTGACTTGCTTGGTAAATACACAAATGCTGTTGTTTTGATACTTGCTAATCTTGTGTTTTTACTGTACGATTTTGCCTTTAACGGTATTATGGCTAAATATTATTCGTTGTTACACAGTAGAATTAATAACATATTAAAAAACAGAAGGTAAAACTTTACCTTCTGTTTTTTTGTTAGAACAAATTATTATCTCTTCTTATTGGCTCACAGGTGTAATTAACACCAAGCTTCTTTAGAACTTTTTCATCTTCTGCACAAAGCATAACCGATGAGTGTAATTCCATACCGCGTAAGCGATAAATCTGTGACAGAGCCTTTTCTGCTTGAGGATTTACAGATGCACTGCTTGACAAAGCTATGAGCATTTCGTTGGAATTAAGATGAGATGTGTATGATCTGAACGTATCCCTTTTAAGTTTTACAATAGGCTCAATAAAGGTCTGAGCAATAAGCGGAACCTCGTCATCGATGCCGGCCATTGTTTTCATAGCGTTAAGCAGGGCAGCAGATACAGAGCCAAGCAACGAAGTACTCTTTCCTGTTACTATAGTGCCGTCATCAAGCTCAATTGCTACAGCGTGTGCACCGGCTGATTCAGCTTTATCCAGCGCAGGCTTAACAACCTTGCGGTCTGACACATACAGACCTGACTGTTGCATTATGGATTTAACCTTTGTTACTGCGCTTTCGCTTACAGTTCCAAGTACCTTGTCGCAGCTGATTTTGTAAAATCTTCTTATGATTTCGTCATTTGCAGCCTTGCAAACAGCTTCGTCATCAAAAATACAATTGCCAACCATATTTACACCCATATCTGTGGGGGATTTATAGGGGCTCTTGCCGAGAATGCGTTCAAGCATTGCCTTGAGCAAGGGGAAGGCTTCAACATCTCGGTTGTAGTTTACTGTAGTTTCTCCGTATGCTTCAAGGTGGAATGGGTCGATCATATTAAGATCGTTTAAGTCTGCTGTTGCAGCCTCATATGCAAGGTTTACAGGGTGCTTCAATGGCAGATTCCAAATGGGGAATGTTTCGAATTTTGCATAGCCTGCAGTAACACCGCGCATATGCTCGTGATACAGCTGTGAAAGACAGGTTGCAAGCTTGCCACTGCCGGGGCCGGGAGCGGTTACAATTACAAGAGGCTTGGAGGTTTCGATATATTCATTTCTGCCATAGCCATCCTCACTTACAATCAAAGGAATATTGTTGGGATAACCAACAATGGGGTAGTGAGAATACACTTTAATACCAAGGTTAGTGAGTTTTTTCTTGAAAACATCAGCTGCAAATTGACCGGCATATTGAGTCATTACAACACTGCTTACGAAAAGCCCCATACCTCTGAAGGCATCTATAAGGCGCAAAACATCAACATCATAAGAAATTCCAAGGTCGCTTCTAATTTTGTTTTTCTCAATATCGCAAGCATTAATTACAATAACAATCTCGGCATATTCTTTTAGCTGTAAAAGCATCTTAATTTTGCTGTCAGGCTGAAAACCGGGCAATACGCGTGATGCATGATAATCGTCAAAGAGTTTTCCGCCAAGCTCAAGATATAGTTTACCGTCGAATTTGTTGATTCGTTCTTGAATATGTCGTGACTGCAGGTTTAGGTATTTTTCGTTGTCAAATCCTATCTTGTTCATTTTAGATACCACCATAATTATACTCTGAATAAAAGATCGCTGTAAGTGGGGAAGGGCCAATATTTTTTTCCTACTATTGTTTCCAGCTCGTCTGCGGTTTTTCTGCACTCATTCATTGCGGGAATAACGTTATCCTTAAACATCAATGCCTTTTCATAGTGGCTTGCACACGAAGCGGCCTTTTGCTCTGCCTCATCAAGCTGATCGCACTTGCTGTAAAGATCGCTCATAAGCTTGCTCAATCTATCAATCAATTCTTTTTCAAAGTCGCAGTTCAAATCGCTGCTGATAGCAACCTTATTGGCTGCTGCGGTAGAAATATCCTTAACATACTCAATAACTGCAGGGATAATTTCTTTTCTGATCATACTGATTGAGGTAAGAGCTTCAATATTGATTACCTTTGAGTAGGTTTCAAGTTCAATATCAAGCCTTGATTTAAGCTCGGTTTCGGTAAATACCTTGTGTGCTTCAAACACCTTGACATATTCAGGCTCAACCATATAGGGTAAGCAATCGACGGTGGTACGAAGATTGGGCAAGCCTCTGCGCACTGCTTCGGCCTTCCATTCAGCAGAGTATCCATCGCCGTTAAAAATAACCTTATTATGTTCTTTAACAGTCTTTTTAATGAGATTGTTGAGCGCAGTATTAAAGTCTTCAGCGCCTTCAAGCTCATCTGCAAACTGTCTGAGTATCTCGGCAACGATTGTGTTTATGACAGTATTTGTGTCTGCAATTGATGCGGCAGAGCCAAGCATCCTGAATTCAAACTTATTACCTGTGAAAGCAAAAGGTGAGGTGCGGTTTCTGTCGGTGTTATCCTTGGGAAATGCGGGAATTATATCAAGGCCCAACTTCATTTTTGACGCCTTGTGTGCTTCAAAATGAACATCGTTAACAATGCAATCAAGAATCTCTGTTAACTCGTCGCCGAGGAACATAGAAACGATTGCAGGCGGTGCCTCGTTAGCGCCCAAGCGGTGGTCGTTGCCTGCACTGGCAATGGAGCAACGCATAAGGGGTGCATATTCGTCAACTGCTTTAATTACAGCAGAAAGGAAAAGCAAGAATTGTGCGTTTTCAGAAGGGGTTTTGCCGGGATCTAAAAGGTTTTTACCGCTATCGGTAGAAAGTGACCAATTGTTATGCTTACCGCTGCCGTTAACGCCTTCAAAGGGCTTTTCGTGAAGCAGGCAAACAAGTCCGTGGCGCTGAGCTACCTTCTTCATAGTTTCCATTGTCAACTGATTATGGTCGGTTGCAATGTTCATTGATGTGAATATGGGGGCCAGCTCATGCTGTGCGGGAGCAGCCTCGTTGTGCTTGGTCTTTGCATAGATTCCAAGCTTCCACAGTTCTTCGTCCAGTTCGGACATAAAAGCGGCTACGCGAGGCTTGATTGCACCAAAGTAGTGATCTTCAAGTTCCTGTCCTTTGGGAGGATTGGCGCCAAATAGAGTGCGGCCTGTGAATATAAGGTCTTTTCTCTTATCAAACAGTTTTTTATCTATAAGAAAATATTCTTGCTCGGGACCAACAGTTGCGATAACTCTGGTAACATTTGTATTACCAAAAAGCTTGAGCACACGCAATGCTTGGGTGTTAAGTGCATCCATTGAACGGAGAAGAGGAGTCTTTTTATCGAGCGCTTCACCACCATATGAACAGAAAGCGGTTGGGATGCAAAGCACACCGTCCTTAATAAATGCAAAAGATGTAGGATCCCATGCAGTATATCCGCGAGCTTCAAAGGTGGCTCGCAGACCGCCCGATGGGAAACTTGATGCATCGGGCTCACCCTTGATGAGCTCTTTGCCCGTTAAATCCATGATTACACCGTTGTTTACAGGCGTAATAAAGCTGTCGTGCTTTTCGGCAGTTATACCGGTGAGAGGTTGGAACCAATGGGTATAATGGGTCGCACCTTTTGATATAGCCCAGTCCTTCATTGCGTTGGCAACTACTGCAGCTGCGCTGGGGTCAAGAGGTATACCTTGTTCAATTGTTTTTTTAACAACCTTGTAGGTTTCTTTGGGCAGCTTGTCCTCCATAACTGTTTCGTTAAAAACAAGACTGCTGAATATTTCGGGAACATTAACCACTGTTTTAACCACCTTAATTTTGCATTTAAAAATAAAAAGTGCCGCGACAATCATCGCAGCACCTTATCTGTGACGATATTTAATTATATTTTAGCTTTGCTAATATGTCAATATCTTTTTGCTAAAATATGTACGAATTAACACACTTATTTGCCTGATTATAATGCTGTTTGAGTATCGTTTGGGTCTCCATTTCGAGCAAGGTCATATTCTTTTGACCAGTCAAGATCCCGATACTCTTCTCCGCGTGGATCGGTCTTAATCCACTCAAGCAGCATATCAAGCATTTCTTCTGTCCAGGTGTTTCGATCAATTTGTGCAGTTGTAAATTTATTTTGAGATATCATTTCAAAGCCAAAATCATCCTTAACGTGTGTCTTTGCAGCGCCCTCAACAACTTCTGCGACCAGATGGCTCGGAATAAACAAAACGCCGCCGCCTGCACCAAATACAACGTCACCGGGCAAGCAAACCGCACCGCCAAAATTGGTGATTGAATTGAAATCTGTCATTATAAATTCGCGTATGGGAGTAGGGTCGATGCCTCTATAATAAACCTGTACATCTTCAACCTTTTTCATTTGCTCAACGTCACGAATGCCGCCCCAAATTACTGCGCCACCATTTTTTGTTCTTGTTTTGATAGCTGTGGTAAGATTGCCGCCTAAAAAGGTGCCTTTATAGATTTTATCATACATATCGGCAACTACTACATCGCGTTCAACCAATGAATCGATAACCCATTGGTTATAGTTGCCTTTGCGACCTTCTTCTGCGCCTTTAGCAAACATAATGTCGTGCAAATCAGGACGGGTAGGGCAGAAACTGCAGGTTACAGCACGACCGATAAGCTTGCGGCCGTCGTCATGCAGGGCATACATTGGATTTTCACCGCCACCGACAAACTGATTTTCATAGCCCAATACAAAGATGGGTTTCCATACCTCTTCAAGGGTCATACCTTGCAACGCATCAAGATATTTATCATCTACTTTCGGTCTGCCGTCGGGCAATCTTTCGCCTTTCCATAAAGGAGTTAAAGCTATAATTTCTTCTCTGTCGTTGAATTTCAAAATTAACAGTCCTCTCTTATTGACTATAACTCGATTATATTGTAAAATATTAACTGAAACAATAAAATATATTAACTAAAAATATAAGAAAATTAACCTTGGAGAGTATTATGTACAGTTTGACTTTAAATTTGTCAATAAAAAGAGCAACAATGCTTATAAGCGAAAATATGACATCATTTAACATTACCACAAATTTGACAAAACCGCGTATTGCTGAGTGCTATGAGGCGCTTCTTTTTACCGATAACGGTGGATATTTTGTGGTTGATGGAATAAAGTATGAAATCACTAAAGGAACGGTTAGATTTCTAAAGCCCGGACAAGAGGTTTACAGTAAACGATATAAAGATGCATACGTGGTTTATTTTACTGTTGAGGGCAATGGAGAAGGAGCTTTAAATAAACTGTCAAACAAATTCGTCTGCGGCAATTACAATCAATGTGTTGGTATATACCGAGATATCATAAAAAACTATGTAAATAACGATAAAAAACATTACTTCAAAACATACTTATTGTTGCTGAAATTGATTGATATTTTTTTGAATGATTCCTACAATTATAATTGTAATTATAAAAAACAGGATATTGTGGCAAATGCTAAAGAATTTATCGAACAGAATTTTTCTGAAAAGTTGTCATTGGCAGATATAGCAGAAAGTGTTAATTTGCATCCTAATTATATGCATAGATTGTTTAAAAACAAGATTGGTATTGCTCCCATTTCATATCTTAATGAGTTTAGGATAAAATCTGCTGCAGACTTGCTGGTTACTACAACGTTAACAGTGAATGAAATATCGGAACTTTGCGGATTTGACAGTCCATCATATTTCATAACTGTGTTTAAGAAGAAGGTGGGAGCAACTCCCTTCAAATATCGAATACAATATTCTCAAGATGTTTTGCTCTAATTTTAAAAAAACACTTGACAAATGGTTATTTCGTGTTATAATTGTCACGACAATAAAGCAGATGGGTTCACCAATTCTCACCTTGTGTGCAACGGCGCACGGGTAAATATCACAGAATTTTAATGTTTGTGTTATTTTGCGTGGATGGGTGTATTCTGTCCACGCTTTAATATTTTTTTGGAGGTGCTTCCACAATTAGCAGTAACAAGAAGATGCCTATCAACGACGAAATCACCGCAGCAGAAGTCCGTCTCATAGGCAAAGACGGTTCACAGCTTGGCATTGTATCTTCTGAAGATGCACTTAAGCTTGCTTACAGTGAAGATCTTGATCTCGTTATGATTGCTCCTCAGGCTGTTCCGCCTGTGTGCAAAGTAATGGATTATTCCAAGTATGTTTACGAGCAGAACAAACGCGAGAAAGAAGCTCGTAAAAATCAAAAAGTTGTTGAAATCAAAGAAATTCGACTTTCTCTCAATATCGATACTCACGACTTTGAGACTAAGGGCGGTCACGCAATCAAATTTCTTAAAGACGGCAATCGTGTAAAGGTTTCAATCCGATTCAGAGGTCGCGAAATGGGCCATCCTGAATTAGGCCTGGACATTATGAACAGATTTGCTGATTACTGCGAAGAGTTTGCTTCCGTTGAAAAGCCGGCAAAACTTGAAGGCAGAAACATGTTAATGTTCCTCGCTGCCAAGTCTGCAAAATAAACAGTTTACAATTCTAAGGAGGAAAATATAATGCCTAAGATCAAAACACACAGTGGTGCAAAAAAGCGTTTTAATCTTACCAAAACCGGTAAAGTAAAGCGTGCACATGCTTACAAGTCACACATTCTTAACAAGAAGACAACCAAGCGCAAGAGAAATCTTCGCAAAGCTGCTATGGCTGATTGCACCAACGTTGCACAAGTCAAGCGTCTGATTCCCTACAAGTAAACACAAGTTGACTACATCAACTATCACTCAATTTTTCGGAGGTAAAGAAAAATGGCTCATGTTAAAGGCGCTATGATGACGCGCAAGAGAAGAAAAAAGGTTTTGAAGCTTGCCAAGGGTTACTTTGGTGCTAAGTCTAAGTTGTTCCGCACTGCTAAAGAAGCAGTTATGAAGAGCGGCCAGTATGCATATATCGGCCGTAAGCACAAGAAGCGTGATTTCCGTCGTTTGTGGATCACCCGTATTTCTGCTGCTTGCAAGCTCAACGGTATCAACTATTCTACCTTTATGAACGGCCTCAACAAAGCCGGTATTGAAATGAACAGAAAGATGCTTTCTGAAATCGCTATTGCTGATGCTGCAGGCTTCGCCGCTTTGGTTGAAACTGCAAAAAAAGCTCTCGGTAAATAATGCTTACACGCCCGTGCATACGGGCGTGTTTTTGCTAATCTAATGACTGTTTGGTGGGTTGAAATTTATGCTTTTTGAGCATATTACAAGCAAAACTAACGATAAAATTAAACGAGTTTGCCTTTTGAATCGTTCTGCCTCTGCTCGCAAGGAGCAGGGTGCATTTGTGCTTGAGGGGCTTCGTTTGTGTCGTGATTCAGTACAAAACGGAATAGCGATAAGCGAGATGTATTTTACCGAATCGATCTATAAAAAGCATACTGAAGATGTTGAATTGTTGTTGTCAAAATCTCAAAACGGATATTGTGTTTCTGCTGAGGTTATGAACAAAATAAGTGATACTGAATCATCCCAGGGTATTGTTTGCGTAATAGCTTTTGACAGCCTTGTTGAGCATAATAAGATCGATTGTAAAGGTAAATATATCGCTTGCGAGAATATTAACGATCCGTCAAATTTAGGTGCCGTTGCGCGAACAGCAGAAGCATTGGGTTTGTCAGGTCTTATTCTCATCGGTAATTGTTGTGACGTATACAACCCGAAATCTTTACGTGCATCTATGGGCGCTTTATTAAGGCTGCCCACCTATAAATTCAGCATGCCTGATGACATTTACTGCGAGTGTAAAACGCAAAATATGCGCCTTATCGGATCTGTTGTGCGCGGCAAGTCGGTAGAAATTAAGAACTTTGATTTTAAATCGGGCGATGTAGTTGTTATAGGAAATGAAGCTAACGGTATGACCGATGAGCTTATTTCTATGTGCGACAATTGTATCACAATTGAGATCAAAGGCCGTGCAGAATCCTTTAATGCAGCTGTCGCAGCATCAATAATTATGTGGGAGTTGAGCGCCGAGTGATTTATAACAGCAACGCAGTATATTGGATATTTATGCAGTCCGTTATCGGCGTAGGCAGTCGTAAGCTACTTCCGATAATTGACAGATTTGGTTCTGCTCGTAATTTTTGTGAATGCAGATTTGAGGATTTAAAAGAAACCGGATTGTTGTCTAAAAAAGAGTTGGATAAATTCTCAAAGCTTACCCTTGATGATTGCAGAAAGGTTATGTCTATTTGCAACGAAAAGGGTTACAAAATCATAACTCCCAATGATAAAGAATATCCAAAACGCTTGGCTCAAATTCCAAATCCACCCGCAGTTCTTTATGTGTATGGCGAAATGCCCGATATTGATAACGAGGTTGTCATCGCAATGGTTGGTACACGTAAATGCAGTGAACGTGGCAAAAGTATTGCCCGTGAGCTGTCAGCACGTCTTACAGCAGCAGGTGCTATTATTGTCAGCGGCGGCGCAAAGGGTATTGATGCATCAGCACATATTGGTGCAATAAGAGCAGGCGGCAAAACCTACGCTGTTTTAGGTTGTGGCCTTAACTATCCTTATCTTGCAGCCAATGCTCAGCTGCGTGAGGATATTGCTCAAAATGGCGCGTTAATCAGTGAGTTTCCGCCTAATGCTGCTGCAAGCAAGTTCACGTTTCCAATCAGAAACAGGATTATATCAGGCTTGTGCTTAGGCACAATTATAGTAGAAGCCACACATAGCAGTGGTTCGCTGATTACAGTTGATCACGCTTTGGAGCAGGGCAGAGATATATTTGTTATTCCCGGCGAAATCTCCGACCCTTTATATGCAGGGTCTAATCGTCTTATAAGGGATGGCGCCATTGCTATCACTACCCCTTATGACGTGCTGAGTGAATATAACGATTTTTATCCCCATAAGCTTAACCTTGATGGCACCAAGGAAACGATAACTTGTGATGATCCATCAGTTGTTGATTCTATTAACGATGTAGTTCCCATAACTGAGTCCGAGATGAAGCAGGACGACGATGATGTGAAATGCGTTGTTGATATTGATTTAGACGGATTGACTGACAGCGCAAAAATATTGCTTAATGAATTTAAAAAATCAGATAGTGAGTATTTTGACGTCATTTCTGCAAATTGTAATCTTGATCCGTCTTTGGCTATTGCAGCACTTACTGAATTGGAAATTATGGGTATAGTTACCGCACAACCGGGCGGTAGATATATTTTAAATATAGGAGGATAATATGTCTAAACTTGTAATTGTTGAGTCACCATCAAAAGCTAAAACAATACAAAAATATTTAGGCTCAGGCTATCAGGTTATGGCTTCAATGGGTCATATTCGCGATTTGCCCCAATCTAAGATTGGTATAGATATTGAAAACGGCTTTATACCTCAATATATTAACATTAAGGGCAAATCTGATCTTATCAAAAAGCTTAAGGAGCAGGCCGCTCAATGTGACGGCGTATTGCTTGCAACCGACCCTGACCGTGAGGGTGAAGCAATATCTTGGCACCTTGCAAATATTCTTGCACTTGATATAAACGAAGCTAACCGCGTTACATTTAACGAAATCACCAAAAATACTGTTTCGCAAGAAATCGGCAAACCCCGTTCAATTAATATGGAGCTTGTTGATGCTCAGCAGGCTCGTCGTGTGCTTGATCGCCTTGTGGGTTATAAAATCAGTCCCTTCTTGTGGAAGAAGATTCGTCATGGCCTTTCTGCAGGTCGTGTTCAATCGGTTGCTGTAAAGATTATCGTTGACCGTGAAAAGGAAATTCGTAATTTTGTACCTGAAGAATATTGGACTTTGGATGCTGTATTAGCTCCTTTGGGCCTTAAATCAGCTAAATTCAGCGCTAAATTCTATGGCACTGATGATGGCAAGCTTGATATTAAAACCAGCGAGCAAGCTAACAAGATTCTTAGCGAAGTATCATCAGCAGATTTTATTGCTAAATCTGTTAAAAAAGGTGTAAGAAACAAGCGTCCTGCACCGCCCTTTATCACCTCAACCTTACAACAAGAGGCCTCAAGAAAACTTGGATTTACTTCTAAGCGTACTATGAGAATTGCTCAAGCTCTTTATGAAGGTGTTGAGATTTCAGGCTTGGGTGCTACCGGTCTTATTACCTATATGCGTACCGACTCTTTGCGTATATCAGACGAAGCACGTAAGGTCGGTGAGAATTATATAATTTCAAAGTTTGGTAAGGAGTATTTGCCTGCAAAACCTGTTTTCTATAAAACTAAAGCGGGGGCTCAGGATGCTCACGAAGCAATTCGTCCCACTATGCCTGACCTTACCCCCGAAAAGGTAAAAGGCGACCTTACACAAGAGCAGTATAAGCTTTATGAACTTATTTGGTCACGCTTTATTGCAGGTCTTATGGCACCTTGTGTGCATAATACGGTTAATGTTGATATTTCTGCCGCTGACTATATCTTCAAGGCTTCTGGTTATACTGTTAAGTTCGACGGATATACTGCTGTTTATGAAGAATCAACCGATACTGAGGCTGAATCCGAAAAGTCTTTGCCTAACATTAAAGAAGGCGATGTACTCGATCTGATTGATGTTAAACCTAATCAGCACTTTACACAGCCTCCTGCAAGATATACCGAAGCAAGCCTTATCAAATTGCTTGAAGAGAAGAATATCGGCCGTCCCAGCACCTTTGCTACAATTATCAGCACCATTCTTGCACATGAATATGTTAAGATGGAAAAGAAGAGTCTTGTTCCCACTCCTCTTGGTGAAATTGTTACCGAGCAGATGGAGCAGCACTTTAACAGCATAGTTGACATTAAGTTCACTGCTGATATGGAGAAAGAGCTTGACAGCATTGAAGAAGGCAAGCTTAAATGGGTACAGATGATCGAGGCCTTTTATAGCAAGTTCAGCAAGACTCTTAAGTCGGCTGAAGAGGCTATGACAGGTGTTAAGATTAAAGTTCCCGAAGAAGAAACCGATGTAATTTGTGACCAATGCGGCCGTAAGATGGTTATTAAAACCGGTCGTTTTGGCAAATTCTTGGCTTGCCCTGGTTATCCCGAATGTAAGAATACCAAACCAATCACAGTTGAAACAAAGGGTCAATGTCCCAAATGTAACTCAAAAATGCTTCAAAAGAAGTCGGCAAAGGGTTACAAATATTTTGGCTGTGAGAATAATGAGTGCAAATTTATGACTTGGGATGAGCCTACTGCAGAGCTTTGTCCCAACTGCAACAAGACCTTGTTTAAGGCTCGTGGGGGTATTATTAAGTGTCTTAACGATGGTTGCGGATTTGAAAAGAAGGCTGAGCGTAAATCACGCAAGAAAGCAGAGGAGTAATTGTGACAGTTAGAGTTATCGGCGCAGGACTTGCAGGCTGTGAGGCTGCAATCAGACTTGCGAAACATGGTATAGATGTTGAATTATACGAGATGAAGCCTATAAAGAAGTCGGCTGCACATCATAGCGATATGTTTGCCGAGCTTGTATGCTCAAACTCTCTTAAGGCATCTCGTATTGAGTCATCTGCCGGCTTGCTTAAGGAAGAGATGCGCCGATTTGGCTCTGTCACTATGGATGCTGCAAATGTTTCAGCTGTTGCAGCCGGTGGTGCGCTGGCTGTTGACAGAGATATATTTAGCCAATATATTACTGATGCTGTTAAAAGCTACGATAACATCAAAATAGTTAATGAGGTTGTTGAAAGACTTGACACTTATATATTAGCTATAGTTGCTACAGGTCCACTTACAGACTCAGCGTTGGCCAACAATATTTCTGAACTTTGCGGTGGTTTGCTTAATTTTTATGATGCAGCAGCGCCCATTGTTTCTGCAGACAGTATCGATATGGAATGTGCTTTTTGTGCATCAAGATATGACAGAGGCGGCGATGATTACATAAATTGCCCAATGAACAAAGAGCAATATGATGCTTTTTATGAGCAGCTTGTTTCTGCCGAAAGAATTGAACTTAAAAGTTTTGAAAAAGACAAAAAGCTTTATGAAGGCTGTATGCCTATAGAGCTTATGGCAGAGAGAGGTCACGACACCATTCGTTTTGGCCCTATGAAGCCGGTTGGACTTGTTGACCCCAGAACTTCACACAGACCGTGGGCAAATCTGCAGTTAAGACGAGAAAATGCATCAGGCACTATGTATAATCTTGTTGGTTTTCAAACTAATCTTAAATTTTCAGAACAAAAACGCGTGTTTTCAATGATTCCTGCACTGAAAAACGCTGAGTTCTTCAGATACGGCGTTATGCACCGCAACACATTTATTGATTCACCACGCGTTTTAAATAAGGATTTATCTTTAAAGAAATATCCCAACTTGTTCTTTGCAGGTCAAATTACAGGTGTTGAAGGATATACAGAATCGGCTATGTGTGGTATAATTGCTGCTGAAAATGTAATAAGGCGTATTGAAAACAGAACACCTCTCAATCTGCCTGATTACACGATGACGGGCGCACTGTTAAATTATATAACCGATGAAACGGTTAAGAATTTTCAGCCTATGGGCGCTAATTTTGGCGTTTTGCCATCTTTGGATGTAACAATCAGAGATAAAAAAGAACGATATATGGCATTGTCAAATCGTGCGTTAGTATGGTATGATAATAATGTTGAGGAGGTCAAACAATGAGAATTGTAGTTGATGCTTTTGGCGGAGATAATGCTCCTTTGGAAATTTTGAAGGGCTGCGAATTAGCTGTAAAAGAGGCTGATATAGAGATTGTCCTTTCAGGCAACGAATCCGATATTATAAATTGTGCAAAAGAGAATAACATCTCTCTTGATAAAATGTCTGTTTTACAAGCTGATTCTGTAATTACAATGGAGGATCATCCCGACGTTGTAATTAGAAGTAAAAAAGATTCTTCAATGGCAGTTGGTCTTAAATCGGTTGCTCAAGGTGAGGGAGACGCTTTTGTTTCTGCCGGTAGCACCGGCGCTTTGGTTGTAGGTGCTACTTTTATGGTCAAACGTATAAAAGGCGCTAAAAGAGCTGCTCTTGCACCCATTTTGCCTACTGATGACGGTAACGGCGTTATGCTGATTGACAGTGGTGCTAACGTTGAATGCCGCCCTGAAATGCTTTTACAATTCGGTATTATGGGCTACTACTATATGAAGGGTATGGGTGTCGAAAATCCTCGCGTTGGTTTACTTAACGTTGGCACTGAGGATACCAAGGGCAGTGAACTTCAGCTTCAGGCTTTTAAGCTTTTGAGCGAATCTGAGGTTAACTTTGTTGGTAATGTGGAAGCTCGTGACGTGCTTAACGGCGTTTGTGATGTTCTTGTTTGTGATGGTTTTAGCGGCAATGTTTTGCTCAAAACCTGCGAAGGAACTGTTGCAGTACTTATGAATAATCTTCGTCCTGTATTCAAGAAGAATTTTCTTACAATGCTTTGCTATTCTATACTTAAGCCCGGTCTTAAGGGCTTTAAAGCAAAGCTTGACTATAACGAGCATGGCGGCGCACCTTTGATGGGTGTCACCAAGCCTGTAATTAAAGCTCACGGCAGCTCAAAGGCAACAGCTTTTAAAAATGCAATTTTGCAGGCTGTTAGATTTGCCAACAGCGGTGCAATTGATAAAATTGCTAATGATATTTCAACTAAAAAGGAGGTAACCGCTGATGAATAATTTTCAGTTGGTTATCGGCTATAAATTTAATAATGTTAATCTTTTGAAGCGTGCAATGACTCATTCCTCCTATGCAAATGAAACCAGGGATGCTGAAGGCTCTAATGAGCGACTTGAGTTTTTGGGCGATGCTGTTTTGTCCATTATTGTATCTGATGCTATTTTCAAAGATTACACCCAATTACCTGAGGGTGAACTTACCAAGATAAGGGCCTCTCTAGTATGTGAGAATTCTCTTTGTGCATTTGCTAAAGAGATCGCGCTTGGCGACTATATTCTGCTTGGTAAAGGCGAAAGACTTACCGGCGGAAACAAGCGTCCTTCAATATTAGCAGATGCTTTCGAAGCTCTTATTGCTGCAATTTATCTTGACGGTGGCATTGAGGCCGCAACAAAGTTTGTGATGGGTTTTGTTGAGCGAGAATTGTCCGATAATAATTGGGGTTCTTTTGAGGATTACAAAACTATGCTTCAAGAGATTATTCAGAAAAATCCTGAAGAAATTCTTGAATATAGACTTGCCGGTGAAAGCGGTCCTGACCATGATAAACGCTTTGAGGTTGAGATTTTGCTCAACAGCAATATAATTGGCAGAGGTTCTGCCCGTTCAAAGAAAAAGGCTGAACAGCTTGCTGCTAAAGAGGCATTAAGACTTATGGGCGAGTTAAATGAGCGCTAATATTTCGATTTTTGTGCCTCATAACGGTTGCCCAAATATGTGCAGCTTTTGCAACCAGTTTGCTATTACTTCACATATAAAGCAACCGGGTGTAAACGATATTATTAACGCTGTAAATATTGCAACCAGTTCTAAAAATTATAATCCTAAAGATACCGAAATAGCCTTTTTTGGTGGCAGTTTTACAGCCATTGATAAGGGTTATATGATTGAGCTGTTGTCGGTAGCTTGTGATTTTGTTAAGCAAAACAAAGTTAGCGGAATTCGTCTTTCAACCAGACCTGATGCTGTTTCTACCGATATTCTTGATATCCTTAAAAAGTATGGTGTAACCACCATTGAGCTTGGAGCTCAAAGTATGGTTGATAGTGTGCTGTCTGCAAATCACAGAGGACATACCGCAAACGATGTTGTAGTAGCTTCAAAGCTTATTAAAAGCTATGGCTTTAAGCTTGGCTTACAGATGATGACCGGCTTGTATAAAGATGATAATCAAGGATCTATATACACTTGCGATAATTTTATAAAAATTAACCCTGATTTTGTTCGTATTTACCCTACAATTGTGCTTAAGGGTACATTGTTGGAAAAACTGTATAACGAGGGTTTATATTTTCCGCAATCAGTAAATGAAGCAGCAGATTTGTGCGCACAGCTTATTAAAAGATTTAATAATGCGCATATCCCGATAATTCGATTGGGGCTGCATTCCATTGATGAAGATGAATATGTTGCAGGTCCTTGGCACAGCGCTTTTGGTGAGCTATGTGAAGGTTCAGTTGTACTTAATAAGATTAAAGAGAAGATTGATAAACCCGGAAATTACAGGGTTTTGGTTCATCCTTCTATGACTTCAAAAACTATTGGACATAAAAGGTCTAACATTGCTGCACTTGAAGAGATGAATATAAATATTAAAGTGTTTTCAGACAATAAAATTGATAAAGATTCCATTGTTATTGAGGAAGTGAGATAACTTGAGATTAAAATCTATTGAGGTTCAGGGCTTCAAGTCTTTTGCTGACAAGACTGTTCTTAAATTCGGCGAAGGTATGACTGCAGTTGTCGGCCCTAACGGTAGCGGTAAGAGTAACATTTCTGACGCTGTTCGTTGGGTTTTGGGCGAACAGTCAAACAAAACTCTGCGCGGCAACAAGATGGAGGACGTTATTTTTAACGGTACTGCCACCCGTAAGCGTCTGGGATTTGCCGAGGTTACACTTGTTATAGATAATAAAGACAGAAATTTGCCCTGTGATTCAGATGAGGTTTCTATTTCGCGACGTTATTTCAGATCGGGCGAAAGTGAATATCGTATAAATAACGCAAGTGTTCGTCTTAAGGACATTCACGAGATGTTTATGGATACCGGTCTTGGCAGAGATGGTTACTCAATGATTGGCCAAGGCAAAATTGATGATATAGTTGGCACAAAAACTTCTTCAGAGCGCCGAGATATTTTTGAAGAGGCAGCCGGTATTTCACGCTATCGTTACAGAAAGATTGAAGCTGAGCGCAAACTTTCTCAAGCCGAGGAAAATCTGGTGCGTTTGCGCGATATTTTGACCGAAGTAGAAGGTCGCATTGGACCGCTTAAGGAGCAAAGTCGAAAGGCTACCTTGTTCTTGGAATATGCTGAAGAACAGCAAAGCTTGCAGATTGGTCTGTGGCTTTATAATCTTTCGAAATATAAGGATTTGTTGCGGGAGCAAGAGATGAAAATTGCAACCGTAAGAAATCAATATGAAGATATTAACTCAAAGATAGCAACACTCGACAGTATGATTGATAATTCTGCCGACGAATCAATGCGCCTTAACGCACAAACCGATGATGCAAGACGTAACGCATCAGCATTTGATGAGGAAGCTGCTAAGTTTGAGGCGGATGTTGCAGTTTTAAACAATACAATAGAGCATAACAATGAAACTGTAGCTCGTATTCGTGATGAAATTGATGAGCTGGTTAATGGTTCTGCTAACAGCGAGGATGAAATATCCTTAAAGCGACAGGCGATTTTATTAAAGCAGCAATCGGTTGCTGAAGAACAGTCAGCGCTTGATAAGGTTAATGATGAGCTTTTAAGTATTATTACAGTTAGCGACGGATTTTCTGCAATTATCGATTCTTTGTCTGCAAAGCTTAATGCTTTATCTTTGGAATTATCAGATAAAAAGGTTGCAGTTATGACCTCTCGTTCAACTGCAGATGAAATCAAATCAAGAATGTCTGCCATTGATTTATCTTTGTCAGAAAAGCAGGCCAACCTGGATAAATTGAATGATGAACTTAAAGATTTGGATGCTGATCTTACCGAGTGCGAAAGTACAGTTGAAAAATGCACCAATTTTTTGAAGGGTAAGCAGATTATCTATAATACCCGCAAGGAGAAGGCTGAAAATCTTAAAACTGAAATTGATAAGCTCACCTTGCAGGAGGGTGAAACCCGTCGCAGAGCAGCAATTTTGACCGACCTCGACAAAAACATAGAGGGTTTGGGCAATGCTGTTAAGGGCGTTGTTGAAGCGTCTAAATCAGGTGTTCTGCGTGGTATTTACGGCCCTGTTTCAAAACTAATTTCTGTTGATTCAGAGAACGCTCTTGCAATTGAAACCGCTCTTGGTGGTGCGATTCAGGATGTCGTTGCAGAAAGCGTTGACGATGTAAAGCGTGCTATTGCATACCTTAAAAATAACAAGGGTGGCCGCGCAACTTTTCATCCTGTTGCAGTAATCAAGCCTCGTGAATTTACCGAAAAGGGTCTTGACGATTGCTACGGCTTTGTAGGTATGGCTGATGAACTTGTCAGTTGTGACAAAAAGTATAAAAACGTTATTTCTCGTCTTTTGGGCGGCGTAGCCGTTGCAGAAGATCTTGATAGCGCTGTAACTATCGGCAAGAAGTTTGGCAATCGATTCCGAGTTGTTACACTTGATGGCCAGGTTGTTAATGCAGGCGGTTCTATGACCGGTGGATCTGTAATCAAAAATGCAGGCATTTTAAGCCGCTCGGGCGAAATCAAGAAGCTTTTGGAAAAGGCTGACAAGATTAAAAATGAAATCGAAGAATTAACCGATAAGCAGAAAACGTTGCTTAATGAGATAGCTCAAATTGATGCCGATATGCTCATTATGCAAAGTGCTGTTACAACTGCGCAAGAGGATAAAATTCGTGTTTTAGGCGAAATTAAGCGCGTTAGTGAGCAAATCTCTACTGTTAAGGTTGATGTTGATGCTTTGCAAGCTGAAAAGAATCAATCAACTACAAGAATCACCGAGCTTGCAGCTGTTGAGAAGACTGCAGCCGTTGACATTGAGCGACTTAATAATGATATTCAAGATGCGCAATCCAAGCTTGAAGATCAAATTGGCGGCAGAGATACATCTGCAGCAAAACGTGAGCTTTTGACTCTTAAAGTTAGCGATCACAAGACAAGAATTTTTGAATTTGGTAAGGATATTGAGGTTCTTGAAGGTGCTATAAACGATATTATCAGTCGTTCTGCTGATCGCAGTGAGAGGGTAAACAAGCTTAGTGCTGAAATTGATGAGATTAACGCAAGAAATGCAACAATAGGCGAACAAATCAGTAACATTGCTGCTAAGGCTTCTGAGCTGCGTAATAAAGCTGAACAGTGCAGACAATCGGTTGCTGATATTATTCAAAAGCGCGATGAAATCGATTCTAACATCCAACAGATGAGATTGGATTCTCGTTCTGCAGGTGAAGATAAAGAAAAGGTAAGCGGCGAGCTTGTAAGACTTGAAGAGCGCAAAATCTCAATGGTACATGAATACGATGATACCATTAAGAAAATGTATGACGAATACGGTCTTACTCGCAGTGAAGCCGAAGAAAAAGCAACTATTCCTGAAGATATTAATGTTGCTCAGCATCGTCTGACCGAGCTTAAGGGTAAAATCCGCTCTTTAGGTAATGTTAACGTTGCTGCTATTGAGGAGTATAAGGTAGAAAGTGAGCGTTACGAGTTTATGTCTGCTCAGGTAGCTGACATTGAAAACTCTCGCGACGAGCTTAACAAAATTATAGCTCAGCTTAAAAATCAAATGGAGCAGATGTTTACTGACCGCTTTAACACCATCAATACCTACTTCTCAAAGGTATTTACCGAGTTGTTTGGCGGTGGTAAGGCTGAACTTCGTCTTACTGAGCCTGACAACACTCTTGAATCAGGTATTGAGATTATTTGTCAGCCTCCCGGAAAGAATGTATCAATAATTGAACAGCTTTCAGGCGGTGAAAAGGCACTTATTGCTATTTCGATTTACTTTGCAGTTATGAAGGTTAATCCGCCTCCGTTCTGTATGCTTGACGAGGTTGATGCAGCTCTTGACGACGTTAACGTTAATAGATTTGCTCAGTATCTTGCCACAATGAGTGATAAATCTCAGTTTATTGTTATCACTCACCGTCGCGGTACTATGGAAGAGGCAGATATGCTTTATGGTGTTACCATGCAGGAGAAGGGTATATCTAAGCTTTTGCAACTTAATGTTTCTGAGCTTGAAAGCAAATTGGATATGAAACAGGTGTGATTTAATGGGATTTTTCAGCAAAATCAGTAACGGACTAAAAAAAACAAGAGAGTCTTTTCTAGGTGCGTTGGGTGATGTCTTAGGCAGCTTTACAAAAATTGATGACGATTTATTTGAAGAGTTGGAAGAAATTCTTGTAATGGCAGATGTGGGCGTAAAAACCGCTCAGGATATTTGCTCCAACCTTAAGGATACCGTTAAAAAGGAGCGCATTACCGATCCTGAGCAGATTAAAAGATTGCTTAAGGAAATTATTGCCAATATGGTTAGTGGTGGCGAGGAGTTAAAGATAACTACTAAGCCTTCTGTTATTCTTGTTATCGGTGTTAACGGTGCAGGTAAAACAACAACTATTGGTAAAATGTCAGCTCAGTTTAAAAAAGAGGGCAAAAGTGTTATACTTGGCGCTGCCGATACCTTTCGTGCGGCAGCAATTGAACAGCTTGATGTTTGGTCACAGCGCGCCGGAGTGCCGATTGTAAAGCATAATGAGGGCAGTGACCCTGCATCTGTTGTTTTCGATACTATTGCATCGGGTAAATCTAAAGGCTGTGATTTAATTATTTGTGATACTGCAGGCAGACTTCATAACAAGAAAAACCTTATGGATGAGCTTGCAAAAATATCAAGAATTGTTCACAGAGAATTGCCCGAAAGTGATGTTGAAACCTTACTTGTACTTGATGCTACAACAGGCCAGAATGCTGTTAATCAAGCCCGTGAATTCAGCAAGGTTGCCGATATTAGCGGTATAGTGTTAACAAAGCTTGACGGTACCGCACGTGGTGGCGTTGTAATTACTATTCGCAACGAGCTTAATCTTCCCGTTAAGTTCATTGGTGTTGGTGAAGGAATTGATGATTTGCAGCCTTTTAATGCTATTCAATTTACCGACGGATTGTTTGAAGAATAAGGTGTAATTATGGATTTTGTACTTGCTTCTAAAAACAAGAAAAAGCTTGAAGAGCTTCGCAGGATTCTAACTCCCATGGGGATAAATGTCATTGGTGAAAGTGATTCATCGATTGCTTTTCCAGAGGTTGAAGAAAACGGCACTACATTTGAAGAAAATTCTATGCTTAAAGCTAAATCGGCTTGTGAAGCTTGCAATTTGCCTGCGATTGCAGACGATTCAGGCCTTTGCGTAGATGCGCTCAACGGAGATCCCGGTGTGTATTCTGCTCGCTTTGCAGGTGAAGATCAAAACGATGATTGCAACAATCAAAAGTTGCTTGAATTGATGAAGGATGTGCCTGATGAGCAAAGAACCGCGCGATTTGTAAGCGTTGTTTCTTGTGTATTTCCTGACGGTCGCTCATTCTCTGTCAGAGGTGAGTGCGAGGGAGTAATATCACATGAATTGCAAGGAAATGGCGGATTTGGTTATGATCCGTTGTTTATAGTTAATGGCGTTTCATTCGGCTTGCTATCAGCTGCCGAAAAGGATGCGCTTAGTCACAGAGGCAAGGCGTTAAGATGCTTTGCAGAAAAAATTAAGGATTATATTTAAGGAGTTATATATGCTTACCAGTAAACAAAGAGCACAGCTTAGAGGTATGGCTAATTCATATGAAGTTATTGTTCATATCGGCAAGGGTGGAATTAATGATTCTATGATTAAGCAAGCTGACGATGCACTTGAAAAGCGCGAGCTTATCAAGTGTGGTTTACTTGAGACCTGCCCCGTTTCTGTTCGTGAGGCTGCTGATAGTATGGCTCTTGCTGTAAATGCAGACGTTGTGCAGGTTATCGGCCGCAAATTTATACTTTACAGAGAAAGCAAAGATAATAAACAAATTTATCTTGTAAAATAATATGAAAAAGATTATGATTTTCGGCGGCACATTTAATCCTGTTCACAACGGACATGTGTATATGTGCCGAATGCTTGCTGATAACATCGGTGCCGATGATGTATACATCGTTCCCACTTTTTCTCCTGTGCATAAGGATGTTGCTGATTCATTGATTGACTCACAGCACAGGTTAAATATGTGTGAGTTTGCTTTTGATCGATCAAATGAACATATTTGCGATTTTGAGATTAAGCAGGGAAGAGGGTGCTATTCTTTTGAAACCATATCTTGGTTTAAAGAACGCTTTCCCGATGCGGAGCTTTATTTTGCATGTGGCTCAGATATGTTTTTGTCACTTCACACGTGGCGTAATCCTAAATTTATATTTGACAACGTTACTGTTTGCGCAATTTCTCGTGAGGACGATTATTCCTTGTTGACAGATTACGCCGAAAGGTACAAAAAAGACGGCTTGAAATCAATTATAGTAACTGCAAAGCCTATGATTGTATCATCAACCGAAATAAGGAATGACATCAAGAGTAATGGCAATTACGACGGCTTGCCAAGCAAGGTTGCCGAATATATTAAATCTAACGGTCTTTATTTATGATTAATATTGATGAATTAAAAAATTTATTAAAAAACAGATTGAACGAAAAAAGATATTATCATTCATTATGTGTTGCTGATGCTGCAAAAGAATTGGCTGATATTTATGGTGAAGATACGGAAAAGGCCTATTTTTCGGGATTAATTCACGATATTATGCGCAATGCTACACAAGATGAGATGAACGATTATATCAAAAAATATTCTATCGAACTTGATGACGTAACTAAAAATTCAATGGTATTGTGGCACGCTGTTCTTGGTGCTGACTATATATATAGAATTTTAGGCGTTGAAGACTTGGACATAATCAACGCAGTGCGATATCACACCACATCAAGGGCCGGCTCTTCTTTGTTGGAACAGATAATTTTTCTTGCTGACTGCTCATCTGCCGACAGGAATTATTGGAATGTCGATGATATTCGTAAAATAATAAGAACAGATATAAATAAAGCTATGTATGAGGTGCTTGATTTTACCGTTAATGACCTTAAAAACAAAGGATTAACTATTCACCCTGATACTTTAGCAGCTTATGAAGAATTTAATTCTTTTAAATATTGAAAAATTTACAACTTTGGTTTATAATAAGTTTTATGCTTAAATGATAGAGGTGTCAAATGGAAACTATTGATATTTTAAAGGTTGCCGCAAAGGCATTGGATGATAAAAAGGCAATCAACATTTGTGCTGTTAAAATCAGCGAACTTACTGTTTTGACTGATTATTTTTTGATTGCTAACGGTACATCATCTACCCATGTTCGCTCTTTGGCCGAAGAGGTTGAGGAAAAACTTAAAGAAGCAGGTGCACAGCCTATCGGTATTGAAGGTCGTGCCACAGGATGGGTATTACTTGATTACGGCAGCGTTGTTGTTCATGTGTTTACACCTGAAGCTCGCGACACTTATGGCCTTGAGCACCTTTGGGCTGACGGCGAAAAGTACGATGTTAAAGCATTGATTGAGGACTAAAAAGGAGTTGTTTCTATGAGATACGATTTTACAGCAATAGAGAAAAAGTGGCAGGATAAGTGGGACGAGCTTGATGTTTTCCACGCCGAAACAGTTAGTAATAAACCGAAGTTTTACGGACTTGTTGAGTTTCCGTATCCCTCAGGTCAAGGCTTGCACGTAGGCCACCCCAGATCCTATACTGCTCTTGATATTATCTGCCGCAAGAAGCGTCTTGACGGATATAATGTTCTTTATCCTATGGGTTGGGATGCTTTTGGCTTGCCCACTGAGAACTTTGCTATTAAAAATCACATACACCCTGAAATTGTTACCAAGCAAAATATCGCTCGTTTCAAACAGCAACTTAAGTCTTTAGGCTTCTCATTTGATTGGAAGCGTGAAATCAACACTACTGACCCAAAATATTATAAGTGGACTCAATGGATATTCTTGCAGATGTTCAAAAAAGGCCTTGCTTATAAGAAAGAGATGTCTGTTAACTGGTGTACTTCTTGTAAGTGCGTACTCGCTAATGAAGAGGTTGTTAATGGTGTTTGTGAGCGCTGCGGAAGTGAAGTAGTACATAAGGTTAAGAGTCAGTGGATGCTTAAGATTACTGCTTATGCAGAACGTTTGCTTAACGATTTGGATACTGTTGATTATATCGAGCGTGTTAAAATTCAGCAGAAAAACTGGATAGGCAAATCAACCGGTGCAGAGGTTAAGTTTAACACCACTATTGGTGAAGAATTGATCGTATATACCACCCGCCCCGACACTTTGTTCGGTGCTACCTATATGGTAATTTCTCCTGAGCATCCTGTTATTGATAAGATTCAGGATAAAATCACCAATATTGACGCTGTTCGCGCTTATCAAGAAGCAGCTGCAAAAAAATCTGATTTTGAGCGTACAGAGCTTGCTAAAGAAAAGACCGGCGTATGTCTTGATGGTATTAAGGCAATCAATCCTGTAAACGGTAAAGAAATTCCTATCTTTATCTCTGACTACGTTCTTATTTCTTACGGTACCGGTGCTATTATGGCAGTTCCTGCTCATGATACCCGTGACTGGGACTTTGCTAAAGAATTCAACCTTCCTATCATCGAGGTTGTTAAGGGGGGCAACGTTGAAGAAGCTGCCTTTACCGATTGCGATACCGGTATTATGGTTAATTCAGATTTTCTCAATGGCTTGTCTGTTGAAGAAGCCAAGGTTGCTATAATCGATTATCTTACCGAGAAGCAGCTTGGCGTTAAAAAGACCAACTATAAACTTCGTGACTGGGTATTCTCACGTCAACGCTATTGGGGCGAGCCTATTCCGATTGTTCATTGTGACAAGTGCGGCTACGTTCCTGTTGATGAAAAGGATTTGCCTGTAACTTTGCCCAACGTTGAGTCATATGAGCCTACTGATAACGGCGAATCACCATTGGCAAAAATCACCGATTGGGTTAATACCACTTGTCCTAAGTGCGGCGGCGCCGCAATGCGCGAGACCGACACTATGCCTCAGTGGGCGGGTTCGTCTTGGTATTTCCTGCGCTATATGGATGCTGATAATGACGATGCCTTGGCATCAAAAGAAGCTCTTGAATATTGGTCACCTGTTGATTGGTACAACGGTGGTATGGAGCACACCACATTGCACTTGCTTTACAGCCGCTTCTGGCACAAGTTCCTCTATGATATTGGTGTAGTTCCCACTGCAGAGCCTTATGCAAAGCGCACCAGCCACGGTATGATACTTGGCGAAAACGGCGAGAAGATGTCTAAGTCTAGAGGTAACGTTGTAAACCCCGATGAGATCGTTGAGCAATATGGCGCTGATACTATGCGTTTGTATGAGATGTTTATCGGTGACTTTGAGAAGGCTGCTCCTTGGAGCTCATCATCTATTAAGGGCTGCAAGCGCTTCCTTGAGCGTGTATGGAGCCTGCAGGATAACATCGTTGATGGTGAAGGCTACTCTAAGAAACTTGAAACATCAATGCACAAGACCATCAAGAAGGTTTCAGAAGACATTGAAGCAATGAAGTTTAACACTGCAATTGCCGCTCTTATGGCATTGCTCAATGAGATTGGCAACGATGGCGTAACTCGTGACGAGCTTAGAGATATTGTGTTGCTTCTTAGTCCTTTCGCACCTCATATCAGCGAAGAGATATTCGAATCTCTTGGCTATGAAGGCACTGTCAATGCATATTCTTGGCCTCAGTATGACGAAAACAAGTGCGTTGATAACGAAATCGAGATTGTTGTTCAGGTTAATGGCAAGGTGCGTTCAAAACTCACCATTGCCGTTGATGCAGAATCTGAAGATGTTATTGCTTTGGCTAAGGCAGACGAAAAGGTTGCATCCTTTATTAATGGTATGACCATCGTTAAAGAGCTTTATATCAAAGGCAAGCTTGTTAATATCGTTGTAAAATAATTAAATAACAAATCACCGTCTGTTTGTGTAAAATGTAACAGGCGGTGATTTTTTGCGTGTATATAATAAGAGTAAGTGCTTTTTGTTAAGAATAGTGTCTTTTACTTGTATCCTGTCAGTAATGTTGTTTTTAGTTATTGACATCAGAATCAGACCAATGCTCTATAATTTAGCCCAGAACGAAGCCAAAAGGATTGCTTTGGTTATAATTAACTCTTCTGTTTTGTCTGTTTTAGAGGAAAATAAATCGGATTTTAACGGTATAACGACAATTGAAAAGGATAGCAACGGAAATCCAAGAGTTTTAAGCAATAATGCGTTGGTTGTTGATAAGCTTGTTAGCAAAATTTACACTAAAATACATAATACCGTTGACCAAACCGAGAAGGTTAAATGTGAAATTAACTTGGGTTCAATTACAAAATCAGCCTTTCTATACGGTAAAGGGCCTGAGTTTAATATAAGAATACAAATTTCACAATACATTTCATACGAGCTTATCAGCAGTTTTTCCGATGCAGGAATAAATCAAACGAAAAACAGCTTGTATTTAAAGCTAACCGGTACTATTTATGCAATAATGCCTGGTGATAAACGGACAGAAAAAGTGAGCAATGAGTATTTACTGTATGAAACCATTTTAGTAGGGGAAGTGCCCGATGGATATACGGAGGTTATACAGGTTGGCAGCAGTGAATTTGATACAGCAGACACCTTGGTGAACTTTGGTCAATAAATTCCTGCAAAAAAATGTCGAATATTGAGTTTTAGATGTTGAACTCATACTATTTATAGTGTATAATGATAAAAAATGCTAGGAGATTCAAGTATGAAAATCAAGGTTCTTTCTCTGCTTATGGCAGTAATATTGGTTATGTGTGCATTTTGCGCTTGCGGTGAGCCTGTCGCAGACGTAAGTAGCGGCAATGCTTCATCAACGGATAACGTTAGTTCACAAGATGATTTGGCAGATTCAAATGCTAAGGTTGATAAATATATGAACAACCTTACCGGATGCTTTGATCTTGAAACTGAAGAAGAAGCTAGTGCTCGTCCCGTAGCAGTTATGATCAATAACCTCACAACCGCGCAAAAGGTTCAAACTGGCCTTGGTGACGCTTCGATTGTTTATGAAACTGTAGTTGAGGGCGGCATCACTCGCTTACTTGCCGTTTATAAGAATATTAATAAAGCCGGTCAAATCGGTACTGTTCGCTCTGCGCGCTATTCTTATGTAGATTTGGCAAACGGCCACGATGCATTATATTTCCATTGCGGAGCAGATGTTGTATATTGCGAGCCTTATATGAAGCAGCTTGGCACCGATAATATCAACATCAACCTCGGTGCATACAATAAATACGGCAAGCGTATTTCAAACGGTCTTGCAAGCGAGCATACTATGTATACCACGGGTGAGCTTATTACAAAGGCAATGTCCGATAATAAGCGTCGCACTGAGTATAAAGAGGGAAGTGCTCACGCTAACGCTTGGCAGAAATTTGCAGATGAGGACAAAACCGTTAAATATAACGATGGTATTGCTACAAAGATTTCTGTTTTCTTCTCTGCAAGCTATGTTACCAATTTTAAGTATGACACTGAAACTCAGAAGTATATAAAATCTAATAAAAATGGTGGCAGCACTGACTACAAGACCGGTGAGTCAAACAGTTATAAAAACCTGCTCATTCTCTTTACTACAACCGGTGATTTTGGTGATAATTATCATGTTAAGGTTTCTCTTAACAGCGGCGAAGGTTATTATATGACCAATGGTACCTTGAAAAAAATCAAGTGGAGCAAGGGTAATACAAACGCTTCTTTCAAGATTACCGATGAAAATGGCGATGCTGTTGAGTTTAGCGCAGGCAATACTTATGTATGTATTCCCTCTATTAGCGTTAAAGACAAGACCGCTATATCATAAGGTGAAATATGTCAGTTAAATTAGGTAAATACCGCCATTACAAAGGTAACGAATATCAAGTCATAGGCATTGCAAAGCATTCAGAAACCACAGAACCTATGGTTGTATATAAAGCATTGTATGGAGATGGCGGATTGTGGGTAAGACCCCTATCAATGTGGAACGAGACGGTAGAGGTAAATGGAGTTTTTTACAAACGATTTGAATATATCGACGCTGATTGAAAGCGCAACAAACTCTAAATATATTGACGCAACTAAGGTGCACGGTTATTTAAAAGATAACAGTGCACCTGTTATTGCTGTTGACACTTTATCTTCTACAAATACTGTAATGAAGCGTCTGGCCGATGCGAATTTGCCCGATAAAAGCATACTAATAGCCGATAATCAAACTAACGGCAGGGGAAGAGTCGGTAAATCTTTTTTCTCTCCTGATGGCAGCGGAATTTATATGTCTTTGCTTATTAGAAGGCAGTTTTCAGGTAAAGACACAATGATGATTACCCCTGCAGTTGCTGTTGCAATGCATCGTGTTTTGAATGGGTATGCTGATACTGTAAAAATCAAGTGGGTAAATGATATTTATATTTCAGATAAAAAGGTTTGTGGAATACTTACCGAATCATCATTTAGCGTTTCAGGCGATACTGATTATATTGTAATTGGTGTTGGATTAAATCTGTTTAAGCCAACAAATGATTTTCCGGCAGATATTATAGATAGAGCAACAAGTTTGTTTAATAAATTGGTTGATATTAACCGAGAACAGCTTATAGCGCAAATAGCTAATGAGATTTTTAATACAATAGATAATTTTAACCTAATGGAAATCACCGATTGTTATGTGAACAACTCGTGGCTTGATGGCAAAACGGTAACTATATTACGTGGTAATGATTGCTTTGATGCGGAGGTTGTTGGTATAAATTCATCATTAGAGCTTGTTGTTAAGAGTAAAAAGGGTATTGTTTCGCTTTCATCCGGCGATGTAGTTGTTAAGGCGGATTGATATGAAGTATAAGAATATTACTGTAGCCGCTGTAATGACAGCCTTTATTTCCGTTTGCTCAGTGCTTTCAATCAATATATCCGGTATAGCTTATTCATTGGCTCTGTTTGGTGTAGTTTTAAGCGGACTGGTGTTGTCACCTGCATGTGCTTTTGCTGCAAACGCAACCTATTTGCTCATTGGATTAGTGGGCATTCCCGTTTTTGCTAACTTTAACAGCGGCTTGTCAGCAATTCTTGGTCAAAGTGGAGGATTTATTCTTTCTTATCCGGTTGTCGCACTTGTTATTTCTGTTCTTATTAAACGATTTGGATTCAACTATATAAAATCCGTTTTAAACTCATTCGTTGCACTTTTAGTTTGTTATTTGTTCGGCACAGTGTGGTATATGTATATATACAGTATAGGTATTGTTGAGTCCTTAATTATTTGTGTAGTTCCATTCGTTATTGTTGATATTATAAAGATATTGATTTGTTGCTATGCAGCAAACATTATAAGAAGACAAATAAAGAAGTAACCTTTCGGTTACTTCTTTTCTGCGTTATTATTGGCATATTCAGTTGGGGTTACACCTTTAATCTTTTTAAACACACGGCTGAAATAGAGCGGATCTGAGAATCCTGATGAATAAGCAGCTTCGCTTATATTTATGTTGGATTCGCGGAGCAACTTACAAGCATTACTTATTCTGTACTGAATTAAATATTCGTTAGGTGTAATATTCAGCTCCTGCATAAACAATCTGTAAAGATGAGAACGGCTAACTCCGGTGCTTGATGCGATATCGTTCACACTGATAGGTAACGAGTAGTTGTGTTCAATATATTTGATAGAAATACCGATATAATCGGTGCTCCTGCGATGCTTACCTGCAACAAAGTTGCTTTCTTTAATTATTGCAGATAAGCACTTGTACAGGTTCCCACTCATTTCTATTTCGTTATAAAGCTCAGGACCGTAGGAGTTATATACATCCAAAAATGTATTTACAATCAACGCGCTGTTTTCGCAATGAAAAACAGGGTTGTCGGACGATAATCCTGCTGCGCTTAAAAGCCACGCAGCATCAACACCGCTAAAGCCTATCCAATAGTATTCCCACGGCTCGCTGTTGTCAGATACATAATATACGACCTCGTTTGGGGGGCAATAAAACCCGTCACCGGCAGATAATTCATATTCGTTATCGCCGATTATATATTTACCCTTACCGGATGCAACAAAGTGGATGATATGGTGGTTTCTTAGTGCAGGGCCCCAGCTGAATTTTGGTTCGCATTTTTGAAAACCGCAATTAAAAACCGACAATCCCAAACTATCATGATATGTAGTGAAAAAAGAATGTTTATTAGAAATATTCATATTGGCTCCTCGATTAAAAATACTTTTTTATCATAATAACACATCTTTTTCAAAAGTGCAACAATAATCCATAATTGTGAGAATAAATTCAATATCGAGAAATGTTGTTTTCTGTTATATTTATTGTGAGCAAATTTGGGATTGTACCAAATGAATAATTATTTAAAGAAGGGGATAGCTATGAAAATAAAAGATATGAAAAATCATATCGCAAATAATGGCTTATCTGATATTTTTGGTAAAATCTATTCAGATAATGATGCTGCAAAAGCAAGATATCTCAAAGCTTGTGATGAGTTTGTAAACATTTACGGCGACGATTACGATGTAGAATTGTTTTCAGCACCCGGTCGCACAGAGGTTGGCGGCAACCATACCGACCACCAGCTTGGTTGTGTGTTGGCAGGTAGTGTTGATTTGGATGTCATTGCAGTTGTTGCTAAAACTGATGATATGATAGTTAATGTTAAGTCTGAAGGCTTTAATATGGACACTGTCGATATGTCTGTTCTTGAGCCTGTTGATAGCGAGACAGAGCACGCTGCATCTTTGATTCGCGGTGTTGGCGCTCGATTTGTTCAGCTTGGTTATAATATCGGCGGATTCAAGGCTTATACAACATCAAATGTTCTCAAGGGAAGTGGACTTTCTTCATCTGCTGCATTTGAGGTTCTTATTGGTAACATTTTCAGCTATCTGTTTAATGATGGTAAAGTCGATGCTGTTACTATTGCAAAAATTTCACAGTATGCAGAGAACGAATTCTTTGGCAAGCCTTGTGGATTGATGGATCAGATGGCTAGCTCTGTTGGTGGATTTACCGCAATAGATTTTGGTGATAAAGAAAACCCCATTATCGAAAAGGTTGATTTTGATTTTGCTGCAAGCGGTCATTCGCTTTGCATAGTAAATACAGGTGGCAATCATTCTGATTTGACATACGAATATGCAGCTATTACAACTGAACTCAAAAACATCTCTAACTACTTCGGTCAGGATGTTCTGAGAAAGATTGATGAAGCTGAGTTCAGAAGCAAGATCGGTGAGCTTCGACAGTTGTTTGGCGACAGAGCTGTATTGAGAGCTATGCACTTTTACGACGATAATCGTCGCGCTGTTGCAGAACGCGATGTTCTTAAAGCCGGCGATTTTGAAGGCTTCCTTAAGCTTGTTAATGAATCAGGTCGTTCTTCATTTATGAAGCTGCAAAATGTTTTCTCCACTCTTGATACTGCAAGTCAAGGTCTTACTCTTGCTCTAGCTATGTCAGATAGCATTATGAACGGAAGAGGTGCTTGCAGAGTTCACGGTGGTGGCTTTGGCGGTACCATCCAAGCCTTTGTTCCCAACGATTTGCTTGATGAATATATTACTCAAATCGAGGCAGTATTTGGAAAAGGTAATTGTTATGTTCTTAATGTCCGTCCTATCGGCGGCACTAAAATATCATAAACGTTTAAAATTGAAAGGTGTGTTATTATGGCTGAATTAAGATACCATCCGTTGATTAAAGACTGGGTTATGATTGCCTCTCATAGACAAAACAGACCCCAAATGCCTAAGGACTATTGTCCTTTCTGCCCCGGTTCGGGTAAGGTGCCCGATCAGTTTGATGTTTATGAGTATGACAATGATTTTCCTGCTCTTTCTCAAACTCCTCCTACTCCTGATGACGTTGCAAACGATTTCTTCAAGGTTAAAGAGGCTTACGGTAAGTGTGAGGTTATTCTTTACTCACCCGACCATACCATAACTTTGCCTGAGCTTCCCACCGACCATATTAAAAAGTTGGTTGACTTGTGGGTTGAGCGCTTTAATGTAATTTCTTCAGATGAGAAGATTAAATATGTTTTTATTTTTGAAAACAGAGGCGAAGCAGTTGGTGTAACTATGCCTCACCCTCACGGTCAAATTTATGGTTATTCTGTTGTTCCTAAGAAGCTTGAACTTGAGGTCGAATCTGCTAAAGAATTCTACGAAGAAAACGACCAGTGCTTGTTCTGCAAAATGCGCGATGAAGAGCGTGCAGATGGCAGACGTATCATTTTTGAGTCAGAGCATTTCGTTGTGTTCTTGCCCTTCTTCTGCGAGTATCCTTATGGCGTATACATTATGTCTAAGCGTCATTTGAACAATATCGCACAGTTTACCGATGCTGAGAAGGCTGATTTTGCCGAGGTTCTTCGTTTGACCACCGGTATGCTTGACAGCTTGTTTGGTTACAAGTTCCCTTATATGATGTGTATGCATAACGCCCCTGTTAACGGCGAAGATAATAGTGATTATTATCACTTCCATGTTGAATTTTTCCCGCCCATGCGTTCTGCAGACAAGATTAAATTCAATGCTTCAAGTGAAACCGGTGCTTGGGCTCATTGCAATCCCACTGCTCCTGAACTTAAGGCTGTTGAACTTAGAGAAGCACTTGAGCGCTTTAAGTCATCCAACTGAATTGAGGTGTAAATATGTTTTTAGCAAATAATGTTGCTAATGAGCCTGCTGTTGCAAGCGTTGTTTTAACAGGTGTTGCAATAGTTTTTGGTATGCTAGTTCTTTTTGTTATCATTTTCTCTATGTTCGGTTTGTTTTCAAAAAAAGGATCTACACCTAAAACTGAGAAAAAGGCTCCTGTAAAAGCAGCACAGCCCGTTGCTGTTGCACCTGCGCCGATTGCATCATCTGAGGATGAAGATATTATTGCAGTTATCGCCGCTGCTGTTTATTCTATGTATGAAGGCACCGGCAAGAAGGCAGTTATTCGTTCAATTAAATCCTCAGCAAACGCAGGCAGAAGTGCTTGGGCTACTGCAGGCTTGATGAATAACATCAAATCGTTTTAAGGGGGCGCTAAAATATGATAAATGACTTTTTAGACGCTCTGTTTGGCATTCTCAGCAAATCAGGTATCGCTGCATTTTTTGTTGGTGATGGCTGGAAAAACTTGATTATGATTGCTGTTGCTTGCACTTTGTTTGTGTTGGCAATCAAGTTTAAGTTTGAGCCCTTGCTTTTGTTGCCCATTGCATTCGGTATGCTTCTTGCAAACTTGCCTAATGCGGGTATTTACCACCCTGAAATCTGGCAAACTACCATCGACGGTGCACTGAACTCAGCTTATTGGACACAGGATGAAAACGGATTTCATATATTAGCAGGTGCTGTATGCCAGCACGGTGGTTTGCTTGATATCCTTTATCTTGGTGTTAAACTTGGTATTTATCCGCCTCTTATTTTCTTGGGCATTGGTTGTATGACCGACTTTGCTCCTCTTATCAGCAATCCCAAGAGCTTCCTTTTGGGTGCAGCCGCACAGTTTGGTATTTTTGTTGCATATGCAGGCGCAATTCTTCTTGGCTTTACCGGTGCAGAAGCGGGTTCAATCGGCATTATAGGTGGTGCAGATGGCCCCACAGCTATATTTACCACCTCAAAGCTTGCTCCTCACTTGCTTGGCCCGATTGCAGTTGCCGCATACTCATATATGGCACTCATCCCTGCAATCCAGCCTCCTATTATGAGAGCTCTTACCACCAAAAAAGAACGTATGGTAAAAATGGCTCAGTTAAGACCTGTTTCAAGAACCGAAAAGATTGTTTTCCCCGTTCTTGTTACCATCGTTGTTTCTGTTCTTTTGCCCGATGCTGCGGTTCTTGTAGGTATGCTTATGCTTGGTAACCTAATGAAAGAAAGTGGCGTTGTTGAAAGGATTTGCAAGACAGCTCAAAACGAGCTTATGAATATTGTTACCATTTTCCTTGGCCTGACGGTTGGCGCTACAACAAATGGTGCAACCTTCTTAACTTTCGATACACTTGGTATCGTTCTTCTTGGCTTGTGTGCATTTTCATTCAGCACCGCTGCAGGCGTATTGTTTGGTAAGGTTATGTACTTGATTACCGGTGGTAAGGTTAATCCTCTTATCGGTGCTGCAGGCGTTTCTGCTGTTCCTATGGCCGCCCGTGTTGCTAATAAGGTTGGTCAGGAAGAGGATCCCGGCAACTTCCTTTTGATGCATGCCATGGGCCCCAACGTCGCCGGTGTTATTGGCTCTGCTGTAGCCGCAGGTGTACTTATTCAGATGCTTTCATAAAATTGCATAAATTAAAACCTCCTACAATTTGTAGGAGGTTTTTTATTGTTGAATTATAAGATTTCGATAGCGGTGATAGTTACATCATCAATCGGCATATCTCTGCCGTCAACCTCGACAGATGCAATGTTATCAACGATATCCATACCCTCAACGACCTGACCAAAAACGGTGTGGTGATAATCAAGCCAGGGTGTGCCACCAAGCTCGGCATATGCTTCAACGCAATCAGCAGGGAAGTGGTCTGACAACTCTTTCATCTGTTCCAAAAGGCTGTTAGGCACACCGTTTGCCTGTACAATGAAGAATTGGCTACCATTAGTACAAGGACCTGCGTTAGCCATTGAGAGTGCTCCGCGCAAATTATGAAGTACAGGAGTAAACTCGTCTTCAAAAGGAAGCCCCCAAATGCTTTGACCGCCTGTACCGGTACCGTTAGGATCGCCGCCTTGAATCATAAAATCTTTGATTACGCGGTGGAATTTTAGACCGTTATAATATCCATCCTTTGCATGAGTCAAAAAGTTTTCAACTGCTTTAGGTGCATATTCGGGGAACATTTTGATTTTAATATCGCCCATAGAGGTGTGCATAATTACAGCGGTATCTCCGCTGTTAATTGGTGCTAGTTGATATGACATAGTTATTTACTCCTTTTATATTTTTTTATGATTTTACCTGTTTCTATTGAAATCAGGGGAATTAATGACATAGTAATGATGATAAATAAAGAATCACTCAAGCCATCATATTTATTTGCAGCAAGAATAAATATTAAAATGAACAAAAATAGGCTTGTAATTAAGCATGCCTTGTTTTTTAAAATATTTGAACTTAAAATACTGTCATTGATTCTCAAACCTAATACTGCAATAACTGAAGCTGCTGCAAACACTGATAAACTGCCTACATTGGCAATAGCAGCACCTTTAGCAATGCAAACAGCATAAGTTATAAGGGTAACTATTGCAAAAAGTACACTTTGCCAAGCAACATCGATTTTTTGGTCATAATTTAACTTAGTAACATTTTTTGCTACAAGATCTTTGAGTTTGCTATAAGGTTCAAATGAAATCAAAGTAATTGATATAATATTTATGAGCAAGCAGGCTATAAGCATCTGCATAGCGTTTAATATAGAGGTCTGCCAGATAAAATATCCAAACAGTTCAAACAACACAAGACCTATGTTAACAGTTAATATTGAGGCAATTGAACGGCGTATATTTTCGTATATATTTTTGCCGCCTTTAATCATAGTTACAATGGATTTGAAGCTATTATCCTTAAGCACAACATCGGCAGTTTTCTTTACTGCATCAGAGCTTGCGGTATTTAATGCGCAGCCAATGTTGGCGGTGTCCATTGCAGCATTAACAGAGGGAGTTCTGCCTGTTGCGGCAATTACATAGTTCTGTGCCTTTAGTGTCTGAATGATCTTAATTCTTAAATTGGGTGTTACTCGAGCAAATGTAGTGTGGTTAATTATAGCATCTAAAAACTCTTCTTCGCTCATATTTTCCAAATCGCTGCCTAGGATTGCTTGTTCATCGTCGATCAATATTCCCGCTTGACGGGCAATCGTTTTTGCAGTAGACAAACTGTCGCCGGTAAAGAGTAATACTTTGATGTTTGCCTCTGTACACTCTCTGACAGAGGCATTTATGTCGTCCCTAATAGGATCTGTAAAACCAATCAAACCCAAAAAGGTTAATCCGCCGAAAAGCTCGTCCTTTGAAGGATTAACGGTGTCTGATACACTTGAAAGCAACTTTACAGCAACTGCTACTACGTGCAGGGCTTTGGCACCCATGGCTTCCGAACTAGCAATAATATGATCAGTATCACCGTTGCAATATTGTGCAACAGTTTCAGCGGCACCCTTAACTATTGCATAAGGTTGGCCGTCAATCATATTTACTGATACCGTTGTCATTGTATCAGTATCGAATGGTACGTAGCTGAGTCGGGGATAAAGATTGTCAATTTCGTTATTGGTTAATTGAGTATGCTTAACACAAGCTTCAATCAATGCTTTGTTGGTTTTATCGCCGTCGTTTATACTTGCTGCAGCTGCAAGGCGCAATAGCATAGCGGTATCGTTGGATACACCGCCTGTAATATCCAGAATATCAACACCGTTATAAATTTCGGTTGCAGTCATATTATGAATGGTAATAGCGCTCTTATCAACACAAATACAATTAACAGAGCCCATTTCGTCAATAATTTCTGCGTTTGTTACTGCTACGTTGTTTTTCTTGAGTCGAAGCAGACCTATAGCAGTAATTAGTGCAGAGGTTTCAGAAATAGAGATAGGAGAAAGTGTTAATGATATAGCAGATGAAATAAGCAAGGTATGTACAGCTATGCTTAATAGTGTAAGAGTGTTTCCTACAGCTGAAAAACGAGTGATTAAAAATATAGCAATAAATAAAATTACAGAAATGATACCTGAAATTTGTGATAAAAGTTTGTTAAGATTTGCAAGTGAATTATCAATATCTGCCAATGCAGGCTTTCTTTCGATTGCTATTTTTTTGCCAAACTCAGTATCATCGCCTGTTTCAGTTACAACAGCCAAGCCGTATCCGTGTGATACCCAGCTGCCAGCATAAACCATATTGGCTCTTTGTGTAAGGGGAGTTATATCTGTGCAAATAAAATCACAATCTTTTACAATAGGTGCATATTCACCCGTTACAGCAGATTCGTTGCAGGTTAAATTTTCAGTTTTAATCAAACGTGCATCAGCAGGCACGGAAAAGCGTTGTCTTAAAACTATGATATCACCGGGGACAACCTGGGTTGAATCGATAGTCTTTTCAACACCGCCTCTGATAACAACAGATTTTGGTGTGGTTATTCGTTGTTCTCGGGAAATGATGTGCTCACAAGCGAAGCTGATTATACTTTTTATAACAATAAAGAGCAAAACAAAGACAATCACACCAAGAGAAATAAAAAGGTGATGTTTATCAAATGCAGGCATTATTAGCTCTACTCCGCAGAATAAAGCAGCAGCAATCAAAAGCACTAACACCATAGGCTGTTTAAGATGTTGTGCAAGTTTTTGCCAGAAAGGAGTAACCGATACCGTGGGAGAAAAATTCTCGCTGAAGTCCTTTAATCTATAGTTAGCTATGGCATCTGATAAGCCTTTTTCAAAATTCGTTTGCAGCTCTTCGTTAAGTTCTTTTAGTGAGGAACTGTGCCAAATCATAATATCAACTCCGTTAATTTATAAAAAAGTATAAATAATTTTACATTAAAATTGAAAAAAATGCAAGTAATAGATTGTATTTTTCCATATTAAAGAATTATATAATAATTCAAAATTGTATATTATAATATTTGTTAAACAAAAAGCCTGATTTATTGACATTGAGGCAAAAATGTAGTACAATATAATGGAATATGTTTGGAGGTGATACGGTGAACAGGGTTCGTCGTGCAATTCCTTTTGTTTGCTTGGTTATATGGGATATTATAAGTGCCATATTATCATTATATATTGCTGTTAAAATCAGGTTTCCTTACAGCAACGAAGCGACAGCGGCTGTATTTGTAAATCTTTCTGCGTATTATTTGTTTTTAACCGCATCTTTAGTTTTTATCAGCATATTGTTTGGTTGCTATTCCAGTGTTCTAAGGCACCTTGGCTTTAAGGATGCTATAAGACAATTTGTTGCAGTATTAATAGCTGTTGGTGCTGTATACATCCTTGATATCACTGAAACTGTCAATATTCTTTTATCAAGCAACAGTTTCTCATACGATATCGGTATATACTTGATTACATTCGGTTTTTTGTACTTACTTTCTATTTTCGGTCGTTCATTTATTAAACTTCTTAGTTCACTTAAATCAAAACTAGCAGGAATAACCGACACCAATTACAAGAGGGTGCTTATCTACGGTGCAGGTGAAGCAGGTGTTTTCCTTCACACAAAGATGGACAACCATCCGGATGACCGATTCAGGCCCATCGTATTTATTGATGATAACGAAAACTTTATAAGGCGCAGAGTTAACGGTCTTAAGGTTTATGGCAACGGCAGTAAGCTTAAAGAAGCTATAATCAAGTATAACATTGATCTGGTTATCGTCGCTATACCTACAGCAACGCGCGAACTGTTGCAAAATGTCGTTGATGTTTGTAAAGAGTGCAAGTGCAAAATTCAGCGTTTTGGAACAATTGATAACGTTGATTTATCAAATGCTGCGATTACCAATATTAACTATGAAGATTTGCTCCGTCGTGACCGCGTTGATCTTGATATGGATGCGGTTAATTCCTTTATTAAGGATAAGGTTGTACTTGTAACCGGCGGTGCGGGATCTATCGGTTCAGAAATCTGCCGCCAGGTACTTAAATATGAGTGTAAAAAGCTTATTGTTTTTGATTTTAATGAAAATGGATTGTTCTACATAAATAACGAACTGTTAGAAGCCTTTGACAGTGATAGGTTTGTTATGCGATTGGGTTCAATACGGGATACCGACCGATTGAACGAGGTTTTTGATGAGTTTAAACCTCAGGTTGTATTTCATGCTGCTGCTCATAAACATGTGCCTATGAGCGAAATCAATCCTCGTGAGGTTATTAAAAACAATATTTTCGGTACACTTAAAACTGCTGTGGTTGCAGGTAAGTATAATGTTGAAAAATTTATTCTGATTTCAACCGATAAAGCTGTTAACCCCACAAATATAATGGGCGCATCAAAAAGAGTTGCTGAGCTCGTTATTCGTGCACTTAACGATAAGTTTACTACCGATTATGCTGCTGTAAGATTCGGCAACGTGTTGGGCTCAAACGGCAGTGTTGTACCGTTTTTCCAAAAACAGATTAATACAGGTGGTCCTGTTACGGTTACTCACCCCGATATGCGCCGCTACTTTATGACCATTCCCGAAGCCGTTCAGCTTGTTCTTGAAGCAGGAGCCATGGCAAACGGTAGTGAGGTTTTTGTACTTGATATGGGCAAGCCGGTCAAGATTTATGATCTTGCCTGTGACCTTATAAGACTCTCCGGTTATGAGCCTAATGTTGATATAATGATCGAATTTACAGGCCTTCGCCCCGGTGAAAAGATGTTTGAGGAAATATCGGTTAAAGGTGAAAAATTTGATGCTACAGCCAACGATAAAATTGTTATCTTAAAACCTGACGAAAACGATTTGGACAACCTTGACTCTCATCTTACCGAGCTTGAAAAAGCTGTTGAGGACGAAACAAGTCAATCGCTGTATAAAATCGTTAAAAAAGCAGTTCCTACCTTTAAACATAAGTATTTGGATTAATTAGGAGTGTGTTCCATGAACATTAGGGAAGACTTTATGTATTATTCACGTCCCTATATTACTGAGGATGCAATAAGCAGAGTTGAAACTGTGTTGCGTTCAGGTTGGTGGACATCAGCAAAAGAGGTTAAAGAGCTTGAGGCTCGATTTGCCCAAGCAGTTGGAGCAAAATATGCTGTTGCAGTAAATTCTTGCACTGCCGCATTAGAACTTGCTCTGTATGGTCTTGGCATTAAAGAGGGTGATGAGGTTATTACCACCCCTATGACCTTTTGCTCTACTGTACACTCTATTGTCAGATGCGGTGCTACACCCGTTTTTGCTGATATAGACCCAAATACAGGACTTATTTCTGTCGATGAGATAGAAAAGAAAATCTCAGATAAAACCAAAGCAATTTTGCCTGTTCACTATGCAGGACAGGCTTGTGATATGAACGCTATTAAAGCTCTTGCAGAAAAGTATCATCTGCATATTGTTGAGGATGCAGCACATGCTTTGGGCACTTTGTATGATAACAAACCCATTGGTTCTATGGGCAATCCTACAGCGTATAGCTTTTATGTAACAAAAAACCTTGCTACCGGTGAGGGCGGTATGCTTACCACCAACGATGCAGAGTTTTCTGATCTTGCCCGCAAGCTTTCTTTACACGGAATGAATCGCGATGCGTGGAACAGATACGGCAGCCACGGATCTTGGTTTTATGAGGTTGACTCTTGCGGCTTTAAGTTCAATATGCCTGACATCCTTGCTGCTTTGGGTAATGTTCAGCTGGATCATTTTGAAGAGATGCAAAACATACGATATAAATATGCCGATTATTATCGTGAAGTTTTTTCCAATGTTAAAGGCATTGAGTGCTTACATAACGCACCTAACAGTTCTAATGCTGAACATCTTTTTGTTATTAAAATCACAGATGAATTAACTATAGATCGCGATGAGTTTATCAACCAATTAACTAAATATAATGTTGGCACAAGTGTTCACTTTATACCTGTTCACTTGCACCCATATTATAAAAACACATTGGGCACTAAAGAAGGGGATTATCCCAATTGTGAATCCTTCTTTAAACAAATCATTTCCATTCCACTTTATCCGTCTATGACCTTTGAGGATGTGAAGTATGTCTCTGATGCAGTTGCAGAAATCGCCGCAAAGCATTCAAAATGATATTATCAATGAATGTAAAGCGATTTTAAACAAAAAATTCATTACTTTGTTCTTTAAGCGCGGTTTTGATATTATCATATCTTTTTTGATGATACTTTTAATTTCACCGATTTTGCTTATTTGCTCTATCTGTATCGCTTGTCAGAAGGATGGCCCTGTTCTGTTTAAACAAACAAGGGTTGGAGTAAATGGAAAAGAGTTCAAGATTTTGAAATTCAGAACTATGGTAGACAAGAACGGTGGAACAGGCATTACAGTCAATAATGACGATCGTATTACTAAAATTGGTGGATTTTTAAGAAAATATAGGCTTGATGAGCTGCCACAGCTAATCAATGTTTTTATTGGTGATATGAGTTTTGTTGGCCCAAGACCTGAGGTCACTAAATTTGTCAACGCTTATAAGGATGAATGGTATGCAACCCTTTTAGTCAAACCCGGCATAACCTGCACTTCATCTATTTATTTTGCTGATGAAGCGGAGTTGCTCGAATCTGCCGATAATGCAGAAGAGTGCTACATAAACACCATATTGCCTGAAAAGTGCCAAATGAATATAGAATATATAAAGACTTTATCGTTTTTTAATGATATTAAAATTATGTTCAATACTGTCAAACGTGTCCTAAATTAAACGGAGGTTAAAATGGATAAGATACTTATAGTCGACGACGATAAGAATATATCTGAATTATTGCGACTTTATCTTAATAAAGAAGGTTATGAAACCGTATGTGCATTTGATGGCGAAGAGGCTATGGCTGTTTTTAAAGAAGAACGCCCTAACCTTATCTTGCTTGATATAATGTTACCTAAGATAGATGGCCGTCAGGTTTGTCGTGAAATAAGAGAAGTATCTGATACTCCTATCATTATGCTTACTGCTAAGGGCGAAACGTTTGATAAGGTTTTAGGACTTAATTTAGGCGCTGATGATTATATTACCAAGCCCTTTGATGCTAAAGAGGTTGTTGCAAGAGTTAAGGCTGTACTTCGTCGTTTCCATCCTGTTGCAAATGATTTGAAAGAGGTTAATTATGACAAACTCACCATTAACCTTACCAATTATAGCTTGATTGTAAATGATGAAAAGATTGATGCACCGCCCAAAGAGTTGGAGCTTATATTCCATCTTGCGAGCAATCCCAACCGCGTTTTTACCAGAAATCAGCTCCTTGACGAGGTTTGGGGATTTGATTACTACGGTGACTCCAGAACTGTAGATGTTCATGTTAAAAGGCTGCGTGAAAAATTAGAAAACATCAGCGATATGTGGGCCCTTAAGACAGTTTGGGGTGTGGGCTACAAATTCGAAACAAAGACTTGAGGTAGTTTAAATGATTCGCTCATTATTCGGAAAGCTGTTTACCTTTACATCTTTTATAATTTGTATTGGTATTGCTTTGCTTGTGTCACTGTTCTCTATAGTATCGGTACAGGCCTGGAATAATGAGCGTTTATCTGTATTAGAGAATAATGTTGAGGCGATTTGCAAAAGTTATAAAACGTCAATATCATCCAACAACTCATTTGAAATAGAAAATATTGCCAACTCTTTATCAGATGCTTACGATATTACTGTGTTTTTTGTTGACAAAAAAGGGAATACCTATGCATGTACAGATATCTACAATCATAAAAACTGCGTTCATTTACAAACAACAGTCAATTCCAGCATAACAAATGCAGTAAAAGATAAGACTGTTTATAAAGAAACTGATACCTTTGGTGGTATGTATATTAAACGACATCATACTGTTGGCACAACGCTGTATGATTATAGCGGAGAAAATCACGGAATGGTATTTGTTTCAATAGCAACCGATTCGGTTACAAACTATACCATTCAAATAATTACTTCATCAATAATCGTTGGTATCTTTATTGTTTTGGCTCTTACAATATTTATTTACATCTTGTCAAGAGGGATGTTGGCACCTATTCACCAAATGACAGATGCAGCAAAAGCCATATCTAAAGGCGATTTTTCTCGCAGAGTATCGGTCGGCCGCTCTAAGGATGAAATTAACGAATTGTCGGCTTCATTTAACGCTATGGCTACCTCGTTTGAATCCCTCGAAAAGATGAGCAACAGCTTCATTTCAAACGTATCTCACGAGCTTAAAACCCCAATGACGACTATTGGTGGCTTTATAGATGGCATATTGAACGGAACCATTCCTCCTGAGAGAGAAACTCACTACCTTAATATTGTTTCAGATGAAGTCAAGCGCTTATCCTCTGTTGTTAATTCAATGCTTGCCTTGTCTAAACTTGAATCGGGCCAAACATCCCTAACCTTTGCCAAAACCGACATAGTGGATATTATTTTTAAGGTAATTATTTCTTTTGAATCTAAATTAGAAGATAAAGAAATACAGGTTATCGGACTTGAAGATATAGACAGAATTTTTATCGACTGTGATGCAGAGCTTATGCATCAGGTAATATACAACCTGTTTGATAACGCGGTAAAGTACACGCCCGATGGTGGCTATATCTCCATCTTTGTTAACGAGTACAATTCGAGAATTGAGTTGTATATTAAAAATAGCGGTGATGGAATCGGCGACGAGGATATTAACTATATTTTTGACCGCTTTTACAAGATTGATAAGTCACGCTCAGTTGATAAATCAGGCTTTGGATTGGGATTGCACATTGTTAAAAGTATAATTTCTTATCATAATGGTGATATTTATGTTAAGAGCATTCCCGGCCAATATACGCAGTTTTGCGTAACTCTGCCGGTAAAACACGCTGTCGGAGATAATAATGAAACAAAATAACACATATGTAGATATTTATTCTCATTCTTCATCGGTGTCAAATAGAAGTTTTAAAAGCAAAGGAAGATTTAAAGGCATCCTTTGCTTTTTATTATTGGTTGCTGTAATATTTTCAGCCTTAATATTCTATATTTTAGGATACATGGTTGCAAATCAAGTGTCAAAACCGTCCGGTTCGAATGATAATTACACGGCTAAGTTAAACACCGAAGATAAAAACACATCCTTTGATGCAATTATAAAGCGCACTGTCGGTATTTATGTGTACAATTCGGATAAAGAAGCTTATGCGTCCGGAGTAATAGTATCACAGGATGGATATATAGTTACATCAGACCACATATTCAAAGGAATTAATTCACCTAAAATTTTGGTATATGATTCATCTGACAATTATTATAATGCAGCGTTTATCGGCGGTGATTATGTCAGCGACCTTGCTGTGATTAAGATAGAAAAGACAGGACTTGAGTTTGTAAATTTGAACACTGAAAATACTGTAAAAGCAGGGGATAGGGTGTATAGTGTTGGTTGCCCTATGGATAAGTCACTGTCAATGTCAATAACATCCGGCATTGTGTCGGGCACAGACAGAAGAATTAAAACAGAAAATGGAAACAAATCCTTAAAAATGATTCAGACTGACGCTGCCATAAACCCTGGATGTTCGGGTGGAGGACTGTTCGATTTAAACGGTAATTTAGTAGGTATTAACACCTCTAAAATTGTAGATGAAGCGTATGAGGGTGTAGGCTTTGCTATTGGATTAGAAGCCACAGCAAACGTTACTGACAGCATTATAAGATATGGTAATGTTCCGTCCAGAGCAAGTCTTGGAATCGGTTATGAATCTCGTGACTACACCACTGCTTCAAAAAACGGAAATAATTGCGGTATTTTGATAAACAGTATAAAACTGCAATCAGAATTATATGGTGTGGGCATTAACCAAGGTGACGTTATAATAAGCATAAACGGCAAAAAAATATATGATGAAAGTATATTTTTAGATGAAATTGAAGGACTAAAAGTAGGGGATAATGTAAAACTTGTTATTGCTACAACTGATTATAAACAGTTAGAGATTGAAGCGAAGCTTATATCATCGGCACCAAAAACAAATTTTATTGGATGAATAAAGCAATAAATTCAGTAAAAAATATTAGTGCAAAGGAGGGATAATATGAAAAAGCTTTTAATTGCAATGTTGGCAGTAATTATGTTGTTCAGCTTTGCTTCTTGCACCAAGGGTGGTAATGTAGATGACCAATCATCAAAGGGAGATGCAATGTCAACCGTTGAATCGGTTGTTTCATCAATCACAGGTGATATGAGTTCTGATAAGTCTGACTCAAGTTCAAGCTATATGTCATCTGCAAAATAAAGATGAACACAGCGGTATATATTAAAAATATGCTGCTGTCAATACATATAAAGTTATATAAGTTAATAAAAAAGCTGTAAAAATATGCTTATTAGCAATGTTTTTTGTCTATATAGACAAATTAACAAAATGTTCGTTGATTTTTTCACAAAGTTCTTGCAAAATCAAACTAAATAGGTTAAAATAGTATGTAACCAAATTTTTGGAGGTATTAAAATGTCAGTTAAAGTTGCAATCAATGGTTTTGGCCGCATTGGCCGTCTCGCATTCAGACAGATGTTCAACGCTGAAGGTTATGAAGTTGTTGCTATCAACGACCTCACAAAGCCCTCAATGCTCGCTCATCTTCTGAAGTATGACTCTGCTCAGGGTCGCTATGCTCTTGCTGATACCGTTTCTGCTGATGATGAGAACGGTACCATCACTGTTGATGGAAAGACCATCAAAATCTACGATCAAAAGAACGCTGCTGACCTTCCTTGGGGCGAGATTGGTGTAGACGTAGTTCTCGAGTGCACCGGTTTCTACTGCTCAAAAGAGAAGTCACAGGCTCACATCGATGCAGGTGCTAAGAAGGTTGTTATTTCTGCTCCCGCAGGTAAGGATCTTCCCACTGTTGTTTTCGGCGTAAACGAGGGTGTTCTCTCAGCTGATGATGCTATCATCTCTGCTGCATCTTGCACCACCAACTGCTTGGCTCCCATGGCTAAAGCTCTTAACGATTACGCTCCCATCGCCAGCGGTATCATGACTACCGTTCATGCTTACACCGGTGACCAGATGGTTCTCGATGGTCCTCACCGCAAGGGTGACCTCCGTCGTGCTCGCGCTGCTGCAGTTAACATTGTTCCTAACTCTACCGGCGCAGCAAAGGCCATCGGCCTTGTAATTCCCGAACTCAACGGCAAGCTCATCGGCTCTGCACAGCGTGTTCCCGTTCCCACTGGCTCAACCACCATCCTTGTTGCAGTTGTTAAGGGTAAGGACATCACTGCTGACGGCATCAACGCTGCTATGAAGGCTGCTTCTTCTGCTTCTTTCGGTTACACCGAGGAAGAGTTGGTATCTTCTGACGTTGTTGGCATTACCTATGGTTCATTGTTCGATGCAACTCAGACCATGGTTACTAAGATTGATGACGACACTTATCAGGTACAGGTTGTTTCTTGGTACGACAACGAGAACTCTTACACCAGCCAGATGGTTAGAACCATTAAGTACTTCGCTGAGCTGTAATAAATAACGCAAAAATTAAGAACAGGTTTGAAAAAACCTGTTCTTTTTTTATTGCTATTATATTTTGACAAATTATTTATTGGAGGTAGGTTATTATTAAATTCGGTGATTGAATGGATATATACATTGATGTGTTAATAATCCTCAATACATATATAGATTATGTTTTGTTGTATATATGTGCTAAGGTGTGTAATATCAAGAGGGAACTAGTGCGATTGATATTTGCATCAATATTTGGTGGATTTTCTTCATTAATAATATTGGTGCCCACAAATAGTAATATGTTTTCATTTATATCATCGATTGTCGTTTCATTTGTAACGTCATTTATTGCGTTTGGCAAATATAAATTTATCAAAACTGCAGTAGTATTATATGCGGCTAACTGTACCTTCTGCGGAATTTCGATGTTATTATGGATGCTAACCGAAAGTAGTAACATAACAATAAATAACAGCATTGTATATATCAATATTTCACCTTTAGTATTGATTATAAGCTCTGCGGCTGTATATGTAATTATATCGGTATTAAAGCGATATATTGCATTTAATAGCACTCAAAATCATTGCAATATAATAATATATTATAACGATATTTGTGTTACTGCACGCTGCTTAATAGACAGTGGAAATTTATTAAAGGATAACATTACGGAAAAACCTATAACTATCATAGATAAAAAACTTGCCACTGAAATATTACGAACTGATATCAGTAATTTAAGTAACTTACATAATATAAAAGGATTTAGAATTATTCCTACTAAAAGCGTTGGCGGCAACAAAGCATTATATGCCTTTAAGCCCGATAAAATATACATAGAAACTGAAAACAAAACATTAAAGATAGATTCACTTATTGCAATAAGTGATGATATAGAGAAATTCAACGCAATCATTAGTACTTATGCCATTTCTCTCGGGGAGGAAATTAACTATGCTCAAACTCATTAGAAAACTATTAGACTTAATAATCTGCAAAAGATATAATGGTTCATTATACTACATAAATGGTACTGATGTATTGCCGCAACCGCTTGATAAAGTAACCGAAGCTGAATTATTGCTTAAATACTCAAAGGGCGATGAATCTGTTAAAGAACAGCTAATTGTTCATAATTTAAGGCTGGTTGTATATATAGCAAGAAAATTTGATGCTGTGGGTGCAGGAGTGGAGGATCTTATTTCAATCGGTACCATTGGACTAATAAAAGCAGTAAATACATTTTGTCCCGATAAGAATATAAAGCTTGCTACCTATGCGTCACGATGTATCGAAAATGAAATATTAATGTATTTAAGAAAATCGACACCTCTGAAATTAGAAGTGTCGATTGATGAACCGTTAAACGTAGATTGGGATGGCAACGAATTGCTTTTATCCGATGTCTTAGGAAGTGATTATGATCTCGTAAACAGAGGCATTGAGCAGCAGGATGAACTGTCTACCTTACATGGATTGGTCGCTAAGTTACAATCACGAGAAAAATTGATAATGGAAATGCGATTTGGACTGTCAGGATATAAAGAACATACTCAAAAAGAGGTTGCAGATATATTAGGAATATCACAATCTTATATCTCAAGACTTGAAAAACGCATTATAGAGCGACTTAAAAAGGAACTTGATAAGGTTGGTTAACCAATCATATCCTTCATTGAATAGATGCCTGCAGGTTTGCCAACCATAAATGTAGCAGCTTTAACTGCACCTGAAGCAAAAATGCCTTTAGAGCGTGCAGAATGAGAAATGCTGACAATCTCGTCATTACCGGCAAACATAACGGTATGCTCGCCAACAATTGTGCCGCCGCGGATAGAGTGCACGCCAATTTCTTTATTATTGCGCTTTTCTCTTACGCTGTGACGATCATATACATCATAGTATTCGGCATCACTCAGAGAATCCTTAATGGCCTCTGAGATCATAACAGCGGTGCCACTGGGAGCATCAATCTTTTGATTGTGATGTGCTTCTATGATTTCAATATCAAAGTTGTCGGAAAGAATGCATGCTGCCTTTTTGGCCAACTCAATAAGAAGGTTAATGCCAAGTGACATATTAAAGCTGAAGAAAATAGGTATGTCCTTTGCGGCACGTTTGATTTGCTCGGTTTGCTCCGGTGTATATCCTGTTGTGGAAAGAACAAGAGGTAAGCCGCACTTTTTTGCATAATCAAGCAATGAATTAAGTACTGAAGGATGACTGAAGTCAATAATTACATCAGCGTCTACAGTAATGTCACTAAAGCTGTTAAATACAGGATAACCGTTAGATTTGGTGTTCAAATCAACACCTGCAACAATAGTACAATCCTCTTTTTGATTAACTAATTCGGTGATGACTTTACCCATTTTTCCGTTACAACCACTTAATATAATTTTAGTCAAAATAAATCACATCCTATATTATTTAAAACGGCGGGATTTCCCGCCGTTTAGTTTTTATATGAGTCCAACCTTTGCAAGCTCAGCATTAAGATTTGCAATTGCACCGTCGTTCATACGAACGAGGGGCAAGCGGCATTCGCCAACATCAAATCCCATAATGTTCATTGCTTCTTTTACAGGGATGGGGTTAACGTCGCTAAACAAAGCGCCAATCAAATTAACATATTTAATCTGCAAGTCACGAGCAGTGTTAACATCGCCGTTAAAGTAGCTGTAGCACATATCGTGAACAACCTTAGGAGCTACGTTTGATAATACAGAGATAACGCCTGCACCACCAAGTGAAAGACAGGGAAGAACCTCATCGTCATTACCAGAGTAGATGTCAACCTTATCACCGCAAGCAGCCATAGTCTTTGCCATCATACTCAAATCGGCATTAGCTTCTTTAATGCCGACAATGTTCTTGTGGTCAGCAAGCACTGCATAGGTTTCAGTCTTAAATGCAGTACCGGTGCGAGAGGGAACATTATAAAGAATGATAGGTTTATTAACACTGTCAGCCACCTTAGTGAAGTGAGCAATAAGACCAGCTTGTGAGGTTTTGTTATAATAGGGAGTAACCATCAACAATCCATCAGCACCGAGCTGCTCTGCCTCTTGTGACAACTCAACTGCAAATGCAGTATCGTTGCTGCCTGTACCTGCAATAACAGGTACACGGCCTGCGGTGTATGCAATAGTTTCTTTAATAACATTAACATGCTCATCGGCAGTCAAAGTTGCAGATTCACCGGTAGTACCGCAAGCAATGATAGCATCAGTACCATTGTTAATCTGAAAATCGATAAGTTCTCTAAGCTTATCGTAGTTTACAGAGCCATCGGCATACATAGGGGTGATAAGAGCAACGCCTGCACCTTTAAAAATAGTATTCTTCATAATCGTAAGCACTCCTCACAATGTAAGAATCAATCAAGATAACCTTCTGCACAAAGAAGCTCAGCCATAAGTACGGCGCCGCCTGCTGCACCTCTCAAGGTATTGTGTGATAAGCAAACAAACTTGTAGTCATACTGAGTATCTTCGCGAAGGCGGCCAATAGAAACAGCCATACCGTTTTCAAGATTTCTGTTAAGCTTTGCCTGGGGCATATTGTCCTCAGTGAAATAATTGAGGAACTTCTTGGGAGCATTGGGAAGCTCAAGTTCTTGGGGACGGCCGCTGAACTTTTCCCAAATCTCAATCATTTCTTCCTTAGTAGGCTTATTTTCGAAATCTACAAATACTGCAGCAGTGTGACCGTCAGAAACAGGAACACGCAAGCACTGAGCGGTGAAGGCAGGCTTTTCGGCGTTAACGATAACATCGCCTTCAATTTTACCCCAAATCTTAAGGGGCTCTTGCTCAGACTTTTCTTCTTCGCCACCGATGTAAGGGATAACGTTGTCAACAATTTCAGGGAAGGTATCAAAGGTTTTACCTGCGCCTGAAATAGCCTGATATGTACATACCAATACACGTTTTACGCCAAACTTCTCATCGAGGGGGAAGAGTGCAGGAACATAGCTTTGAAGTGAGCAGTTAGATTTAACAGAGATAAAGCCACGCTTAGTGCCAAGACGCTTTCTCTGAGCGTGGATGATTTCTGCATGCTCGGGGTTGAGCTCGGGTATAATCATGGGAACATCAGCAGTGCCTCTGTGTGCGCTGTTGTTAGACATAACCGGGCATTCAGCCTTTGCATATTTCTCCTCAAGTGCGCGAATCTCTGCCTTAGGCATATCAACCGCACAGAAAACAAAATCAACCTGTGCTGCAATGGCTTCAACGTCAGCCTCTGCATTCATAATGATCATATCTGCAAACTTCTCAGGCATGGGAACAGTCATCTTCCATCTGTTGCCCAATGCTTCTTTATATGTTTTACCTGCAGAGCGGGGGCTTGCAGCCAATACTTTAACATTAAACCAGGGATGGTTTTCAAGCAAAGTCAAAAAACGTTGACCAACCATACCGGTTGCGCCAATAACACCAACATTATAATGTTTCATAAATTACGACCTTCTCTAATATAAAATATTTGTTTCAAAAAAACATTGAAAAGCTAATGACTTTTTACTATAATAGATTAAGTGTGATTACAGTGCGAAAAATCGACCAACTTTTCAATACCTAAATCCTTTTGATAATACCATTTTTTAAATAGTTTGTCAAACACATTTTATGCGTATTTTTTATATTTGTATACTTTATTTAATTATATTTATAATTCGGAGCAGCTTTTATGAAAACCAATGACTTTTTTTATGAATTACCTGAAGAGTTAATCGCTCAAACTCCTATATATCCCAGAGACTCCTCAAGGCTGTTGACTTTGTCAAAAAAAGACGGCTCAACCCAGAACAAGGTGTTTAGTGATATTGTTGATTATCTTAACCAAGGCGATTGCCTTGTTCTTAATGATACCCGTGTTTTACCTGCCAGAATTTTCGGCAAAAGAGAAGATACAGGTTCAATGGTAGAGTTTGTTTTACTTAAGCAAATTAGTATTGACACTTGGGAATGTCTTGCAGGTCCCGGCAAAAAAGCTAAAGAAGGCAAAAGATTTGTTTTAGGCGATGGTTTGATGTATGCCGAGGTTATCTCTGTAACCGCAGAAGGCAACAGAATCATCAAGTTCACCTGGAATGACGGTGTTTTTCTTGACTTGCTGGAGCAGATTGGTCAGATGCCTCTGCCACCGTATATTAAAGAAAAGTTGGATGATAGAGAACGCTATCAAACGGTATATTCAAACGAACCCGGCTCTGCTGCTGCGCCTACTGCAGGTCTTCATTTTACCGACGAATTGCTTGATAAAATCCGTGCTAAAGGCGTTAAGGTTTGCTTTGTAACATTACACGTTGGTTTGGGCACCTTCAGGCCTGTGAAGGTAGATAATATTACCGACCACAAAATGCACACAGAGCATTATTATATGCCTAAAGAAACGGCTGATATTATTAACTCAACAAAGGCCTCGGGCGGCAGAGTTATCTGCGTTGGTACCACAAGCTGTCGTACAGTTGAAAGCATTGCACAAAAAGGTGAAATTTGCGAGTGTTCAGGCGACACAAACATATTTATATATCCCGGATATGAGTTCAAATGTATGGATGGACTTATTACCAATTTCCACCTGCCTGAAAGCACTTTGATTATGCTTGTTTCTGCATTTGCAGGATATGAAAACACAATGAACGCATACAAAATAGCTGTTGATGATAGATACAGGATTTTCTCCTTCGGCGATGCTATGCTTATTGTATAGGAGAAGAATGAATAATGAAAAATGAATGATGAAGAATTAAGGAGTGCCTTCGGCGCGAATTATAAATTGTCGGCATAGCCGACACCGAAATTATTCATTATTCAATATTCACTATTCATTGTTTACGGCATCACATATGCCGTAAACTTCGGCGATGCTATGCTGATACTTTGATAAAAGGGTAAGATGTTATGTATAAACTTTTAAAAAAAGAGGGAAATGCTCGCCGTGGCGAATTCAAAACCGTACACGGAACCGTACAAACTCCCGCATTTATGAATGTTGCAACCTGCGCTGCAATCAAAGGTGGCGTTGATGCGTATGATCTTGAAGATTTAAAATGTCAGGTAATGCTTAGCAACACTTATCATTTACACCTGCGTCCCGGTGATGAACTTGTTCATGATGCTGGCGGATTGCATAAGTTTACAGGCTGGAAAAAGCCTATATTAACCGATTCCGGCGGATTCCAGGTGTTCTCATTGGCAGGACTCAGAAAAATACAAGAAGAAGGCGTGTATTTCTCATCTCATATTGATGGCAAGCGCATTTTTATGGGACCTGAAGAAAGTATGCGCATCCAATCAAATCTTGGTTCTACCATTGCAATGGCATTTGATGAGTGCGTAGAAAATCCCGCCAAATATGATTATGCAAAAAAATCATGCGAAAGAACAACAAGATGGCTCGTTCGATGCAAAGAAGAGATGAAACGCCTTAATTCACTTGAAACAACCGTAAACCCCAATCAGTTGCTTTTCGGTATAAATCAAGGCTGCACCTTTGATGATTTGCGCGTTGAGCATATGAAAAAAATTGCAGATTTAGATTTGGATGGCTACGCTATAGGTGGCCTTGCCGTAGGAGAGCCTGCAGAGGATATGTACCGCATTATTTCTGCAGTAGAGCCTCATATGCCCAAGGATAAAATCAGATATCTTATGGGCGTTGGTACACCTGCAAATATACTTGAAGCAGTTGAACGAGGCGTTGACCTTTTTGACTGTGTTATGCCAAGCAGAAATGCTCGCCACGGTCATTTGTTTACATGGCAAGGTGTTATAAATATTTCAAATCAAAAATACTTTAATGACTTTGAGCCCATTGATAAAGAGTGTGACTGTCCTGTTTGTCGCAAGCATTCAAGAGCGTATGTGCGTCACCTTATCAAAAGCGGTGAAATGCTTGGTCAGCGCCTCTGCGTAATGCACAATCTGTATTTTTATAACACACTTATGGAGAAAATCAGAGAAGCGCTTGATAACGATTACTTTGCAGAGTTCAAACAGAGAATTTTGCCTCTGGTTGATCGTAGAATTTAACTAATTGGTGATATAATGGATAAAAATTTTCTCATGTTTGATATGGACGGCACCATGCTTGATTCTATGGGACCCACAGGCGCATGGTGTGTGTCGGGTCCAGAATATGCGTACAAAGTGCTTGGATATGAGGTTCCTGAGCTTTCGGCAGCATTTGCTCGTTTAAGCATTAAAAAAGCATTATATCAACTTGCTGATTTAGCTAAAGGCAAAGAGGTTTCTTTGGAAGGCTTCAGTGAGGTTCTGCTCAGTCACTATTTGACCGATGTCAAGGTAAAAAAAGGCGTTGTTGAATTCTTAAAACAACAAAAAGAAAAAGGTGCAAAAATGTGCGTGATTACTGCCACTCCAAAAAGTGCAGCTATTCCTGCACTTAAACACTTGGGATTATACGATTATTTTGACTTTGTAATCACCTATGATGATTGTCCCGAAGGCAAGGCAACACCTAAAGTTTTTGAAATGGCGTGTGAGCGTTTTGGTTGCAAAATAACGGATGCAGCTATGTTTGAGGATGCGCTTTACAGCATAAAAACCAGCACATCTATAGGACTGTATACCGTAGGAGTTTATGAAGAGTTTTACAAAGATAATCAAGAAGAAATCAAAGAGTTAGCCGATTTGTATTTGAGCAACGGCTTTGAGGATTTAATATAACGGAGATTATTATGAATTTTGAAGATATTTTGCTAAAAGTTCAAAAGCCCGGCAGATATATCGGCGGCGAACAAGGAAGTATTATAAAAAACGAAAAAGACATAGACGTTCGTTTTGCATTTTGTTTTCCTGACAGCTATGAAATCGGTATGTCACATCTGGGTATGAAAATATTGTATCACACACTTAATTCGTTGGATTACGTATGGTGTGAGCGTGTTTTTGCTCCATGGGAGGATATGGAGCAGCAGATGCGCGACAACGACATCCCTCTCTACACACTTGAAAGCAAAACCCCACTATATGAATGCGATATTATCGGCTTTACCTTGCCTTATGAGCTTAGCTATACCAACATCTTAAATATGCTTGACCTTGGTCGTGTGCCCGTTTTGGCTAAAGACAGAAAAGGTCTTAAAAACATAGTTATCGCAGGCGGACCGTGCGTATGCAATCCTGAACCACTTGCAGAGTTTATTGATTTGTTCGCAATAGGTGAGGGTGAAGAGCTTGACAATGAAATTTGCGAATTGTACCGCAAGCATAAGCTCAATAATTCAAGCAGACAAGAGTTTTTGATAGAGGCTGCTCAAATAGAAGGTGTATATGTTCCGTCGTTGTACGAAGTTGAATACAACGAGGACAATACCATAAAGGCCTTTATACCCAAACACAACGCACCTGCAAAAATTAAGAAAAGAATTGTGCGTGATCTTGATAAAGCACCATATCCAAAAGAGTTTGTTGTGCCTTATATCGAAACTGTTTTTGACCGCGCTACCGTTGAAATATTCAGAGGTTGCATTCGTGGTTGCCGTTTTTGTCAGGCAGGATTTATTTACAGACCTATACGCGAAAAATCGGCAGAGGTTGTAAACGAACAAGCAAAATACCTTTGCCAAAGCACAGGTTATGACGAGCTTTCAATTTTATCTCTTTCAACAAGTGACTACAGTAATCTTGACGAAATGCTTGAATTGATGCTTCCGTGGACCGAGAAACAAAAAATAAACCTTGCATTGCCATCGTTGAGAATAGATAATTTCTCAGATGAATTGCTGCAAAAGATTGCGTCGGTACGCAAGTCGGGATTAACCTTTGCGCCCGAGGCAGGCACACAAAGACTTCGCGATGCCATAAACAAAAACGTTACCGAAGAAGAAATACTTAACACCTGTTTAACTGCATTCAGAGGCGGATATACCGCTGTTAAACTCTATTTTATGATGGGCTTACCCTCTGAAACTATGGAAGATATAGAAGGCATTGCTGACCTTGGTATGAAAATCATACATTTATTTGGTAAGATGCCCGATAAACCCAAGGGCAAGAGTGTATCTGTTTCAATTTCCTGTGCAACATTTGTGCCTAAGCCATTTACTCCTTTTGAGTTTGAGCCCCAAGATTATGCCGATATGATTAAGCAAAAACAACAGCACCTGCTTGAAAGTGTTAAATCTCGCAAAATCAAGTTGAGCTGGCACGATTCATCAACTTCCATCCTTGAGGCTGTGTTTGCTCGCGGCGACAGACGCTTGTCACAAGTTATATATAAAGCTTGGCAATCCGGATGTAAATTTGACAGCTGGGGCGAATATTTCAACGATGAAAAGTGGCAAAAGGCATTTGCTGATTGCGGATTAACCGCTGATTTTTATGCCCACAGACGCAGGGAATACGACGAAATCAATCCATGGGATCATATTGATATGGGTGTTACCAAAGAGTTCCTTATTAAAGAAAATAAGCTGGCTCATCAAAGCGTAACCACACCTCATTGCAAATTAAAGTGTGCGGGCTGTGGCGCCGCATCTTATAAGGAGGGTTTGTGCTGTGAAAAACGTTAGAGTTTTTTATGATAAAATCGGTAACATAAAGTACATCTCTCACCTTGATATGAACCGCGTGTTTTTGCGTATTATCCGTCGTTCAGGTATTCCTGTATGGTATACGGTAGGCTTTAATCCTCACCCTCGCATAATGTTTGCATTACCCTTGTCCCTTGGCTTTGAAAGCACAAGCGAAATTATCGATATTCGCATTGAAGATGACGATATTTCCTGCGAGCAGGTAGCCAAGATGCTGGCGGATGTTATGCCGGTTGGCCTTAAAGTAAAATATGCAGCTGACCCAATTATGAAAGTGGGGGACATTGCATACGCACGGTTTGAGATTGACACCTTTGGATTGCCCGATTTAACCGATTACTTTAATCAAGAGCAAATCATCACCATGAAACGATCTAAAAGCGGAACAAAGCCCACTGACATTAAGCCTATGATAAAAGAATATAAAATTGACGGCAATAAGTTGATTTTGACGCTTAGTGCAGGTGCGGTTAATCTCAATCCCAACCTTGTAATTACTACAGCAGAGGAGTATTGCGGCACTCCAATCAAGGTTAAAAACATACTGAGAACCGATGTATATAACGCATCAATGGAATCTTTTAAATAATTGTAAAAAAGTACTTGCAATTTTGATTTATATGTGATATTATACTTGGGTATGTAGTTGCCGTCGTTCCTTTGCGACGGGCTTCATTGATAAATTCATCATTGAAACGGATAATCCTCTGTCACCAAAAGTGAGTATGAATGTCTGAAAATAATTTAGGAGGTAATTTTGATGGATATTATTAAGGATTTGACCGCCGGTCAGCTTAAAGAAAATGCACCTAAGGTAACCATTGGTGATACCGTTCGCGTACAGGTTAAGATTCGCGAAGGTGATAAAGAAAGAATGCAGGCTTTTGAAGGTACTGTTATTGCAAAGAATGGTACCGGTATTTCAGAAACCTTCACCGTTCGTCGTGTAACTTATGGTGTTGGCGTTGAGCGTGTATTTCCTGTACACTCTCCCAATGTTGGCGATGTTACCACCGTTCGTCGCGGTAAGGTAAGACGCAGCAAGCTTTATTATCTGCGTGACAGAGTCGGTAAAGCCGCTAAGGTTAAAGAAAAGATCTGATTCAAGTGAGGGACACGCAGCCGTGTCCCTCTTATTTTATTTAGGTGGTGATCATAGTGTCGGAAGTTCAGGATATTCAATGGTTCCCAGGGCATATGGCCCGAACCCGCAGACAAATTCAAGCATCCTTAAAACTTATCGATGCTGTTGTTGAAGTTATTGATGCAAGAATACCCTTGTCAAGTCGCAATCCCGAGGTGCCGCAATTGACTAACGGCAAGCCTCGTATTGTTTTGCTCAACAAATGCGACGTTGCTGACAAGGATATAACTTCAAAATGGATCGAGCACTATCATCAGCATCAAATCGTAGCACTCGCAATTGACAGCAAAAACGGTACAGGATTAAATCAGTTTGTACCTGCTGTTAAACAGCTGCTTGCCGAAAAGCTTGAAAGGAACAAAGAAAAGGGCATCAACAAAACCCTGCGATTAATGGTTGTCGGTATTCCTAATTGCGGCAAATCATCGTTTATTAACCGAATGGCGAAGACTGTTAAAGCAAAGGTTGAGGACCGTCCCGGTGTTACCAGAGGTAATCAATGGTTTTCAATAGCAGGCGGAATTGATCTTTTAGATACACCCGGTGTACTTTGGCCTAAATTTGATGATAAAATTGTTGGCGAAAGACTTGCATTTACAGGCGCAATAAGAGATAATATATTAGATATTGAATCTCTCGCAATGCGTTTTATTGAATCATTGCCTGAAAAATACGTTCCTATGCTTAAAGAAAGATATAAGCTTGATGAGATTTCATCCGATTCTTATGAAACACTGGAGCTTATTGCCAAAAAAAGAGGAATGCTCATATCTAAAGGTGAGTTTGATACCGAACGCGCTGCAATTATGCTTTTGGATGAATTCAGAGGCGCAAAGATAGCAAGAATCTCATTGGAATTACCTGAGAGAAAGGACTAAATAATGGACAATAACATTAACACAACGGATAATGTCGAATTAACCAGCACTAAAACCAATGTATTAAATGTTGTTTACGATTGGCTTGATTCTATAGTAATATCTGTTATTGCAGTTATCATTCTGTTTGCTTTTGTTTTCAGAGTTGTTAGCATCGTTGGCGACTCAATGAATAACACCCTTAATAACGGCGACAGAATTGTTATATTCAATCTTTTTTATACACCTAAACAAGGCGATGTAATTGTTGTTTCTCGTAATGTTTCCAACAGTTTTGCTAATGAACAAAGAGGCAAGGAACCTATTATTAAGCGAGTAATAGCAACTGAAGGCCAAAAAGTAGATATCACCTTTGATGAGAATGGCATTGGTCACGTTTTTGTTGACGGCAAACAATTTGGCGACAGTTACGCTAAAGAAGCTATGTATGATGTTTATATACAAAATGCAGTTTCTTTCCCTCAAACCGTTCCCGAAGGTCATATATTTGTTTTAGGTGACAACCGAAACAACTCACTTGACAGCAGATCTGCAGACATAGGCAACAACGGTATGATTGATACACGCTATGTACTTGGCAAGGCATTGTTCAGATTTTTACCGAAAGTAAGTGTTATTAAATGATAACTACTCCTGACTTTTCATATGAAAAAAATGCAAAGCTTAAAGGCTACGCCAATGTTTGCGGTGTAGACGAAGCTGGCAGAGGCCCTCTTGCAGGGCCTGTTTATGCTGCTGCTGTTATTTTACCTGACGATTACATTATAGAAGGTCTTAACGACTCAAAAAAACTCAGCGAGGCAAAAAGAGATAAGCTTTTTGATGTTATAATCGAAAAAGCAATTGCTTATTCTGTTGCGTATGCTACAGTTGATGAAATAGAAGAATATAATATTCTTAATGCAACCTATCTGGCAATGAACAGAGCTATCGAAGGCCTTAATGTTCCTGCAGATTACGCACTTATTGACGGCAACAGGATTCCCAAGGATATCCCTATTGATTGTGAGTGTGTAATTAAAGGCGACGCAAAATCCTATTCAATAGCCGCTGCTTCAATTTTAGCAAAAGTTACACGTGACAGAGTAATGGATGAGATGGATGCAATATATCCGCAGTATCAATTTAAAAAGCATAAGGGATATGGTACCAAGGCACATACTGATGCGATTTTGGAATTTGGCCCATGCAAAATTCATCGTCCCAGCTTTTTAAAAAAGTTACTTAAAAAACAATGAATATCGGTATTGTCGGCAGTGCCGGCGAAGATAAAGCAATTAAGTTTCTCAAAAAGAACAAATATAAAATTATAATCAAAAACTACCAAACATATTTCGGTGAGTTGGATATAGTTTGTCAAAAGGAAGGCTTTATAATTTTTGTTGAGGTTAAAACCAGATCAGAAAATTATATGGTCAGCGGCAGAGATGCAGTCAGCCCATCTAAACAGAAAAAGATTATTAAGGCTGCTATGCAATATCTGCAGACACACAAAACCGGCTTACAACCCCGATTTGATGTCGTTGAAATTACCTTAAAAAACGGTAAGGATGAAATTGTTCATATCGAAAACGCATTCACTGTAGGGGGATATCATGGATTTATTTGATTTACACTGTGACACCTTATACGAGTGCTTAAAGGATGGCAAGTCATTATATTCCAACAATCTCGCCATTTCCTTGGAAAAGGGTAACGCTCTCAATAATTGGTGTCAGACCTTTGCTGTATTTACTCCTGATGATTTACGAGGAAACGATGCAGTTGAACACTATAAAAAAGCAGTTAAACTGTTCAAAAATGAATGCAAAATGCATTCTAATCACATAGTTCAATGCAAATCAAAGCAGGATATTCTTAATGCAAACGCCGCCAATAAATGCGCTGCTATATTATCGGTCGAAAGTGGCGCAGTTCTTAACGGTGACATTTATGCAGTAGACAGGATTATAGCAGATGGAGTAAAAATATTCGGATTAACCTGGAACGGTGACAACGAGCTTGCAAGTGGCACATTTGGTACAGGAAATGCCATAACAGATTTCGGTGCTGAAGTAATCAACAAACTTCAGAAAAACGATGTTATTATTGATGTTTCCCATCTTAACGAGAGGGGATTTTGGCAACTGGTTGAACTAACCCAAAAGCCGATTATAGCCACACATTCAAATTTACGCCGCATTCAAAATCACAAGCGCAACCTGACTGACGAACAATTTGCTGCTATATGTAATTTAGGCGGAGTTGTTGGTATTAACTATTACAACAAATTTTTAGGTCCCGATTGCTTTGATAAGATTTATGCAAATATTAGTCAAATGTTAGAGCTTAGTGGGGAAGACCACATTGCACTCGGCAGTGATTTTGACGGCTGTGATATTGAAGAAAAACTAAATTCTATTGAAAAAACTATAGATTTGTTTAATTATTTGTTGCAACGCGGTTTAAATGATGATACACTAAATAAGTTGTGTTACTTAAACGCGCTCAATCTGTTTAAATAAAAGGAGTTTTTGTTATGTTGTACAATAGCACAAGAAACAAGGGTGTAAGTGTAAGCTCAGCCAAGGCCATCAACGATGGTATTTCAAAGGATGGTGGCTTGTTTGTACCCGAAACCTTACCTCAACTTAACGAAGCCTTTATAAATAATATTAAAGGTTTGGACTATATCGGCAGAGCTAAAGAAATCCTCAGGCTGTTTCTTACTGATTTTTCAGAAGAAGAGATTGACAACTGCGTAAACGGCGCTTACAGCAATAACTTTGATGATAATATTCCTGCTCCTTTGTCAGATATGTCAGACGGCACCTATATTCTTGAACTGTGGCATGGACCTACTTGTGCATTTAAGGATATGGCTTTGCAGTTGTTGCCTCATTTACTCACCAAATCTGCTTCTAAAGCAGGGGATGGCAAGCGCACTGTTATTCTTGTTGCAACCTCAGGCGACACCGGCAAGGCAGCACTTGAAGGCTTTAAGGATGTAGAAAACACCGATATTATCGTATTTTATCCTGTTGATGGTGTAAGTAACACTCAAAAGCTTCAGATGGCAACACAAGAAGGTAACAACGTATTTGTGTGTGCAATTAACGGTAACTTTGACGATGCTCAGTCAGGCGTTAAAAAGATCTTTACCGATAAGACTGTTTCTCAAAAGCTCGCCGACAACAATATGGCATTTTCGAGCGCAAACTCTATTAACTGGGGCCGCCTTTTGCCTCAAATTGTTTACTACATTTCTGCATACTGCGACCTTATCAATGCTAACAGCGACATTAAAGAGTTCAACGTAGTTGTTCCTACCGGTAACTTTGGTAACATTTTAGCCGCATTCTATGCAAAATGTATGGGCATCCCCGTAAATAAGCTTATCTGCGCTTCAAACAGTAACAATGTTTTGACCGACTTCATAACTACCGGCACATATGATCGCAATCGACAGTTCTATACTACTATTTCTCCTTCAATGGATATTCTTATTTCAAGCAATCTGGAGCGTTTGCTATATCACTTAAGCGGTAACGATGATTCTCGCGTATCAAAGTGGATGAACTCACTTTCTACCGACGGTGTTTATACTGTTGATGAAGATGTTAAGAAGGCTGTTTCAGACTATTTTGTTGCAGGCTATGCAGACGATAGCAAAACCAAAGCAACCATCAACAAGATGTTCGGTGAAAAGGGTTATCTTTGCGATACTCACACGGCTGTTGCTATTTCTGTATATGAGGATTATGCAGCAAAGACCGGCGACAAAACTCCCACTGTTATCGTATCAACTGCAAGCCCCTATAAGTTTGCTGCTGACGTACTTGATGCTGTAAAGCAAGGTTCTGCTGACAATCTTGATGGTATTGAATGTATGAATACCTTGTCTGATATTACTGCAACTACCATTCCTGCTCCTCTTGAGAATCTTGCAGATCGCGAAATCAGATTTAAGAAAACCGTAGATCCTGCCTCTATGGCTGAGGTAGTATTTGATTATCTTCAAATAAAATAATTTGAGGTGATATTTTGGCCTTGTTTGCCATTTCCGATTTACATCTATCTTTTACGACCGATAAATCTATGGAGGTTTTTCGTGGGTGGGAGAATTATGTTGAGCGGATACAAAACAACTGGACAAGGGTTGTTTCAGACTCTGATACAGTAGTCATTCCGGGCGATATTTCATGGGAACTTAAAATCGAAAACGCAGTTAAGGATTTTGAGTTTTTAAACAATCTGCCGGGCAAGAAGTACATCATAAAGGGTAATCATGATTTATGGTGGAATTCTATGAAAAAAATGAATGAATTTCTCGTGCAAAACAACTTTTCCACAATAACGTTTTTAAACAATTCGGCCGCTCTTGAAGAAGGCGTATCCATATGTGGAACAAGAGGCTGGCTAATTGAAGAAAGCGGAACCGATTCAAAGCTGATAAATCGCGAAGCACTACGACTGAAAGCATCACTTGAAGAGGGAAGAAGGCTTGGTGAAAATCCTATAGTATTTTTGCATTACCCACCGGTTACCGATACACAACAATGCAAAGAGATTATAGATGTTTTAAAATCATATAATGTCACCAAGGTTTATTATGGCCATTTGCACGGTGGATCAACACTTTATGCGGTTAACGGTGATGTTGATGGCATAAATTACAAGCTTGTTTCTGCCGATAGGGTTGATTTCACTCCCGTTTTGGTGCATTAGCATAAAAATATCGTAAAATATTACAATATTTTACCAAAAAAACAGTGGAATTTATAAATACAATGTGCTATAATACATTGTATGTGAAAATGTAGGAGGACAAACCAATGACACTGAAAGCAACAAACAAAATTGAAACCAACCGCTACGAACTTGAAATCCTTGTTGATTCCGATACTTTTGCAGCAGCACTGTCAAAGGCATATGCAAAGAATGTAAAGAAAATCGCTATTCCCGGATTCCGCAAGGGTAAAGCTCCCCGTCATATCATCGAGCGCTTGTATGGCGAAAGCTTCTTCTATGAAGATGCAATCGAAATCATCTATCCCGATGCTGTAGAAGCTGCTATTAAAGAAGCCGGTCTTGAGCTCGTGTCTAACAATATCGGTTTTGATCTTGTCAGCATTGACAAGGCTACCGGTGTAGACTTTAAGGTTACCATCACCGTTAAGCCCACCGAGATCACCCTTAAAAAGTACAAAGGTCTTGAGGTCGAGCGCGTAAAGGCTGTTGTTACTGATGAAGAGATTGAAGAACAGGTTAAGATGGTTGCAGAGCGCAACTCTCGTCTTATCAGCGTCACCGATCGAGCTGCTGCTGACGGCGACACTGTTGTTATCGATTACGAAGGCTTTGTTGGTGATAAGGCTTTCGACGGTGGCAAGGCTGAAGGTTATTCTTTGAAGCTTGGCTCTAACTCTTTCATTCCCGGCTTTGAGCCTCAAATTATTGGTCACAACATCGACGAAGAATTTGACATCAACGTTACCTTCCCTGAAGAGTATCATGCAGAAGAACTCAAGGGTAAGGAAGCTGTATTTAAGATTAAGCTCCACGAAATCAAGCAGACCGAAACTCCCGTTATTGATGACGAGTTTGCAAAGGATGTTAGCGAGTTCGACACCCTCGACGAGTACAAGGCTGATCTTAAGACCAAGGCTCTCGATATGAAGAATAAAAACGCTGACGATGCTGTTGACAATGCACTTATCGATGCACTTCTTGATGGCTTCAAGGCTGAAATCCCCAACGAAATGATCGAGTCTCGCATTGACGAAAGCGTTCAGGACTTTGCTTATCGTTTGCAGATGCAAGGCCTTGACATCAACACCTATGTAAAATATATGGGTGGCGATATGGCTGTATTCCGCGATTCTTTCCGTGAGCAGGCTGACAAGCAGGTTAAGCTCCGTCTTGCTCTTGAGAAGATCGCTGCTGACGAAGCCATTACTCCCACTGATGCAGATATCGACGAAGAGTACGAGACTCTCGCAAAAGCATACAACACCGAAATTGATAATGTTAAAAAGGCAATACCCGCCTCCGAGTTGACCAAGGACATTTCTGTTCGCAAGGCATTCGACTTCATTCGCACCAACGCAGTTATTACTGATGTAGATGCAGCTACCGAAAAGAAGCCTGCTGCAAAGAAAACCACTACCAAGAAGTCAACCACTACTGCAAAGAAGACCGAAGCAACTGAAGATAAGCCTGCTGCAAAGAAGACTACTTCTACCACTAAGAAAACCACTTCAACTGCTACCAAGTCTACTACTGCAAAGAAGACCGAAGCAACTGAAGATAAGCCTGCTGCAAAGAAGGCTGCTTCTACTACGAAGAAGACCACTACCAAAAAGGCAGAAGAGGATAAGTAATTTTTCTTTGAGTGTATAACATCTTAAATATTTGCCTATATTTTAACTGTTAGTTATAAAACTTTTAAGAAGCGGAGGTGTCTCGTGATTTTTTAATCGACGAGGCACCTTTTTGCAAACTACTAAGAAGGAGAATACAATTATGCCATTTGTACCTTATGTTGTTGAACAAACCGGAAGAGGCGAGCGTTCATATGATATTTACTCACGCCTTCTTAATGACAGAATTATTGTTTTGTCAGACGAGGTTAATGACCAAACTGCAAGTCTTGTAATTGCACAACTTTTATATCTCGAAAGCCAGGATTCTACAAAGGATATCAGCTTATACATCAACAGCCCCGGCGGTTCTGTTTCGGCCGGTCTTGCAATTTATGACACTATGAATTACATCAAGTGCGACGTATCAACCATTTGTATTGGCATGGCGGCAAGTATGGGTGCATTCTTGCTTTCTTCAGGTGCAAAAGGCAAGCGTATTGCGCTCCCCAATTCAGAGGTTATGATTCATCAGCCTTTGGGTCAAGCTCGCGGCCAAGCTACCGACATTCTTATCAGCGCAGAACACATTAAGCGCACCAGAGAAAATCTTAATGCAATACTAGCCGAAAACACCGGTAAGCCTATCGAAATTATTGCACAAGATACCGAGCGCGATAACTTTATGACTGCCCAGCAGGCACTTGAATATGGATTGATTGACAAGGTAATTGACAGGAGATAATTATGTCTAATAAGAAAAACAACAATTCAACTCCATACTGTTCCTTTTGCGGCAAATTATCAGACGAGGTGGAACAGCTTGTTGGTCAAGATGGGCTTTATATCTGCAATGAATGCGTTAAGCTTTGTTATAACCTTATTAACGATATACCCGCAGAAAGCCAGCCTAATCGTTCAAAGCGCAGAGGTTCACAAGAACCCTTTGTTTTGCCTAAACCGAAGGAACTCTTTGAATATCTTAATGAATATGTAATCGGTCAGGAGGAGGCAAAAATTGCCCTTTCTGTAGCTGTTTACAATCATTATAAGCGCACAATGTTTGATGAAAACAATGTTAATCTCAACAAAAGTAACGTTCTATTGTTAGGTCCTACTGGTGTAGGTAAAACCTTATTGGCACAGACACTTGCTAAAAAACTCGATGTACCCTTTGCTATAACCGATGCAACCACTTTAACCGAGGCAGGTTATGTTGGTGAAGATGTTGAAAACATTCTTCTCAGACTTATTCAGGCCGCTGATTTTGACGTTGAAAAGGCTCAAAGAGGTATTATATATATCGATGAAATAGACAAAATCGCAAGAAAGTCTGAAAACACATCAATTACCCGCGATGTAAGCGGTGAGGGTGTTCAGCAAGCATTGCTTAAAATTCTTGAGGGTACTGTGTCTAACGTTCCACCTCAGGGTGGCAGAAAGCATCCTCAACAACAATTTATTCAAATTGATACAACCAACATCTTGTTTATTTGTGCTGGCGCTTTTGATGGTATAGAAAAGATTGTTGAAAAGCGCATAGGTGGTTCATCGGTTGGATTTGGTGCGAATATCTCAACCAAAAACGATAAATCAACCACAGAACTTTATAAACAAGTAACACAACGCGATCTATGTAAATTCGGCCTTATACCCGAATTAGTCGGTCGTATTCCTGCTGTTACAGCATTAGAGCCATTGGACAGAGATGCACTAATTCGCGTAATGACCGAACCTAAAAACTCAGTCATTGCACAATACAAGTCATTATTTGAAATGGACGACGCTCAATTAGAATTTGATGCAGATGCACTTATTGCAATTGCCGATTTGACTATTGAGCGCAACACGGGTGCTCGCGGATTGCGCTCAATTTTTGAGAGCATATTAACTAAAATTATGTTTGAGCTTCCCAGTGACCATACCATTGAAAAGGTTATCATTACCAAAGAATGTGCTCTGGGTCAAGCAGAAGCTACCTTCATCAGAAACGCTTCACGCAAACCAAGAAGTTTAACTGCAGAAGCACAAAATAAAAAAGTCAAAGCCAAAACTATCGCGTAAGAGGTGAATAACTTTATGGACATAAAATTAGGCAGTATTGTTGAAATGAAAAAGCCCCATCCTTGCGGCAACAATCAATTTTTAATAACAAGAATAGGTTTGGATTTTAAAATTAAGTGCTGCAAATGTGACCATGAAGTTATGGTACCTCGTGTTAAGGTTGAGAAAAATATCAAGCGTATAATTTCTCAAGACGAATAAGGAGCATTATATGTTTGATAAAATTAAAGCTGTTGAACAGCGATACAATGAGGTTGCACAGATGTTAATGCAGCCTGATATCGTATCAAATAATGAATTATATAAGAAGCTTATGAAAGAGCATAAGCTTCTTACACCTTTAATAGAAAAATTTCATGAGTACTGCGCTGCAATTGATGCAGAGAAAGATGCACTTGAAATTTTATCCGACAAAAGTTTAGATAAAGATTTCAGAGAATTAGCAGAGGAAGAATTATCTTCTGCAAGAAATCTTATAGAAACAACAACAGAGGAATTAAAAATACTGCTGTTACCGGCCGATCCCAACGATGATAAAAATGTTATTATTGAAATTCGCGGTGGCGCCGGTGGGGAAGAGGCAGCATTGTTTGCCGGAGTTCTCACACGTATGTATTCGATGTATGCCGATTCCAAAGGCTATAAATCCGAAATTATATCCTCCAATCCAACTGAACTTGGCGGTTATAAAGAGGTCAGTTTTTTGGTTGAAGGGGAAGGAGCATATTCAAGATTTAAGTTTGAAAGCGGTGTTCACCGAGTTCAACGAGTTCCCGAAACAGAAGCATCCGGCAGAATTCACACCTCAACCGTTACTGTAGCCGTTTTAGCAGAAGCTGATGAGGTCGAGGTTGAAATCAACCCTGCAGACTTAAAAATTGATACCTTCCGTTCAAGTGGCGCAGGAGGTCAGCACATCAACAAAACCGAATCTGCAATAAGAATCACGCATATTCCAACAGGAATTGTTGTTGAATGCCAGGATGAACGCAGTCAATTTAAAAACAAAGATAAAGCGATGAAGGTATTGCGCTCCAGACTTTATGAACAAGCCCAGGCATCACAAACTGATGCCATTGCATCCGAAAGAAAAATGCAGGTAGGCACAGGAGACCGTTCGGAGCGAATCAGGACCTACAACTATCCACAAGGAAGAGTTACTGACCATCGTATAGGCTTAACATTATATAAGATCGATCAAATGTTAAACGGTGACATCGATGAGCTTATTGATGCACTTATAACAACTGACAGAACAAACAAGTTACAATCAAGTGAAGGCGATAATCAATGAACACCTTAAAGCTCAACGCTTTTAAAACAGATGATGACAACATAAAGATAGCTGCCGATATATTAAAAAACGGCGGCGTTGTTGCCATTCCTACAGAAACTGTTTATGGATTAGCCGCTAATGCACTAAACGAAGAAGCCGTTAAAAAAATATTTGAAGCCAAGGGACGCCCGCAGGATAACCCGCTTATTGTTCATATAAGTAATTTTGATGAAATACACGAGCTTGTTACAGAAATACCTGAAACAGCTAAAAAATTGGCAGAAGCCTTTTGGCCCGGTCCTTTAACTATGGTTTTGCCAAAGTCTAATGTTATCCCTTCAGCAATTTCAGCAGGTCTGGATACTGTTGCAATCAGAATGCCTTCTCATAAAATAGCACGTGAAATCATCAAACAATCAGGGTGCCCGTTAGCTGCCCCCTCTGCAAACATTTCGGGCAAACCAAGTCCGTCTACTGCCCAGCATGTTATAGACGATTTATCAGGCAAAATTGATGCTATAGTAGTGTCTGACGACTGCAGTGTTGGCGTAGAATCAACAGTTATTCTGCTCGCAAACGGCAACAAAAGGCTACTTAGACCCGGCGGTATTACAATCGAAATGCTTGAATCGGTTATCGGCAAAATAGAAATCGACGATGCTGTGCTGAGTAATAGCATTACTGAAAAAGTATCATCACCCGGTATGAAATATAAGCACTATTCTCCCGAAACCAACATAGTGTTGGTAAATGGCAGCTCTGAGGCTTTTATTAAATATATCTCAAACAAATCAGGCAACATATCCGCCATTTGCTATGAAGAGGATTCCCATAAACTTAAAATACCGTTCATAACTTATGGAAACTGCAAAAACGAAGAAACCTTTGCCCATAGTTTGTTTGAAGCATTAAGAAAAATTGATAACTATAATGTTGATATAGCATATGTTCACGCGCCTTCAAAATCGGGAATAGGACTTGCTGTATATAATCGATTGCTTCGTGCTGCTGCCTTTGAGGTGATTGACCTATGAAAACAATAATCGGTTTAACGGGTACAACAGGGGCAGGGAAGAGCACCGTTTCAAAACAGTTCAGTGATTGCGGTTTTTACGTTATTAATTGCGATAAGGTCGCTAAAAATGTAGTTGAAAACGATGTTTCAATACTAACAAAATTGTGCAATCAATTTGGCGACGATATAATTAGTAACGGTTTGTTAAACAGAAGTTTATTAGCTTCAAGAGCTTTTGCGAACAAACAATCTACCGAAGCACTTAACAATATAACCCTGCCTGCAATTGTCGATAAAATCAAGCAATTAATTGATACTTCTAAAAGTGATTATATCATACTTGACGCACCAACCTTGTTTGAAAGCGGCGCCAATAAGTTGTGTAATACTATTATTGGCGTTATAAGTGACGACGATTTAAGAATAAAGCGCATCATTAACCGCGATAATATTACAACAGATGCAGCTCAGTCAAGAATGTCCGCACAAAATAGCAATGAGTTTTTTAAGCAAAACTGCACATACATTATTGAAAACAATACTGATTTAGAATCGCTTTATGATCAAACAAAATCAGTTATAAATTCTATTAAAGAGGGTTGATTTTATGTCCAATAAAACCGTAGAACAACTAAAAGAAGAACTGTTTTACAGTAAAAAGAACGCATATATAGCTTGTGACGATGATGAAATCGCAGCAGGTTATGATTTTTGCGAGGGCTACAAAAGTTTTCTTGATGTAGCAAAGACCGAACGCGAAGCTACTACCGAAATCATCAAACTGGCAAAAGAAAAGGGCTTTTCTGAGTTCGAAATCGGCAAGAAATATGTAACAGGTGACAAGGTTTATTTGAACAACCATGATAAATCGGTAATTTTGTGTGTATTCGGCAAAAATCCCGTTCAAGATGGAGTTAGAATCGGTGCAGCTCACATTGACTCACCACGTCTTGACTTAAAGCCTAATCCTCTGTATGAAAACGATGGCTTGGGATACTTTAAGACCCATTATTACGGTGGTTTACGCAAGTATCAATGGACTGCTGTTCCTTTGGCGTTGCATGGTGTTGTTATTCTTAAGGACGGCAGCAAGGTGGAAATTAAAATCGGTGAAGATGCGGCAGATCCTCAGTTTGTAATCACTGACTTGTTGCCCCACCTGGCTCAAGAACAGTCCAAGCGCACCTTATCTGATGGCATTCGTGGTGAAGAGCTTAATATTCTTATAGGCAGCAGACCCTTTAACAAGGATAAAGAATCTGAGTCAATCAAGCTTAACATTATGAAAATTCTTAATGATAAGTACGGAATGGTTGAAGAGGACTTCTTGACTGCAGAGTTCGAAATTGTACCTGCCGCCAAAGCTGTAGATATCGGTTTTGACCGTTCATTGATCGGTTCATACGGCCACGATGACAGAGTTTGTGCATATCCTGCAATGATAGCCGCATTTGACGTAGAAGAGCCTAACTACACAACAGTAACAATTCTCACTGATAAGGAAGAAATTGGATCTGACGGCAATACAGGCCTTAAATCAGCGTATTTAAGATATTTTATCAACAGAATAGCAGAAATGCAGGGTGGAAATGGAGAAATTGCACTTTCAAATTCACAATGCTTGTCAGCCGATGTTAATGCTGCATTCGATCCGACTTTCAGCGATGTTTTTGAGCGCAAGAACGCCACCTTCATAAATTGCGGCGCTTGCATCACTAAATACACCGGCGCAAGAGGTAAATCCGGTAGTTCTGACGCTTCTGCCGAATATCTTGGTAAAATCAGATCAATTCTTAACAGCAAGAATGTTATTTGGCAAACGGGTGAGCTAGGTAAGGTTGACGCAGGCGGCGGCGGTACCGTTGCTGCTTATGTGGCTAACCTTGGTGTTGATGTAGTTGACCTTGGTGTTCCTGTATTGGCAATGCACGCTCCCTTTGAAATAGTTTCAAAGATGGATGTATATATGTGCTATCGTGCAGTAAAAGCTTTTTATGAAGCATAATTTAAAAGAGGTTGCTTAATGCAACCTCTTTTTTCATAGTTTAAACATATATTTACACATTCTCTTAAGTGCATTTTTAAAGGTCATCTCATCAATGGTTTCAGCTGCGACTATATCAACTGTGCCCAAAATATCATCGCCAAGCTTTACCACAATATTGCCGATAGTGTCACCTTTTTTAATAGGTGCCGTGATTGTATCGGGAATATTGAATGACGAAGTCACATTGTTTTCTTTTCCTTTCTCTATTAAAAAAGAGTGATTTTCAGGGGTAACCAATTTTGCTTTTAATTCAGTACCGTTAGTAACAGTAACCGATTGTTCTTTTAATTTAAATGTCATTTCTTTAAATTGATAGTTAGCAAATCCACTATCAAGCAACATTCTTGCTGTTTGAAACCGCTTATCACTTGTTTGAGCACCCATCACAACAGCAATTAAGTGTAAACCATTCCTTTTAGCGGATGCTGTTACACAACAACCTGCATCATCAGTGGTGCCTGTTTTTAAACCGGTTGTACCATCATAAAATCTGACAAGCTTATTGGTGTTCACAAGCTGGGTTTCGCCATTTCGCAACGTATCCATCCAAATGGTTGAATAATCGAACACAAGTTGATGATTTAATAATTCTTTAGACATAATTGAAATATCTTTTGCGGTAGAGTAGTGCCCATCAGCATCTAATCCGGAGCAATTCTTAAAATAAGTGTTGTTCATGCCAAGCTGTTTTGCTTTATCATTCATCATTGATACAAAGGCTTCCTCACTGCCTGCAACAGCTTCGGCAAGCATACAGGTAGCATCATTTGCAGAGCCTACTATAACCGCTTTCAACAAATCATTAACGCTCATCTGTTCATTGGGTTCCAGCCAAATTTGCGAGCCACCCATTGATGCCGCATGGGCACTGCAGGATAACATTGTATCAAGAGATAATGCGCCGCTTTCAATATGCTCCATAATTAAAATAAGCGACATTACCTTTGTTATAGATGCCATAGGCATTTTTGTATCAACGTCTTTTGCATATAAAACAGTACCGGTAGATTGTTCAATCAATATAGCAGATTTTACATCCACCGAAAGGTTTGTTATAGGCTTAGTGGAAGCTTGTATATCACCATATTCATATGTTTCGAGCATTCCTTCAGTATAATACTCTGTGACAATACGATTTTGATCTGAAACTGCATCATCAACATAATCCAATCCATCTGCGCTTACTGAAATACCGCTAAATAACATAATAAATGCAATCATCAAACACAATATTCTCATATTAATACCAGTCCTTTCAAAGTGTGTAATATAAATATGACTGGTAATAAATTATTATGATAAATGCAATATTTTATCAAACAATATTATCGGTGATAAGATTTGATAAAAAGGTTATTAGTTGTATTTGTAGCTTTATTATCTCTGACAGCTTGTAATAATAACGATAGTGCAACATATACAGTTACAAAGGAAATTGGTCGCAGAAATATAATAGCCTACGGAACTATTGTATGTGAGGATTTAGAGGTTATATCTATACCCAACAACGCTGACAACATCACGGTGTATTGCAGTTACGGTGAGTGCATTAAGGCAGGAGATTTAATTGCAGAATACAATCAATACGGCATAACAAATAGGGTAGAAGCGGTTAATAACGGCATAATTTGCAATGAAAAAGGCAAAAGTGACAACAATGATATACCTTACTATAACCTTGACACCGCAACGGTTTATACGCACATAGACCAGCGTGATATTAAATATATAAGCATAGGCGACAAAGTTACTATAAAAGGGGAGGGGTTAGATAAAAAATGTTATTACGGGATAGTAAGTTCACTTTCACCTACAGCTGAAAAAGACGAATTTTCAACCTATATGTTATGTAAAATTCAAATTGAAAATCCTGATACAACCACTCTTCCGGGATTTGCTGTTAAAATTGAAAAATCAATCGAATTAAAAGATTCAGTAAATATACCAATTGATGCAATTATAACTGATAATAATGGACATTATGCTACACTACAAAACAATGAAATAAGATACATTGAGATAATATATACTGACGGCGCTTATGCAGTATGCACCGGAATAACACCCGGAGAGGTATTAAAGTTAAACAATGAATAGGAGAAAATATATTGATTGCAATAAGATGTGCGCTTAGAAAAACAAGCTATATTCTGCTCAATTCAATAAGCATATGCATTGGTATTGCATCGGTATATTTGATCAATTCTATCAGTAATTATTGCGTAAATTCAGCACAACAGATGCTTGATAGAATGGGCATGGACGGATATATAATTACTGCCGCAACAATAAGCACAAATGATCTGATATCATTAAGTAAATGTGTTAATATTAAAGACATTTCACCAATTATAAGCGCCGTCTCATATGAGACAAGCAAAAATGAATTGAAATGTATTGGTGGCAATTCACTAATTAAAGATATATATTCAGTTGAAATTACAAAAGGGAAGTTCTATTCATTTGAAGATGTTGACTTATGCAATAACGTATGCGTTGTAAGCTCAAACACCGCGTTAAGTAAGTATAATACATTAAATTGTATAGGCCAAGCTGTATCGCTTAATATTAACTCGATTCCTGTGTCATTTGAAATTATCGGAATATATAAATCAGACAAATTAAGTAACATAGCTGATATGGAATATAACGAACCTGTTTATATTCCATATACCGCATTACCATATTTAAATCAACCAACAACTATGAGTGTTGTTTTACAAGCTGACTCCCATAATAACACCTTTGTATCGCAAGATATTGCATTATTCTGCGATGGACTTTTTGGTCAAGGAAACTACTCATTAACAAACATTGCGGCTGAAAGAAATAAAATCGATTCTTTAATGGAGCTTATTAAATCCATACTCGAAGTAATAGTTGGCGTGTCAATAATTGTTTCTATATGCGGTTTAATGTCTACAACAATCATCAATATTAAACACAAACAAAAAGAAATCGGACTAAAAATTGCACTTGGTGCACGAAGAAAGTCCATTATATCAGAAGTGGGATTAGAATCAATTATAATCGCTGTAATCGGCTCTTTAAATGGCTTTTTGCTATATAGTATAATAAATGCTGGTTTAAACAAACTTAATATGCAAGCCGATTTAAGCTTGTTGTTAATTGTTCCGATTATTACCATAATAAGTGCACTGATTGTATCGATTTTACCGGGCTTTATTGCAGCAAATGTAAATCCAGCCAACACTCTGAAGGGCGAAAATTAAAAGGTATAGTGATCAACACTACACCTTTTCTTCATCATTTTCTTTTATTTTTTCTTTGATTTTAACAGAAGACAACGGATTGGATTCAACGGCATCCTTAACCATTTCACTAGACAAATGCGTATAAATCTGTGTTGTACCAAGATTTTCATGACCCAATATATCCTTAAGAACTCTGACATCCACATGGCCATGCTGATACATCAATGTGGCTGCAGTATGCCTTAGCTTATGCACGGAATAGCCTTGACCACCTAAGCCAATCTTTTCTAAATTGGCATAAACTATGTGCTGAACGGTTTTGTTGCTGATGCGCTTTTTAAGACGGCTTAAAAATAGAGCCTTTTTATGAGCAGCAGGTACACCATCAACAGGGCGTACCTTTAAATAAGCATTTATGGCGTCAACACAAGCGTTATTAAGGTAGATAATACGCTCTTTATTACCTTTACCAAGCACTCTAACAGTATTGTCCGATCGTAAATCAGAAATATTAAGCCCGCACAATTCAGATAATCGCAATCCACAATTGAGAAAAATTACCAAAATTGCAAAATCTCGCTCTTTATATTCACCGTTTACATTTTTTAACAATTCTAAACTTTGCTCAAGGGTTAAATATTTGGGAAGCGATTTCTTAGCTTTAGGAGTTTCGAGCTGTTCAACAGGGTTGTAGTCCAATAATCCGGCTTTATTAGTGATATATTTAAAGAACGATCTTAAAGCGGAAGTTTTGCGAGCACGAGTTTTTTCATTGTTTTCACGGTCATTTTTACAGTAAACCAGGAACTCATAGACCTCAGTGAGTGAAATAGATTTAATGAAATCGATGTTGACATCAATTATAGAAATTCTATCCAATTCATCAGAGTGAGATAAACCACGAGTATAATAAATGAATTTAAAAAATGTTTTTAAATCTGAAACGTATTCATTAACAGTAGCAGATGAACGACCGCGTATAGTTTCTACATAAGTAACATAGTTCTTTAAAACCTCGGGTAATTGCGAAAATTGGCTATGATCCATAAAAACACCCCATTTTTAGGCTTTTTGACTCCCCTCAATTATACAAAATATTCATTATTTTACTAAATATTTTTATTATTGTCAACTGTAAGTTAATGTTAACATTTATATAACTTAAATAAATAGGGAAGGAGATGACTTATGGAAACTGTATCTGTATCTAGCATTCTTACTAACATTGGTGTTATTTTCACTCAATGTGTAGAATGGATTGGTACTCTATCTGAAGCTATAGTAACTAATCCTCTTTTGCTTATTTGCGTCATTGGATTTTTGGTTGTAGGTTTTGTTGTCGGCCTCTTGGCTCGCATCCTGCGTGCTTAATGTTTAAGCTCCAGCTTGAGGACTCCCTTTTATTTCTCGAGAGGGTGTCCTCTCGTTGGAGGTTTTTTTATGTCTAAGAAATTTAAAAGAATATCTTTTCGGATAATTACATTTGTAGCTGTATTATCAATTTTATGTAGTTTTACTTTTTTTAATTCAGCTGCTATTACTGTTGACAATGTAACGAAATCTTTGCTTGGTTTGTATCGTGATGGTTATTTTTATAAAGACCTTGATTATGGTGTCACTCATGGTACTACCGATTTTGTTACCTCATCTGAGCTTTATCCCTCTATTTTTATTGGTCACCCCTTTAAAGGCAATGGCACTAATTCTTTTTTTAATTACTACCCTTTTATGCCAAGTGACGGTATATCTGTTGGTGGTGTTGAATCTGGTGATATTATTGGTGTTCAATTTGCTTTAGGTTTCCAAGCTAAAGATGGTTTATTGTTTGGCGCTGCTTCTCAGTGGAGTAATGATGGTTCTTTTTATGCATCTGATGACTTTCTTCGTATAGAATGCTCTTTTACTTCATCTATCTATTTTACCAACATGAATCGTGTACCTACTTTTAGTTATTACTTATATGAGCGTAATTTTGATATTGATGGTAATGAGGAATTACCAACTAAGCTTGAATATTCATTACAACCCGATATTTTTAATTTAGATTGCTCTCGTATAAATTCTGATGATTGGCTTGTTACTTTTGAAATGTATATTGATACTTCAAAAATGAAGTCACTTAACTTTGACACTTTTCTTTTTACTCTTTACAGGAGTGCACCATCTACTGAAGATTGGTTTATGATATGTCAATCTATCTCTATTGATAATATACCTTCATCCGAACTTCCTTCTTTAGTACCTGCTCCTGACCCTGATGTTAATCAGCCCTTTGATGACCTTGAGGAAGAATTAAATGGCAATGTTGATGATTTTCTTCAAGGCGATTCTAACGGCGAATCTTTTGACGAAGCTATTGATGGTGGGTCTATTTCTGCTGATGCAGTACTTCCATCCGGTAACCCTGAATTTTTTTCGGGTGATTCTTCTCTTACTACTGGTGCTTTATATTCTTTTAGCGCTCGTGATGGCATTTCTTTTTGGTCTGAAATCATTCGATATATTGTAGATATTCCCGGTATTTATGCCATGTTTCGCTTTTCTTTAACCATCGGCTTATTTTCTTTCCTTTTTGGTATTGTTGGCTCTATTGTATCAAAAATATCTAATTCTAGTAGGCGCAAAGCTTCTGCTAAATCTTCTAAAAATACTAAATCAAAATCGTGAGGTGTTTAAATGACTGCTTTTTTTACTAAGGTACTTGAATTTTTCAATCTCATATGGGATATAATTGCGCAGCTTGTTTCATCACTTTTCACTTTGTTTGGTATTATTAAGGATGCCATTACTTTACCTACAGAAATTATTCAATATGGCTTGCCGACTATTTTCGTAACTTCACTTACTGCTGTAGCTGCTATAGCTGTTGCAAAACTTATGGTTGGGCGGTGATATAATGGATATTCCACTTTATCAAGTTATAGCTGCTTTCATTGAATGGATTAAGTCTATTATTGTAATGTTAGGCTCTATATATATTGTCCCAAATATTTCTTTATTATCAATTTTTGTCGGTGGTTTTTGCCTTACTATTGTTTTATCTGTATTTTGGAAAGGAGAAAAAGGATGATTATATTACCTTGTATTCAGTTTTTAATAAATAACTCTTATGTAGGTTATGTTTTTCTTTTATTATTTGTTTCTTCTTTGATTTATCCATTTTTCAGGAGGTCGAGATGGAACTAAATACTACTATTTTACTTTGTCTATTATCCGTTACTATTATTAATTTAATTTGGAGGTAATTTTATGTCTTATAAAGTCGATTTATCTAAGCTGCTTCTTGATCCATCCCAAAAGGAAAAATTTTATAATTCTATTGAAAATAGATTATATAACGATATTTTAGGTGATTATATTTTTTCCTCCTCAGAGGCTCTTGAATGTCGAGATCGCATTTCTTCCTTAATTGGATCCACTTTATCTAAGTTGAATATTTCTCTTATTAATTCACCGTGTTCGGAGGACTAATTCATGGATTCTATTCTTAACTCTTTACGTCATGTTTTAGGCACTCCTAATTTCTATATTGATGGTGTCTTTGACTCTGGTCTTATGCTAGAGTATTTTTTCGCTGGTACTATTTTATGTATCGTTGTTTCCGCTATTTTCAGAATACTTGTTTCTTGTTTTAATAAATAAGTGATAACGTCAAACTTGACGTTATCACTATAAGGAGTATTATATGATTCGTATTTTCTTTGGCTCTCCAGGATGCGGTAAGACTACTACTGCTGTACGTTTTATTCGTAAAGAACAAAAATCTCACTCTAAATATCTAAAATGGAAATCTCGCAAACTTAAATCCCCATTTAAAGTTATTAAAAATTGGCTTTTTCCACCTTCCTTTTATAATGATTTTTATTCTAACTTTGATTGTAAACTTTCTACATCTGTTGATTTAACTGATTTAGGTCAATGGACTTTACCTAAATATACTCATCTGACTGTTGATGAATCTGGTATCGAATATAATAATAGAAAGTATAAATCTCTTTCTCAAGACACTATAAAATGGTTTAAGCTGCACCGACATTATCGTGTTGATGTTGACTTTTTTTCTCAATCTTGGGAAGATACTGACGTAACTATAAGACGTCTTGCTGACCAATATTGGTATGTTAAGCGCTTAGGACCTTTTACTGTTCTTCGTAAAATTCGTAAAATCGTTACTATTAATGAGAATGACAAGCAGATTATCGATGGCTATGAGTTTAAATCTATACTTTGGTCTTTGTTACCTTGGCCTTTGCATGATAAGACTTTCGGGATTTTTTTACGCGCACCATATTATAAATATTTTGACAGTTACGCTACACCACCGACTCCGGTTAAATATGCTAAGTTAGAACAAGATGACACCTCCGCCTCTCTCTAATTGCCTTTCTGGTATGCACTTCTTAATATTGAGTCGATTAGCGTAGCTAATCTTGCCGATTGCGGCGCATAGCCGCAGCTCAAGCTAGCCTTTTGAACTATCAGAAGGTTAGTTTTTTTATGCATTTATTTAGACGTAAAGCACCAAAACCCCCGCTCTGTAATACGGGGGTAATGCTATTCAAGAAAACGGCACTAAAATTCGCTCAAAACCCGCGCCGTTAGGCGCTCTGTAGCACTTTTAAAATCGCAAAATTTTTGATTAAAAAAACGAGTGTTTTTTATCGCTCTGGATATGGTAAATTTCGTGGCAGGTCGAGTATGTAATCTGCGCTTACATTGTACAGTATACATAATTTTTGTATATGTTCTATTGGGATAGGGTGTACACCTCTTTCATATTTACTATAGTATGATTGTGTTGTATTTAATATTATTGCTACATCTTTTTGTTTTAAATCGTTGTCTTCTCTTAAATTTTTTATAATCTCGTTGTATTTCATAATATCACCCTAAAATATTTTACCATAGTTCATAAATTACCTATTGACTTTAGGTAATATGTGGACTATAATAATTTTAGGCAATATATTGCCTATTACGGCTTATCGAAGTCTTATAAAACGAAAAGGGGATTTGTTATGTTATATTCTATTGATTTTTTGGATGTTTGGTTATCTTGCTGTATTGATCTTTTACCATATTTTTTACCTATTTTTTTGATTTTTTTAATTTTTTTATTTGTTCAATTATTTAAGTCTTTAGGTTCTAAATGATTGTACTTATGATTTTACTGTAAACTGTGAATACAGATTTAAAAAATAATTTTTTTGAGTAATTTTTACGGCTTAAAAAAAGTCTTATAAAACGAATAGGGGATTGTGTTATGTCAAAATTAGAACTTTTTGTAATTAAAGAGAATGTTTATGTGCCTCATCCTTATGAACCTCAACGATGTAAAGAGGTTATATGTGATATTTGTTTAATTTTAGATACAGATGTTACAACTTATGATGACTTTTTTGATTTAACTACTTCTTATTTATTACATCAACATTCTATTTCTTATTTTATTGAGCGTGGATGTTTATTTGTTAAAGTTTTCCATGATAATCATTTAAATTGTTTTTCAAGTTTATTTAACTTTTATTTTGACTATGAATGTAAGTCATTTCCTTATAGTCAAGCTTTAGATTTAATTTCGTCTTATGTGTCCGATAAAGGACTAAATATAAAAAAGATAAGGAGTAAATTTTATGATTGCAAAAGTTTTAGGTATTCGTAGAGGTATTGATTTTACAAGTGATGACGGTAAACAGATAAAAGGTACAAAGTTACATATCTGTTATCGTGATAACAACGTTGACGGTTTAGCAGTTAAAGCTTTATTTGTTAAGGATGATATTGACTGCACTTTAATAAAACCTAATACCGAATACGATTTTATTTTCGAATCTAATTTTGGTGGTAGGTCTTATCTGAGCCGCATTGATGAGGTTACATATTGATGTTTAAGCGGTTATTTTATAAGCTGCGCTTTCATTATTATAACTTTAAAACTGCAATACGGCTTGCTAAACGCTTACGGCGTTTAAAGTAATTTGTGGAGGTAGTCAGTTATGTCTGAACAAAAGGTAATAGTTGACTACCTTCGCATATCTTTTAAAGTTCCCGGTTATGAAGAAACATTAAAAAAGATTATTAACTTTCCTGAAAAGGATGCAGAGCCTTTATATTCACGTTTGAATTATGAGCATTGTATTTCTTTTGCTAGGATTGTATATATACATTGGACATCCTCATCTCATCCTGCACCTGGTGTCAATATTGGTTGTATGCTTGAGTTAACAGGTCAAGGTTGTCGTAAACTTGAAGATTGGGTACCTGATTTAAATTGGTTTTATTTTCTTTACCAGTGGCATACCTGGCTAACTGATAAAAAAATTGATGGTAAGTATATCGCACATATCGCACGTTTAGATGTTGCTTGCGATTTACATGATGATGACCGCATCACTGTACCGTTTATTTGTAAGCATCTTGAACAACGTAAATATGTTGGTAGATTTAGTTCTGTTGATGGTCCTTATAATTTTGTTACACATAGGTTTGATAATGTTTATTTAGGTGCAAAGCGTAAAAGTGACCGTTTTTTGCGAATATATGACAAAGCATATGAACAAGGATTACCTGATACTGTTAAATGGGTTAGATTTGAGTTTCAGTTACAAAATGACTGTGCTACTTCATTTTATTTAAACCTTGTTGAATGCTTTGGTGATTGGCCTGCTTGTTATTATGGTGTACTTAATGATTATGTACGTTTCACTAAAGAAAGCAGAAACGATACCGGTATTACTAATACAAGTCGATTAACTACTGCAAATTGGTGGTCTGACTTTTTAAATACATTACTTAAATTAAAACAGTTATATTTACCTGGCAGTGATTATACTGCTGATAAGCTGCGCGCATATGTTGCTAAAAATTGTAGCAGTTCATTTAAGGCTTTGACTCTATTAAATAATGGCGATGTATCTGAGGTACTTGATTTAATGGATAAAGCAAAGTTATCGAAAAAACAAATAGATTTGCTTAAAAAGCGTGGTATAGTTTTTAATGAAAAAGAATGATTTAATAATTGCTTATATATATAATAAATCTGTCCAAGCTGACAGAGAACTTGAACAGATGTTGCATAATATTCGCGGCCGTAAGTCTGATGAAGAAGATTTTCTTGAGTGTATCATTGCATTAACTAAATCAAGAGTTATTGATGAAATTTTGCTTGATTTACTTAAAATATCAGGTTTTTAGCCTTTAAAGTGTCCCCTCAATTATACAAAATATTCATTTTGTATAATTGGCACTCATAAAATCAAGAGGGAGCATTCCCTCTTGAAAATAATATCATACAGTAAAAAATAAGTCAATAGCTATTAAGATTCGCCCGTTTTAACAAATTGACTGTTATAAAGTTCGTAATAGAATCCTTTTTTATTAAGAAGTTCGGTATGAGTTCCTTGTTCTATTACGTTACCGTCACGCATTACCAAAATCAAATCAGACTCTATAATAGTTGAAAGTCTGTGAGCTACCACAAAGCTTGTTTTACCAGCTGTCAACTTTGTAAAAGCTTTTTGAATTTTAACTTCGGTTCGTGTATCAATGGATGATGTTGCTTCGTCAAGAATTAGCATTGGTGGCAGACTCAACATTATGCGTGTAATACACAGCAGCTGCTTCTGTCCTTGGGACAAACTGCCTCCATCCTCACCTATCACGGTATCATAGCCTTCCGGCAGACGCTTTATAAAGCTATGAGCGCGAGTAGCCTTTGCAGCTTTAATAACTTCCTCATCACTTGCATCAGGCTTACCCATTATAATGTTATCTCGAATTGTTCCTGATCGAAGCCATGTTTCCTGAAGAACCATACCATAATTGCTTCTTAAGCTGTGTCGCTTTACGTTATAAATGCTGGTACCATCAACAGTTATATCGCCGCTGTTAACATCATAAAAACGCATCAAAAGATTAATCAAAGTGGTTTTGCCGCAGCCCGTGGGACCTACAATTGCCACCTTCATACCTTTCTTAACGTTTAAACTCAAATCCTTAATAAGTTCTTTGTCACTTGTATATGAGAAACAGATGTTCTCAAAAGAAACGTTGCCGTCAACATCACTGAGTTCAATATTATCAGCATCGCTGATTTGGTCTTGCAAATCAATAAAATCGTAAATTCTGCCTGCGCAAGCAAAGGCATTTTGCAGTTCTGTGATTACTCCGGAAATCTCATTGAAGGGTTTTGTGTATTGATTTGCATAGTTTAAGAAACAAGTTAAAAGACCAATTGTAAATGCAGGATTAGTCATAACAGCTATAGCTCCTACAGCAGCCACACAAGCATAAACCACTGAGTTTACAAATCGAGTGCAAGGATTGGTCAATGATGAGAAAAACACCGCATTTAAAGAGCATTTTTGCAGTCTATCATTGATTTCATCAAAGTTATTAAGAGTAATCTCTTCCCTCGAAAAAGCTTTGACCGTTTTTAGATTACCTATAACCTCATCAATCATTGCGGTTTGTTCCGCTCTGGTTTCTGATTGTTTTTTAAACAGATTGTGTGTTTTGTTTGCAATAAACTTTGCTACAAACAGCGATAATGGTGTTATAAATACTACAATCAATGCAATCTGCCAACTGTAATACAGCATAATTGCCAAAGTGCCAAATATTGTCAAAACACCTGTTAACAACTGTGAAAAGCCCAAAATCAAGCCATCTGCAACCTGATCAACATCAGATGCAGTCAAGCTAATGATTTTGCCATGCTCATTAGAGTCGATATAGGATAAATCGAGGTGCTGAAGCTTGTTAAACAAGGATTCTCTCATATCCCTGACACAATTGTATGCAACTGAATTATTGCACACTGTCAATAGCCACTGAGAAAGTGCAGAAACTCCAATACAAGCTAAAATGTATGTGATATCTAATCCTAATTTAACAAAATCAACTGTACCGCTAATAGTAATTCTGTCGATTGCATTACCAACTAAAATAGGTATTACAAGAGAAAAGAACACTTGCATCAATGCAAATACAATTGAAAAAGCAAGACGAACACGATATTTACCAACCGAAGCAAGAACTCTGATAATTGTTGATTTTTTCATATCAGACCTCCCCTTCTGTGCTGAACTGCGAATAATAAATCTCTTTATATACATCACAGTTTTCAAGCAGCTGAGAGTGTGTGCCCAAGCCAACCTGCTCACCATCATCAAGCACAACTATTTTATCGCAATTAAGCAATGACGATGCTCGCTGTGAAACAATAAATACAGTTGTATCCTTAAGTTGGCTTATAGCTTTACGCAATGAAGCATCGGTAGCATAATCAAGTGCCGATGAGCTGTCATCCAAAATCAAAATTTTAGGCTGTTTTACAATCGCTCTTGCGATAGTCAAACGCTGACGTTGACCGCCGGACAAGTTTTTTCCACCCTGCTCAAGCGGCTCGTCAAGGCCTAATTCTTTGGCTTTGATAACATCGGTTGCCTGTGCAATCTTGACAGCTTCGTGAATAACTTCATCCGATGCATTTTGATTGCCCCAAAGCAGATTTTCCTTAATAGTACCCTTAAACAGCACGGCCTTTTGAGGCACAATTCCAATCATACTGATAAGTTGTTCTTTATCCCAATTCTTTACATCTATGCCACCGATCTCAATTTTGCCTTCACTCGCAAGGTAAAAAGCAGGTATAAGATTAACTAATGTGGATTTACCTGATCCTGTACCGCCTATAATACCTATTTTTTCGCCCTGTGCTGCGCTAAAACTGATATTGGTTAAGGATTGCTCGCCTGCATTATCATAAGCAAAAGAGACGTTTTTAAATGATATATCATAGTTTTCAGAACTATCGCCTGAGGTATCATCATCAGTTTCTGTAGCCATAACATCGCTTATTCTATTTGCACTTGCAATTGATTTGGTAACAGTAATGATCAAACTGGCAAATTTGATAAGTTCTACAAGAATTTGCGACATATAATTATAAAGCGCAACCAACTCACCGCTCTGCAAACTGCTGTTTTCTACCATAACTGCGCCTTTTTTAATCAAAAATATAATGCCGATATTGATAACAACAAAGGTCATAGGATTCATTAATGCAGAAATCTTGCCAACCATTTGCTGAAATTTATTCAATCCGTTATTTTTGTCATTGAAATTATCAATCTCTGCCTCTTCCCTGCAAAAAGCACGAATGACACGGGCACCGCTCAAATTTTCCCGGGAAATGCCGATGATGCCATCAACCTTATTTTGCACCTTACGATAAAGCGGAATTGTAATCAGCATAAGACCCATAACAATAATCATAAGCACTGGGATAACAATAACAAATATGATAGCCGCTTTTACGTTAACGGTAAAGGCCATAATCATTGCGCCAAACACAACAAAAGGAGATCTGAGCAACAATCTTAACACAAGATTAATACCCGTTTGAACCTGATTTACATCGCTTGTAATACGGGTAATCATTGTTGATGTGCCTGCTTTGTCTATCTGTGTAAAGTTAAAAGACTGAAGCTTATTAAAAAGATTGTGCCTGATTGCTCCTGCACAGCCAACGGCAGCCCTGGCAGAAAAATACTGCGCAGTAACAGAGAACGCAAGACCGACGGCGCCCATAAGCACCAAAAGCAGCGCTCTTGTAATTACATATTTTTGGCCGCCTGTTGCGCTATTGATGCCATTATCGATTATATCTGCGACAACAAGCGGAACCAACAGTTCGAGTACAGCTTCAAAAAGTTTGAATGCAGGACCAAGTACAGCCTGTACCCGATATTTCTTTAAATTGCTGAAAATTACGTTAATTTTTAACACCTCGACAACAACACAACAAGGGGAAGCATTTACTTCCCCTTGCGTATTAATTTACATCATCATCAAACAGATTTTCTTGCTCCAATACTGAACGATGTACCATTCTGCCGTTATGATATACATATTCCGGCAACTCTTCAGGTTCATCATCTTCTATAACCGTTTCTGCAATTTCTGTAATTGATGCTACATTATCATTCTGTTCGGTTTGAGGCTCTTCGATTGAATTCTCTGCCTTGTTTTTGTCATTATAATAAGGATCAATAACAAACTTTTTGATAGCAGGATAGGTATTGTAGCTTACAAAATAAAACCAGAACGAGAATCCCATTATCAAAAGCAAGGTAACTGTCATAGATGCAACAAGCGGATATGCTGATCCAAATACAGCAAGCAAGAGGAATACAAGCACAATCAGCAATGCGCCCAAAAGGATCATACCAACATTCTTCAACATACAAATAACTGTAAAGAAGAAAGCATTCTTATATATCTTTCTCAAATTCAAATCAAGTGTAACCTGCATCATAGGCACATAGAAATGCATAGAGATGAAGATATACGACAAGAACAAGCAGCTTGCAAATCCAATAATAAAGAATATACCGCTGTTAAGATAGGTATAATACCACATTACCGCAAGAATTGCGCAACCGGTTGCAATATACTCAATAAAGGATATTACAAATGATTGCCACCAATTCTTTTTAACGGTATCCCACAAATCCGACAACATAAATGTAGGCTCTTCCCTAACGTAATCGCGTGTCAATCGCGTTAAGCCAAGCTTGATGGGTCCAAGCAAAATAACTGATGCAAAGCACAGGTAGATAAGAGCAACGCGAGAAACGGAATATGGGAAGCAATGCTCAAAGGTTACGCTGTCTGATGCACCGTCTTTGCCGTAGGTATAGGTTACATAGGCAACCTCATTTGAAGCTGAGTCACACAATGTATAGGTAGCAAAGCCTATACCATCCATAGTTTTAACGGTAAAACCAAGCTTTTTTAAGCCGACAATAATTTCATCTGCGATGTAATTTAGCTCTTTTTGAGAGAATTTCGAGCTGTCAAACGCCTCTAATACGCCGTCTATGTCAATCTTATTAAGTGCTTCTTTGTTGTTTTTGCGAATTGATTTAACCGCATTTTCAAAATGAACTGTTGCTTCAGATATCTTTGCATCGTCAAATTTATAGGATTCTACCATTCTGTCAAAGGCAGTAACAATGCCGGAATCGACACTATACTTTGACTTTAAGGTTTCAGAAAAATCCGATTTATTATCAAGGACTTTATCCAGGGGAATCCATGAAATGACAACAACAATCAAAAGACAAAGGCAAAACAAAAGATTCAAGCCCATAAGCTGAAAGAACTTGTCTTTATATACTCTCCAAAAGCCGGCCTTCTTGTTGTTTTTGCTAACGCCGGGACCAACCTTTTGGTAGTTGAAGATTTTATTCATCAATGACAATTTGTGTACGTCCTTTCTCTCTTATCAATGGGCCTTGGGATGGAACTTGTTATACACAGAAGATATCTTACTCTTCATAATCTGAGCATAAACCTGTGTTGAAGAAATATCAGAGTGGCCGAGCATCTGCTGAATATCCTTAAGCTGTGCGCCATTTTCAAGTAAATGAGTTGCAAATGAGTGGCGTAAGGTGTGAGGAGTAATATCCTTTTTAATTCCTGCTTGTTTGGTATACTGTTTGATGATCTTCCAAAAGCCTTGACGGGTTAATCTTTGACCATTCATATTAACAAACAAAGCTTTTTCACTATCATCAAATACGCTGTAAACGCGAACTTTCTTTACATAAAGTTCAACAGTCTTGACAGCAGAATCATACAGAGGAATTATGCGCTCATTCTTTTGATTTGAGCATCTGATAATGCCAACCTCAAGATTAATATCTTCAAGATTAAGACCAATCAGCTCTGAAACACGAATACCGGTAGCATAAAGAAGTTCAAACATAGCCTTATCACGGCAACCCTTAGGATCATTCATATCGGGTTGTGAAAGCAACAAATCGGTTTCTTTTTGAGTCAGTATTTCAGGCAGTTTCTTCTCTGGCTTGGTTGTTTTGATGCCCATAGTAGGATTTGACTCAACCAAACCAATAGAAATCAGAAAATTATAATAAGAACGAACAGACGCAATTACACGAGTAATAGTAGCGTTTGAACGATTTCCGGTCTTACAATATTCTACATAGTCATTAATGGTTTCTTTAGTTACATCTAAAACTGATTTAACTCTGGTTGTTATAAGGTATTTTATGAATTGACCAATATCGCGCATATAGGATTCAAGGGTGTTGTTGGAAGCACCCTTTGTTTCGCGCAAATATTTTTCAAATTCGATTTGATAGTCCTTCATTTTATATGTACTCCAATCAGTTGGTTAAAAAGTCTTTCGTAAATATAGTTAAAAATGCCGCAATTACAGCAATAAAAGCAGATGCCGCAACCGATATCAAATATAACAAAAGCAAGTCCTTGCTTTTTTGTTTAAAGTTAATCGGGCTATTACCAAATAACGCGATGCTTGCCAAACTGCACGAATGAAAAATTGCAACCGATGCAAATATAGCAAATATAATCGACCTTAATATTGAAGGTAATAGAAATGTGATTATATTGAAAATTAAACCCTTTGTGTTGTAGCTGCGACATACAGATGACATCAAGCAACCAATTCCCATTGAATTTAATGCTGTTACAGTAACAATTAATGGCGCGCCAAATGGATAATACGACAGCAGCAGCAGCAGACACAAAACAATAACACTAAACAGAAAGTTGCTTTTAAGATTGTCAAAAAAGTCAAGCGACAGACAATCTAAAATACACTTATTAATCTCATCATTAGAATCGAATGCATAACCATAATGAACAGTTAGCGATCCAAAGACATATGAAATCAAAAATATGAAATATTGAAACAGCAGCATTGAGTTTGATTTTACAAAATCAATGAAACTGATCTTAGCAAAACGGTTAATACGCATAAGCACCTTACCTTTCAAAACATACTAAATATTATGAAAAATAAGGACAAGGTATTACCTGCAAGTTACAAAGGTTACATAAAATTTCAGCCGAAATCAAAATTAAGGTTACATAACAACTAGCATAATCACTGCAATTTTATTATAGATACGAATATAACTATACTACATTTTAGCCCAATTATCAATGGTTTTTCGCGCAAAAATCAAAGTTTGGTTATTATAACAAACTTTTGCCGTTGAAATATTATGTAAATGCACAAATATTATGTAAACTGTGTTATGTAAACTCATTATCTTGTGTTTTTTAAATTTAGTTTGCATATAATTTTAGTAAATTTTCATTTTAAATATAAATAAAAGGCTGCTTTTTCAAACAGCCTTTTATTTATATTTATTCCCTAATCAATTCTCGTGCAGATTGACGCATTGCATCGGTTATCAAACCTGTAGACATTATTCTTGCCACCTCTTCTACCCTACCTGAATCATCAAGCAATTCAACATTGGTAAAGGTGCGATCCTCCTCAACATTCTTCTCAATCTTAAAATGCGAGTCAGCAAGTGAAGCGATTTGTGCAAGATGGGTTACGCATATAACCTGTCTATTTTTCGCAATCTGTTTGATTTTAATACCAACCTTGCGAGCAGCACTGCCACTTATTCCGGCATCAATTTCATCAAATATGAGCGTATCAACATCGTCCTTATCTGATATAACCGATTTGATAGCAAGCATAATTCTTGACAACTCACCGCCGGAAGCAATCTTAGCCAACGGTTTAGGTAACTCTCCAGCATTGGCAGAAATCAAAAATTCTATTTGATCACAGCCCTTGAAGCAATAATTTATCTGCTTAACATTAACAACAAATTTTGCCTTAGGCATATCAAGATATTCAAGTTCTGCACAAACCTTGTTGGCAAAATCTGTTGCAACAGATTTTCTAACCGCAGATAGCTTTTGGCCCAAGCCTACCATTTCATCATACTTATTGTTAAGTTCTTCCTCAAGCTTTGATATATGCTCATCAGAATCATCCAATTGCTCTAATTCAGTCTTGGCCTTGTTGAGATACTCCAGCATTTCTTCTTCGGTAGAGCCGTATTTCTTACTTAACCTAAACAAATAATCAAGACGTGCTTCAACACTCTCTAACAGTTCAGGATTAAAATCCACCTTAGACAAATAAGAATCTATATCAGATACAACCTCTTCAAGCTCATAACTGAAGCCCGACAACTTTTCACTTATATCCTTTATTTCCGGAATGAATTTTGTAACAGTATCTGCTGTGTTGGCAGCATTTCTGATTTGTGATGAAACACTTTGATTATAATCATCACCATTAAGCATATTATAAACAGCCGTGAGCTGTTGGGCAATATCTACAGAATTGCGCATCAAATCGCGCTGCTTAACGAGCTCTTCCCTCTCGCCTATCTCAATCTCCGCTGATTCCAACTCATTTATCGCATATCTTAAATAATCAGCGCGTTCAACCGCGCTTTCAGAAGCGTTGCGAAGTGCATCAAGTTTTTTGCTAATCTCACAAAAGCTTGCATATGCAGAGTGATATTCAGCGTACAGATCACTAACACCGGCAACTGAATCGATATAATCAATATGTCGCGCAGCGTCAAGCAAATGCTGTGAATCATGCTGACCATGAATATTGATCAAATATACGCCGATTTTTTTCAAGATGCTAACATTTGCAGGCACACCGTTAATCTTAACTACATTTTTGCCATCAGAATAAAGCTTTCTCAATATTATAAGCGAATTATCATCGCACTCATAGCCAAGCTCTTTAAGTTGCGCAACAGCTTCATCACTAATATTGTCAAACACAGCAGTAACAGATGCGTTATCGGCACCATTACGAATCAAATCATGAGAGGTGCGCTCGCCCAAAATAGCATTGATAGCATCTATAACCATAGATTTACCTGCACCTGTTTCACCTGTCAACACATTAAAACCGACACCAAAAGCAATGTCAGTTTTTTCTATAACCGCTATATTTTCAATATGTAAAGTTGTTAGCATACATATTACTCCGTCAAATATTAGTCAGCGTTTTAAAGTGGTCGCAAAACAGCTTTGCAGACGCTTCACTGCGTGCAATTACAAGAATAGTATCATCACCTGCAACAGTGCCGATTATAAGCTCATTATCCATACTGTCAATCAATGATGAAACAGCTTGAGCTGCGCCGGGTTTGCACTTAATAACAACGTCATTAAGTGCCGACTCAACGCCAATAACGCAGGATTGAATAAGAGTCTGCTCCCCATCAATATTTCGCTGTGTGCCCGATACATATCTGTATTTGTTGTTTGCATCGTGAACCTTGTGCAAATTAAGCTTTTTAATATCTCTTGAAACTGTAGCTTGAGTTACGTCATAACCGCTGTCGCGAAGCAACTTCATCAAATCGCCCTGAGTTTCAACAACATTGGTTTTTATCAGTTCAAGAATAGCAGAAAGTCTATCATTATGCTTCATAACTCCTCCATTAAATAACGGAAATCTTATTTTTTAACACATCATAAAATGAATCGTTTTTGATTTTTATCAACTTGGTTACAACATCGTCTGCTTTGCAAAGCGAAACAACATCGCCAGACTGCAATGTGTAACCGTCACGGCCATCAAAGTTGACAAAAACGTTTTGATCTCCACGAGTTTTAAACTTAATGTCAATGTTTGAATCGGCCGATAAAACAAAACCTTTTGAATATAATGATATGGGACAAATAGGCACGGCAATCATACATTCAATAGAAGGATCGGTAACCGGGCCGCCTGCCGACATAGCATAAGCGGTCGATCCCGTAGGTGTCGATGTGATTATACCGTCAGCACGAATGTTCATAAAATGCTTTCCGCTATTATACAAGCTGAAATCAATGGCATAATCCATTGCGCCTTTAGATATAACAACATCATTAAGTGAATAAAACACTTTATCAGGTGCAGAAGAAACGGTTGTTTTTAGCATCATCCTATTATCAATTTTATAATCGCCGTTAACCAATTTTTCAAGCAAATCGATTTCATCCGGTTCGATCGATGCCATATAACCTGTCCTGCCGGAATTGATACCGAGAGTTGCTTTAGAATATTCAGCAGCTTTTTTAGCAGTATGTAATATAGTTCCGTCACCGCCAATAGCAATAATAACATCACTATTCTCTATCAAAGAATTATACTCGTGCGTCTTATTTGAGACAAGGTCGTCAAAGGTTGAGTTTTCAGGCAATATATAGTCAACCTTCAAAGAAGCGAGCTTGTCAACAACTTTGTTAAGAACATTGGTGGCGTTTTCCTTCTTTAGGTTGGGTATGATACCAATTTTCACAACGTTTCCTCCTTTCAGTCTAATGTTGAATGTGAGTTTTCTACTACCGTGTTAGGGTCAACACCATCACTCATTGTGGGGTTATTCGACTTCTTAATATATGCGAGATATTCAATATTACCTTGAGGACCTTTTATAGGTGAATAATCAAGTCCGATAACATCAAATCCACTTGTAACCATAAAATCCGTTATATCCTTAACAACCTGCTTATGCACGTTTATATCTCTGACTACGCCTTTCTTGCCTACATTTTCCCTGCCTGCTTCAAACTGAGGCTTGATAAGGCACACGGCTTCGGCGTTATCCTTCATTAAGCTATGCATTACAGGAAGTATCAGTTTTAACGAAATAAAAGATACATCAACAGATGCAAAATCAAGCAAATCAGGCACCTGTTCATTGGTTACGTATCTAAAATTGGTCTTTTCAAGGTTGACAACTCGCTCATCACAGCGAAGTTTCCATGCAAGCTGACCATAGCCAACATCTATTGCGTATACCTTTGCTGCACCGTTTTGAAGCATACAATCGGTAAATCCACCGGTGGATGCACCAATATCGGCACAAATACAATTATCCAATGACAAGCCATACACAGCCATTGCCTTTTCAAGTTTCAGACCGCCACGACTAACATATTTAAGGGTATTATCGCGCACCTCAATATTCATATCATCAGTTACTGTCATACCGGCTTTGTCAGCCTTTTGGTTATTAACATAAACAACGCCGGCCATTATAAATGCCTTGGCCTTTTCTCGACTTGGAGCTAATCCTAAATCGAAAACTGCGGCATCAAGCCTTTTTTTCTCACTCAACTTTATCACCGTTTATAAAATTAATAATTGTATCAACATCAAAGCCATAAGAAGCATATGCTTGATCCACAGTGGAATGAGGAACAAAGCTGTCGACTGCTTTGATTTTGTACAAACCTTTATATCCATGTTCTAACAGCATACTTCCGAGCAGTTCAGCAACACCGCCGTCTTTAATGCCTTCTTCATAAAAATATATGCGCTTGTACTTTGCCATCTCAGTAAGTAGTTCTGCGGATAACGGTTTAATCTTATTTATCTTGCAAACCGATAGATTAAGCTCTTGTGCGGCTTTGGACACATTAGAAAACAGTTTTCCATATGTCACTAGCAAAACGTCGTCATCAGTTTTATTAATGGCATAATCCTTGCTGAACATATCATCAGTATACCAATCAGGACGATAGCCCTGTGAGCCACGAGGGTAGCGCACGCACATAGGACCATCAGTATTCACCGCAGACTCAAGTGCATATCTCAATTCTTCAAAATAGCTCGGTGACCAAGAAACAAAGTTTGGAATACCGTTGATAAAAGAAACATCAAACAGGCCTTGATGCGTAATACCATCGTCGCCAACAATACCTGCACGATCAACAGCCAGCGTTACATTGTAATTGCATACAGAAACGTCGTGTATCAGCTGATCATAGGAACGCTGGAGGAAGGATGAATAAACCGCAAAAACAGGCTTATACCCCTTTGAAGCCAAACCCGCACTAAAGGTTACAGCATGCTGTTCTGCAATACCAACATCAAAGAACCTTTTAGGATAACTTTCTTTAAATCCAAGCAATCCTGTGCCTTCAGTCATTGCAGCTGTGACAGCACAGATTTTATCATCTTTTTCAGCAAGGCCACATAAACAATCACCGAACACAGAGGAGAAAGAATCACTTGATGTTACCAAACCGGTATTCACATCAAAATGCGAAACGCCATGGAAAGTAGTGGGGTTCTTTTCAGCAGGTAAATATCCATAACCTTTGGTTGTCATAGCGTGTAAAACGACGGGGCGTTTAACGCTTTTGCAAGCCTCTAAACCACGAATAACCTCTTCTATATCATTGCCATCAATAGGACCCAGGTACTGATAACCGAGGCTATCAAATATATTGTTGCGATAAAACAAAGACTTAACAAAATTCTTAGTGTTATTCAAAAATTTATATAATGGCTTACCAATAAGCGGAATCTTATCAATAAAAGTTTTTACGTTTTCTTTTGTTTGAATATACTCCTTGCCAATTCGCATACTCGACAAGTGTCTAGCAAGAGATCCAACATTTTTCGAAATAGACATTTGATTATCGTTAAGCACAACAACCATTTTATCTTTACGGCGTCCAGAATTATTGAACGCCTCAAAAACCATACCACCTGTAAGAGCGCCGTCACCGATGACTGAAATAGTATAATCGTCATTTCCTGCGAGCGTATTAGCACAAGCAATACCTAAAGCAGCAGAAATTGAATTAGAGCTATGGCCAGACACAAATGCATCGTGCTCACTTTCGGGAGGAAACATAAAGCCTGACAAGCCATCCTTTTTTCTGATAGTAGAAAAGTCATCAAATCTACCGGTAAGCAACTTGTGAACATAGCTTTGGTGACCTACATCAAACAGTACAGAATCATTAGGGCTGTTAAAAACGTAATGAATAGCCACCGTAAGCTCAACGACACCAAGATTAGAAGCAAGATGTCCTCCGTTTTTGGAAACGGTATCAATAAGCTTCTCTCTGATTTCAGCACACAAAATGTTAAGCTGGTCAATATTTAGTTGTTTAAGATCTGATGGAGATTTAATTTTTTTAAGATACATAAACAATTACATCCGTTCTTAATTTTACGCAACAGGAACTAACATAGAAATGATAATACCAAGCAAAGCTCCTGCCAAAACCTCAAGAGGAGTGTGTCCCAACACCTCTTTCAACTCGCTGATATCAAGGTCGTCGTCATCATCTTCCATTTGGTCAACTTTATCAACAACCTTGTTGATGGCTTTAGCGTGCTCACCTGCTTGTCTTCTGACACTTGTTGCATCATACATAACAACAGCAGCAAACACAAACGCTAAAGCAAATTCTACCGATTGCACACCACAAACACGGCAAGTGGCTATTGCAAGAGCTGTAACACTTGCAGAGTGGGCAGAAGGCATTCCACCGGGTCCAAAAATTCTTTCAGCAACGAATTTTTTGGTAGTTATCAATACCAAAAGAGTTTTTATCATCTGTGCTGAAAACCAAGATAACAACGCGCTGCACAGCACACCGTTACTAAAAAACATAGATATAAAATCCATTATGTCACCAATTCCTATTTATTTCTGTTCAACAAATACAGTGCAAGCTCTTTAAGCCTATTTCCCTCATTACCCAAAGGCTCTAATGCTTCTATAGCCTGATTAGTTAAAAGCTCAACATCTTTTTTTGCTTGTTCAATACCATACAAAGTAACGTAAGTATTCTTGTTTTGCGCTTTATCGCTGCCGATAGGCTTACCAAGAGTATCAGCATCGCCTTCGACATCTAGAATATCATCCTTAATTTGAAAAGCCTTACCGATAGCCATAGCATATTTTTCGGCAACCGGAATCTTATCGTAGGCTTCGGCTGCAATACAGCCCAAAACGCAAGCAGCCTTAATTAAAGCACCTGTTTTCAAATTGTGCATAAGCTCGATATCTGTGCCGTCAGCAGATTTGTTTTCACAATTTATATCTACAGTTTGTCCGCCGACCATACCGTTAATGCCACAATATTCTGCCAAAACCGCAGCAGCTCTTACGTTTTGCTTATCTGAAAGCGGAGCAAGCGCTACAGCAGAAAAAGCAAGGGGCTGTAAAGCATCACCCGCAAGCAATGCAATATCTTCACCGTAAACCTTATGACAAGATGGCTTGCCTCGTCTGATGTCATCATTATCAAGACAGGGCAAATCGTCGTGAATTAAAGAATATGTGTGGATAAATTCTACAGCACAAGCATAATTCACAGCCAACTGCTCAAAACCACCGCAAGCACGGCAAAACTCCATGGTGAGAGCAGGACGCAATCTTTTGCCGCCTGCAGCAACAGAATAAGACATTGCTTCTCGCAAGTTGGAGTATTTAACGTTTACGTTTGGAATCAGTCTTGTAAGTGATCCCTCAATTATAGAAGCATAACAGCTTAACAATTCACTCATTTATTTATCCTCGGTATTAGCTGAAATTTCAGTAATTTTAAGTCGTGCGTCATTAATTTTTGCATTACAAAGTTTAATTAAACTGCTGCCCTCTTCAAAAAGCTCCAGAGATTGCTCAAGGGATACGTCACCGCTATCAAGAAGTTTGGAAATCTCTTCAAGGCGATTAAGCATATCAGCAAAAGTCATATCTTTATTCATCATTATTGCTCCAATCAACAGAAATAGTTTTACATTTTACGCTGCCATCTGACAACACAAGCGAAAAGTTCATATTATCAGCAACGTCCGTAATGCTTTTAATAACCTTGTCATCAGTTCTTGCGATCGAATATCCCCTGCTTAAGGTTTTAAGAGGGCTGGTAGCATCAATCTTTGCAGCGGCAACAGAAAGTCTGTTCCAAAAGCGCTCAACATTTAAATTCTGTGCATTTTTAATTGCCTGCTCATATTGGTCCAAACGTTCACTGATATTATCCACATAAGACATGGGCGAAGTAAACACGGAGCTGCCGCCAATAAGCTTTAAACGATTTTCATATTCCTTAACAACAGCACTACATTTGTACGCTAAAAAGGATTTTAAATTAGCCAATTGAACCGAAAGCTCAGCTATATCGGGTGTTGTCAATTCGGCTGCAGCTGATGGTGTGGGAGCCCTGAGATCGGCAACAAAATCACATATTGTAAAGTCAATTTCATGGCCAACTGCTGATACAACAGGAACATTGGATTCGAACACAGTATATGCAAGTCTTTCATCATTAAAAGCCCACAAATCCTCAATTGAGCCACCACCGCGGCCAATTATAATAACATCGACCTCACCATGTTGATTGGCAAGATTTAAAGCGTTTATAAGTGATTGCGGAGCACCCTCGCCCTGCACCAATGCAGGATAAACAATAAGCTCAGCAATAGGATATCTGCGAGATAAGACGTTGATAATATCCTGAAGTGCAGCACCTGTTGCAGAAGTAACAACTCCTATTTTTGCAGGATATTTGGGAACAGGTCGCTTATTCGATTCATCAAACAATCCGGCTTCGCTCAATTTAATCTTAAGCTGCTCATAGGCAACAAGCAGTGCACCAACACCATCAGGCTGCATATCATCGATATAGAATTGATATAAACCATCTCGCTCATATAGTGAAACCCTACCGTGACAGATAACCTTCATACCGTTTTGAGGTACAAAAGGCACCTTTTGAGCAGAATATTTAAACATTACTGATTTGATGGCGCATTTATCATCCTTCAATGTTAGATAAAAATGGCCCGAAGAATAGTGGTTAGTAAAGTTAGAAATCTCGCCACTGATATAAACAGACTTAAGAGTTTGCTCACCTTCAAGCAAGCTTTTAACATAAGTATTAAGTTGTGAAACAGTAATCACTGTTGTATTCATCAAATAAAACCGCCCTTATAAGCTGCAAGTAAGGCAATTCCTGCACTGTTATCGGTAGAAAATTCAGGTTCAGCAAAATATCCGTTATATTTATTTTCAATAAAGCCTCTTATGTATTTGTTGCTCATTACACCGCCCGCATAAACAAGGGGCATCTCACCGTAATTATCTATAATATATTGGGTCATAGCATCAACGGCAGAGCAGATGCTTTGAAGGGTAAATTTGCAAATATCGTGCTCGCTTTCACCATTGTTAAGCATCTTCAAAAACTTATTTTCAATACCCGATAACGAAACCTTACCATCTCGCACTACTGTTTTTATTTTATAGCTTTTGTCCGATTGATTTGATAACAGCTCAAGTTCTGCACCACAAGGAAAGCTCATACCGAGCGCTACTCCGCAACGGTCAATCACCTGTCCTGCTTTTAGATCAGATGATGACGAAATCAGTTCACAATTAAATATGTTGTTTTTATCGGGAGTTACAAGCAGTGCTTCGCTTGTTCCACCGGAAAAATGAAAAGCAACAAACCTTTTGTCAATCAAATCAAGCCGTTTTGAAGAATAAAGTGCAGCAGCAATATGACCTGCTTGGTGAGAAAACTCAAACATAGGTACATTAAGAAGTTTTGAAACAGTATTTGCAACATTATACCCAGCCTTAAAGCAAGGCATATAACTGCCTTCAACATCACGAGGTCTTACAGAAACACCAACACAATCAATTTGATTGCTAAATTCAAAGGCATTGTTGATTACCTCAGGCAAGTTAGCGGTATGATGATACACCGCATCACTTTGGCGTAAGCCTCGCTCGCCTTGTTTTACGGGCAACATTTTTTTAAAATTATTTATAATGCCCTTTGACTGATCGTATATAGCTGCAGAGGTAGTATAGTTGCTGGTATCAATACCGAGAATCATACATTATCCTCAATTTTGGCAATGGTTCCCAAAACGCCGTTTATATAAGATGAATCATCATCTGCACCAAACTTCTTGGCAAGCTCAACAGCCTCATTGATTGCAACGCTTGTGGGAATTTCTTTTGAAATTTTAATTTCATATACAGCAAGGCGCAATATAGACAAAACAACTCGAGAAAGCCTGTTGATAGTCCAACCAATCAAATTTGATGAAATAAGCTGATCGATTTCTGTCAAATTGGCATAAACACCCTCAGCCTCTTTTTTTGCAAATTCATCAACAACAATTTCATCAGCGGCTGCTGCATTATCAATTATTTCATCAAGGCTGCAATCGTGAAAGGTCTTTTCAAAAACAAGGGCAAAAGCCTGCTCGCGAGCATCGCGACGAGTTAATTCAGTTTTATTAGACATAGTGCTCCATCCTTTTTATAACTATTCATTTTATTGTATAACAAAATGAATAAAATTTCAACAAAAAGAAATAAATATTTATAAAAAAAGAGCCGTTTCTCACGGCTCTCATTTATTCTTCGGTTGGAATATCAATATCTGCTACAACGACATTAACTTTTGACACAGGAGTATTGCTCATATTTTGAATGGTTTTCTTGACATTCTCTTGGATTGCTTCGCAAACTGCAGTGATGTTAACACCGGTTTTAAGCTTAACAAAAAGTTCGATTATCATTGAATCCTGCGAATATTTCACATTAACAGATTGAGTAGTTTTAGAAGAAAACAGTTTTTTAATATTGGGGTTGGGAACAAGTGAAACAACGCCTTCAATCTCGCAGGCTGCGGAAGAAACCATTTGTGCAACAACATCTTCTGAAAGAACAACATTATGAACAGTATTATTTTTAATATCCATTACAAAAAATCCTCCAAAACTTTGATATGCTATAATTATAACACAGTTTATTTTATTTTACAACAAGAATTATTCTACATTTATAATTTTTATACTGTCAAGCGTTACCTTCTTTTGTGATAATACAACGTCTTGAATTTGCAGTATATCGGCGTTTTTCAACTCTGTTGCTTTCACAATAACGTTTATACCCTCTTCACTTACTATACATACACAATCCTCAAAGCCTTTTGCTTTAACCAACGTTTCTACATTACTTTCTGTTTCTATGTATGATAATATTTCAACCTGTTTTTGCACAGCATTGCTTATTTCAGCGTCGGTACTTTCAACATCCTTTTGCATCTCTTCGAGATCTTCCAAAAGTTCATCACGCGCCTCTTCCCTTTCGCTACGTGTCTTTTCAAAATAGCCCTCTTCTTCATCGGTAATTTTTACGTTATCGTTGCCAACGTATTCGGCATCACCCAGATTTTCATCCGTGATAGATTGTTTGTTATCCAGGGTGTTAGAATTAAACTGCCAATTCACATACACAGCAGCAGCCAACATCAACACAAGTCCTGCAAGCACAAGCTGCTTTTTCTTAAAAATTTTCTTCATATATATCCCCCTAATAATTATTTACCCATTACTACACAAACTCGTTTATCGCTTATATCTAATGCAGTCGCAACCGCTGATACAATTCTCTCTGTCACCGCGCTGTTATTAGCATATTTGGTTACAACCACCACACCTTTAACTGTGGGGAAGATTTTAGATACAACCAAAGCCTCCTCCCCACCTTGGGCGTTTTTAACTAAAATGTAATCCTGCTTTGAATCATCAGTTTGCTCTGTTTTATATTTATCAGATGATTGGTTATCTGTCTTATTGTTTTTAGACACACTTTTTGCATCTGCATAAACTACTTTGCCGTTAGATTCAAGGCTTACCATCACCGCCGCATTTTTTTCGCCGGTAATTCTGCACACAATATTTGATATCTTTTCTTCGGTCGTTTTTGCATAATCCGCTTCCGTCGGTTCATTGATTTTATCTGAAACTGAAAAGCTTGATAATAATATCAATACTATGCCTACAATACCCAGTGCTATTATCAGTTTAATCTTTTTATCAGACGTTAGCATCTTTTTAATTTTATTCATCATAACCCCCGACAATTACTAAACTTTTAACCTGGGTTATCTCTGAAAGCTCACTAGATAACAAATCCAAGTTTAAATCATTTATGCAGTCCACGAAAAATTTGAGCATTACTATAGAATCATCTGAATCAGCCTCTATTCTAACACAGTTAACATTATGTTTTTGAAAGGTTTCGCGTGTATTTTTCTCAACGTCTTTAAGATATGCAGCTGTATTCTTATCTAAAATATATTCCTCTATGCTTTGATTATTTACATCAGTATCAAGGTTAAATTCAAAAGTGCCGAAATTAACGACCGTTAAAAAGCAAGTTATTATTAATGTTGCAGACAGCAACTCAGCTACATATTTTATCAGTGATTTATAGTCGTTTTCGTTTGGCAAAACACCGCACAAAACAATAGATACCACAGAAACTATAGTCAAATCCAAAGATAATGCTTTCAAATTTTCCATTTAAACACCTATGGACAAAGTTAGAATAACCGATAAAAGATATGCAACGGCAACACATAGCACCAGCGCTATAAGCAGAGAAACAGTGCTGCCCACACTTTTTATAAAATTAGCAGCACAATCTAATCCGCCCAACTCTACCAATGCACACGATACAGCTAACGCAAGTCTCCAGATAACAAGTTTTATAACAACCGGCAGCACAGCTACCACGATCATAACAATGGCATAAATTCCAACTGTGCTTTTAAGAGTTCCCGCGCCCGCTAATAATATTGACACACTGTCACTTAAAGCAGAACCTACAAACGGAACCATCGTACCAAGTGCGGTTTTTACAGTCTTTAATCCAATAGTATCAGACGGAGCAGAAACGACAGTTTGCAGATTTAATGCGGTAATAAATATACCCATAGCAGAGGTAAGAACAAACACGATTGTTTTTCGCAAAAAATCGAAATATTTTTTAGATATATTATTAAACGAAGCAGCTATAGATGTTACCAATGCAATACATCCGGTAGGAATCAGCAAAGCATCTGCCATCATGGTAAAAGCCTGCGTTACAATAAACATCAGCGATGAATAGGATGCAGACGTACCTGCATAACCGACAGAAAGCATCAAAGCTGAATATATAGGTATAAAGGCTGCCATAAATATGGTGCAAGACTTCACAACTTCAGCAACACTATTAAACAATGCAGAAATTGGTGTAATTATCAAAAGTGCACATATAACCGTTAATACCGACCGATATGTTTCAGTAACACCGTTTGTCTTGTCATCAAAGCAGCGTGTAGACATATGCAGAATAGTAACAACAATAACCATAAGTATTATGTTTAGCGCCGTACCGTCGAGCTTAATGTTGTTTTTTAATACGTCTTTAAACAAATCAAACCCATTAATATTCCACAACGATTTTGGATTTGAAATATCTAAACCATAGGTTTTCAGTTCTCCATCCTCAAACTCTTCTAATTGAAGCAAATCATACAGCTCGCCATACTGCTCTTCAAGCTCGTCTGCCATAACATTACAAGAAAAAAGAGACGCTAAAAAAACTGTAATAATAGTTATTGCGACAAGCTTGAGACAACCTTTAAAAGTTCTGTAAAAAATGGCAATGACATTAAAATTATAGATACCTTTGACGCGAGTACAATTGTTTGAGAAATGGTTGGTTGTCCACATTCTTTGCATATTACACTCCCACAATGTGACAAAAAACATATTCCTGCAGATTTTATCATGACTTTCAAATATTGAATGCTTGACGACGACAACTCAAACACGTTTTCTAAAAAATCAAATAACCCGCCAATTTGCGTGATTATCAGACCCAAAACACAACAAACCGCTGCAATAGATATAACGGACGCAAAATCGGTATGAGTTTGTTTTAATATAAAGCTGATAATCGCAGACACAACGCAAAACACTGCTATCAGTAGAACGTTCATATATCAAAAAGCCTTCTTATTGTTTCAAACAAATCGCTTATTTGCGTTACCAGCATCATAAGCACAACCACTACACCAGCAACAGTAGTCATCATTGCCTGCTCTTCTCTGCCGGTACGCAACAACACTTGATTTAGAACGGCCACAATTATACCAACCGCCGCAATCTTAAATATTAAATCAATATCCATATACGCTCCATCAGATTAAAACTATAACAATAAACAAGCCGGAGATAAAACCTAACGACAGACTCAATTTTTTACTATGTTTGTATTTGACTTCAATATCATCAACACGCTTATTTATTTGCAACAAAGCCAACTCAAGAGCATTTTTCTCACTCTCGTAATCTCTGATTCCCATCGAATTAAAATATTCAAGAGCTATACCGTATATGCCGGCTTCAACTGCTCCTGTTTCGTTTAAATGAGTAAACCTGTCAAAATCAACCAATTCAATTATCTTTTGTTTGTCAAAGCGAGAATACTTAAAAAGCATATTAATTTTGTTCATAGCTTGAGCCAGCGCAAGCGTATTCTTTAATTTTTTATTTTGATATTCATATATGTAAAACCCTATAACAACGCAAAATACAAACAACAAAAACACACCAAAAGTTCTCATATCGTAACACCGCCAACATATCGGCTGTCTTCAATTGCAAATGTGTTTTTATTGAGTTGTACAATTAAATCGAAGTCATCAATATCTACAGCTATTTTTTTTAGTCGCGCACACACGTCATCAATGCTGTCTGAGTGAATTGTTGCAAAAACTTTAACGCCGCATTTTACACATTGATTTATTGTGTTTGCATCATCAGCTAACTCATCAAAGGCGATAATATCAGGATTCATAAACTTAAGCGCCATTCCTGCGCTATCCACCTTGTTTCTATACGAAATTACGTCTGTACAAGCACCAATATCAAAATCGCCTGCAATTTCACCTTTTTCATCAAGTATACAAACATTGTTTAACATATTAGAATATCTGCGACACAATTCACGCAGAACAGTAGTTTTTCCGCTGCACGGCGGACCAGAAATTAAAACGGATTTTACCTTTTTATTCAACAAAAAATATATCGGTAAATCAGCATCGGCAACCTGTTTTGCTATCCTTATATTTAATGATTGAATGTCTTGCAGGTTATAATCCTTTTCACTAAAAGAGCCGCACACTCCGGCACGACATCCGTTACGCATTGATATATAACCGTTACTTATCATATTCTCGCGTGAATACAAGGAGTGCTCACATAAATTATCAAAAATTACAGAAAGGTCGTCCTTAGTTACTAAAACATCGTCCCTGCCGCACGTTAATATGCATCTTTCATTTTTAGACACAACAACCAACGGCTTGTTCACTCTGAAACGAATTTCATTTATAGTTTTGTTATTATTAAACTCTTTCAGACTTAAAAAAAGTTTTTCAGGCAGTGCATACTCAATATTTTCAATGTCCAAATCCTTGTCCCTCCTTTTTATATAAATTATGTTAAATAAACTACTAATAGAACATCAAATACTTGTTGCAAAATGTCGAAAGGTTTGTTATAATATCTTTGTATGTAAGGAGGGATAATTATGGGCAAAAAATTCGGTACATCAATGTTTGGTTTTAAGCGCAGAATGGTAATCGATTACATTGAATCTGTCAACGTGGAGCATACCGAAGTTATAAATAATTTAACCCAACAGCTCAACAACACCAATCAAGCCCTCAATGACGCAAAAGCTGAGAATTCAGCACTTAAAAATAATTTGAAAGTTTGTGAAGAACAACTTACAAATCTTAATTTGATGGCTCAAGAATTAAGACGCCGCATTGAAGAAAACGAGCAAATGCACCAAAAAATCGGTGACATTTTTGTAGAAGCAAAAAATTCAGCCAATACTATCATCGAAAATGCTACAGAAAGTGCTCATTCTATTGTCCGCTCTGCTAACGAGTGTGCAGCCAATACATTAGATGATATTGCTCAAACCCGTTCAAAGTTAGATAATGTTCGTTCGGATTTAAGCAAAATGCTCAACGAATTTGATAGTGCTCTTAATTCAATTTCTGCTTCGCTTGATAAAGCAAAGTCGGATATTAAACCAAACGGTTTTAAAGTGAATACAGAGATTACAGAGGACGATTTAATCGGCGGCTCTGTAATTCAAAATCCATAAATTGCAACCACCTTTAATTCGGTACGGGATACCGACAAGGTCATGGCAAACACCCTAACCTTGTCACATCTCGACAAGGTTATTTTTATGAGGTAGTTATGACATACGAAAAAGTTCTTATGGATGGCGTTGCGGTTGACCGCACACTTTCTCGCTTGGCCCATCAGATAATTGAATACAACGATTCGATTGATAACATTTGTCTTATCGGCATACTTCGCAAAGGCGCACCTTTTGCAGATATTCTTGCTAAAAAGATTGAGCAGTTCAGCGGTGTTAAAGTTCCTACCGGTAAATTAGATATATCTTCCTATCGTGACGACTTTAAGAGTGATAGCCACACTAATCAAACCGATATTTCATTCGACATCGTTGGCAAAACAGTTATATTAATCGACGACGTTATCTTTACCGGCAGAACAACACGCGCCGCAATGGATGCAATTATTAATGTAGGAAGACCCGCTAAAATTCAACTTGCTGTTTTAATAGACCGTGGTCACAGAGAATTACCTATTCGCGGCGACTACGTTGGCAAAAATGTGCCAACATCACAAAACGAGCGCATTTTGGTAAAATGGCCTGAGTTTGACTCAGAGCTGGCAGTTATATTAAAATCCGATAAATAACGCGCAAGCGTATTTATATAATTTAAGGAGGAAGTATTATGAAACTCATCTATGGCATCCAAGACCGCCCTAAGTTTGGCCAGTTGCTTGTATTTGCAGTACAGCAATTGCTCGCAATTATGGCGGCAACTCTCGTTGTGCCGATCATCATCGGCAATGGTATGCAGCCCACCGCTGCATTGTTTGGTGCAGGCGTAGGCACTCTTGTGTACGTACTTTTCACCAAAGCAAAGAGTCCTGTTTTTCTCGGCTCATCCTTTGCCTTCTTGTCATCTATGGCAGCCGCATTTGCAGGCGGTGTCAGCGCAAGCCTCGGTTATCTTGGCTTGATCATCGGTGCCGCATTTGCAGGCCTTGTTTACGTTGTTATTGCTCTTATCGTTAAGTTTGCAGGCGTAAACTGGATTGATAAGCTTATGCCCAAGCAGGTAATAGGACCCACTGTTTCTATCATAGGTTTGTCACTTGCAGGCAATGCTATCGGTGATTTGCAGACCGGTGGCTTCAAAACTGCAGAGGGTGTTGCTACTGCAAATGTATTTATTGCTATTCTTTGCGGTCTTGTCGCTTTGTTTGTTACAATGTTCTGCTCGGTTTATGGCAAAAAGATGCTTCAACTTATTCCCTTCATCATCGGTATCATTTCAGGTTATGCTGTTGCTGCAATCTTCACCATAATCGGTATTGCTACCGACAATGCAAGCCTTATGGTTATTAACTTCGGAGTATTCAACAACCTTGAAATCTTCACCTTGCCTGACTTCACCTTTCTCACCGCTATTAATGGTGTAGGCGAGCTCAACGGTGACTATATCAGTATGATTGCTATGGCATACGTTCCTGTGGCTTTCGTTGTATTTGCCGAGCACATTGCTGACCACAAGAACATCTCTTCTATCATCGAGAAGGATCTCCTTAAGGAGCCCGGCCTTCACAGAACTCTTCTTGGTGACGGCGTAGGTTCTATTGTTGGCTCAATCTTTGGTGGTTGCCGCAACACCACCTACGGTGAGTCTGTTGCTTGTGTTGCTATCACCGGTAACGCTTCTGTATTCACCATCATCACAGCTGCAATTATGGCAATCATCATTTCATTCTTTGCTCCCTTCGTAGCATTTGTTAACTCTATTCCCTCTTGCGTAATGGGCGGCATCTGCATGGCTCTTTATGGCTTCATCGCAGTTAGCGGTCTTAAGATGATCCAGAAGGTTGATCTTGAGGACAACAAGAACCTCTTCACCGTATCTGTTATCTTGATTGCAGGTATCGGTGGCTTGGTACTTAACTTTGGTGGCATCACTATAACTTCTATCGCAACCGCTCTTATTCTTGGTATCATCACCAACATTGTTCTTTCTAAGAAGGGCGAAAAAGCTGCAGATGATGAATAAAAATTCTCTTTAAGTTGATTTTATTCATTTACTATTGCATTTTTAACTAAATAGTTGTATAATCCATATACAATATTTATTTGGAGGAAAAACTATGAAAAAACTTATTAGTTTGATTCTTGTAGCTGTTATGCTGCTCACCTTTGCAGCTTGCGGCGGCGCAAAAACTGCAAAGGTTATTGACATCGACCTTACCGATGAGTTGTATGCTTTCGGTGTTGACAAGGACCAGCCCGAATTGCTTGCACAGGTAAATGACTTCATTAAAAAGATTAAGAAAGACGGTACACTTGAGGAGATTTGCAACAAATATTTCTCTGACGGTACTCCCACCCCTGTAACCTCTGCAAAAGAAGACAGCAGCAAAGACCAGCTTGTTGTTGCAACCAATGCTGAATTTGAGCCCTTCGAATATACCAAGGGTGACAAGTTCCTTGGCATTGATATGGAGATTGCAAAGTTGCTTGCTGATGAGCTTGGCAAAGAGCTTGTTATCAAACATATGGACTTTGACTCAGTTTGCCTCGCTGTAGGTCAGCACAAATGTGACATTGCTATGGCCGGCCTTACCGTAAACGAAGAGCGTGAAGAGCACGTAACCTTCTCTGAATCATACTACACTGCATCACAGAAACTTATCGTAAAATCTGATGATAAGACCTTTGATGATTGCAAAACTGCAGAAGATGTAGAAAAGATTCTTAAGTCATTTGATAAAAAGACTAAGATTGGTGTTCAGAACGGTACCACCGGTCAGCTTTACACCGAAGGCAACGCTGATTGGGACTTTGAAGGTTTTAACGTAGATTGCATCGGTTACAAGAACGGCTCACTTGCTGTAACCTCTATGCTTGACGGCAACATTGATTACGTTATTATTGACGCTGCTCCTGCCGATTGCATTGTTAAAGCAATCAACAAAAACGCCTAATTTCATTTTTTCAATAACAAATACCCCACCTGATGGGCGGGGTATTTGTTATATATAAAGGAATAGTGTTTATGGATTTTATTGAAGTAATTTTAGATTTTTTCTCAAATGCATACGAAAAAGTTTATGCATTTTTTGCTGAGCTCTTTAGACCGATTTCATTAAAGCTTGACTCTTTTTGGGAGCAATTTTACGAATACCAGGGCTACAACAAGGTTGTAGAAGGTCTTAAAAATACACTTATAATAGCCGTTATGGGTCTGATTATCGGCTCTTTAATAGGCACCCTTATTGCCGCAGTCAGAGTAATGCCCAAATACAAAAAACTTCCTCGCTTCTTGAACGGTGTTTGCTCTGTTTATGTCTCTTTCTTCAGAGGCACTCCTATGGTAGTTCAGTTGCTGTTATTTTACTATGTGTTCTTCCCTCTTATGGGCGTGAACATATCTTCAATTGCTGTATCAATTTTAGTTTTCGGTTTAAACAGCGGCGCATACATATCAGAAATAATGCGTGGCGGCATCTTGTCTGTTGACTCCGGACAGATGGAGGGCGGCAGAGCAATGGGACTCACCTTTTCTGCCACAATGGTAAAAATAGTTATACCCCAAGCCGTAAAAAATATTTTACCAACAATGGGCAACGAATTTATAACGCTTATTAAAGAAACCTCTATTGTAAGCTTTGTTGGCGCCAGCGACCTTTACAGAGCGTTTAACAATATAGGAACTAACTCATATGAATTTATGATTCCTTATCTTGCAATGGCTGTTATATATATTATTCTTGTATTATTAATAACCTTGCTTATTAGAATAATGGAAAGGAGACTGAGAAAAAGTGATAGAAGTATGTAATCTTCACAAAAGCTTTGGTGACAACGAAGTTTTAAAAGGCATTAACCTCACTATCAGCAAAGGCGAAATTGTTGTTATTCTCGGCCCTTCCGGCTCAGGAAAAAGCACATTGTTAAGATGTTTAAATTGTATGGAAGACCCTACATCAGGCAACATTTTCTTTCATGGTGTTGACATTGCAGATATGAGTGTTGATATTAATGTTCACCGTCAAAAGATGTGTATGGTATTTCAGCATTTCAACCTGTTTAATAACAAGACTGTATTACAAAATCTTACACTTGCTCCTATATACGTAGCAAAGAAAAAGTCTAATAAGGCACGACTTGACAAGCTGTTTGGCAGAAGCTTTAACGAGAGTGATATTCGCTCTACGAAAGACATCACTGCAGAAGCTAAAGAAAATGCCATAAAATTGCTTGAACGCGTTGGTCTTAGTGATAAGGCAAATGAATACCCTTCAAAACTATCAGGCGGTCAGAAGCAACGTGTTGCGATTGTAAGAGCGCTTGCTATGAATCCCGATGTGATGCTTTTTGACGAGCCGACCTCTGCTCTCGACCCCGAGATGGTTGGCGAAGTTCTTGAGGTTATGAAGGACCTTGCAAAAGAAGGTATGACAATGGTAATAGTAACCCATGAAATAGGCTTTGCACGCGAGGTAGCATCAAGAGTACTTTTCATTGATGAAGGCGTTATTCAAGAGGATGCCGCTCCCGAAGAAATATTTAATAATCCTCAAAATCCCAGAACTAAAAGTTTCCTTTCAAAGGTACTTTAAAACAAACCACCCCACACAATTGTGATATGCACCCCAAAAGTTAGACACTTTTGGAGGTGCATATTTTTATGGCAAAAAAAGGAACAATACAACAAAAGTATAGTGCAGAATTCAAAATAGGTGTTATAATGGATATGCGAGAACACCATATGGGATATCGAGA
>JAZNIT010000035.1:0-56892 GCA_045577615.1 Acutalibacteraceae bacterium
TGATGAATTAAAACATTACATAGATTACTACAACAACGAAAGAATTTCCTTAAAACTAAAAGGAATGAGCCCGGTACAATACCGAACTCATTCACTAACAATTTAATATTTAATTTTGTCTAAACTTTGGGGTTCACTTCAGTAAGTGGGCGGGATTTTTACTTCTTACCTTTTCACTCTTCACTTTTCACTAAAAAATTTGTGAACGGGATTTTTGGAAGGTAATAAGTAAGAAGTAATAGGTAAAAAGTATTGCGGCTTCGTCGTTTTTATGCTATAATACACATAGGCGGTGATTAAATGGAAATATTATTTAAAAATTCGTTTGTAAAAACTGAAGAATGGATAAAAGAGTGTAATAAATTTTCCTTTTTTCGAAGACCTATATCTATTGTGCTCCACTTGTTGAGTGTTTTAACACTATGTTGCGGAATTTATAAGTTATTATTTTTGCATATAATTGATATATTGTTTTTGTTTATTCCAATTTGGTGGTTTTTTGTTATTTTTGTATTATATTTAAAAACGAACAAAATTACTCTTAAACGAAACCGGGAAATTTATGGTAACAATTGTGAAGTTGTTTCTTACGTTACTCAAGCCGGCATAAAGCAAATTCATTCTAACGGTACACAATATCAAATTTATTATGATACTATAAAAAGATGTTATCTAACTAAAAATTATATTTTCTTACATTCGAAAGCAAATATACTATATACTTTTAGAAAAAATGGTTTTTCTGTTGGTAATGAAGAAGATTTTTTAAGGTTTTTGAGAAGCAAAGGCATAAAAATAAAGTGGTAATAAAGAAAATCAAGTTTTAGACCAGTTCTTTTTCGGACACGAAAGACAAACGAAATTCCGTTCTCGTAAGAGGACGGATTTTCGTTTGTATTATTCACTATTCATTTTTCATTATTCATTATTCATTAAAGAAGAACGGATTTTCAAATGAATAATGAAAAATGAAGTCGCACGGCTAATGAATAATTATTGCCCCTTTGCCGCTTTTATGCTATGGTTGTGCTATAATAGGGATAAAAACAAATTTTTGTGTTATAATTATTAAAACTACCTAACCAACCTCTAATTTTGCCGACTATATAGGCGTAACAATCATTATTGAAGCAAGGGTGCAAAATGAAAACAAACGAAATATTAAAACTTATCGGTGACAAAGAGTTCCTCGATAAAATCTATCAATTCTCATACCGAAGATGCAACACTTCATATGAAGCGGAGGATTTATGTTCGGACATAATTCTCGCAGTAATATCTGCCGTACATAATCAGGAAAGCATAGAAAATTTTTATGCTTTTGTTTGGACTATCGCTCGGAGAGTGTATGCCGATTACTCTGAAAAGAGAAATCTAACCCGTCAAACCATTAGCATCGAAAATGGTGATTTGTTATTGGCGGCAAAAGAAAATGAAATTGATAACTTTATAGAAGAAGCCGTCGAGCAGGAACAGATAAAGAAAATCTTTGCAGAGATTTCTTTTCTATCCAAAGCATATCGAGAGGTTATGGTGCTGTACTACCTTGATGAAATGAAGGTTAAGGATATTGCCTTAAAACTCGGCATCAATGAAACAGCAGTAAAACAACGTTTGTTTTCTGCACGTAATACAGTCAGAAAAGAGGTTGAAACTATGAGTAATAGAAATTTATCTTTAAAACCCGTTTCGTTGGCGTTTATAGGCACAGGTAATCCGCGAGGAAATGACCCACGAACAAAGGCGGAGCGTATTTTATCCCAAAATATCGTTTATGCGTGTAAAGATAAGGCCAAGAGTGCGAAAGAGTTATCAGAAGAATTATGCGTTCCTATGCCTTATATTGAAGATGAACTTGATATTCAAATTAAAGGCGAAAACGGTAGTTACGGACTTCTTCGGAAAGAAGGAGAAAAGTATATTGCCAACGTAATTATCGTTGATAACCACGAGTTTGATGAAGTTGGAGAAATATATACAAAACATTTGGACAAATTTTCCGCAAAACTTAAGAAGCATTTGACTGATACTAAAGAAAGTTTTTTAAATTTTCCGTATTTAAGCTCACAAACGGACTTGAGGTTTATTCTTTGGTCTTTGATAAACGAATCTGTATGGTTCATTAAAGAGCGTGTTGACGATATACTCGAAGAAAAGTTCTTCAATGACATTAAAAAGCCTGAACGAAATTTTACTACTGTTGCTGTAGCAGTTGAAGATGGTACACCTTACGGCGGTAGGTTTTATGGTTGTGATGGAAATGAGACCAGAAACTTTTGCAATTATTCTTATGTCTTCATTCGCAATATCTATGGCAAAAGAATTGACAGACATTTTTATGCCGGTCAGGACATAACCAATGATGAAAAAATGAGTATTACATTAAAAGCGATTGGCGGACTGTCTGTAAACAACTTAACCGAAAATCAAAAGGAAATTGCGGCTAAAGCAATCGAATGCGGCTTCTTACGAAAAGTGGGAGATATTTTAGAACCGAGAATAATAACTATCTACCATGAAGATTGGGAAAAATACCGCAATCTTCTTCGAGGATATTATGATTCCGTTGAAGACATCTGTAATGAAATTGCTGTAGAATTGCACGATTATATGGTGTCGCATATTCAAAAGCACCTTCTAAATGAATACAAATCATATAATCTATTGGTAGCGGGAATAAATGTTTTGAATGATTTGATTGAAAAATGTATTGCAGAAAACATTTTAACAGAGCCGGAAAAACGAGTTGGACCGGAAGGTGTTCTGTTAGTTGTTGAAAAATAAAATCAATGATTATATTTTGTGTTGAAAAGGCAAGGCAGGAATAACCATCATACTTTAGGCATATTTACTGCTTAAAAACAAAGTTTTTAACAGAATCTCTTATGGTATGATTTTTAAAGTGTCAGTATGATTTTTGTCATACCATCAAAAATAGAGTTATCTCGTAATTTCGGGAAAACTCTATTTGCATATATAACTTGAAAATCTTGATAAAAAGTGTTATATTAAATTAAAGAAAATGCTTGTAGTTGTGCGGGATTTAGGGCACGGGAGGCTGAATTTGTCTCTCATTTAACACAAGCATATAATACACCCAAGAGGTGATTAGATGAAGTTAAAACAAATCTCTTTATTAACACTTTTGACCGGAGCACTGTTTTTGATTATAGGAGTAATATTTCCGTTTATTACATTACAAAACTATACTTCTCAAAATGGTGCAATAGGCATAATTGGTGGCGCATATACGCCTACGTATGAATTTCTTGTTTTTCGTATAATGAACGGTTGGCCGTTTGTTGCAATCTTATTTGGAGTAACATTGATTGTTTCCGCTTTGTTTTGCTTGATATTCTCCAAAACTGTAAAAAACAACTGCAATATTAAAACTACTGCGCTTTCGTTAGGATTATCGGCTGTTGGTGCGGCAGGACTTGTATGCGTTTTTCTTTGGTTTGCAATCGTTTCGTTTGGGGAAATGTCCAAGCATCCTATCGAATATCCTGTTAGTGTATTGCTGGGAATAATTTCCTTTTTGGGATTTATAGTCTTAATAGCATTATATTTAAAAATACGCAAAACAAATTGGTCAATTAAAGGTTTTTGTATTGATATATTAACAAGCGTCATTTTTTTGCCAACTTTTTTCTTTGCATACTCTTATTTGTATAATACATTAAGTTAAATAAAAGAAAATCAAGTTTTCGTCCAGTTCTATTTCGGACACGAATGACAAACGAAAATCCGTTCACGTAAGAGGGCGGATTTTCGTTTGTATTATTCATTTTTCATTATTCATCATTCATTATTCATTAAATGAGAACGGATTTTCAAATGAATAATGAATATTGAAGTCGCTTACGCTGATGAATAATGAATAATTATTGCACCTTTTCTGGTTTTATGCTACAATAAAACGAGGTGATGAAACATGAAATTATCTTTATCTCAAATTGAAAACATTACAATTGGTGCTGTGCGAATTGAAGATCAGTCCGATGGCATTCATTTTTATCGATTCACAAAAGAGCAAGAGGATCTTTATAAAAAAAGGAATCCTGACTTTTATATAAAGTCATTTTCTACCTCAGGAGTAAAGCTTTGCTTTAAGACCAACAGTCATTCGCTCCATATAAAAACCTCTGTTACAAAGGGGAGCAGCCGAAGCTATTTTGCTTTTGATATTTTTGTTAATGATACTTTGATTGGCACTCTGGATAACTTTTCAAACGAAAAGATGGGTGGTAACTATACTAAAAATAATTTTATGCTTGGTGAGTTTAGCAAGTCTTTTCAACTTGGCGACGGTGAAAAAATCGTGTGTGTTTATTTACCCTGGTCTGTTGCTGCTGTAATAAAAGAGCTTACCCTGGATGACGGTGCAACTTTAACTCCCGTTAAGCCTGCCAAAAGAATGCTGTGCTTTGGTGATTCCATTACGCAAGGCTACGATGCGTTGCACCCAAGCAACAAATATATCACTCGTATTGCTCACAAATTTGATGCACAGGAGCATAATAAAGCGATTGGCGGGGAAATCTTCGTTCCTGAACTCGTTGCCTTAAAAGATGATTTTAAGCCGGACTATATAGTTGTTGCTTATGGCACAAACGATTGGAACAGATCTACAAAAGAAGAGTTTGAGAATAACTGTAAATCATTTTTCAGCAATCTTATTGACAATTATTCTGATTCTAAAATTTTTGTAATAACTCCAATTTGGCGCAAGGATATGATAGAGAATAGACCAATTGACTTTTTGGGCGTTTGTAACTTTATTAAAAAGACAGCGTCACAATATTCAACTATTACAGTCATCGAAGGGTTTGATTTTGTTCCTAAGCAAGAAAAATATTTCGCTGATTTAAGACTTCATCCAAACGATATGGGCTTTGATTTTTATTTCAAAAGCTTGTCAAAGAAATTGTAAAAAAGCACCTCTGCCAAAGGGAGCTGTGGTTACGCCAAACACAGGGGACGGTTCTCTGTGTTGTGTCTATAAGACAAATTTGCAGATTAACAGGTGTGAGTTTTGGGACTGTGAGAAAATTCTAAAGCGCACAGAGAACCGTCCCCTGTGCATGTGCAGATGGATGTTTCCATACCTTTCATTTGCTTTTGCATAAGAATCAGTTTATATTTAACGAGTAAGAAATGAGGTGTATCTCGTGATTAAGATAAAGAAGATTAAAAACATCAACACTTTCTATCAAAATTTAGACACGTTTGCTGAACAAGTTGATAGCAGCGTTAAAATTTTTAAAGATAATATTTTTTATGATGATACCCCTCAATTTTACTTTAGAAAAATCAGCAAAACTACAACGGCAATATATTATGAAACAGGTGAAAGACCTAAGGAAGACAAGCTGAAATCATATAAAACCTTTCTAATTTGCAAACATTTCAAAATATTCAAAAAAGATTTTATATTTGCTTTTATTTTAGTTTCACCGGCAATTTTTGCCTTATTTTTGCCATTATGGTTGATTTCTAGCCTGTTTTTTCAAGAGTTAAAGGAAATTTTGATTTCTGTCCCAATAATATGGTTTTATTTCCTTATTCTGGATTTTTCATCAATTCTTAAGTTGTTGGACTTTTTTGATGATATTGCAAACGAGAATAGGTGAAAAGGAGACATGCACGGAACACATAGGGGGAACACAGAACACAGGGAGACAAGGGGACGGTTCTCTTGTCTCCTAACCTCGAGCATTTTACATGTTTTTATTTAAAAAACACAGGGGACGGTTCTCTGGGTTGTGTCTATAAGACAAATTTGCAGATTACAGGTGTGAGTTTTGGGACTGTGAGAAAATTCTAAAGCGCACAGAGAACCGTCCCCTGTGCATGTGTTTCCATACCTTTCGTTTGCTTTTGCTTTTGCATAAGAATCAATTTTTATTTCAATGAGTATGAAATGAGGAGTATCTAGTGATTAAGGTTAAGAGATTTAAAAATATCAGTGCTTTCTATCAAAATTTGGAAGCGTTTGCCGACCAAGTTGATAGCAGCGTTAAAATTTTTAAAGAAAATACTTTTTATGATGATACACCTCGTTTTTACTTTAGAAAAATTAGCAAGACCACAACGGCAATATATTATGAAACAGGTGAAAGACCTAGGGCATTCAAGCTGAAACAAGATAAAACCTTTCTTATATGCAAACATTTCAAAATATTGAAAAAAGATTTCATATTTGCTTTTATTTTAGTTTCACCGGCAATTTTTGCCTTATTTTTGCCATTATGGTTGATTTCTAGCCTGTTTTTTCAAGAGTTAAAGGAAATTTTGATTTCTGTCCCAATAATATGGTTTTATTTCCTTATTTTGGATTTTTCATCAATTCTTAAGCTGTTGGACTTTTTTGATGATATTGCAAATGAGTAAGGACACAAGGGGACGATTCTCTGTGTTGTGTCTATAAGACAAATTTGCAGATTAACAGGTGTGAGTTTTGGGACTGTGAGAAAATTCTAAAGCGCACAGAGAACCGTCCCCTGTACACTTTTGAAATGCCAACCAATTATAATAACGTTACCCAAATTTCCAATTTTTTAGCTCAAAAAGGCATATGTGTAGAAAATCCCATAAATGGAGAAACAATTAAAGTCGATCCTAAAGGACTTGGCGATAATATGGTTGGATTTTTAAGTCAAATAGGCTGGACAGGTGACAATCCAAATATTGCTACACCTCAACCCGAAATTCAAATGAAAAAGATTTTCGTTGACGCTGACACTAACGGAGGTAATGGCGATAACATAACCATTATAGAGGCTCTATTCTTGCTGCATAATAAGGCACCACATAGAATACCAATATTGCAAAAGACATATGAATATTTGGAGGATTAGTTATGAAAAATAGGTTTTCAAATCATTATAGTAAATATAAAATTTGCTATATTACAAGTGTTGCTATAGTGGCAGGCATATTTTTATCTACTTACTTTTCAGAATTGTTTGAGATCGGTATTTTTAACTTTAGCGATATATATTTACTATTTATTATTCCAATATGTTCAATTTTTTATGGTATCGTTACTCATCTCAAAGTAAGAAAAATATGGATTCCTCAACTTATATTCTTTATTATATTTATTTTAGGGTATTTATTATTAACTTTTTCATTAAACGGCAGTTTTAAAAAAACAGGAGGAATTTTTATACTATGTATATATCCATTAGTTTTTTCGCTATTTAGTACGATAGTAACAGCGTTTATTTTTAAAATGAAGAAATTAATAGAAAAATAGCAATTTGAATTTGAAAACCTATTCAGCCTGTGTTATTAAAATGCAGGCGGTTTTTCTATACAAAAATATTGATTTTTATCTTTTTAAAAAATGTTTTTAACCCTGACACTCGTTGTCAGGGTTGTTTTTGTATAACGAAAACCACGCGATAGTCGCGTGGTTCAAAAGAGGTTAACCGATGAACAAAAATCCTCCATTTGTGTTAAAATAGCAAAGACCTGCCAGTCAAGCTAAAACACAAATGGAGGATTTATAAATGAAAAAAGAAGAAATTAATACAAATAGTTTAGCACACACAAAGTGGAATTGCAAGTACTATATAGTTTTTGCGCCAAAGTACAGACGAAAAGTGTTTTATTTAGTATTCAACTATAATCCTGCCGCCCGATAATCCGAATTTTGTTTGCATATAGCTTTCACACCAAAGGGAAGTGTCGGGTACTCGTTCTTCATACCATTTTGGATTGCTGATTTGTTTGTCAGTGCCGTTCCACGCGAGATTGGGATTGGCGTAGCTTCCGCCAAACAGATTGCCAATTTCACCGTGGGGTCTGTGATATGGTCCTAAAAGATTTCTTAAAGAGCTTGACAAAACAATTTTTATTTTATTAGTTCCGTTAATTACTTGTTTTGTTATATCAATCTCATAAGGATTCCACATAAGCAGTCCGCAATCGTTGCCGTTAACAAATACTCTTCCGCAAGCGGAATTGACATTGTCAAACTTAAGAATAACCTGTTTGGGATTTTTTGCGTCAACCCATACTTCTTGTGTTAATTCAACCTTGCCGGCATAGAATGGATAGCCGTTTGCTGTTATCTCGTTGTTTGAGTGGTGAGCCTCGTTGTCGATTGCAAAACCGCTGTATCGCGTGTTGCCTATCAAACAGGCTTCTGCCTCAGCATTGACTGCAAAATCACCGATGATATAGCAGCATTCCAATTCGTCGCCTCGCTGATACTCAAAGAGTGAATTGATAGCTTTCTTTGCACGCGCAAGAGGAACATAGTTATCCTTATAGATGGTTACTTTGTTAATACCGCGCCTGATTTTAGGTATGGATATGGTTTTGAACTGCTTTGCAAGATAATATCCGTCAACCAACGATTTTACAGGCTCTCCGTTAAAACTTACCGCCCATTCTTCTGCGTTTTCAAGTGCAAGTTTAGCACCTTCAACTTCGATGTGTGACTCGAACTCAAACTCTAAGGTTATGGGGCCACAGTAGTTTTCTCTGACCAAAATGTCTTGAACTGCCAACACAGGAATATGTATCGAAAAATCCTCATCGCTTTTTTTGACACGACAGAACTCAAGCAGAAAAACATTGTTGTTGAGTCGATTCAGATGCCAGCTGTTGTTAAGGGGAACTGTTAAGGTGGTAGCAGGCTTTTTAGGAGTAACCTCGCTTATTCCGTCAGCAAGTGAAAGCATAACGCTGGCACCTTCTTCTAATGTTAGGCTAATAGAGGTAACGCCGTCAGAGTAAGCGGCGATCTCTTCAACCTTTCCGTTTTTGCTGTGGGTTATAAAAGCTCTGTAAAACCCGTTAATTGACAAGGTTACTTGTTTTTTAGCAGAACAGTCAAAGTTCAAAATAAAAAAGTTTATGCCTTTATCGGTTGTCCGTTTCATAACTCTGACATTTTTTGCGCCTTCACCTGAAAGAGAGAAGTCTGATAGGCTGCGCAGCTGTTGAATCAGCTTGGTTACTGTAGTTAACTGTATATCGCTGGGGTTTAATTCGGCTCCATCAGCAAACGAAGGAATTGAATCAAGCGCAAAAACTTTTCCACCATTTTTAACAAACTGATTTATAAAATTGGCGGTAGATTTTCTTATATGAGTAAGATACGGCATAACGATGGTGTCGTATTCGCACTTGCCAACTATCAATTGATCGCGAGATACATATCCGTCGCGCTCAATTATACGCTCATCACCCAAATCAAACTGAATGTGAGATGCGGTTAAGCGAGAGATAAGGTTGACAAAAAGCCCGTCTAATTTTTCAAGCTGATCTTCGGATTTTGCTTGCTCACCTCTATTAACTTTTCCCGGGAAAAGAGCTGCACCGCTACCCAAAGGATGGATAACCAAAACCTTACTGCAGCGCTTGCCTTCAGTAACAAATTTTGAAGTGGTTACGACTGCCTCGGTCATCTCGCCGAATTCATCCCAATAGGGCTGATAATAGTTGATATGAGGTGGATAAGCGCGTTTTCTTCTGCCACCCAAAGAATAAAAACTTCCATGAATAGCGCGGTGGTTAATGCCGTAACAAGCGTAGGTGTCAAAAATATGTTTTTGATCCCTGAAACTTAGATTTTGTGAGCTAACGCCATACATTTCGCAAAGCATATGCTCTTGGCCTGCCTGTGCGGCTGCCGATGCAAGCTGCAGGGGAGTGGTCAAGGTAACAATTCTGCTGCCATGGGTTTCATAGATCTCAGGCGGCTTAATTTCATTCTCACGCCAGTTAAGCTGTGCAAGCAATACGTCAATACCGGGAAGATCAAAATAACTGTAATAAGGCATTGTTGCAGCGGCGCGAAGCAATTGGCTTTTAATTGTTTCTTCCATCATAAGATGACCACTGAACCAAAGATTGTTTTTGTTGCACCATTCTTTGATTTTTGCAAAATAAGCGTGCTCCATCATATCCTGAATGAGGGTGCGGTATTGCCAACGAACCGTTTTATAATCACCCTCATCAACGTATAAAAGGTGCAGTTTTTCTCGCAAATTATAACCGTAGCGATTTAAAAATTTTTCTTCCAGTTTTTTGGGATAGGGAAGATATTCGGATGAATAGCTTGGTTCATCAACCCAAACTGATATTACGGTTTTACCGAAATGCTTTTTAAACACGTCCCACATGCTGTAGCAAATATCAATATATTTCTCAACGGATTCTTCGTCAAACAGATCGAGAAAGGTTTGAGAGTTAAACCGGCTTAGATTTATATCATTAGACTTGTGCAAAAGTTCACAATCTTCGGGAATAACACCTTTATCAGCACGCAAAAAAATCCAAAGCATAGTTAGGATCTAAATCAGGAATTGCCTCGGGCATATATCGGGCTTGCAGTAAAACCTTAATTCCGCATTTTTCAGCAGTTTCAACTATTAGCTTCATTTTGCTCATAAAATTCTCGCCGGGATAATCGGATTTGAGCCCTAAGTAAGTGCGAGCAATAAAGGCATAAATACCTTTATTATGCATTTCATTTATTTGATAAACTATATCTTCGTCTTCCAATTGGTCGTTAAGCATCCAAAAGGTTGTTCCGCCAAAAATACTGTTTTCGATTTTCATATATAATCACCTCATAAATGATTGTTAAATAAGTTTAACATATATATTAACAAAAGTATATGCCAAAACTTAACTGTATTTGGTAAAAAACAAACCTCGTGGTTTGGTTGACACATTTAATTGCAAATGTTATAATCTCTGTATACTAATGAAAGGAGTGATAAAATGAACAAAAAAGTTATGATTGCCATGAGCGGCGGCGTTGACTCGGGCGTTACGGCATATCTGTGCAAACAGGCCGGATATGATTGTATTGGCGCTACAATGAGTTTGTTCAGAGAAGATGGACAAACAAATCTTGACGATGTATCCGATGCAAGGAAAATTGCCGATATGCTTTCTATGCCTCTCGAGGTGCTTGATCTATCAAAAGAATTTGAGCGAGAGGTTATTGCTCGTTTTATCAGCTCTTACGAAAATGGCGATACGCCTAATCCGTGTATTTTTTGCAACAAACATTTGAAGTTTGGCATAATGCTTGACGCCGCAATTAAAATGGGCTGCGATAAGCTTGCAACGGGGCATTACGCACGGATTGAAAAATCAGGGGATAGATACCTGCTTAAAAAAGGCGCAGATATAACTAAGGATCAATCGTATGTCTTGCATTGCTTAACTCAGCATCAGTTAAGTCACTTGCTTTTTCCGGTGGGTGAGTTCAGCAAGAATGAGATACGTTTAATCGCACAAGAGAATAATCTTGTTAACGCTCGCAAGAAGGACAGTCAGGATATCTGCTTTGTTCCCGATGGCGATTACGCTGCGTTTATAAGCCGATACACAGGCAAAACCTACCCTGACGGTGACTTTGTCAATCTTCAAGGTGAGGTGTTAGGCAGACATAAGGGTATAATCAAATATACCACCGGTCAGCGAAGGGGGTTGGGTTTGGCACTGCCTGCGCCAATGTATGTTTGCCGTAAGGATATGGATAATAATCAGGTGGTGCTTTGCAGCAATGAGCAGTTGTTTACCAATCGGCTTAAGGCTGTGGATTTCAACTGGATTTCATGTGAATGCCCAACTGCACCTATTCGCGCTTATGCACGGACAAGATATAGTCAGGTTGAACAGCCTGCAACAATTATACCTACCTCTGAAAACAGGGTGATTATAGAGTTCGATTCTCCGCAACGTGCTATCACCACAGGTCAATCTGCTGTTGTATACGACGGCGATATTGTTGTCGGTGGCGGTATAATAGCAGAATAAAAGCACCGTTTCATTTAAACGGTGCTTTTTAAATTATACAATAGGTCTGAGAAGATTGATAGATTCTTTGATTTCTGCCCAAGGATCGTCTGTACGAGTGGTTGCCTCAAGACTAAAAATCTTATCGCAACCTGAATATTTAATGTTGTTAATTATGTGCTTCCAGTCAATACCGTCGTTTGCGTAAGGATAGGCACGCGAGCTGTTGGGTGCGGCGATATGTACGTGCTTTACGATGCCTTTGTAGTCTTTGAGAGTTTCGAACGCTTCATCCTCCATACCCATATGGTAAGAATCGATATGAGCTGCAACATAAGGACTGTTAACCATCTTTGCAAACTCTACGCCCTCTTTAACGGTGTGTATAAAGTTTGTTTCTTTTTTATTAAGGCTTTCTATGCAAAGGGTAATACCATATTGCTCGCAACGAGGGATGAATGAACGGTGCAAAACCTCTGCAAAACGCTTTGCGTGTTCATTGGGGTCAACGCCTTCGGGAATGTTGCGCAAGCGTCCGCTACCTACAACCTGAGTATTAACACCTAAAATTGCTAAGCGCTCAAATAGGCTGTCGATGTAATCGTTAAGCACCTTTTCATCTGCAAAAAAGCCAACTGAACCGGGGAGCACACAGTTTGAAGCAAGGGCGGGTAAATTGAGGTCAATAAGCTGTTGCTTAAGCTCTTTAACCTTTTGCAATTCATAGCCTTGAATAGTGTAGCCTCTAACCTCAATAAAATCTGCACCGGTTTCTTTGACAGCTTTAAGAGTTTCAAAAGAGTCGGTGTAATTGTTTGTGCATAATCCGATTTGCATATATATTACTTCCTATTTTTTGTTAATTATACATCTTTACATTCGCAAATTATATAGTGAAAATAGTTTTGTTGATTGTAAATATTGCTTTATTTGTACTTTGAATATTGGTCTACAGCCATTTTGTCGCATCTTTCGTTTTCAGGATGCCCGGCATGGCCTTTTATCCAGTTAAAAGTCACCCGGTGCTTTTGGGTTAAATCTAAAAGCTCACCCCACAAATCGGGATTAAGAGCAGGCTTTTTATCGGCTTTTTTCCATCCGCGGCTGCGCCAACCTTCTGCCCAGCCGAGATTCATACCATCACAAACATATTTTGAGTCGGTGCACACACTTACGTTACAAGTCTCTTTAAGTGCTTTGAGTCCTTCAATAACCGCTGTTAATTCCATTCGGTTGTTGGTTGTGCTTTCTTCACCGCCGCAGAGTTCTTTTTCGATGCCGTTATATCGCAATATAGCACCCCAACCGCCCGGGCCGGGATTGCCGGAGCAAGCACCGTCGGTGAAAAGTTCAATATTCTTCATTGTATACCTCCAAGCTGCTGTTGTAGGATGTAGTTACTGACAGCATAAAATCATATAGCGGTTTAAATGATTTGAATGCAAGGCTTAACTCTTTTACAAGCTTTTTAGGTTGGTTCAAAACCTTTACGCCTTTGATACGCTTGATAACAAAGGGCGCTTTTTGGTCGTACCAAATTGCTGCAACGCCATCAATTCCATCCGCTTCGGCTTTGGAACGCTTGTAGCGATTGTCCTCAATAATAGCTCCTGAGGATAATGCGCATGCGGTTGCATCATCAAGTTGCGCAGGATTTGATTTTATGGCCTTGCGCCAATATTCCATAAAAGCGGGTGTGCCGCTTATTATACCGCAGCCATAGTTGTATCCTTCAGGTGAAAATTCAAACCACATCATAGGCGTTGGAAGATGGTTCTTTTGATGACGAAACATCATCCACAGATTTTCTCTGTACAGGCTTTTATCGTGGGTGAAACGAGTATCGCGACGTACTCTTGATATACACCTTACAGGGTCTAAAATAAAATCAGGGTTTATATCTACAAGAGTGTCAAAAAGGTCGTCAAGCAAATCTCGCAAAGGGAGAGTAACCATTTCTTTGATTTTGTTCTTGTTCTCATCATAAAAGGCTTTGGAATCGTTGAATCGGTTTATAGCTAACAATTCAATTCCTTCAGGTTTAATTCCTTTAAACCTCATTTTCGCTACACTCCTTGCATACGTCATAGCACAATTTTTCAAGTTCGGCCATCGTAGATATTTCGCCGCATCTTTTTCTGAATGCAGCTGCTCCTCTCAGACCCTTTATATACCAGGCGGCGTGCTTTCTCATCTCAAGCAAAGCAGTGCGCTCGCCTTTATCTTCTACTGTTGCAGCCGCTTGTCGCATAAGCACAAGCATACGCTCGCTTATTGGTGGCTCTGGCAATATTCTGCCTTCGCCTATATATGCGTTGATTTGGCTGAATATCCAGGGCGAACCCATAGCACCTCTACCAACCATAATAAAGTCGCAACCGGTGTATTCATACATTCTTGCTGCGCTCTTTGCATCAACAATATCGCCGTTGGCAATTACAGGAATGGAAACTGCTTTTTTAACCTCTGAAATTATATCAAGGTTAACGGGCGGAGCATACATTTGCTCCCGAGTGCGCCCGTGAACAGTTACTGCCGTAGCACCTGCTTGTTCGCATCGTTTAGCCAACTCAACAACGTTTAGGTTGTTGAGATCCCAACCCGAGCGCATTTTTACTGTTATCGGCAGATCAACGGCTTTGACAACCGCATCCACTATTTCTTGCGCAAGCTGAGGATTTTTCATCAAAACTGCGCCACCGCCGGATGCGGCAACCTTTGGTGCGGGACAACCCATATTTATATCAATAAAATCGGGATTGTACTTTAATGAGTCGACTGCAGCTTGTGCCATAATATCCGGATTGCTGCCAAACAGTTGTATAGCAACAGGTCGCTCGCCATCACTCACAGCCAACATACTATGTGATTTTTTATCGCCCATAGAAACGGCTTTAGCACTTATTAACTCGCTTACGGTAAAGGCGGCGCCGTATCCTCTGCATAGTTTGCGAAAGGAGCGGTCAGCCACTCCTGCCATAGGCGCAAGAGCTGCAAAAGCATCGGTTTCAAAGTTGCCAATTCTCATATAATTAACCTCAAAATCAACTGGTTTTTATATTTTTTATTAGTTACAAAATAATAATAACATATTTCTTTATAAAATTCAAAAAATTATTCTATTTTTTGCAAAAATATGTTATAATCATATTTAATGATAAAATCTGACCGAAAGGTGACGAGATATGAAACTTCTTGCTATTGACGGCAACAGCATAATTAACCGTGCTTTTTACGGTATTAAAGGACTTGCAACTCGTGATGGAATGTTTACTAACGGTATTTACGGGTTTATGAATATTTTGCTTCGCCTTATTGATATGACCGAGCCTGATTCAGTTGCAGTGGCTTTTGATTTAAAGGCGCCCACCTTCCGCCACGAAATGTATAGTGAATACAAAGCGGGCCGTAAAGGTATGCCTCCTGAGCTTGCACAGCAAATGCCTGTTATGAAGGATGTTTTGCGCCTTATGGGCTATCAGGTTCTTGAGCAGCCCGGCTATGAAGCCGATGATATACTAGGCACCTTGGCGGAGCTTGCTCGGTCCAAAGGCGACGAGTGCGTCATTGCTACCGGTGACCGTGACTCGTTGCAGCTTGTGGGTGACGGAGTCAGCGTATATCTTGCTGCAACCCGTATGGGCAAGCCCGAGATTATTGTATATGATGAGGCCGCTATTGCAGAAAAATATTGCGGTCTAACTCCCAATCAACTTATTGAGCTTAAAGCGCTTATGGGTGACTCGTCCGATAATATTCCCGGTGTTGCAGGCGTAGGCGAAAAAACGGCACTTTCACTTATTGCCGAGTTTGGCTCGCTTGAGGGCGTTTATGAAAATATCGACAGCGAATCTATTAAAGCAGGTGTTAGAGCAAAACTTATTGCTGATAAGGACAATGCCTTCTTGTCGCGCAAGTTGGGCGAGATATATAAGCAAGTACCAATTCCTTGCTATGATGAATGCTATAAAATCGGCGAGATGGATGGCGCAAACCTTGCTGAAATCCTGCGTAATCTTGAGATGTTTTCGATGATAGAACGCCTTGGTTTGACCGGCTTATCTGTGCCTGTGGACAATAAATGCTCGCTTAAAACCGTTAAACCTTGCGAGCTTGGCGAAATTACCGCACAAGATGTTTATTTGCTTTTGAATGGCGAGTATTCATATCTGTCTGATGGTGAGAAGGCAGTTGCCGTAACAACTACGCAGGCTCTTAATTTTATTAAAGATCGTTGTGTTTTGACCGATGATTCAAAAAAACTTTATCATTTGTGCCCCGATGCAAACGTTAAGTTTGACACCTCTCTTGCTGGATATTTGTTAGACTCTGATGCTTCTGATTATTCGGTAGCTCGCTTGTGTGAACGTTATTCTGCGAATGCTGATGAAAGCTGCGAGGAGTTTACCGACATAGCAAGATTTGTTGTGCTTTGCGGAATAATGGAGCAAAAGATTGAAGAAACCTCAAACGCATCGCTTCTTTACGATGTTGAGATACCGCTTGCTCGTGTGCTTGCCGATATGGAATCCGTCGGCTTTGAGGTCGATGCTGAGGCCATAGCTAAATATGGTGAGCAACTTGAAAAGCGCACTAATGAGCTTAGTTCAGATATATATGAACTTGTTGGCTATGAGTTTAATCTTAATTCACCCAAGCAACTTGGAGTTGCACTTTTTGAAAAGTTGGGCTTGCCCGCAGGCAAAAAAACCAAGAGCGGATATTCAACCAATGCTGATGTGTTGGAGGGACTTAAGGATAAACATCCTGCTGTGAGCAAGTTGCTTGAATATCGCACCTTATCCAAGTTGAAATCCACCTACTGTGACGGATTACTCAAGGCAGTAGGGGAGGATGGAAGAATTCGCTCCACCCTGAATCAAACAGAAACACGCACAGGCAGAATAAGCTCTGCTGAGCCGAATTTGCAAAACATCCCTGTTCGCACCGATGTGGGTAAAGAGTTCAGACGATTCTTTGTTGCACACGAGGGCAGAGTGTTATGCGATGCCGACTATTCGCAAATTGAATTGCGCGTGCTTGCCCATATGTCAGGTGATAAAGCAATGATTGATGCCTTTAATAACGGTGCGGATATTCATACTATCACCGCTGCCAAGGTGTTCGGTCTGCCTGAAAGTATGGTTACTCCTCAAATGCGTTCAAGCGCAAAGGCAGTCAACTTCGGTATCGTTTACGGTATCGGTGCATTTTCATTGGCTAAGGATATCGGCGTAAGCTTTGGTGATGCCAAACGCTTTATTGAAGGTTATCTTGCCAACTTTAGCGGCGTTAAGGCTTATATGGAAAAGACTCTTGAACAAGCCAAAGAGAGCGGCTATGTTGAAACCTCGTTTGGCAGACGCAGATATTTGCCTGAACTAAAAGCCTCAAACGGAATGCTTCGCGCTTTTGGTGAAAGGGTAGCACGTAATGCGCCTATTCAAGGAACGGCAGCCGATATAATTAAGATTGCTATGGTTCGAGTATATACTCGTCTTAAAGAAGAAAACTTGGACGCAAAGTTGATTTTGCAGATACACGACGAGCTTATTGTTGAATCAAGCGAAAAGGATGCCCAAAGAGCTGCAGAGATTATATCCTTCGAGATGTCTAATGCGTGCAAGCTTAGTGTGCCAATGCCTGCTGATGTAAACGTAGGAAAAACCTGGTACGATGCTAAAGAATAATGAGGAATTCAAGTGAAAAAAGTATTGTTTATTTGTACGGGTAATACTTGCCGTTCGCCTATGGCAATGGCATTGTTTAATGCTTATGCCGCTAAAAAAAATATTGATGCTATTGCTGATAGCGCAGGTGTTGCGGCAGCGGTTGGAATGCCTGCATCGGATAACGCTGTAAAGGCACTGGCTGAAATAGATATAGACCTAAGTACGCACGCCTCAAAGCCTATCAGCAAAGAATTACTTAACGATGTGGATTTGATTGTGTGTATGAGTGAGGGCCACGCGCAGCTTTTGAACTCGGTGGGTTATTCACCCGTTGTGTTTGGCAAAGGTGTGGCCGATCCCTACGGTTACTCTATTGAGATTTATCGTGAGTGCCGCGACAATATGCAAAGAGCAATGCCTGAGTTGGTGGAAAAATTATGATGATTATTCGTAATGCACAGCAAAGTGATTTGTCGGTCTTATCTGCTTTAAGCAATGAGTGCGGCGCTGACAGATGGAGCGAGGCTTCTTTTGCTGCAGAACTTGAGCATAATTCCATAGTGATGTGCTGTGATGTTGACAGCCATACCGTTGCTTTTTCCGTTGTATCACTTTCTTTTGAAGAGGCATATCTTCATCTGGTTGCTGTGGACTCAGAATACAGAGGTTGCGGTATTGCCAAGGCTTTGCTGTCACAGTGCGAGAATATGGCAGTTGAACGGGGGGCAGAAAAAATAATACTTGATGTAAGAACTTCTAATTCTGCAGCCGTTGGTCTATATGAAAATATGGGATATCAAAAGCTTTGCATTAGAAAGAATTTTTATTCAAATCCCAAAGATGACGCTTTTACTATGATTAAGGAGCTATAAAATGAAGATATTAGCTATTGAATCTTCCTGCGATGAAACTGCAGTAGCAGTTACTGAGGGCAGAAATATATTGTCCAATGTCGTTTCAACACAGGTTGCGGAACACCGCAAATACGGTGGGGTTGTGCCTGAAATCGCTTCTCGACGACATGCAGAAAACATTGTGGATGTTACTGATAAAGCACTTGCTGATGCAGGTTGCACACTGGATGATATTGATGCAGTTGCTGTTACATATGCTCCCGGACTCATAGGTGCGCTGCTCGTTGGCGTTAACTTTGCCAAGGGCCTTGCAATGTCTGCAGGTAAGCCTTTGATTCCTGTTCATCATTTGCGCAGTCACATTGCCGCTAATTATATCGGTGTTGAAGAGTTAAAACCTCCCTTTTTGTGCTTGGTTGTTTCAGGTGGTCATAGCCATCTTTGTGAGGTGCTTGACTATACTGATTATCGCATAATCGGGCGCACGAGGGACGACGCAGCAGGTGAGTGCTTCGATAAAGCAGCTCGAGCAATGGGTATTGGATACCCCGGCGGTGTAGAGTTGGATAAGATCGCAGAAAACGGTAACCCTAATGCATATAAATTGCCTTATCCTCATATGACCGATGGTAAATATGATTTTTCATTTTCCGGTCTTAAAACGGCGGTCATAAATATATTGCACAATGCAGAGCAAAAGGGCGAAAGCATTAGTGTGCCCGATATGTCTGCATCCTTGAGGTCAAGGGTTTGTGATATGCTCGTTAACAATACTATGTCAGCGGCTGAAGAGTTGGGTTATAAAACCATTGCTGTTGCAGGCGGTGTATCGGCCAATGCTGAGCTTCGACGCCGTTTGGAGAAGGAATGCAGCAAGAGGGGATTTATTTTGTACCGTCCCGAGTTGAAGTATTGTGGCGATAATGGGGCGATGGTTGGTGTGCAGGCGTATTACGAGTTTTTGGCAGGAAATGTTGCTCAAAACGAATTAAACGCTTTTGCAACAATGCCAATAGATGATGTTGTGTTAAAATAATTTTAATTTTATAAAATATATCTTGCAGTTTGACATATTGTATGATAAACTGTAAAATGCGGTAGGATGGTGATTTGCCATTCTGCCATAAATCAGTTAATTTTTTTCTTATAGAAAGGAAAGACGAATTATGACCAACAACAAAACCGTTCTTGAGTTTGTTGAACAGATCAAATCACTTGTCAATCCCGATTCAGTTGTATGGATTACCGGTGAGGAGTCACAACTTGAGGCACTTCGCAAAGAGGCTGTTGAAAGCGGTGAAATGATTAAGCTTAACGAGGAAAAGCTCCCCGGTTGCTATCTTCACAGAACCAAGCCTAATGACGTAGCTCGCGTTGAAAACCGCACCTTTATCTGCACCTCAAAGCGTGAGGATGCAGGCCCCACCAATAACTGGGAAGATCCTCAGGTTATGTACAAGAAGCTTTATGATATTGCACGTGGTACCTATGCAGGTCGCACCATGTATATCATTCCTTATTCAATGGGTCCCATCGGTTCACCTCTTGCAAAGATTGGTGTAGAAATTACCGATTCTATTTATGTTGTTCTTAATATGGCTATTATGACCCGCATCGGCGACAAGGTTCTCGATGCACTTGGCGACAGCAACGATTGGGTACGCTGCTTCCACGCAAAATGCGATGTTGAAGAAGAAAATCGTTACATCTGCCAATTCCCTGAAGACAACACCATTATCTCTGTAAATTCTGCTTACGGCGGTAACGTATTGCTCGGTAAAAAGTGCTTTGCACTTCGTATTGCATCTTACCAGGGCTGGAAAGAGGGCTGGATGGCTGAGCATATGCTTATCCTCGGTCTTGAAAATCCCCAGGGTGAGGTTAAGTACATCGCTGCTGCATTCCCCTCAGCTTGCGGTAAGACCAACCTTGCAATGCTTATTCCCCCCGAATACTTGCGTAAGAAGGGCTATAAGATTTGGACTGTTGGCGACGACATTAGCTGGATGAGAATAGGTGAAGATGGCAGACTTTATGCTATCAATCCTGAAAACGGCTTCTTTGGTGTTGCCCCCGGTACCAACGAAAAGTCTAACTACAATGCTCTTGCATCTACTCGTTCAAACACCATCTTCACCAACGTATTGCACAACCTTGATGACAATACCGTATGGTGGGAAGGTCTTGATAAGAATCCCCCCACCAATGCAATCGATTGGAAGGGTGAGAAGTGGGATCCCGCAAAGTACGACAAGGCTGATAAGTCAACCTGTGGCGCACATCCCAACAGCCGCTTCACCGCTCCTGCTAAGAACTGCCCCTGCATTTCTTCTGAGTTTGAAGCTGCAAACGGTGTTCCGATTTCTGCTATCGTATTCGGTGGCCGTCGTGCAAAGCTTGCACCCCTGGTATACCAATCATTCGATTGGGAAAACGGTGTGTTCATTGGCTCTGCTATGGCTTCTGAGACTACTGCTGCTGCAGCAGGTGCAGTTGGCGTAGTTCGCCGCGATCCTATGGCTATGCTTCCTTTCTGCGGTTATCATATGGGCGACTATTTCGCACATTGGCTCGCAATGGGTGAGAAGCTTGGCGACAAGGCTCCCAAGATCTTCAATGTTAACTGGTTCCGTACCGATGATGAAGGCAACTTTGTATGGCCCGGCTTCGGCGACAATATGCGTGTTCTTAACTGGATCATTGACCGTTGCGAGGGCAAGGCTGACGCAATGGAAACCGAGATAGGTTACATTCCTCGTCCGGAAGATATTGACCTTACCGATCTGGATATGGATATGGACACCCTTAAGTCTATCCTTAAGGTTGATAAAGAGGCATGGATTAAAGAGGCAGCTGAAATCACCGAGCATTACAAGAAGTTCGGCGATCGTTTGCCCAAGGAGCTCGAAGAGCAACTTGCAGGTCTTAAGTCACGCCTTGGCATCTAAATGTTAATAAAAACGGCTGAATTTCGGTTCAGCCGTTTTTGCATAAAGAAAGGATTTTTATAATGGAGCCTAAAGATTATATTGTATCTAAAATAGAAGGGGAGTATGCATATTTAAAAGTTATTGACAACTCTGCAGAAGAATTGTTTATAGCAATGGCGCTTCTTCCTGCCAATGTGGATGTTGGCACCCGACTTCATTATGAAATGCTGCAATATACTATAATATAAGAGGTTTTATTATGGTTAAACATATTATTTTGTGGAAGTTAAAAGAAGAGTTTAACAATGATGAGGTTAAGCTTGGTATTAAAAACAACTTGGAGGGGTTGAAAGGCGTTATTGATGGCTTGATTGAAATTCAAGTTCAGATTGAAGCTATAAAGTCTTCAAACGCAGATGTTATGCTTTGTTCTGCGTTTGAAAATGAAGCTGCTTTAAAAAACTATGCCGTTCATCCTGCTCATGTTAGTGTTGCTGATACTTTTGTTCGTCCCTTTACAGAAACTCGTCTTTGCTTAGATTTTGAGGCCTAAAATCCGGTCAAATCGATTCGTTCGGTTTGACCGTTTTTGTAGTATTGTATGTATGTTTTAAGTTTGAATTGATTAGTTTTGTTTAAATGCAATATAATTTAAAGTTATATAAAATGTTTTGTTGATTTTTTGGTATTGAAAAGTTATAATATCATTGTGAAAGGGGCGTAATTTATGGTATCAGTCGCAATAGTTGGATATGGTAATTTAGGCAGAGGTGTAGAGTGTGCCGTTAAGCAAAATGAAGATATGAATCTTTATGGCGTGTTTACTCGTCGCGCACCTTCAAGTGTTAATACTTTGACCGGTGTACAGGCATATGCGCTAGATGATATTTTGGCTCATAAAGATAATATTGATGTTTTGATAATTTGTGGTGGCAGTGCGACCGATTTGCCCGTTCAAACCCCTGAACTTGCTAAGAACTTCAATGTTATTGACAGCTTTGACACCCATGCAGAAATTCCCAATCACTTTGCAAATGTAGATAATAGCGCCTCACAATCGGGCAAGATAGCCGTTATCTCAGTTGGTTGGGATCCCGGTATGTTCTCATTGAATCGCCTTTATGCAGAGGCTATTTTACCTCAAGGCGAAACTTATACATTCTGGGGCAAAGGGGTCAGCCAAGGCCATTCTGATGCCATACGCAGAATTGACGGCGTTATTGACGCCCGTCAGTACACAATTCCTGTTAAGTCAGCTCTTGAGTCTGTCAGATCGGGTGAATGCCCCAATCTTACTACTCGAGAAAAGCATAAGAGAGAGTGCTTCGTTGTGGCTGAGGATGGTGCCGATAAAGCAAGAATAGAAAATGAAATTGTTACAATGAAAAACTATTTTGCTGATTATGATACAACTGTTCATTTTATTTCAATGGAAGAGATGAAATCTAATCATAGCGGCTTGCCTCATGGTGGATTTGTAATTAGAAGCGGCAAAACAGGCCTTGATTTGCAAAACAATCATATTGTTGAATATTCTTTGAGTTTGGATTCTAATCCCGAATTTACATCTTCGGTGCTTGTTGCTTATGCGAGGGCTGCCGTGCGCCTGAACAGAGAGGGATTTAAGGGCTGCAAAACGGTGTTTGATATTCCTCCTTCTTACCTTTCTGCAAAAAGCAGTGAACAGTTGCGAAAAGAATTGTTATAATTGTCTTAATTTATAATTGTTATATCTAAATATTCATTGACATATTGGTTAGCTGAGAGTAAAATCTCTTTTAGAAATTAATTAAGTCCTGAGGTCGCTCCTTCGGGACTTAAGTTTTGAGTAAATGGTAGGTGTTTGTAGTGAACATATTGTTATCTGTTTCTATAGCATTGATAGCCGGCCTGATAATGACACGTTTTTTCAAACCGTTGAAGTTGCCTTCAGTAACCGCATATCTTATAGCAGGTGTACTTATCGGTCCTTATTGCTTGGGTCGTTTAGGGGTCGATGGCATTGGCTTTTCAAGTATGCATCATGTTGAAACTCTTTCTTTGATTTCAGAAGTTGCGCTTGGATTTATTGCGTTTTCAATAGGTAATGAGTTCAGGCTTGAAGAGTTGAAAAAAACAGGCAAGCAAGCATTGATAATAGGCGTATTCCAAGCAATCTCAGCTACAATACTTGTTGATTTGGCTCTTCTTGGTGTGTATTATTTAATGCCCGGCAAGATTAGTCTGCCACAACTTATTACATTGGGCGCAATTGCAACTGCTACAGCTCCTGCTGCAACTCTTATGGTTGTTCGTCAGTACAAGGCAAAGGGACCGCTTACTAAACTGCTTCTTCCTATTGTTGCCCTTGATGACGCTGTTGGCTTGATAGTATTTGCCGTATCATTTGGTATTGCTAAGACTCTTGTCAGTGGCTCCGTTGACTTGGTATCTATCTTGGTTAACCCGTTGATTGAGATTGTTTGTTCATTGGTTTTGGGTGCTATTATGGGGTGGGTTCTTACTCAATTGGAAAAGTTGTTCAATTCAAATACAAACAGATTGAATCTGACTATTGGTATTGTGTTTTTGACTGCATCACTGTCAATGCTTGAGTTTAGCATTGGCCCTGTACATATTGCTTTCTCATCATTGCTTGTATGTATGATGCTTGGCACAGTATTCTGCAATATTTGCCCCTTGTCACACGACTTGATGGCATCGTCTGACAAATGGACCTCTCCGTTATTTGCATTGTTCTTTGTAATTAGCGGTGCAGAACTTGAACTTAGTGTGTTTACCGATGGGGCTATTGTTGTTATCGGTCTAGTTTACATCATTTCAAGGTGCTGCGGTAAGTATGTTGGTACGTTTGTTAGCGCAAAGGCAACTAAGTGTTCGCCTATGATTTGCAAGTATTTGGGTGTTACACTGTTTCCGCAAGCAGGTGTTGCGCTTGGTATGTGTGCAACTGCAATGCAACTTGGTGCCGATGGTAATTTGATTAGAAATATAACCTTGTTTGCTGTTCTTATTTATGAATTGGTTGGCCCGCTTCTTACTCGATTGTCACTTCAGGCCGCAGGTGAAATTCATCCCGTTACCGATGAAATTAAGAATCGCAGAAAGAATAAACTTGAAGCTATCAAATAAAATTAAAAGCATCCCGTTAGGGATGCTTTTTTAATTGCATTTATTGCATTGTGAATAACCTAACTTTTCAATCCACTTGTGGTCGGCATTGATTTGCCACTTGTAACCATCTGGTATATTTTTGTTCTCTTTGCAATCGGTTGAGTGATAAATCATTTTTTTGGTGTCAAGTGTATGTGGATTTGTTGGCGAACCCAATTCATCAATGTTTTCGCTTATAGCGCTTTCGCCCGAACGATAATCTATAACAACACCCGGCTGAACATTGTAGCAATATATATTAAAGTTGATTCTTTTGCCGTTATCCTCAATGGATTTTGCTTCCATTTGAACTCCTGAAGCCAAAAGATTGTTTTTATGAAATATGGGGGTAACTCTTAATGCTACGTGAATGTTTTCTTCTTTGATGTAGTAGGCGATTTTATCTTCGAAAAACTTCATGCCAAATGAGTTCATATAGCTTGTACCGGTTATAAGGTTTAACTCATTAACATTTTCACCGGTTAATTGATAACCAATAAGGTGACAGCGGTTGTATAGATAATATCCTGCAACTATATCGTATTTTACCGAATGCCACGCAGTTGGATAGACATTGTTTATATTTCCTCTGTCTTCAGTTGGCATTGATTCTTTACCTACAACAGCAAAAGCAGCACCGCATCTGCCAAGGCTATCTAATTTGCTGAATTCTTGCCTGCAAACAGGAACAAGTTCTTCTTCTGAAAATATGGGTTCATTACCGTTAATTTCAATGAATGCATCGGATACATACTTATCAGCTTGATAAACATCTGTGATCTCTCTTGGCTTGTAATAATCGAGAACATCGCCAAATAGGATTGGTACAAGCAAATTACATATATCACCGATTAGAAAGAATAAAAACAGCGCTAATGCAATAATCCCAAGCTTTTTAAAGAATCTTTTCACTTATTTCCTCTCATATATCATTAAAGTTATTTTTTCATGTGATGAGCCTTTGAAATCTTCGGTTTTTATCAGCTTAAAACCTGATTTTTGGGGAATAAAATTAAAAGTCAAGTCGGCAGGGTACTTTCTGTTCCACTTAAAGATATAAAGTTCTGATATTCTTTGCGGATCGACGGTTTCATTTTCTATAAAGCAATAGCTTTCGTTTGGAGCCTCTGTTAAGAAGTTGTCGTTGGCAACAATATTGCATTCGCCGTTAAATTGAGTTGCTGAATATGAACTCATATAAATTGGCGCTTCTTTGCAAAGCTCGCTGATTTTTTGGCGCAAAACACTGTCTTGGCTTTGGCGTCGCTTATTAAAAGCCATTCCGTTTTTATCGTCTAAACAAACTATAATCTTCATCAGATCACCTCAATAAAATAATAACATTTTTTATTCATTATGTCTATATAAAAAAGGATGGCATTGCCATCCTTTTTTAGTTAACTGTTTGTTCCTACCGTTACGGTCAGATCAAGATACTTGTTACTTCTATATACTCTTACCTTCATTTTATCGCCTACTTTGTGGCTTTGGATTGCAGAAACAAGCTGATCGTAGCTGCTTATGGCGGTTCCGTCTACTGCAACAATAATATCGTATTCGCGTATACCGGCGTTGTAAGCGGGACTGTCGGTTACAACCGAGCTGACAACGGCTCCGGCAGGGAAGCCTAAGCCTTCCAATATATCCGCTGTGTATGAGGTGTTAATGTTTACACCAATGTAAGGTTGAGCGCTATCCTTACCGGTTATAATTCTATCGCAAATCTCGGTAACCTTATCTACAGGAATTGCAAAGCCCATACCCTCAAAATCTTCACTCACAAGCTTTGCGTTTGTAATGCCAATCAGTTTGCCTTCGTTATCAACGAGAGCCCCTCCCGAATTTCCGGGATTGATGGCTGTATCGGTTTGAATAAGGTTCATTCGCATTGAATCTATGGTAAGCTCTCGATTAAGGCCGCTGATGTATCCAACGCTTACACTTCCCATAAACTCCAAACCGCCGGGAGTACCGATGGCAACGGCGTTTTGACCCACTTTCAGATCTGAGGAGTTGCCGATTTCTATAGCAGGCAAATTGGTTTCGTTAATCTTTATAACAGCCAAATCAATTGAAGAGTCATATCCGATTACCGTTGCAGGGTAGGGTTTATCCATGTTATTTGAAAGGTACACCATAATTTCTGCATTTCGGTTAATGGCATATTCGATAACATGCTTGTTGGTTATAATATATCCATCGGCTGTATAAATTACACCTGAGCCTGAACTGTCAGATGAGCTTTGATTGCCAAAAAAGTTGTATGAGTTATATGAAACTGTGATTCCAACTACACTGGGTTGAACCTTTTGCGCAACCGCTTCAACAAAATTTTCCGTTGTATTTGTTATGGTGGTTATGGTGTTTCCTGCGTTTGAATTCTTGTTGTTTGTATTTGATTGATCATCGCTGTTGGTTTGTTTGTTCAGCATTGCAACAGAGGATGAAACAATAGTCGATACAATCGCGCAAATGATAACGCTGGCTATAAGCGTTGACAACGAAAATCCGGATGAGCGTTTTTGTTTGTGTGTGTTAGGTTCTGCAGACGGTGCCGATTGAGAATTGTTTATATATTCATATCCGTTGTTATGATAACTGTAATTAGTGCTTGAAGGCTGAATATCGGAATTGGATGAATAATAATATTGCTGTTGCTGCGGAATATGGAAGTCGGCGGTTGATTCTATATCCTCATCAAATTCGTTAACCTCGGTATATAATGTTTCCTGCTCAGTAGGGATGCTTGGATTTATATTGTCTTCATTTGGAGTATTAGGGTTGTTATGGTTGCTGAATTGATCCATTTAAGATCGCTCCTTTCGAAAGATTACCTGAGTACATCTATATATTAACACATTTTTTAATAATATGGTATCAAAATTATGAACTAATAGTTAATAATTGTGTTAATAATTATAATTTTATTCGTTTTTTTAAATAATTTTGCATTAAAAGTGGAAATATCGGTAAATATATGTTATTATGTTTTATGTAAAATTCTTATATTATTAAGGAGAATGAATATGACTACTCAAGAGAGAATCAAAGAGTTAGGCATAATGCCTGTTATCGTTATAGATGATGCTGCTGACGCTTGCCCTCTTGCTGAAGCGCTTTTGGCTGGTGGTATATATGCAGCTGAAATTACTATGCGTACAGCTGCAGGCAAGGATGCTATTGCAGCTATGAGTAAAGCTTATCCCGATATGATTGTTGGCGCAGGCACCGTTCTTACTGCTGCCGCTGCAGAGGATGCTATAGCAGCAGGATCATCATTTATTGTCAGCCCCGGCATTAATCCTGCTGTTGCAGAGGTTTGTGCAAAGCACAACGTTCCTTATTTGCCCGGTGTTGTTACTCCTACCGAGATTGATCAGGCTCTGTCTCTTGGCTTGAACTGGCTTAAATTCTTCCCTGCAGAGGCTTTTGGCGGCGTTAAAACCATAAAAGCTCTTTGTGCACCTTATCAGGATGTTATGTTTATGCCTACCGGCGGTATTTCCCTTGATAATATCGACGAGTACCTTAAGGTTAAGAGCATTTATGCTTGTGGTGCAAGCTTTATTGCTGAGCGCAAACTCATTGCTGAGCATAATTGGACAGAAATCACTGCTCGTTGTGCTGATGCAATTAAAAAGGTTAAAGAAATCAGAGGTTAACGTTAATCTTTATTTAAAAAGGTTAAAATACTGTAACTGGATTTTTTAGTTCTATTGCTTTATATTCTTATATGAAAACTATGTAATAAGGAGGCGACTATCCGATGGATGATTTATTTAATAGAAGAAGTAAAAACGACTCGGCATCGGGTGTTGATCGTGCTTCAAAAGTTGACAGAACTGCAGGCGTAGACCGCACTTTAGGTGTAGACCGCACTGCCGGCGTAGACCGAACTGCCGGTGTAGACCGTACTGCCGGTGTGGATCGTACTGCCGGTGTGGATCGCACTGCCGGTGTGGATCGTACTGCCGGTGTGGATCGCACAGGCAATACCCCAACTGGCTCACAGCCTACTGAGGAGGCTATTCGTCGTGCTGCTGAATACAACTATTTTCCCGAGCTTTATGCCGACAAAGCAGCGGTTGAAGAATCCACTGATATTTATTCAGGCAAACAAATCGCAGAGGAACCTCAAGTGGCTGTAGAACAAGCTGAAGAACCTGTCGATATTTTTTCTGGCAGCCATAATATATATTCAGATGTCTACAGTGACAGCCAAGCGGATGAAATTGAAAACATTTCCAGCTCTACTCCGAATGGTTCCGATTATATTGATGATATTGCGCCTGATGAAGGTAATAAACGCAGCCGTAAGAATAACAATCAAAAGGAACAATCCAAGTCAAAGCGAATTTGGGGAACCGTGGGTAAGGTTGCGTTGTCGGCCTTCTTTGTAGCAGTTATTGTTGGCTGTATCGTTACCGTTGCATTTATGGTTTATGTCTTTGGTTTTGTAGATGACTCTATTGAAGATATTCGTCTTGATGAGCTTACACTTAATCTTACTACCACCATTTATGTAAAAGACCAAGATTTCGTCCCTGAAAAAGACAAAGCTGGTAATATTGTCGGTGATACTGAAAAATGGGTTGAATATCAAGATCTGTGCTATGAAAACAGAACCTGGGTTAACCTTGATAAGATAAGCAAAAATGCCATCAATGCCTATGTAGCGGCAGAGGACGAGCGCTTCTATACGCACAGTGGCGTTGACTTTAAGAGAACTTTTTTGTCTTTTGTAAATATGTTCGTTGAGATTTATGACTCCCGTCAAGGCGGTTCAACCATAACTCAGCAGCTTATAAAAAACCTGACGGGTGATGATGAGCAATCTCCTATTCGAAAAATCAGAGAGATTATGAGAGCTCGAAATCTAGAAATTGAATATCATAAGGATACTATTATCGAGTGTTACCTTAATGTAATTTATCTTGGTAATAATGCTTATGGTATTGAGGCGGCAGCTGACTATTATTTTGGCAAAACTGCAAACGAGCTTACCATTGCAGAGGCTGCAAGTATTGCTGCTATAACCAAGTCTCCGGATACCTATGATCCCATTAAAAAGCCTGATAGAAACAAGGCAAGACGCGAGTGGATCATTAACAATATGTACGACATTGATCTTATCACCAAAGAAGAACGAGATGCGGCATTAAAAGAAAAACTTGTATTTGTTAAAAAGCACACTGATAATAACAATACTCAGAGTGCAAGTGGTGCTTATTCATACTTCACCGATGCCTTGTTTGAACAGGTCATCACCGATTTGATGGAAACCAAGGGCTACTCTCGCGAAGGTGCAGAAAATGTTATCTATCGTGGAGGTCTTAAGATCTATGCAACTATGGATTCTAATGTTCAGAGCAAGGTAGATGCAGTGTTTTGCGACGAGAACAACTTTGCTAGCATATTGAATCTTAAGGATTCTGCTCAGGCAGCTATTACCATAATGGATTATAAGGGTAATGTTGTTGCCATTTACGGCGGTAGGGGAGTAAAAACCGATAAACGTGGCTTGAACCGTGCTACACAATCCAACCGTCAGCCCGGTTCTACTATGAAGCCGCTTGGTGTTTATGCTCCTGCGCTCGAATCAAATTTGATTACTTGGTCAAGCAAGATAGAAAACAGCAAGCTTTCTATAGGTGGTTACAACTACCACAACTACGACCGTACAACCAGTGATCCTGTTATCGTTCAAAACGCACTTGCACGCTCTTTGAATCTTCCTCCAGTTAGAATTCTTAACAGTTACGGTTGCACAAAGTCATTTAAGTTTTTGACCGAAAAGGTTGGAATTACGACTTTGGTTGAATCTGAAACCAAGAATGGTAAAAAATATTCAGATATAGGTTTGTCACAGCTTGCACTTGGTGGTGTAACCTACGGTGTTAACACCCTTGAGTGGACTGCTGCCTATGCTATTTTTGGTAACGGCGGTGTTTATTACGAGCCTACCTTCTATAGCAAGGTTACAAGTAACGACGGCAAAGAAACTTATTTGCAGTATAAGGCGGAAGGTAAACGCGCAATTAGTGAGGATACTGCGTATATTATGAACAAGATGCTTAACACCGTTGTAACGGGCCAAGGTGGTACCGGTGGATCTGCCAACTTTGATGGTTGGGGAGCATATACCTTTGCTAAGACCGGTACTACTACCGATAATAAGGACCGCTGGTTTGTAGGCGGCACACCTTATTATGTAGCATCAGTATGGTTTGGCTGTGATAAGCCCCAGGCTATGAATAAGCTTTCAACAAGCTCTAATCCTGCTGTGCTGTTATGGAAGCCTACTATGAAGGCTATTCACGAGGGCTTAAAGAAAAAGAACTTCCCAAGCTGCAGTTCTGTTAAGTTTGCCAACTACTGCGTTGAAACCGGTGGCTTGGCAACAGATACCTGCACCACAACCGCGGGCGGCTATTATAAGAGCAGCTTTGCTCCTGTTTGTCCCGGACATGTGGTTGAATCTGTTGAGAATCCGGCATCTCAACCTAATGAGCAGACGCCTGTAACGCCTAATCCTCCCGTTCCAACAGAACCTGTAACACCCAGTGCGCCTGAATCAACTACACAACCTGAACCTACACCTTAATAAAAAAGAAGATTCGGTTTTAAATCGAATCTTCTTTTTGTTTTGCTTTATTTATAAGATTAGTCAGGCTTTTTTCAAATGTGTCGTTATTACTGGTGGATCGTTTTTTAGGGCCTTTCAATCTACCTCCGCTTCTGCGAATCTTTTTGGCCAAAGCACGTGTTTCTAACAATAACGATATGTTATCGTCGTTATATTCTAGGCCGTTTTGATTTATTGCGTAACCGCTTTTGGCCAGACACATTGCCGCCAGACCATAATCCTGCGTTACTGCTATATCGCCCTTGTTTATCATATTTGCTAATTTGAAATCAACGCTGTCTGTACCTTTGTCGACAGTGATAACCTTTGCAGAAACATTAAATATATGTGATGTATCACAAATTACTATACATTCAATTTGATATTGGTTTGCAATTTTAATTGTTAAATCTACAACGGGGCAACCGTCAGCGTCAATCAATATTTTCATAATTTATCCTTTACTTAATTGGTTTTGTATATTATAATAACCATATAAACATCCGAGGTGATAATTTTGGAACAGAAAAAAATTGATAGAATTAATGAGTTGGCCAGAAAGGCTAAAACAGTTGGATTAACTGACGAAGAACTTGCAGAGCGCGATGTTTTGCGCCGCGAATATATTGATTCTTACAAAGCGTCATTGGTTGGTCAGCTTGAAAACACCTATATTGTTCAACCCGATGGCACAAAGAAAAAGGTCTCAAGAAAAGATTAAATAACAAGCCTCGTAGAGTAGTACGAGGCTGTTTTTTATTTAAATTCAAAAGTGTATTTTAATATTGTGTGAGCGTTCTCAATCTCTGCATAGAGGGGATAATGGTTATTTTTACCTGTGTAAAGATAGACGGCTTCATCAAGGTTGATGTTGTTAATAAAATACAAACGACCATTCAGCTCATAGCAATTCACGCCATTGCTGTGCAAATAGTTGTGAAATCTGCTGTACGGATTTAAGCCTTCAATATATCCTAAGATTTCATCTTCGGTAATGTTGCTTTTGCTGTCACTTGAATAGGTTGTTTTGTTGTCATTTGTGACTGATTTGTAGGTAACATCGTTTGATGAACTATAAATTTCTTTGGTAATAGTGCCGTCTTTAATCGATTGAGTATAGATGTAATAATATTTTTCTTTGCCGGTTGCTGCATCGATCTCAGACATTTTGACGGAATAATTTTGTTCGTTTAAACTGTCTACGATATGATGAGATGTTTCGCTTGATTTATATTGACCTTGCGTTGTAACTGTACTTGCATAACTTTTGTTTTTATAAGCACTTGATCCAATAATAGTTATTGCAGTTGTGATTATTGCTGCTGCAATTAATATGCCAAAAATAAGGCGTCTTTTTTTGACAACTTTATTATTTTTGCTTGTAAAGAAGTTTTTAATGTTTTTTATAAATCTGTTAAATTTATTTTTCATTTTGCACACCTCAAATCTATATTTATTATACAATAATAATTTCAGGTTTGCAAGATGCGACTTGACAATTGTGGCATTCAGTAATAAAATATAAAAAGATAGTTAACTTGTTAATTAACGGAGGTATATTGTGAATAATTCAACACGCGATAAACTGCAAAATGCGATTGATATGTTTAAAAGAACAAACCGATTGCATATGCGGGTTTTTGACAAATATGTAGATAATCTTGAGGTTAGACGCAGGCCCCATCACATATTGCGATACCTCTATATTAAATACAAAGAGAATCAGACGGGCGTTTGTCAAAAGTCGATTGCTGAAAATTTTGATATAAGTACGGCTGCAGTTGCTGTAACACTAAAAAAATTAGAGGCAATCGGGTTTGTTGAGAAGTCAGTGAATGAAAATGATAGCCGTTTCAACAGCGTTGTTATTACCCAAAAGGGAATAAATTTAATAGAACGCACTAAAGAGGCCTTTTGGCGTATCGATTCGGCTATGTTTGAAGATTTAAGTGAGCAGGAGATAGAAAACTTCATTTCTTGCCTTGATAAAATGCACAATCGACTAAAGGCTATGTATGAATCGGATAAGGGTGATGTTCTTGAAAAACTGGATTAAATACATTAAACCATATTTACTTTTTTTCATTTTAGGCCCTCTTTGTATGATTATAGAGGTTATAGGCGAGGTTTTGATGCCCAAAATGCTGTCACTGGTAATTAACTCAGGCACTGACGGCAGCTTAACCGTAATCAAAAGTGTTTGGGTTGCTTTGGGTATGATTGGCCTTGCCATTATTATGATGCTTGGCGGTGTCGGAGGTGCATACTTTGGCGCTAAAGCATCGGTCAATTTTTCCGCTGATATACGTGCAGATATGTATAAAAAGGTACAGTCGTTTGCCTTTTCCAACATCGATAAATTTTCAACGGGCTCTTTGGTTACACGCCTTACAAACGATGTTACACAGATGCAAAACTTTTGTAATATGATGCTTCGTATGGCATTGCGCTCACCTGGTATGCTTATTGGCGCATTGGTTATGGCGATAATGCTTAAGCCCTCGTTGTCACTTGTGTTTGCTGTGTCCGTTCCGTTAATGATTGTCGCTGTTTCTTGCATTATTAAACTGGGTTTCACTCGGTTTGGCAAAATGCAATCAAAAATAGATAAACTCAACTCAACTGTTCAGGAAAACGCGACTAATATGCGTGTTGTAAAATCATTCGTTCGCGAAGATTATGAACGCGAAAAATTCTACAATTCAAATAGCGAACTTAAAAAATCAGGCATTTCAGCAATGAAGGTTATGATTTTTATGCAGCCGATCATGACCATTGTTATGAACTTTACAACTCTTGCTGTAATTTGGTTTGGCGGCAACATAGTTATAGGAGAATCGGGTATTGCCGGCGGTATGAGTGTCGGTGACCTTTCAGCATTTTTAACCTATGTTACTCAAATTCTTACCTCACTGATGATGATTACCATGCTGCTTATGAATGCATCTCGTGCCTTTGCTTCAGCAAAGCGTATAAAAGAGGTTTTGCATGAGGATGTTTTGTTAACCGATAAGGATGCAACTCGAAAAAATTTGGCTGTTTCCGACGGCAAAATCGAGTTTAAAAATGTATGCTTCAAGTATTATAAATCAAGTGAAGAGAAGGTTCTTAACAATATCAACCTAACCATAGAGCCCGGAAAAACGGTTGGTATTATCGGCTCAACAGGCTGTGGCAAAACAACCCTTGTTTCAATGATTCCTCGATTATACGATGTTGACGAAGGTGAGGTTTTAGTGGACGGCGTAAATGTAAAGGACTATTCACTCAAAAACCTACGCGAGGGCGTTGGAATGGTACTTCAGAAAAACGTTCTTTTCTCAGGTTCCATAGCCTATAACCTTCGATGGGGTAATGACGACGCAACTGATGGCGATCTTTTAGAAGCTGCGGAATGTGCACAGGCCAACAGTTTCATTCAAAACTTTAACGGTGGGTATGATTATGACCTTGGACAGGGAGGAACCAATGTTTCAGGCGGTCAAAAACAGCGCCTTTGTATTGCCAGAGCGTTATTAAAACAGCCCAAGATTATTATTCTTGATGACTCCACAAGTGCTGTCGATACTGCAACCGAAGCTCACATTCGAAATGCTTTTAAGAATAAACTTAACGGCTCAACCAAGATTATTATTGCACAGCGCATTTCTTCTGTAATTGATGCCGATGTGATCGTTGTTATGGATGACGGCAGGATTACAGGTGTGGGCGATCATCAAACCCTTCTTAATGAGAATAAAGAGTATCAAGAGATCTATTATTCTCAGAACGAGAGAAAGGGGGAGAGCGCAAATGGCTAAACGAACCCTTGAACAGTTGCAAAAGCAATATAATTCTGCAGCATCAAATAACGCACCGAAGGGTATGTCTATGCATCCTCCCGGAAGAGGTCCGATGATGCGCGGAGCAAAAGGCAAACCCAAAAACACCGCTAAGACTATAAAACGAATATGGGGGTATGTTTCCAAGTATAAGTTTCGCCTTGGTGTGGTTGTGCTGTGTATGCTTTTGCATACAGTAACCTCTTTGATGGGCCCGTATTTGTTGGCACCTATTATAAACAGAATCACTATGGTTGTTGCACCTGATAAAGCGCTTAACCCAAGCAAATTGGAGTTGTTTGCTGATGGAATAATAGAAAAATTCAGTCAATTTCCATTCATAAATAATTTGCTTAACGGCACCGACTTTAATAAGGTTATGACTTATGTTATTGGCGCCATGACTATTATGCTTTCAGTTTATCTTGTTTCCTGTTTGTGCAGCTACGTTCAAAGCAGAATGATGCTTTCTATCTCTCAAAATGCTACCGAAAACATCCGTAACGATTTATTTAATAAGTTGCAAGGCTTGCCTATCAGATTTTTTGATAAGCACCCTACAGGCGAAATAATGAGCCGATTCACTAATGACGTTGATAATATCGATATTATGCTTAACAGCTCCCTTACATCTGTGGTATCTGGTGTTGTAACCCTTGTTGGTACCTTTGTGTTTATGCTTACAACAAACATTTGGCTTACTCTTGTTACCGTTGTGTTTATTCCTATTTTTGCAAAGGGCGGCGGTCTTATTGCCAAGAAGTCTGCTAAATATTATTCGGGTCAGCAAGCGGCTTTGGGCGCTGTAAATGGTTATATTGAAGAAACTGTTACAGGCCAAAAGGTAATCAAGGTGTTTAACCACGAGGATAACTGTGTTGATGAAATGATATTGCTTAATGACGATATGCGTGACAAGCAATTTAAAGCACAGTTTTTCGGTGGTATTATGGGCCCAATAATGGGCAATACCAGTCAAATTACTTATGCAATCACGATTGGCCTTGGTGGTATTCTTATGTGCACTTCAGGCTTTACTCCGGGTGGCTTAACTGTTTTTGCTCAATATTCAAGACAGTTTTCAATGCCAATAAATATGATATCCAATCAGATGAGCACTGTTTTTGCGGCATTGGCAGGTGCAGAGCGTGTGTTTGGTATTATAGACGAAACACCGGAAGGTGATGATGGCGCAAGCAATAACATCGATAATATTAAAGGCTATGTAGAGTTTAAGGATGTTACCTTTGGCTACACCCCTGAAAAGTCGGTGCTTAAAAACATCAATATGTACGCTAAACCCGGTCAGAAGATTGCCTTTGTAGGGTCTACAGGCGCAGGAAAAACCACAATAACAAACCTTATCAATCGATTCTATGATATAGATAAGGGCACGATTACCATAGACGGTGTCGATATTAAAAGCATCAAAAGAAGCTTTCTTCGCTCAAATATTGCTATGGTATTGCAGGATACTCATTTGTTCACAGGCACGGTAATGGAGAATATTCGCTATGGTCGTCCCGACGCTACTGATGAAGAGGTAATTGCTGCCGCAAAAACTGCTGCAGCCCACAGTTTTATCGTTAGACTTAAGGATGGATATAACACTCTCCTTGAGGGCGATGGAGCTAACTTGTCACAGGGACAGCGTCAGTTGCTTAATATTGCCCGTGCCGCTATATCAAAAGCACCAATTCTTGTGCTTGACGAGGCGACAAGCTCGGTCGATACGCGTACGGAGCGTAATATTGACATCGGTATGGACAGACTTATGGCTGATAGAACCACCTTTGTTATAGCTCATAGACTTTCAACCGTTCGCAATGCAAACGCCATTATGGTTTTGGAAAACGGAGAAATTATTGAACGCGGTACACATGACCAGCTGCTTGAACTAAAGGGCAGATATTATGAACTTTATACAGGTGTGAAAGAACTTGATTAAAATAAAAAACCGAACTGAAAAGTTCGGTTTTTTATATATACGACTGAGACGATAAGCCGAGTTCTGTCGCGGACAGTTATCTATCTCGACGGCAGGTTGCCCTGCCGCTCAAGCCACCAGTCGAAAGCACATCGGGCAAATGTATAGCTTTCTGTCGGTGTTGCACCGGATAGGGTTTACATGGCCACATTGTCTCCAATGTGCCGGTGAGCTCTTACCTCGCCTTTCCACCCTTGCCGAATAATCGGCGGTATATCTCTGTTGCACTTTCCCTAAGGTCACCCTCGGCGGCTGTTAGCCGTTATCCCGCCCTGTGGTGCTCGGACTTTCCTCACGGTAAAAAAACCGCGCAACTGTCTGTCTCACTCGCAGTATGTATAATACATTGATAGCTTGAGTTTGTCAAGTTTATCTGGATGTCATCTTTTCAACCATCTTAATTTGTCTGATGTCGTTGCCGTCAAACTTTAAGGGCTCAAAGTTGCCGATGATTCGTGATGAAACTCTGTCACCGTAGAATTGAGCAAGCTCGGCAGGGGACAGATTGGTTGAAATAATTGAGGGCTTGCCCTCGAGTATGCGGCGGTTAATCAGTTCGTGAATTGCGCTTGATGTGAATTGAGTCTGAAATTCAGCACCCAAGTCATCTATAATAAGCAGATCGCATTCGCTGAGCAAATCTAAAGTGTTGCCTTCTGCTCTGCCAAAGTGCTCTTTTTCAAGTTTGCCTAAAAATTCGCTTGCAGTGCCATAAACCACACCATAGCCTTTTTTAAGCACCTCGTTTGCAATTGAAAGCGAAAGATGAGTTTTGCCGACTCCTGTTTTGCCCATAAATATCATACCGTTTGAATCAAGGCTGAAGTTTTGGGCAAATTGTTTGCAACGACTAAGCACGCTTGTCATGAGGTCGTGTGCAGAACCTTTGTAATATTTTAGATCAAATGTGTCAAAGGTGCAATCCTTAATGGGCATTCTGCTGCTCATTTTTTCAAACTCATAGTTCCTTGCCAACTGCAAAGCACATGAGCAAAGTTTGCCGTTTGAATATCCGTTATCGTTACATATAGGACAGGTGAAAAGTGGCTCAAATTCAGATGCGCTGATGCCGTTTGCTTTTAGCAGTTCATTGCGTTGAGCTTCAATTTTTAAATGCTCTTCGTGGTGCTTGTTTACAGCTGCAGAGCCTTTGTTGCCGGCAGCAGCTCTGATTGCGGCAATTCCGTTTAAAGACATTTTGCGATCGATTTCTTCCAAAGCGGGCAGTGTAGCGTATGCCTTAATCAGGTTTTGGTTTGCTCTGTCAATGGCGTTCTGATGTCGTGCTTCTATTTGCATAAGAGCATATTCATAAGCTTCATTTGTATATCCCACTATAATCAACCTCCGTTCTTGCCGTTGAGCATTTGTTCAAACAAATTAATATCAAAACTCGGGTTTTCGCTTGTGGCAGGATTCTTTTTGCCTTTTTGTTTGATTGGTTTGGTGTCGACAATTTCTGTACTTTGTGTTTTTTCAGGTTTATCAATGCCTGCTTTGTGCCAATTTTCCAAAATTGTGTTTATGTAAGGAACACTGAATTTACCTAAATGGTCAACACATTCATCATAAGCAAGCTTAAGCATTTTGTCAGAAAATGCCCAATCGTTAACCCAAAGGGTAGCGGCTTCTTCTTCCTTTTTACTTGGTTTACGGTCGTCAATACCCATTGTTCTGCAGACAATTTTCCAAGCTGTGCGTTTAATATCGGCGCGCTGCATTTCTTTTTCGGCATCTCTTACAGATGAAATACCTTCGTTTACCCAATGAACGGCGGTGGATTCCAAATAAGCAGGTGTAAGCTTGCCGGAATTTTTGGCATATTGAACAAGCATAAGGGTTACGGATGCTTTTAACCCCAAACTGTCCATAATATATATGAGCGATGACATTTCTGCAGGCTTGAGAGTTCTGCCAAAAACAGCCTCGGATTGGCGCAGCACATGCGCAATTTCTTCAGATTCAATCAACCTGCGGGCAACCTCTGCTCGATCCGGATGCTCATTGCGAATGATGGCAGGCGACTCTGAAATAGGAGCGTCAGATGTTTTGTCAGCTGCCTTTTGGGTGTTGTTTAAAATACCAACCTGAGCCCAATACATTAGCGCTTCGTTTAACTCTGTTGAGCTGATGCCCAATGTCTTGGCGGAGTTATCATCTATTGCCTCAATACCGTTTCTCATAATGTAAAGTATAACCTTAAGAGAAGAGTGGGAGGCTAATTTTATATGTTTATCAGCAATGTCGGTAGGTACTCCGAAAATATTGCGATAAACAGCGTTGTTAATTTCGTAATTCATGGATTTTCTCCTTGTTTATTTTGAAAAAAGGGGAGTACACAATTCCGAATATCGTAAATAGACCGTAATAGAAGTGCATCAAGAAAAACAATATCGGTAAAATTAGCATACTGATGGCAAGCTTTTTGTTTTGTTCTTTTTTGATTTCTAAAAACGTTGCTAAAAAAGCGGCTGCAAAATATGCACACAACAGTGCAATTATAGGCCATATAATGCCGAACGCACATAATATGACAGAGGATATAAGTGCTAATACAAATGCCATAGGAACAAAGTTGTAAAGTGATAAGCATTTTGGACAATGGGGAAATGTGATACCAATCCACCAACCGTTGCCACGTTTTTGCTTAAGCATGGTTTTCAAAGAACTGCGAGCATACAGATAAGAGCATATATCGGGACATTGGCAAAACTTAAAGCCTGCTTTACGCATACGGTAATGAATTTCGTTGTCCTCTGTTCTAACAAAGTTCTCGTTAAAGTGCCCAACCGTGTCAAACACAGATTTTTTATAAGCAGCGTGACCAAGCGTCTTTACATACTTTTTTGGACATTTTCTTCTGTAAGACGCCACACCGCTGCCAAAGGGAGAACATTCTGCATGTGCTAAAATTTCAGACCAGTTTCCTTCACCCTCAAAAACCGTAACTCTTTGACCGCCAACGATGTTTTCACCGGTATCCATTTCTTTTTTAACGTTGGACAAAAAATCACTGTCAATTCTGCCGTGCCCATCAATTTTAACAATGATTTCGCCCGTTGCGTTTTCGAGAGCAACATTCCATCCGGCAGCTAATATTTTTTTAGGGTTATCAAGCACAAGACAATTTGAAAAGTCATTGTCGTTATAAAATGAATTCATAATGTCTTTGGTTGAATCGGTCGAAGCGCTGTCAACAAGAATAACCTCAATATCATTGTGAGGGTAATCTTGATTTTTGAGGTCATTGAGTAGTTGACCAAGATATGCTTCTTCGTTATATGCAATTGTTATGAAAGTAAACTTAGGCAACTCAAATCCCCCCTTTTAAAGATAAAGTTGACAAACTTAACTATGTAGTTTAAAATTATAACAAATTTTGTGAGGTTGTGCAATATGAATTATCGAGAATATAAAAAAGATGGATCAAAAATTTCGCTTTTAGGATATGGCGGAATGAGATTTCCTCAAAAAGACGGAAAAATCGACCGAGAAAGGTCACAAAAATTAATAGATACAGCTTATGAAGCAGGGGTTAATTATTACGACACTGCTTTTATGTATCATGGTGGAGATTCTGAACTGTTCTTTTGCGATGCGCTTGCCAAATATCCGCGCGACAGTTATTATCTTGCCGATAAGCTGCCTGTTTGGATGGCAGAATCGGCCGATGATGTTGACCGTATTTTTAATGAACAACTTACTAAGTGCAATACCGATTACTTTGATTTTTATTTACTTCATTCTGTAAATGATGACGTTTACGCTCGTTCTCAAAAGTTTGATGTTTTCAGCAAGCTTGATGGATACAGAAAGAGTGGCAAGATCAAGCATCTTGGCTTTTCTTTTCATGGAAGCATTGAGCTGCTTGAAAAGATTATTGCAGAGTTTGATTGGGACTTTGTTCAGCTTCAACTCAATTATTACGATTGGACACATCAAAACGCCAAGCGTCAATATGAGATTGTTGTTGAGCACGGGCTTCAATGCATTATTATGGAGCCTGTTCGTGGTGGCGGACTTGTTAATATGACCGATGAGGCTTGCGATTTGCTTTGCTCTGTTCATCCTGAGTGGACCATACCTTCTTGGGCTATGCGCTTTGTTGCGTCCCTTGAGAATGTGCTGTGCATATTAAGCGGTATGAGCGATGAGGGTGCCCTTGCCGACAACTTAAACACTTTTTGTGATGATATCGTGTTTAGCAATAATGATTTTGAGAATGCATTAAAGGCCGCAGAAATCCTTAAGCGTTCAAAGACTATCCCTTGCACTGCTTGCAACTATTGCTCTGACTGCCCCCAACAAATAGCAATACCAAAACTTTTCTCGATGTATAATGAGTTTCAGATATCGGGCAATGGATTTTTCTTTGGCGAAGATTATAACGAGTTGCAGCAATCCCAAAAGCCGTTCAATTGTATCAATTGCGGCATTTGTGCACAGCGTTGTCCCCAGTCTATTGATGTCCCCGAAAAGCTGAAAAATGTGCTTAACATTGCACAACGATTGAATTTAAAATGAGGTTCAAACTATGAAAAAAAGAAACACCTTGGTTAATACTGTTCTTTGCGCAATGTTTATTGCTGCAGGAATTTTGTTGCCTTTGATTACAGGCAATGTAACCGAAACAGGCAAGATGATTTGTCCGATGCATATTCCTATTATAATTTGCGGCGCGGTTTGCGGCTGGCAATGGGGAATGGCGGCAGGTTTTATCACACCCTTACTCAGAGGTTTGATTTTCACAACCCCCGTGCTTTATCCCACCGGAATAAGCATGGCGTTTGAGCTTGCTGCATATGGTCTGGTTATTGGCCTTATGCTTAGGTCATTGAGTGGGAAAATTGATCGAATTGCATCTATTTACATATCTTTAATCGTTGCTATGATTTCAGGCAGAGTGGTGTTGGCTCTTGCTAACTTTACCTTGTATGGAATGTTTGGCACGCCTTACTCATGGCAGATGCTGATTACCTCTGCTGTTATTCAGGCAGTTCCCGCTATTGTTATTCAATTTGCAATTATTCCTCCCGTTATCTATGCCTTTGGCCGATATGGCGGTAAGAAAAGATAAAATTAACCTCGGTTGCTGTTGTTTAGCAGCCGAGGTTTTGCTTTGCTTTATACCTTTTTATAATCGTTTATGTCTATCTTATCACAATTATAATCTTGAATGTAGTCTAATATCTCGTTAATATCAGTCAAAACTGCATACAACGATTTCACCGATTCCAGAATAAAATCTTTTTCTACAGCGGTTTGCATCATATTGAGCATATCGTCGTAATATCCATCGGTGTTCATAATAACTATGGGCTTATTTAGTTGACTTAATTGCTTGAGAGTAAGGATTTCAAAGAATTCCTCAAAGGTACCGATTCCGCCGGGGGTGACTATAAAGCCGTCGGCATTGTCTTCCATAATCTGCTTACGCTGGCGCATAGTGTCTGGCCTTATCATTTCGTCGCAATGCTCATACAGCACACCGTCAACATTAAAAAACTTTGGTGCAATACCAATTATATTTCCGTCACCTTTAGTTATTCCTCTTGCTACGGCACCCATCATTCCGTTAGCACCGCCGCCAAAGGTTAAACCAATATTACGCTTAGCCATTTCATAACCCAGTTGTTCACCGGCGTTGATAAAAATGGGGGATATATCGTTGCTAGATGCACCGTATACACAAATTCTCATATAACTACCTCCAATTTGTATTGAATACATTTATTATGTTTTATATGGTAATATTATACCATATATTTTATTAAATTTAAAGTAAAAATTACTTGAATAGTTATAGAGTTGGGTGTATAATTAAAATATATCGCTTAAGGAGTATACATAATGAAAAAAGTTTTTTCTATATTGTTGACAATATGCTTGATAATGCTGCTTGCATTTCCTGCAAGCGCAGCTGAATATCCCGATCTAAAGGTTTCGCTTGTTTCTGAATACAATTCAGTCGAGATTGGTGAAGAGGTTAAGGTAACCTTGTCATTTAACAACGCCTCAAAGTATCCTTTTGGCTTGGCTGCGTTCTGTTCATATTTGAACTATGATGATGCTGTTCTTCGCGTTAAGTCTGTCAATGCCGCAGTTCCTCGTAGCAGTATTCGTCATAATAGTATGAGCGGTGAGCTTCGCTCTGTATATACTTTTGCATCTGCTCAAAAAGAGCCGGGTTTTAATACTGACGGTGCGTTTTATACTGTCATATTTGAGGCTGTTGGTGCCGGTGAAGCGATTGTGAATGTAACTTTCGATGCTATTACCATTACTGACTATGATAAAGACGAGCTTAATTTTAGGGTTAACTTCAATTCTCCTTCAGTAAAGATCGAGGTTAAAGGCGACAGTGCAACCAACGACACCTCATCAACTCAATCGGGTATTTCTTCAAAGCCCGAAAGCACTAATGAGGTTAACTCGGAAACTGCATCAGATGCACCGTCAATTAATGATAAGCCTGTGAATGAGGAGTTTAAGGATGTTTCCGACAGCAATCAGGATACCGTTCAGGATGTTTTTGACGAGAACGGCGATATAATTAAGCAAACCGAGTCAAAAGCACCTGCTAACACAACCTCCTCAAACAGTACCGGTGCAACCATTGATGAGATTGATACATCCGAAACAAACGGTGTTCCTAACTATGTTTGGATTATTGCCGTTGTGCTTGTTGCAGTAATTGGTGCAGCTGTTGCAGTTGTAGTCATTAAGAATAAAAAATAAATTATTGACTTTTCATTGAGTCAGTGTTAACATTAAATAAATCGTTGAGAAGGACAGTAGCTGTTATTTCGTCAGTAGCAGAGAGTGGGTGCCATAGGCTGAAAGCACCTTGCTGATTTTAATAGTGAAAACCACCTTTGAGTGTGCGTCGAAATAAGATGTGCCGTAAGCCTGCGTTAAAGGATTCAAGTTGGCTACACTGTAGCAATTTGGGTGGAACCGTGGAGTTTTTATTATGCTTCATCCCAATGTTTTGGGGTGAAGCATTTTATTTTATTAATTTATTTTTCGAGGTGTTTGCCTCGCGAAAGGAAATGATATGTATGAATATAACACTTAAAGGCGGTACAGTTAAATCTTATGATGCACCTGTTACCGCAGCAGATGTTGCAAAAGATATCGGCATGGGACTTTATAAGTCAGCCTGCGGATGCAAAATCGATGGCGTTGTGTGCGATTTGCGCACTGTAATTGAGAAAGACTGTGCTCTCGATATTCTCACTTTTGACGATAAAGAGGGTAAGCATATCTTCCGTCATACGGCCGCTCATATGATGGCTCAGGCAGTTAAGCGCCTTTATCCCGAAACCAAGCTTGCTATCGGGCCTGCTACCGATGATGGTTTCTATTACGATTTTGATGTTGTTAAGCCTTTTTCTCCTGATGATTTGGTAGCAATTGAAGAAGAAATCAAAAAGATTGCTAAAGAAGATATTGCTCTTGTTCGCCGTGAGGTTTCTGCAGACGAAGCCATAGATATTATGAATGCACGTGGTGAGATTTATAAGCTTGAGCTTATTGATGAGCACGCTAAAAAGGGCGATAATATCAGCCTTTATGAGCAGGGTGACTTTGTCGATTTGTGTGCCGGACCTCACCTTATGTCTACGGGCGTAGTTAAGGCTGTTAAGCTTACGCAGTGCACCGGTGCTTATTGGCGCGCTGACGCATCAAAGCAACAGCTTTGCCGTGTATATGGCACTGCATTCCCCAAGGCAAGCCAGCTTGAAGAGCATCTTGCAATGCTTGAAGAGGCTAAAAAGCGCGACCATAATAAGCTTGGTCGTGAATTGGAATTCTTTACCACAGTTGACGTTATTGGTCAAGGTTTGCCCATTATGTTGCCTAAGGGTGCAAAGGTTATCCAAATTCTTCAACGCTTTGTTGAGGATGAAGAGGCAAGAAGGGGATATTTGCTTACAAAGACTCCTTTGATGGCCAAGAGCGACCTTTATAAGATTTCAGGTCACTGGGATCACTATAAGGATGGTATGTTTGTTATGGGCGATGAGGAAAACGATAAAGAGGTTTTTGCTCTAAGACCTATGACTTGCCCCTTCCAGTATCAGGTGTTCCTTAACAGAATGCGTTCATATCGCGACCTTCCCATGCGTTTGGGTGAAACTTCAACTTTGTTCCGTAACGAGGATTCGGGCGAAATGCACGGCTTGATTCGTGTTCGTCAGTTCACTATTTCAGAAGGCCATTTGATTCTTCGCCCCGAACAGCTTGAAGATGAGTTTAGAGGCTGCTTGGAGCTTGCCAAGTTTATGCTTGAAAAGATTGGACTTATAGATGACGTTTCATATCGTTTCTCACAGTGGGATCCTGATAACCGTGAAAAGTATATCGGTACCGATGAGCAATGGGATGAAGCTCAGTCTACCATGAAGAAGATTCTTGACGATTTGGGTATTAAGTATGAGGTTGGTGTTGGTGAAGCAGCCTTCTACGGCCCCAAACTTGATATTCAGATTCGCAATGTATTTGGTAAAGAGGATACCCTTATTACCATCCAGATTGACCAGCTTCTTGCTGAACAGTTTGGTATGGAATATGTTGACGTTGATGGCAATAAGCGCCGTCCTTACATTATCCACCGCACCTCTTTGGGCTGCTATGAGCGTGCATTGGCCCTTATTAGTGAAAAGTTTGCCGGTGCATTGCCCCTTTGGATGTCACCCGAGCAGGTTAGGATTCTTCCCATTTCCGACCGCCATCACGAAGCTGCTAACGGCTTACTTGAAAAGCTGAAGGCTGCAGGCATCCGCGCTGCTGCTGACCTTCGCAATGAAAAAATCGGATACAAGATTCGCGAGGCACAGATGGAAAAGACTCCTTATATGCTCGTAATGGGTGATAAAGAGGTCGAAGAGGGAACTGTATCAGTTCGTTTGCGTGGCAAGGGTGATATTGGTACTATGAGCATGGATGACTTTATTAAAAAGGTTGTTTATGAAGATGCTCAAAAGTTGAACGAACTTGAATAATTTATAGTTGACAAAGTATAATATGATTGATTATAATTAAATCAATAAAAGGGAGTAGCTAACGGATATTCCGTTACATCGGCGTCATTACGGCTTATGCCCGCTGTTGTATGAAATTGCGAGACTTTTATCACAATTTTTCTGTTGTGATAAAAGTCTTTTTCGTTATCTGCTTTAATAAGGAGGAAAAGCTTTGAATACTATTTTGGACAACATTCTTTCAATGACTTGGCAGCAAGGCGTTATGGTTGCTATCGGTGCACTTCTTGTTTTTCTTGCTATCAAGTTTGAAATGGAGCCCACATTGTTGCTACCTATGGGTTTTGGCTGTATTATGGTCAATTTGCCCGGTGCACATGTTGCGGCTCTTGAAACCTTATTTAATGCCGGTATTGAAACCGAGCTGTTTCCGCTGATTCTGTTTATCGGTATTGGTGCGATGATTGACTTTACACCGCTTCTTACTAACCCTAAACTTATGATTTTCGGCGCTGCTGCTCAGTTTGGTATTTTCTTTACTTTATGCGCTGCAACCTTGCTTGGTTTTGATATTAAGGATGCTGCATCAATCGGTATTATCGGTGCTGCAGACGGCCCCACTTCTATAGTTGTTGCCAACGCATTTAAATCCAATTATATGTCTGCAATAATGGTTGCTGCTTATTCTTATATGGCACTTGTACCTATTATTCAGCCTCCCGTTATCAAGTTGGTTACAACCAAAAAAGAGCGTTTGATTCGTATGGATTACACTGCAAGAAAAGTGCCGAAAATTGTGCTCATTCTTTTTCCTGTGCTTATTACTGTGGTTGCGGGATTTGTTGCTCCTTCAAGCATCGAACTTGTCGGCTTCCTTATGTTTGGTAATCTTATTCGTGTTTGCGGTGTGCTTGACAGTCTTTCTGAAACTGCACAAAAGGTGCTTGCTAACCTTGTTACCATCTTCCTTGGAATTACCGTTGCAACCAGTATGGTTGGTGAGAAATTCCTTAAGGTTGAAACACTTGTAATCCTTGGTTTGGGCCTTGTAGCATTTGTTTTTGATACTGTAGGTGGCGTTATGGTTGCAAAGATTTACAACATTTTTGCCAAGAAAAAGATCAATCCTATGATTGGTGCCGCAGGTATTTCTGCATTTCCCATGTCTGCCCGCGTTATCAATAAGATGGGCCTTGAAGAGGATAACCAGAACTTCTTGCTCATGCACGCAGTTGGTGTTAACGTTTCAGGTCAGATTGCGTCTGTTATCGCCGGTGGTATGATTCTTACGCTCTTTGCAAGCTTTGCAGGTTAATAAGGAGGATATACTATGTTTGATAAAATGTTTACTCCCGAAGCATTCGAAAATTTATACAAGGTTTTGCCTATATCAGGTGAGAGCTGGTTGTGCATATTCATCGTTATGTTCGTTTTGATTGCATCAATTTCATTGCTTGGCTTGATTAAAACCAAAGATAAATAAAATTAAAAGAGGTACCTTTTCGGTACCTCTTTTTTACTTTTTAAACCAATGCTTCTTTTTGGGCTTGTTGAAATTGAATAACACTTCGTCGTACCTGAGTCGAGCGGCTCTTACCGAGTCCTCCCAGGAATAATAGACATATTTATTTGCGTTGTTGCCCACTTCTGTCAGTTTATCACGATCGGCTATGGCGTTTTTAATTGTTGAATAAATGCTTGGTGCCGTTTCTTCACACAAATAACCTGAATAGCCATCCTCAACACCTTCGGATGCACAACTGCCCCTGACGATTACGCTTGGGCAATGGCATGCAGCAGCCTCTTTAACTACAAGGCCTGAGGTATCGTATGTAGAAGGGAATAGGAACAAATCTGCAATGCTGTAAAGGGCGCGCAGTTTGTTGCGGTCGTATATAGGACCTGCAAATATTACGTTGTCCTTCAAACCAAGCTGATTTGCAAATTGCTCAATGGCAATTCTGTCATCGCCGTCACCTGCAAGGATAAACTTAAACTTGATATTATCTGCACGAAGCATCTTTAAAGCCTCAAGCGACAATCCAACATTTTTGTACCAAAACATTCTTCCGACAAAAAGAAAAACAATGCAATCATCATCAATGTTGTACTCTCGACGAAGAGCGTTGATTTCAACGTCGTCAGCCTTTCCGTTGGGGAAGTCGGTGCCGTTAGGCATTACTACATATTCGCCCTTATAACCTAAACTTGTAAGGTTTTTGCCTGCACCCTCAGACACAACCCAAACCTCGTCCATTTGATTTATATTGTTGATAACAAACTTGGTAACGATGTGTCTGAATCCGTGGATGTGAATGCGCTTTTCAATATCTATATCAAATTTTGTGTGATATGTGAGTATAAGCGGCATTTTTTTCTTTGAAAAGGTTTTGATTGATGATGCAAGTACCGCCGAAGCAAAGGGACAATGCACGTGAAGTAAATCAAAATCTTCTAAATTAAGATCTGATATTGTGATGGGTGAGAATGGGTTTCCTGTTCTGTATCCAATTAACTTATCTGTAGGAATGGAACTGTATCGATAGACTTTATAGTTATAATTATCACTAACATGGGGATATTTTGGCGTGATTACAACAGGCTTGTCACAACCGTTGCTTAAAATATCCGCATAGGCTTTCACTGTGTTTGCGACACCGTCAATGGCAGGGGGGAACGAGTCGTTCAGCAAACCGATTTTAAGGCCCATAATTGTCAACTCCTTTAAAATGAGTATACAACAATAATTTACTGTTGTCAATTTGATAAAAAGGTTTTACTTTTTGAAATAAATGTTATATAATAGATTTGTAAAAGTATATTTAGATCAAAGTTGGAGGATGAGTTATGGCTACCGCTTTTACTGTTCCGCTTAAAAATATTATAAATGAGTTTGCGCTCACTGTGTTGTATTTACCCGATAATGCCGATGAAATTGAAATTTCTTCTGCTGATTTAAACAGACCCGGATTGCAGTTGGTTGGCTTTTTTGAATATTTTGATCCTAACAGAATTCAGGTCCTCGGCAAGGTTGAGCACGAGTATATTATGTCGGGCGATCAAAATTCAGCCGCTGAAAACTTTAGAAAGTTTATGGAGAAAAAGCCGGTTGCTGTTATTATTACCCGTTCACTTCCTATTACCGATTTTATGATCGATATTGCCAAGGAATATAATATACCTCTGCTTAGCACTGATGAGGGTACCTCTGCATTTGCAGCAAGTCTTATAGGATATCTTAATGTAGAGTTGGCACCCCGAATTACTCAACATGGAGTTTTGGTTGAAGTATACGGCGAAGGCTTGCTTTTGATTGGTGAAAGCGGTGTTGGTAAGAGTGAAACTGCAATAGAGCTTATTAAACGCGGACACCGACTTATTGCAGACGATGCGGTAGAAATTCGTAAGGTTTCCAACAAAACGCTTGTCGGTTCATCTCCCGAGAATATTCGTCACTTTATTGAGCTTCGCGGCATTGGTATTATCAATGCAAGACGTATTTTTGGTATGGGTGCTGTTAAGCAAACCGAAAAGATTGATATGGTTATCAATATGGAGCCTTGGGATTCTAACAAGGTTTATGACCGAATGGGAATTGACAATGAAACTGTTGAAATTCTTGGCCTTACCTTGCCTAGCTTGACTATCCCTGTAAAGCCCGGCCGAAATCTTGCTGTTATTATTGAGGTAGCTGCTATGAATAACCGTCAAAAGAAGATGGGCTATAATGCTGCAAAAGAGTTGCTTAAGCGTTTGGGTATGGAAGACGATGCCACTTTTAATGCAGGTGACGACACTGAATGGACTAAATATTGATGGAGTGCTTTATGACCGATATTAATATTATTATCAAAGATGCCGTTGATTTGCAATGCGCTTATTCTACTGAAGAGGTTTTGAGTAAGCATTGCACCTTTAAAATTGGTGGCAAATGTGATTTGATGCTGTTCCCTGATACTCGTGAAAAATTTATGGGCGTTTTGGGCTCTTGCTTGAAAACCGGCATCAAGTTTATGGTGCTTGGCAACGGCTCAGATATGGTTTTTGGCAGCAAGGGTTATAGGGGAGTTATAATCTCTACATCAAAGTTTAACAGCATTTCTGTTGACAACGAGCTTATTAAGTGTGATGCAGGTGTAAATCTCTCTGCATTGTGTATGGCGGCTTATGAGAACGGTTTGTCAGGTGCCGAAAGACTGTACGGAATACCGGGGTCCATCGGTGGCGCTGTTTGTATGAACGCAGGCGCTTACGGCGGCCAAATAAACGATGTACTCGTCGAGTGTGAATATTATGATGGCGATAAGGTTGTGATTGCAGATGTTGATGCTATAGACTTTTCCTATCGCCACAGCATTTTTTCGAGCGGCGGCAAATATGTGATTGGTGCAACCTTCCGCTTTAATAAAGCCGACAAGGACCAAATTAGAGCTGAAATGAACGAGTATATTGGCCGCAGAAGAGATAAACAGCCTTTGGAATACCCGAGCGCAGGTAGCACATTTTTGCGTCCTGAGGGCCATTTTGCCGGCGCATTAATTGAGCAAAGCGGATTGAAGGGTTGTACAATAGGCGGCGCTCAGGTCAGCGAAAAGCATGCGGGCTTTGTTATCAACGTGGGCAACGCTACCAGTAATGATGTTAAAAATCTTGTTAATCATATTAAAGATGTAGTTCGCAAAAATTCAGGTGTTGAATTGCAATGCGAAATAAAATTTGAGGGTGAAGATTTATGAAATTTGTAGTTGTTACAGGCATGTCAGGCTCAGGCAAATCGAAGGCAATGGAGTTTCTTGAGGATATTGGCTACTATTGCATTGACAATGTTCCTCCTGCATTACTTGCCGAGTTTATTCGCTTGTTTTCAACAACCGATACCGTTTCTGATACTATTGCACTTGGTATTGATATCAGAGGCGGTGAGCTTTACTCTGATTTGAACGAGGCATACACCAATCTTAAAAACCTTAAAATCGACTGTAAAATTATGTTTTTGGATGCATCCGACCACGTGCTTCAGTCAAGATATAAGGAAACACGCAGAAAGCACCCCTTGCTTGACAGTTGTAACGGTATGCTTGCCGACGCTATTGCAACCGAGCGCAAGCTTATTACCCCCGTGCGTCATATTTCGGAGTATTTTATAGATACCTCTTCTTTGGCTCCGAGTGAACTTAAGAGCGAGATTAACAAGTTGTTTTTGGACGAGCCCAGCAAGGGTATCAGCATATCCTGCATTTCTTACGGCACAAAGTTTGGTTCGTTTAGCTCCGCTGACCTTAACTTTGACGTAAGATGCCTGCCGAATCCTTTTTATATTCAAGAGCTTAAAAACAAAACGGGCCTTGATAAAGAGGTCTACGATTTTGTTTTTGATAATTTGACCGCAAAAGCGCTTAGGAGCAAGCTTTTTGATTTGGTAGACTATTTGATTCCCTTGTATATAAACGAAGGTAAGACACAGCTTGTTATTGCCTTTGGCTGTACAGGCGGTAAACACCGATCTGTTGCTTTTGCAAAGTGTATGCACGAGCATCTTGCTCGCCACGGATATGATGTGTCATCCAACCATCGTGATATAAAAAAGAACTAATCAGGTATAATTATGTCGTTTTGTTCTGAAGTTAAAAACGAAATTTGCAATCATAAGGTGCAAAGACGTTGCTGCCGACGAGCTGAAAGCAACGGGCTTCTTTTGGGCGTCAAGGTAAAAAAGAATGGCTATGTAACATTTAAAACGTCAAATGTATATGTTGCAGAACTTGTTTGCCTTGCTATGCACGGTAATTTTGATTGTGAGGTTATAAAGCTAAAAGGGAATATGTATGATGTTGTATCAAAATCTCCCGTAAATATGATTGTTAAAGATGTCGGCAATTATAATAAGGATTGCTGTAAAGCTGCTTTTATAAGAGGTGTGTTTCTTGCTTGCGGACAGTTGTCAAATCCCGGCACCTCCTACAGAATAGATTTCAACTTTAACAACAGTGAAGACGCTGGCCGAGTTAAAACTGTTTTGGAGTCGGTTGGTTTTGAGCCGCACTTGAGCTTAAAATCCAATGGAAAAGCCACTGTGTATTTTAAAAACAGCTCACAGGTAGAGGATTTGATGACCTATATGGGAGCTCCTATATCTACGTTAGACCTTATGGAAATTCGCGTTGAAAAGGATTATAAAAACCATATAAACCGAGCGGTAAATTTCGAAACTTCTAATTATGTGCGTTCATTTGGTGTCGGCCAGGCGCAATGTGATGCAATTGAAATTATTAAATCTGCAGGACTATATGATTCTTTGCCCGATGAGGTCAAAGCAGTTGCCGAGGTTAGAATTGATAATCCTGATGCTTCGCTGATCAATTTAGCAAAAATAATTGGTATTAGTAAATCAGCTGCCAACAGAAGGCTGAAAAAGCTTATGGACTTGGCAGATAATATTAAAGGATAAAATATGAGCTTCGTACATCTTCATGTTCACACCCAATACAGTTTGTTAGATGGGGCTTGTCGCATAAATCAACTTGTTGATAAGGCGGTCAGTCTTGGTCAAACTGCGCTTGCGGTGACTGATCATGGCGTGATGTACGGAGCTGTTGAATTTTATAGGTCCTGTGTCGAGCGTGGAGTAAAGCCTATTATAGGCTGTGAGGTTTATGTTGCAAGCCGTACGCGACATGACAAGGTTAAAGGACTTGACAGCACCTATGACCATCTTGTTTTGCTTTGCAAAAATGAAACTGGCTATAAAAATCTGATTAAAATGGTTTCCCTCGCACATACCGAAGGATTCTATTATAAACCTCGGGTTGATATTGAATTGTTAAAGCAATACAGTGAAGGGGTAATTGCCCTTTCTGCTTGCCTTGCAGGTGCTGTTCCAAAGGCATTGCTTCGTAATGATTATAACGGTGCGCTTAATATTGTGCAGCAGTATAAAGAGTTGTTTGGAGAGGGCAATTACTATATAGAACTGCAAAATCACAATTATAAAGAAGAGCTGCGTATACTTCCGCTTTTGAAAAAGCTTTCGGTAGAAACCGGTGTGCCCACAGTCGCGACCAACGACGTTCACTATGTTGAAAAAACTGATAGTGAAACTCAAAACGTGCTGCTTTCGATAAATACAGGTAAAAGTGTGGATGATACCGACGGATTGGCCTTTGAGACCGATGAGTTTTATCTTAAAAGCGAAGAGGAGATGCTGTCGCTTTTTGATGCTCAATCGGTGGAAAACTCACAAAAAATAGCCGATAAGTGCGATTTGCAACTTCAGTTTGGTAAAACAATATTGCCACATTTTGATATCGGCGATAAGGACCACTTGGAGTATTTTAAGTCGTTGTGCTTTGATGGACTTAACCGAAGATACAACAATATTAGTGCCGATTTAACAGATAGACTTAATTATGAAATTGGCATAATTGATCAAATGGGATTTGTAGATTATTTTTTGATCGTTGCCGATTTTGTAAGCTATGCAAAAAAATCAAGCATTCCTGTCGGTCCAGGCCGCGGTAGTGGCGCAGGCAGTCTTTGCGCCTATTGCTTGGGTATAACTGACATTGATCCTATTAAATACAATCTGCTGTTTGAACGCTTTTTAAATCCTGAGCGCGTGACTATGCCTGACTTCGATATTGACTTTTGCCGCGACAGACGGCAAGAGGTGATTGACTATGTCGTTCGCCGTTATGGTGCAGATAGAGTGTCTCAAATTATAACCTTCGATACTATGGCTGCTCGTGCTGCTGTGCGTGATGTAACCAGGGCTTTATCTTTGCCTTATGCCGAAGGAGATAATATTGCAAAGCTCATCCCGAGGGTTATCAATATAACTCTGTCAGAGGCTTTGGAAGAGTCCAAAGAACTTAAGCAATTATATCATCAAAACGAAAACGCAAAGCGCATTATTGATATGGCTATGCGTATTGAAGGAATGCCAAGAAACATATCAAAACATGCTGCTGCTGTTGTTATTACACGTGATAAGGTGTCTGACTATGTACCGCTTACAAAAAGTGACGAATCGGTAGTTACCCAGTACACTATGACTGCTGTTGAGCAGCTTGGACTTCTCAAGATGGATTTTCTGGGGCTTCGTAACCTTACCGTTATAGACCATGCACAAAAGCTTATCAGGCGGCATACTCCTGAATTCGAAATCAACAATATTCCCCTTGATGATAAAGACACATTTAAAATGTTTTCTCAAGGCAAAACCGATGGTGTTTTCCAATTTGAATCCGCAGGTATTAAGAAGGTTTTGTCACAACTTAAGCCTGACAGAATTGAAGACTTGATCGCGGTTACTTCCCTTTATCGTCCGGGTCCTGTTAAGAGTATACCTCAATATATTGAGAACAGATTCAAGTCGAAAATTGAATACAAAACCCCAATGCTGGAGTCGATACTTGGTGTAACATTTGGTGTTTTGGTTTATCAAGAGCAGGTAATGCAGGTTTTCAGAACTCTTGCGGGATATTCGTTGGGTCGCGCAGATATTGTGCGCCGTGCTATGGCTAAAAAGAAACACGATGTGCTTGAAAATGAGAGAACCAGTTTTATTTACGGAGACAGTGATTGCTGCGGCGCATTAAGCAATGGCATTGATGAAAAGACAGCAAATGAGATTTTTGACGAAATGATTTCATTTGCTTCGTATGCGTTTAATAAATCACATGCAGCGGCTTATGCCCACGTGGCATTTCAAACTGCCTATCTTAAATGCCATTACAAAGCTGAATATATGGCAGCGCTAATCTCAAGCGTACTTGACTCTACCGATAAAACCGTTAAGTATGTCAACGAATGCAAGCGAATGGGTGTTAAGATTTTGCCGCCCGATATAAATCGCTCGGAGGCAGGATTTACTGTTGATAACGGTTCTGTCAGAGTTGGATTGTTGTCGGTGCGAAACTTGGGTATTAATCTTATCGACAGAATAATAACTGAGCGCCGAGTTGGCGGAGAATATGCAGGCTTCTATGATTTTTGCATTAGACTTAGCAATTGTGATATAAATAAAAGGGCGTTGGAATCTTTGGTTTTATCTGGCGCGTTCGACACAATTGATCCAAATCGTCGCAGATATGTTGAATCGATGGACACTGTTATTTCAGCCTGCTCGGATAAGTACAAGAAAAAAATGACAGGCCAGATTGGCTTGTTTGATGAGGATAACTTTGACTTGTGTGACGATTCAATGTTGCCACAATCAAACGATTATCCAAGAGAAATCCGATTGCAGTATGAGCGTGAAAATATTGGATTTTATGTTTCGGAGCATCCGCTGAATGCTTACAAAAACTTGTCTGAAAGCATCAAAGCTGTTGATATTGCAAATATTGTTTCTGACGATATAGGCGTCAACTATAATGATAAAGAGGTTACTGTGCTGGCACAGGTCACCTCGTTCAAGGTGAGAACAACCAAAAACGGTAAGCAGATGGCCAACGCTTCTATAGAGGATTGCACCGGCTCAATGAATGCGATATTCTTTACCAACGCTTTGGTTAAGTTTGAGCATATTACAAAAGTAGGCGCAACCCTTGTCTTAAAGGGAACGATTTCTTGTGATGATGACCGACCTGCGGAACTGATTGTGTTTAGCGTTGAATCTGCACAAAATATTAAGGTTAAACCCAAAAATGTTATAACTGCTAAAAGTGCGTTGCTGCTTACAGTCGAGGATATTGATTCTCACGATTTCAAAAAGGTCAGGGCTATACTGTCAATTTTTCAAGGCGAGACAGATGTTTATATTCACGAGCTGAAAACCGATAAAAAGTTTAAAGCCCCTGATTCTATGCGAGTTTCGGTTAATGACCCTATGTTTAATGAACTTGTTCATATACTAGGAGAAATGAATGTAAAAATGTTGCAATGAGATGGAATATTGTATCATTTGATTGACAATTATATTAATTCATATTATAGTTAGTTGAATATTATTTTTTTAATTATACACGAGGTGTTACTATAATGAGCGTAAAAACTATTGGTGTTTTAACAAGCGGCGGCGACTCGCCAGGAATGAACGCTGCAGTTCGTGCAGTTGTTCGTACCGCTATTGAAAAAGGCATTACTGTAAAAGGTGTTATGCGCGGCTATACCGGCCTTATCGAAAACGATATTGTTGATTTGAACCTTCGCTCGGTTTCTGATATCATTCATCGTGGTGGTACCATTCTTTATACCGCTCGTTGTCCCGAGTTCAAAACCGAAGAGGGCTTGCAAACAGCTATTGCCAACTGCAAAAAACACGGCATTGAGGGTATTGTAGTTATTGGCGGCGACGGCTCTTACAGAGGCGCAAGAGATTTGTCCGAGCGTGGCATTCCTTGCGTTGGTATTCCCGGTACCATAGATAACGATATTTCTTCAACCGATTACACTATCGGTTTTGATACTGCTGTTAATACCGCTATGGAAATGGTTGATAAGCTTCGTGATACCGCTCAATCTCACGACCGCTGCACTGTTGTAGAGGTTATGGGCCGCAGAGCAGGTTATATGGCTCTTCATACCGGTATTGCTGTTGGTGCAACTGCTGTGCTTGTGCCTGAGGTTAATTATGACTTCCAACGCGATGTTGTTGACAGAATTAAGAAAACTCAGCTTATGGGCAAGAAGCACTTTATAATCGTTGTTGCAGAGGGCGTCGGTAATGTAGAAGGCATTGCCGAACAAATCTCTCGCAGCTGCAATATTGAGGCACGTGCAACCATTCTTGGTCACGTACAACGCGGTGGCTCGCCCACAGTTCGCGACCGTGTTATCGCAAGCGCTATGGGTCACAAGGCTGTTGACCTGCTTGCCGAAGGTATTGGCAACAGAGTTATGTGTATGGTTAAAGATGAAATTGTTAACAAGGACATTTTCGAGGCACTTAACGAAAAGAAGGATTATGAATTTAACCTTCATGCTATTGCAGACACAATTTCTATCTAAAATAAACATCCCCCGGTAAAACCGGGGGTTTTTCACATGCGGGCAAAGCCCTGTATTCCTCGCTACGCGTCAAACGCGTAAGTACGACTGCCAACTGCGTAAGATTGTTACTTGCCGCTCGTAAACGAGCCGTTATCGCTG
>JAZNIT010000036.1:0-70954 GCA_045577615.1 Acutalibacteraceae bacterium
TTCATCTTTGAATGTCCTCCTTTTGGTGTTCCTTGCAGTTGCCAGACCGCAAGTCTATTCTACACCAAAAGGAGTTCTTTTTATATCCTCATCGCTAAAGCTTTTTTCGCTCCACCGACATAGTCGGTGGTTGGGGACCAATACAAAAAACTCTGTTGGAATTTTCCAACAGAGTTTTTTATTAGTTATTACAGCTCTTTTTCGTGCAGGATTACTCCTGCATTTTTTAATTTTGCCTGCAACTTGGTTATATCAAGGGCGGCGAAATCGTCGGTCATGGCGGCGGCCACTCCTGCTGCTTGGCCTGTTACGGCACAGCATGGGATAACTCGCATTACATCCCACATATTATCGGTAACAGAAGTATTGCGGCCTGCGGTGATAAGATTTTTGCAATCGTTACCGTAAAGGGTTGAGAAGGGTACCTCCCACACGGGGCCGCGGCGGCGCCAGTCGGACACCATTCCGATGCTATCCTTCACATAAGTATGCTCCTCTTTAGTGTCGAGGGTGTAGGCACCTGCGATGCGGCGTGTCATCCGCACCTGAGGAACGGTGGCCATTGTGACGGGCATATAGCTTCTATCTTTTTGGCGCTGCTCGGTCACGTCGTTGAGCATTATCCTGTGTGCATCCACAACTTGGTCGCTCACATCCTCGATGCCCGAATAACGCTTATTGTTAAGGCGCTCAACCTGAAAATCCACCTTGCCCGCTACCTCGTCGGGAACATCGGCGGCACCTCTCATTCGAAGCATATAGCCATCCTTGTCCGACAAAGAATAGTGCCAAGCGGCAAGAATATTGCCCTTGCCGTAATTCTCGGTGGCAACCCCTGCTCTTGCACAAATGTCGGCATCGCCCGTGCAATCCACAACGCTGCCAACCTTGACGGCAAAGCGGCCCGACTTGTTCTCGCAAATAATATGGTCAATGTGCTTATCCTTAATATCAACGCCGCAGCAGAGGGTACCGTAGATAATCTCGACACCTGCCTTGAGCAGTTCTTTTTCGGCAAGCAGAGCAAAATACTGAGGATTAAAGCGCACCTCGTACCGCTCGTTCTTGGCGCGGGTTTCGACATCGTAATCGGCAAACCAATGGACAGGATTTTTGGCCTCAATCAAATCATCGGTAACAGATAGGCGCAGCAGCTCCTCTGCAAGGCCGAAGGAAACCTGCTTGCCCATTCCGTCGCAAAGGGGCAGATAGATGGTGATAAGGCCTGCGGTGGCAAGGCCGCCAAGCATATATTCACGCTCGGCTAGTATAACCTTGGCTCCCTCTCGGGCGGCTGCCAAGGCGGCTGCTATGCCTGCAATACCGCCGCCTGCGACAAATACGTCGCAGTTTTTTGTTACTTTGGTCTGAATGCTCTCGCAAATTTTCATAAGCGTCACCTGTTTTTTTATTTATATTTGCATTATACACAAAATCCCCTCTACCGTCAATGGATAATCGTCGGTCGGGCGCATATAAATAATATCAAAGCAATTTAAAAGGAGTGTGTATGCAATGCCCACGGATTTTGAAAAATTGGTTGAGCAATATACAAGGCAGCTGATGGAGTATCACAAAAAGCACCCACAACCCGAAAATACTCCTGCCGCACCCTTCACAGAGCCCAATCAGCCTGTGGAGATGCCTATTATTCTTCCTGGTGAGCCGATGCCCATCAGCGAGCCGCCTCCTCTGCCTCCTATTCAAAGCGAGGGAGAGGAATACATATCAGCTGAGTTGTCGGACATTCCCGAGGCTGATGAGTCGGGGTATCTGCAGGTTCGTGCTTTCACCGCCGACAAAGCCCTGCCCGTTGAGGGCGCTCTTGTGACCGTCACCACCAATGAGGGTGTGCTTACTGCTACCCTTCTCACCGACCGAGACGGTATGACCGACGTCATTACCCTTAAAGCGGCGCCAAGCGCGCCCACCGATTTTGAAGAGATTACATCCCCCAACACCTGCTCTGTTGAGGTGGTTAAGGATGGGTTTTTACCCTTCAAAAGTGAGAGTGTGCCCATTTTTAGCGGTTTGACCAATCTTGTGAGCGCGCAGCTTATTCCGCTGCCCGAGCTTGAGTAAGGGGGTGGCAGAGTGGCCATTCAACCCATTATTCCCGAAAGCATTGTGGTGCATTTGGGGCCGCCCTCCTCTGATGCGCCCAACGTGACGGTCAGCTTTCCCGACTACATAAAGAACGTTGCATCGGGGGAGATTTATCCCACATGGCCCGAAAGTGCGCTGCGCGCCAACATTTATGCGCAGATTTCCTTTGCCCTTAACCGAATTTATACCGAATGGTATCGGTCGCAGGGGTACGATTTTGATATAACCTCGTCCACCGCATTCGACCAATCCTATGCTCAGGACAGAGGTGTTTTTGACAACATTTCGTTAATTGTTGACGATATTTTTAACAGCTATGTGCGGCGGCAGGGCAGCACGGAGCCTCTTTTTACCGCCTATTGCAGCGGTAGGGGTGTGGACTGTGAGGGGCTTAAGCAATGGGACACGGTTGACCTTGCAGAGCAGGGGCTGGGCCCCTATGAGATTTTGCAATATTATTATGGTGACGACATCGACATTGTGTCAGGGGCGCCCGTTGCCGTCAACACCCCCTCATACCCCGGCATCCCTTTGCGGGAGGGGGACGTGGGCAACGACGTGCAGCTGATGCAGGTGCGACTTAACCGCATTGCGCGAAACTACCCCGGTATACCCACCATACCCAAGGCGGACGGAATATTTGGCTCTCGCACCACCGCCGCCGTCAAGCGGTTTCAGCAGGTGTTTGGGCTGACCGACGACGGCATCGTGGGCAACGCCACTTGGTACAGAATCGCCTATATTTATGCCTCGGTCAAGCGCCTTGCCGAGCTTGACAGCGAGGGCATTGCTATGGGTGAGATACCTCAAACCTTTGCTAAGGTGCTGCGCCCCGGGGACAGTGGCGACGATATTCGCGTGCTTCAATACTATCTGCGCGTGATTGCTCAATATAACGATTTTATCCCTAAGCTCACTATGAACGGACAGTTTGACCAAGCCACCGAGGATGCTGTGCGCGCCTTTCAGCGTTATGCCAATCTTGACCAAGACGGCATTGTGGGGCGTGCTACCTGGAATGAAATCTACCGCACCTATAGAGGCATCGTAGCCTCCTCTCCCGTTGGGGAGGAGGGTCTGCCTCTTTATCCCGGCGGTGTGCTTCGCTTTGGTGCTACGGGCGAAAGTGTGCGGACTATTCAGCAGTGGCTGCAGGTGCTCAGTCAGACCTATACCGATATTCCGTCGGTGGAGGTTGATGGTGTGTTCGGTGAATCGACCGACCGCGCTGTAAGGGCTTTTCAGCAGCGCTTCGGCATTACTCCCAACGGAGTGGTTGGGGCAGTGACCTGGGATGCAATGGCGTCGGCATATGACGATTTGAGGTGATAGGGTGGCGGACGTGAAATTCAAGGCAGGTCGGTTTTTTAAAAACGCCGCCATTCTCACCCTCACCTCTTTGATATTGCGGCTGCTTGGGATGCTTTTCAGAATTTGGCTTGCCAACGCCATCGGCAGCGAGGGTATGGGACTTTATCAGCTGATTTTGTCCTTTTATATGCTTGCTGCCACCTTTGCAGGCAGCGGCATCACCACCGCAGTAACCCGACTTGTAAGCGAGGCCTTATCTTGCTCTAAGCGCAGGGCGGTGGGGCGGATTATGGGGCGCGGCATAACTATTGCACTGGCGCTTGCGGTTGTATCGTCGGCAGCGGTGGTTATTTTTGCCCGACCCATCGCCGCCTTATGGATTAAAGACCCACGCGCCGAGTTGAGTCTTAAGCTGTTGGCGCTTTCTCTGCCCTTTATGGCGGTGTCGGCCTGTGTGAAGGGCTACTTTGTGGCCTATAGGCAGGTGGTAACTCCGTCGTTGGCGGTGCTGCTTGAGCAGACGGTTCGTATGGCCGTTATTCTTGGGGTGATGGGGCAAATTGCTCACACCGATTTGAGCCTTGCCTGCGCCATTATCATTTTCGGCGACGGTGTAGCTGAGGCAGTATCCTGCATTTACTCGGTGGTTGGGTATAAAATTCACCGAAAAAAGCAAGGTGTGAGCCTTGCCAAAGAGGAGGATATGACGGGGGTTGCACGTAATCTGCTGCGAATTGGCGCGCCCATTACCGCAGGCCGTTATCTCACCACGGGGTTGCGTACTGCCGAAAGTATGATGGTGCCCTTTTACCTTGCTGCCTTTTGCGGTGACAAAGGCTTGGCACTCTCTCAATATGGCAACCTTAAAGGGATGGCTTTGCCGCTAATCTTCTTTCCTGCCTCCTTTTTATCCTCACTTGCCACGCTGACGGTGCCCGAGCTTTCGGGTGCCGCTGCTAAAGGCGACCGCATAACCATAAGCAGGTCGGTGAGCAGGCTTTTATCGGTCACTGCCGCCGCTTCCCTGCTTATCGGTGGGATTTTTGCCCTTTTCGGCAGGGATATCAGCCGCCTGCTTTATACCGAGGGTGAGGTTGGATTTTTTGTTCAGGTGTTGGCTCCCCTTGTGCCGCTGATGTACCTTGAAAGCATTGCTACGGGGTGCTTGCAGGGGCTTGATTGCCAGAACGATTTGTTTAAGTTTAACCTTATTGACGGAGTGGTGCGCCTTGCGCTGATTGTTATTGCGCTTGGCTCAACGGGTATCAAGGGCTTTGTTTTAATTATGGCGGCAAGCAACATTCTTACCTGCTTTTTGTGCCTTGCAAGGCTGATAAAAAAGGCTGAGGTGCATTTTGACCTTGCCAAATGGATTGGCGCGCCCCTTGTTGCGCTGGTGCCTGCTTTGGCGGTGGGATACCTGGCAGGGCAGATATTTTCGGCTGCTCCGCTTATTATAAAAGTTGGGGCAGAATGCCTTGCAAGCAGTGCGGTTTACCTTGCCTTTCAAATAAAAAAGGCTCGCAGTATCTAACTGCGAGTCTTTTGATTATTCCTCTGCCATTGCTTTTCTTTTAAGCTCGTTGAGAAGTTGGGGGTACAGTTGGCAGCTCATACCGCCGTCAAGAATCAGTTCAGAGCCTGTCACGTTTTTGGACAGGTCGGTGCCGAAATACCAACAGGCGTTGGCCAAATCTTCAAAATCGGAGATGTCGCCGATGGGAGTAAGAGTGCCGTTAACAATCTGCTTGCTGCCCATCTGTACCCAGCGCTCGGTTTTGATGGTGCCGGGCAGCACTACATTGCAACGAATGCCGTAGGGACCAAGGTCAACTGCAAGCGCCTTTGAAAGGGAATTGATGCCGCCCTTTGATGCGGAGTAGGCGGCGCGGTTGGGAATGGCTCTGTAAGCGGTGTTGGAGCTGATGAAAACCACCGAGCCCTTATGCTGCTCTCTCATTCTTATAGCAGCCTGACGGATGATGGTGAAATTCCATACAAGGTTGGTTTCGAAAACCTCACCAAACTCCTCTGCAGGGACAGTCCAAAAATCCTGACCTGCGCCCGGATTTTCGGGGCGGAACCCCATGTTTGCGGCGTTGAGAATGACCGTTTCAACAAAGCGGCCCGATGCGTCGATATCCTTAAAAATATTGATAATCTGAGCCTCGTTGCGGATGTTGCACTCGTAGCCCTTGGCATAAACGCCATAGGTTTCGGCAAGCTTTTGGGCTGCAATCTCTGCAGAGTTTTGGTCGCGGCTTGTGATAAATACGTCCCAGCCATTTGATGCGAAAAGCTCGGCGATGCCGTAGCCTGTGCCACGATGTGCGCCTGTTATAAATACTGCTTTTTTCATATTTACACCTCTGCTTTTTTCTAATCAAATAGTAACGATTTTAAGCCCATTGTTCAATAAAACATTTTAACCAAAAATGATGTTTTTTTAATCATTTAAACTCGGTTTCGGTGATAAATGAAAAATTGGCGCTTTCACCCACTATGTAATAATCCACCTGAACATCCTTTTCGGGGTTATCAAGATAAAAGAATGCGGTGCCTGAATGGTCGGAGCGCACATCCCCTGCAATTTTGCCGTCGATGGCCACAAGGAAGGAAAAGTTGCCTGAATGAACCTTATAGCTTATCAGCGCCACATTTATTTTGGAGCCCTTGGGAACGGTGGCGGAATGAAGCTTTTGAACGCCCGTGAATTTTTTGGATGAGTATTTGGTGCCTAAATGTATGCCCTCGAAGCTTGCATCCTTTTGGGAAACTTTGCCGCGAGAGTTATAGGTACCGCCCACTATATCCTCTTCATCAATGCACTGAATGGCATAGTTGTAACGGCCGTTGGTATCGCTGATATGGCCTATAGAGCCAACTAAAAAGCCAATAAGGCCCAATGCTGCCATAATAGGAATGACAATTAGCGATATGTTTCTGATTATTCGCAACACAACCATATTTAATCCTCCTGAATTGATATTTTGACCAACTCGTCAGCTGTGACGGTGGGGTGATTTACTATGCAATCCACAGCGAGAAGCTGCACGCCCTTCTTTGCGGCGCGGCGCAAACTGTCGCCGAACTCGGGATGGGTGGCATCGTTGGGCTTAAACAGGGTGACACCCTTCATTTGAATGACGAAAAGTATATATGCTTCGTACCCCTCATCAATAGCGGCGGCAAGCTCGTTGACGTGCTTTACCCCACGAAGGGTTGGGGCGTCGGGAAACATTGCCACTCCGTCATGCTCCAGAGTGACGCCCTTGACCTCTAAAAAGGCCTTGCGCTGCCCGTCGCATATATAAAAGTCAAATCGGGATTTGCCGTGGGTATACTCTCTGCGGTAGGTGGCGTTTGCCGAAAAAAGTCCGCTGACCTTAAGCCATTCCTCTGCAATTTGGTTGGGAGCCTGAGAGTCCATATTTATTATAAGCGGCGGCTTGCCCTGCCGCTCTTTTTTGACGCCCACAAGGTCGTAGGCTGTGCGGCGGTTGAGATTGGTCGATTGCTCAAGCCACACGGTAGCGTCGGGAAGAAGCAGCTCTTTGCAGCGGCCCGTGTTTTTGACGTGCACCACTTGGGGCTGACCGTCAACCTCTACGTTAGCAATAAAACGGTTGGGGCGGCTTATGAATTTGCCTTGCACAATTTTGCCGTATCGCATTATCCCACCCCCTTTTGTATAATACTATACCATAGCCGTACATTTTGCAAGGTTTGTTATATTATTTGCACTTGTATCCCCCGTTTTGCAGGTGTATAATATGTGTATACTTTACCGCCTTTGAGGAGCAACAGAATGCAATTTAACCTTTTAACCGACCTGCATGTAGATATATGCCGCCCGTTTTTTGAGTTGACAAGCCATCCCACCTGCGATTACACAGTGGGTGGAGTTTTTATGTGGCGCGACCTGTACGATATTGAATTTGCCATAGATGAGGACGCCCTTTTTATCCGCTACCACGAGGAGGGCGGCGATATTTATTATGGCTTGCCCATTTGCAAAGACGTGGCCTCAGGGGTGAAAAAACTCATTGCTCACGAAAAGGAGCAGGGCAGCAATATAATCCGCTTTTGTGCTATCCCGACCGAGTATACCCACTGCTTTGAGGGGCTTCAGGTGGTCAACTCTTACCCACAGACGGAGCTTTTTGACTACCTTTATTCGTCCGAAGATTTAATCAACCTTTCGGGCAAAAGGTTCGGGGGTCAGCGCAATCTTATAAGTCAGTTTGGCCGCCTTTTCCCCGACGGAAAATTTGAGGTGCTGAGTGAAGATAACCTTGACGAGGTGCGCGAGTTTTTTGACAGTTTTTCGTTGGCCGATTTGAACGAGGATAAAAACGCCGAAAACAATCTTGTGCGCCGGGTGCTTGAAAAGGATGACTTGTATGGAATGTTCGGCGGTGTGCTTTATGCCGAGGGCAAGGTGGTTGGATTTTCGGCAGGTGAGATTTTGGGAGATACCCTTTACGTTCACATTGAAAAGGCCGACCGCAACGTGAAGGGGGCTTATCAAACCCTTAACAACCGCTTTGCCGCTCACTTTGGCAAGGGCGTGCAGTTTATCAACCGCGAGGATGACACGGGAGATTTGGGCCTGCGCAAGGCAAAGCTTGCATATCATCCCATACGGTTGCTTGAAAAATTTGTGTTTGAAATTGAGATATAAATCAAAGCCTATGTGTGCATTGGCACACATAGGCTTTTTTTACAATATTACGTCATCGTAGAAGGGCTTGATGCCATCCTTACGGCGCAAAATTTCGTCAAAATTTGAAATGTACTCGTAGGGGTACTTGTAGTTGAAAATGCGCTCGATGGTGTTTTCACCCTTTTTAAGCTTGGTAACACCTGAGGCGCCACAGCCTAAAACGGTGTGAGTTTCATCCATCATAAAAATGTTGTATAGGCATTCATAGCCTTTTTTTGCGTAGCCCGTGTTTTCGTGGTTGCCCACCGTTTTGGATTGGCGGTACAAATAGTAGGGCTCGTAATTGGGTTGCAGCCTCTCCCCCGTCATTTTGAGCATCTGACCTGCCGCCTTGGCCTGAAGGGCATCGGGCATCTCGCCGCCCGTGGTGAGGCGGGAGGAGCGTTTCATTGACAAGGTGTGCACCGTTATGCTTTCGGGGTCGAGAGCAAGCACGCCGTCAAGGGTGCGCTCAAAGGATGCCACACTGTCATCAGGCAAGCCTGCAATCAAATCCATATTGATGTTATTCATACCCACCTGACGGGCAAGGTTAAAGGCATCGATAGCCTCACTTGCGGTGTGGCGGCGACCGATGGCGCGCAGCACGTCGTCGTTGAGGGTTTGGGGATTGATGGATATTCGGGTTGCGCCGCCGCGCAAAATGGCGCGCAGCTTGTCGGCAGTGATTGTATCGGGGCGACCTGCCTCCACAGTATACTCGGTGGATGAGGTGAGGTCAAAATTGCGGCTGACGCTATCCATCAATACTTCAAGTTGATCGGCCGACAAGGTGGTGGGGGTGCCGCCGCCAACATAGACGGTAGAGAGATTGAGCCCAAGCTCGCGAGCAATTTTGCCCGTTACCTCTAACTCCTTACAAAGCAGCTTAACATAGTCGTCCATAAGCCCCATTGAATGCTCAACCGAATGGCTGACAAAGGAGCAATAGCTGCAACGGGTGGGGCAAAAAGGTATGGCAAAGTATAGGCTGAAATCCTTGGGCTTAGAGGCTGCAATTATCTTTTGTTCATTTTCTGATGCAGCGGTGCAAAGAGCAATCTTTTCGGTGGTGACAAGCAGCTTTTCGGCAAAGTATTGCTGTGCGCCTGCTACTCCCATTGTGTCGCTCAGGCGGCGCATCAGCTTGCCCGGTCGCACACCCGTGAGGATACCCCAGCCCGGGCGCAAATCGGTATATTCGCAGAGAATATCAAAAAGCAGCACCGCCAACAGCCGCTCACATTCGGCGGTGTCTGCGGCGGCGCAGGTGCTTTGACCCTTGCGCTCAAAATCTCCCGCCTTGAACTGCACCAAAAGGGTTGCGACGCCTTCCTGCTCGGCAAGATAGGCTGCTGCCCACAGCTCATCGGCTGATGCCGCCTGAGGTGTGTCGAAAAGGGTGATTTTTTCAAAGGGGAAAAAGAGTCGGCAGATGTTCTCTAACTCATATTTAAAGGTGTTGTTAACCGTACAAAGTACCATTTCTAGCCATCCTTATATATGGATTGGTGTGTTTTTCTGTTTTAATATCTGAGATGGGGCCGTGACCTGAGCAAAGGGTCAGGCTTTCATCCATTTCGCTGAGTTTTATAAGGGAATCGGCCATTATAGCCGCGTCACCCGTGGGAAAGTCTACCCTGCCCATACCGCCTGCGAAAAGGGTGTCGCCGCTGAATATGACATCATCACCCACAAAGCAGACACAGCCTGCGCTATGCCCCGGTGTGTGGATGACGGTGAGGGCTTCGCCGCCGACGTCAAGGGTCATTCCGTGGGTGAGCAGAAGGTCGGCATTGCCGCATTCCTGCTTGTCGAAGTAGTAGGACGACACGAAATAAAAAAGGCTGTCGTCGGGGTTTTGCAGGCCGCACTCGTCGGCCTGATGAATGGCAATTTGGGCACCCGTCAGCCTCTTGAGAGGCAGTGCGCCAAGCAGATGGTCGCTGTGGCGGTGGGTGAGCAAAATATACTTAAGCTTGGCACCCAGCTTGGCGGCAGCGTTGTAGCCGTCGGTACCCTCATAGCCGGGGTCGATGACGGCGCAATCACCGTTTTTGCCATAGATTATATAAGTATTGCAGCAGGAATTCTGAATAAAGGACTGATATTTCACGCTATCACCTTTTGATTATTTCGTCGGAGTCGAGCATTACGGTGACGGGGCCGTCGTTGATAAGCTCGACCTGCATATCGGCGCCAAAAACTCCTCGGGCGGTTTTAATCCCAAGCTCCTCGGTTTTAGCGCAAAAACACTCATAAAGTCGGTTGGCCTTTTGAGGCTCGCAAGCGCCCGTGAAGGAGGGACGGTTGCCCTTGCGGCAATCGGCATACAATGTGAACTGGGACACGGCGAGAAAGCTGCCGCCTATGTCGGCAACACTTTTGTTCATCTTGCCGTCGGCATCCTCAAACACGCGCATGGCAGATACCTTTTGGGCCATTTTTTCGCAAATTATCTCGTCATCCTCGGGGGCTACACCCACAAGAATGAGAAAGCCGCTGTCGATTTTGCCGACTACCTCGCTCTCAACTGTGACCGAGGCCTTTTTGACACGCTGAACAAGCAGACGCATTATAACACCGGCCTTTCTACCGATAATACTCCGTTGATTGCCGAAAGTTTGGCAATAACCGATTTAAGATGCTCAACACCCTCGACACATACGGTAAGGTCGATGGCGCAGTTGCCATCCTTAAGCTGACGGGCGGTAACTGCCGTCATCTTGATGCGCATATTGAGCACGGCGGTGGATACATCCACCAAAATGCCGTCGCGGTCGATGGCGTGCACCTGCAAGCCGGCACAGAAGGACTTGCTTCTTGTGACCGACCAATGGGCGGGAATCCATCTGCCCGGCTCATCGGCAAGGCTTAAATCCTTGGGCACGTTGGTGCAATCGCGCTTGTGCACCGACACACCGTGGCCGCGTGTGATAAAGCCGATAATGCTGTCGCCCGGCAGGGGTGAGCAGCAGCGTGAAAGCTTTACAAGGCAGTTGTCGATGCCCTCCACAACAACGCCGTCGGAAGATGCCGACTCGTTGTCAGAGGATACCATTGCTGCGATATCTTTTTGAGGCTTTTGACGGAATCTGTCCTTAATAGAAGGAACGATGTTGGAGAAAATCAAGCCGCCGTAGCCGATTTTTGCATAGAAATCGTCGGGGGTGGAGCATTGATATCGTTCAGCCAAATCGGCAATGAGGGCTTCGTAATCCTCATCACTTATACGAACGTTGGCCTGACGGAGCGAACGCTCAACCTCTGCCTTGCCCGTTTCGATATTCTCGGAGCGGCGCTCCTTTTTAAACCAGGCGCGGATTTTACTTCTTGCCTCGCTGGTTTTTACTATTTTAAGCCAATCTCTGCTTGGGCCACGGTCGGCCTGAGAGGTGGTTATAATTTCGATAACGTCACCCGTTGAAATCTGATATTCAAGTGGCACGATGCGGCCTGCCACCTTGGCGCCCACCATTTTGTTGCCAACCGCCGAGTGAATGGCATAGGCAAAATCGATGACGGTACTGCCTACGGGCAGGCTGATAACGTCACCCTTGGGGGTAACGCCGAAAACATCCTCGGGAGCCAGATCGGTCTTGATGGTTTGCACGATTTCGCCTACATCGTCGGAGTCGTTTTGAGATTCCAGCAACTGTCTTATCCAGGCGAGGCGCTCCTCAAAGCGCTCGTCAGAGCCGCTGATACCCGACTTATACTTCCAGTGGGCGGCGATTCCGTATTCGGCAGTGTGGTGCATATCCCAAGTGCGGATTTGTATCTCGAAGGGCAGCCCCTCACGGCTGATAACGGTGGTGTGCAGTGACTGATAAAGGTTGGATTTGGGGGTGGAGATGTAGTCTTTAAAGCGGCCCGGGATAGGACGGAACATCTCGTGAACAAGGCCCAGAACGTTGTAGCAGTCGGTAACTGTGTTGACGATAACGCGCAGGGCATAAATGTCGTAAATTTCTTCAAACTGCTTGTTTTGCATATACATCTTGCGGTATATGCCGTGAATGGATTTTACGCGGCCCTCGATAGAAAGGTTGGGGATAGCATCCCCAAGGCGCTCTTTAATGCGCTCCTTGATGCTTTGAATGAAGGTGTCGCGATATTTACGGTTGGCCTCAAGCTGATTTTCAATTTCTTCATAGCCGATGGGGTCAAGGTAGGAGATAGCCAGATCCTCAAGCTCTTCCTTAACGGCGCGGATACCCAAGCGGTGTGCGATGGGTGCATAAATTTCAATGGTTTCAAGAGATTTTTCAAGCTGTTTGTAGGTGCTTTGCGCCTTCAGTGTGCGCATATTGTGCAGGCGGTCGGCAAGCTTAATGATGATAACGCGAATATCCGCCGCCATTGCAATAAGCATTTTGCGGATATTCTCGGCCTGCTGCTCCTCGCGAGAGGCAGTGTCAATCTTACCAAGCTTGGTAACGCCCTCAACAAGCAGAGCCACGTTTTCACCGAATTGGCGCTTTACGTCCTCGGCGGTCATGGCGGTATCCTCAACGGCATCGTGAAGAAGCGCTGCCTCTACCGATTCGCTGTCCATACCAAGGGAGATTACAATTTCGGCCACCTTCAGGGGATGCCAGAAATACTCTTCACCCGACAGACGCAGCTGACCCTCGTGGGCCGCCTTTGCCACGTCGTAGGCGCGCTGAATGGCGGCGGTATCGTAATTGCCGCCTTGCTTTTTCATCGCTTCAAGCAATATTTCCATTCCGTTTTCAAGAGTTTGCATATACCGTCGCTCCTTTCAGCAGGCTTAGTTAAGCCGTCTGTAAATTTCTGAATTTTCAAGCTGCAGCTTGCCCTCAACAGCATTGAGAGTGAGCTGAATATTGCCGCCGTCGCAGGTGTAGCTTATGATGCCAAGCTGACTAAGCACCTCCACAGCGGCGCGGGTTGCAAAATAACCCAGTGTGCACTGCATTGCCAAAGCCTCCTCATTGCCCGAAAACCCGCTTTGGGCAGCACGGTAGACCTTGATTATATCATCACGGGAAAGGGTTGCAGTTCCCGTATCCTCGTTGCGCATAAGGCGTTCGAACAATCTTATCTGTGACAAGGTTTCATCCTCATCCACGCCTGCAGGGCGGATGCCTTTGACGGTTATAGTCACCTGCTCGTGGCCCATATACTCTGAAATTTCGGCGTTGACGGCAAGGTCAACCTTATCCCCCTTGCGATAGCCAAGGCGGTCGGCTGAACAGCCGAAAAGCATTGCGTTCACAGAGCCGCCGTCACGGCTGACCTCGAGTCTTAAGTGGCCACCGTTGCCAACGGGGGTGATGCGGTCGATGGTCATATCAAACAGGCCGAAGACGGGCAAGGGGTTGCCCACACCAAAGGGTGCCAAGGCATCCAACGAGTGAACCATTGCAGGGGTAAAGGCGGTGGGGCGCAGACGGCAGTCAATATTAAGCACGTCGAAAGGCATATCGTCATATCGTTCGGCAGCATATTGATTGATGGCCCGTCTGAACTCATCCACATTTTCCATTTTAAGTGAAACGCCTGCTGCCTGTGCGTGACCGCCGAAGCGAGTGAGCAAATGGGAGCAAGATGAAATGGCATCGTAAAGTGAGAACTCGCCCACACTGCGAGCCGAGCCGACGGCAATTCCGTCCTCATTGGACAGAACGATGGCAGGTCGGCCGTATCGGTTGCAAATTCGTGATGCAACGATGCCGATAACTCCGTGATGCCAGCCCTCGCCGTAGACCACGATTACCCTGTCGTACTGCATTCCCTCTTTTTCAATAAGGGCAGTTGCCTGTTCGGAAATATCACGCTCAAGCTGTTGGCGAAGGACGTTGGCCTCGTTAATTTCGGCAGCCAAGGCTGCGGCGGCCGACTCATCCTCTTCGGTGAGCAGCCTTACGGCGCGAAGACAGCTGCCCACTCTGCCTGCTGCATTAAGTCGGGGAGCAATGCCGTAGCTGACGGTGGTGGCTGTGATGCCTCTTTTGCGCAGAGAAGCCACATCCATAACCGCTCTGACGCCGGCACGATTTTCAATATTTTCAACACCGCGCTTTACAATAAGGCGGTTTTCGTCGGTAAGCTTCATAACGTCGGCAATGGTGCCGATGGCGGCAAGGTCGGCATAGAGGCCGCACAATTCTTCACCGCTGACGCCCTCAAGTCCGCAAACCACCTTGAAGGCAACGCCTGCGCCTGCATACTCTTTAAAGGTGCTTGGGCAATCTTCACGGTGGGGGTCAACAACCGCCACTGCATCGGGCAGTTGACCCTGAGGCAGGTGGTGGTCGGTAACGACGGTGTCGATGCCCAAAGAGGTCGCGTGTGCCACCTCTTTAACAGCAGTTATACCGTTGTCAACTGTGATTATAAGTTTAACGCCCTCACTGTGCATAAGGTCGACGGCGGCAATGCTTATGCCATAGCCCTCTGACCTTTCAGGCACCTTGTAGGAAACGTCGGCTCCTCTGCTTTTGAGGTATGTATATAAAATTGCGGTGGAGGTAACTCCGTCGGCATCGTAGTCGCCGTAAACACAGATTTTCTCATTCTGCTCAATAGCGGTGTTGATGCGCTCGCAGGCCTTATCCATATCCAAAAGCTCGAATGGGTCGCCAAGCTGCTGATCGTCAGACAAAAATTCCTCAACCTCAAAAGGGTCGCAAAGGCCCCTTGAAACCAATATAAGCGCAACGAGTGCGTCAATGTCGCACTCCTCGGCAAGTTCACTTGCAAGAGCCTTGTCATAGGGTGCGACAAGCCATCTTTTTCTGCTCAAAAATATCACTCCGAAAAATAGTTATAAGTATAAAGTTTATTTTATCACATTTTGTCAGCAAGAGCAATATTTATTTGTTTACAAAAATCAAAATACTTATAGATCTCAAACGACATCAGTTGCTTGACATAAACCGTCTGTTGATGTTATAATAATTATATGAAAACACAAGGAGGTTTCGCTGTATGAAACTTATTTTTGCAATAGTTAACAATGATGATGCACCTTCGGTATCCTCCGCCCTGACCAAATCGGGCTATTCAGTTACCAAGCTTGCAACCACCGGCGGCTTTTTGAAGGTTGGCAACACCACCTTCCTTATCGGTGTTGATGAGCAAAAGGTTGACGCCGTGCTTGAAATCATCCGCAAGTATTCAAGCAAGCGCACCCAGCTTTTGCCCGATATGGCTGCATACAGTGGCGAGTTTATGGCCTCTACCGTTGAAGTTACCGTTGGCGGTGCAACCATATTTGTAACCGATGTTGAAAGGTTTGAAAAGCTGTGAGCTTTAGCAGCTTTGTAGGCAATGGCGAAGTAATATCACGCTTAAAATCCATGATTGAGGGGGCTCGCTTGCCTCACGCCCTGATTATTGAGGGTGCAGAGGGGTCAGGCCGTCTTACCCTTGCCAAGCTGATTGCTCGCGCTGCCGCCTGCACAGGGGATAATCCCCCTTGCGGCAGATGCTCATCCTGCCTTGCAGGTCAATCCCCCGACGTGTCGGTGGTTTTGCCCGACAAGTCGGCCATCACTGTTGACCAAATTCGCAGTGTGCGTGAGGATGCGTATATCCTGCCCAACCAATCGGCCAAGCGTGTTTTTATAATTCCCGACGCCCAGCTTATGAATGCTCAGGCGCAAAACGCTTTACTTAAGGTGCTTGAGGAGCCGCCTAAGTCGGCTATGTTTATTCTCACCTGCAATTATACCCGTCAGCTGCTTGGCACCGTTGTGTCACGCTCGGCGGTGTTTTCTCTTACTGCGCCCGCCGTTGACGAGGCGGTGCAGTATATTCTTGCCAACCACCCCCAATATGAGGAGAGTGAAGTGCGCTCTGCCTGCCGCGGCGGCACCATTGGTGATGCGCTGGATATTTTGGCAGGGGCTCGCGGCTATATTGCCGACGGCGAGCGATTGGCGGCGTTGCTGCTTGAAAACGAAATTGAGCTGCACAAGGCTATGAAAACCTATGAGCGCGACAGATCCGCTCAAAAGGGTGTGGCCGAGGCTATGTTTACCGTTATGCACGATGCCCTTAATATGCGCTGCGGCAGTGCGTCCCCCTTTGAGCAGGACGACGTGCGCCGTCTGCTTGCCGCATCCCTTACGGCAGAGCAGCTGCTTGAGTTGTGCAAAATTTGCCGTCGTGCTGCCGAGGATTGCGAGTCCAATATGGGCGGCGGTCTGTTTATTACCTGCTTTTGCGCGGCCTTGTTTGCCGCTCTTGAAAATTGATATGTAGTCGCTGTAACGACAGAATGGAGTATAAAATGACCGAAGTTATTTCTGTCAGATTTAAAGATGCCGGCAAGGCATACTACTTTGACCCCAAGGGTGATAAGTACGAAAAGGGTGAGCACGTTATCGTGTCTACCTCTCGCGGTTTGGTATACGGCGAAGTCACCGCATCCAATCAGCAGGTGCCCGACGAGTCGGTTGTGCCCCCCTTGCGCGAGGTTGAGCGCCGTGCTACCGATGCCGACCGCCGCCACTATGAAGAAAACCGCAAAAAAGAAAAAGAGGCCCTTAAAATCTGCGAAGAAAAGGTTATCGAGCGCAACCTTGATATGAAGCTGGTTGACGTTGAATATGCCTTTGAGGGGGGTAAAATTCTCTTTTACTTTACCTCTGACGGCAGAGTTGACTTCAGAGAACTGGTTAAAGATCTGGCTTCTGTTTTTCACACTCGCATTGAGTTGCGCCAAATCGGCGTGCGCGACGAGGCCAAAATGCTTGGCGGACTTGGCATTTGCGGACAGCCCTTCTGCTGTTCACGCTTTTTGAACGATTTTCATCCCGTTTCTATCAAAATGGCCAAGGAGCAGGGTTTATCTCTTAACCCCGTTAAGATTTCAGGCACCTGCGGCCGTCTTATGTGCTGCCTTAACTATGAGCAAAACGTTTATGACGAGCTGCTCAAAATCACCCCCAAGGTTGGCGCAACGGTAAAAACTCCCCAGGGTGTGGGCACCGTTTTGTCGGTCAGCCTGCTTGAGCAAAAGGTTAAGGTGCGCTTTGAGGATAACGACGCGCCCATCATCTTTGACTGCTGCGACGTTAAACGTATGCACAATTCTGCTCCCAAAAAGCAGGAGGAGCAGCCTTCGGCTGAGGGCTGACCGAAATTTACAAAAAATCACTATTGAATTTTTTGTGTTTTGTGCTATTATATTATTTGTTAATACCCCTGCCTTGCGCGAGGCAGGTTAAAACTTATATCAGTTGCTACGCGCGGCAACGGAATAAGGAGATTACTGATTATGGCTTACAAGATTTCTGACGCTTGCATTAAGTGCGGTGCTTGCGAGGGTATGTGCCCTGTAAGTGCAATCAGCGAGGGCGATGCTACTTATGTAGTTGACGCTGCTACCTGCATTGAGTGCGGTGCTTGCGCTGACGGTTGCCCCGTTGAAGCTATCGCTCAGGACTAATCTGAGAATCACAAAAACCCCCGATCTTTTGATTCGGGGGTTTTTTGTTGTCCTTTTGTTGAAAGTAACGGTTGCTTGTGATATAATGATTCAACAAAGTTGAAATCGTCAGGAGCTATACTTATGACCACCTTGTATTTTATCCGCCACGGCCAGAGCAAGGGCAATTTGTACCGCCGCTTTTTGGGTCACACCGATTTGGATTTGTCTGAATTAGGCTATAAGCAGGCCGAGCGAACAGCATCCTTTTTTGAGAATATTAAGGTTGACGCTGTTTATTCCAGTGACCTTTGCCGCGCCTTTAACACCGTCAAGCCTATTGCGGATATGAAGGGCACCTGCGTTATTCCCCGCACTCGCCTGCGAGAAATTGCCAGCGGCAAATGGGAAAACGTTGAGTTTGACCGACTTAAGGCCGAGTTTGAGGCCGACTATACCGTTTGGCTGACCGATATTGGCAATGCCGTTTGCACTCAGGGTGAAAGCGTTGCCCATTTGCAAGAGCGAGTTATTGCCGAGGTTGAAGCTATCGCCGCCGCTCACGAGGGGCAGACGGTGGTTATCGGCACCCACGCCACACCCATCCGCGCACTGACCTGCCACCTTAGAGGACTGCCCATTGTTGAGATGAAAAACATCCCCTGGGTTGCCAATGCATCCGTCACCAAGGTGACCTATGACAAGAGCGTGGGCACCATTGAGCAATACGAAATGGTTGACCATCTCGGGGATATATCAACCTCCTTCGGTGCCAACGCCGGGGTTTAAATGAGATTATAATCCATATATACAAAAAAATAATCATTTACAACCGACCAACAGCATATTATAATAGGTTAAAAGAACTTTTAAGGGGCAAAGACGATGACAGAAAAAATTATGGAGTTATATAATATTTGGTGTCAAAAGGTGACCGATCCTACCCTTGCTGCCGAGCTCAACTCGGTTAAGGGTGACGAGGCCGCCATTGAGGACCGCTTTTTTAAAGAGCTTGACTTCGGCACCGCAGGCCTTCGCGGTGTTATCGGCGCAGGCAGCAACCGTATGAACATCTATACCGTTGGCCGCGCTACCCAAGGCTTTGCCGATTATATTAACGCTACCTATAAAAACGGCTCGGTTGCCATTGCGTACGACAGCCGTATTAACAGCGATTTGTTCAGCCGCACCGCCGCTTGCGTTTTTGCCGCAAACGGTATTAAGGTATGGCTTTATCCCGAACTTGCTCCCACACCCATGCTCTCATTTGCCGTGCGCTACTACGGCTGTGTGGGCGGCGTTGTTGTTACCGCAAGCCACAACCCCGCCGAGTATAACGGCTACAAGGCATACGGCGACGACGGCTGCCAGCTTGGTGGCGAGGAATGTGACAAAATCACAGTGGCCATCAACAATACCGACATTTTCGAAGGCATCAAATCCATCGACTTCGACACCGCTTTGGCAGAGGGTAAAATCTGCTACGTTGGCGAGGATTGCTATGAGGATTATTACAAAAACGTGCTTATGCAATCGGTTGACAGCGACCTTGTTGGCGAGTCGGGACTTAAGGTTATCTATACTCCCCTTCACGGCACCGGCAACAAGCCTGTGCGCGAGATTTTGAAGCGCATCGGCGTTACCGACGTAACCATCGTTAAGGAGCAGGAGCAGCCTGACGGCAACTTCCCCACCGCTCCATATCCCAACCCCGAAATCCGTCAGCCCTTTGAGTGCGCTCTGGCCCTCGCACGTCAGGTAAAGCCCGACCTTTTGCTTGCCACCGACCCCGACGCCGACCGCGTTGGTATCGCTGTGCCCGAGGGCGAGGATTATCGCTTGCTCACAGGTAACGAGGTGGGCGCAATGCTCCTTGACTACGTGCTTATGCGCCGCAGTCAAAAGGGCACCTTGCCTCAGAATCCCGTTGCTGTAAAGAGCATCGTTTCAACCTCTATATGTGACAAAATTGCTACAAAATACGGTTGCGAGATGCGGGATGTTCTGACCGGATTTAAGTATATCGGCGAGCAGATTGCACTGCTTGAAAAGGATAATCATTCCGAACGCTACGTATTTGGCTTTGAGGAAAGCTACGGCTACCTTGCGGGCACCTACGTGCGCGATAAGGATGCTGTTGTGGCATCGATGCTCATTTGTGAGATGGCCGCCTACTACCGCACCCAGGGCAAGAGCCTTGTGGACGTTATTAACGGCATCTATGCCGAGTATGGCCGCTATTTGCACCGCACCACCTACTTTACCTTTAAGGGAGCAAGCGGTATGGAGCAGATGGCAACCATCATGAACACCCTGCACACCGAAAAGAGAGAGTCGGTGGCCGACTATAAGGTTGTTTCAGTGGCTGACTACCTCACCTCACAGTACACCGACTGTGTGACAGGCGAGGTTAAGACCCTCACCCTGCCCAAGGCCGACGTAATTGCGTTTATGCTTGAAAATAACAACTGCATTATGGTTCGTCCCTCAGGCACCGAGCCCAAGATTAAGGTTTACGTTACCTCAGTTGCCGAGGATACCACCAAGGCAGAGGAAATCAACGCCATTCTTACCAAAGAAGCGGCAAAAATGCTGGGTCAATAAAAAACACTTTAGCCTATCCTTGCTCTATGCAAGGATAGGCTTTTTTAATTGCTATCTTTACAATTAAATTAAAATATGATAAAATACATATGCGACACTAATCGAATAACTCTAATGCAGGGGAATAATACCTTGGTAAAAGGTGTATTCCTCTAACCCTGCGTTAGAATGGTTAGTGTCGCAACTAAACCGAGGGATCACTTTTTCGGCACATCTCTTCGGGGGTGTGCTTTTTTATTGAGAGGTAGTATATGAAAAATAACAAAATAATTGACATCACGGGAACGCCTTTAACACCATCCGCCAATGGGAATAAATGCTTAGGTAATGGCCAACATCCCGAATATGAATGTTGTTGTGACGAATGTGATTATTATTTATATTGCTTTTCAAAATTTAGATTCAAAATAAAATTCAAAAAGTTTAAAAGATATTTTAAAAAATAACAAAATGGTACCCATATAGCAGGTGCCATTTTTTGTTAATAAAAATATTCAATATATTGTGCATTTGCTATTGCAATTAACACAATATAATGTTATAATAACTATCCAAAGCAATAATTATCTAACAATATATAGTGTTTTGTGATAGGAGGTATAGTTATGAGAATAATTAAGCGCAGCGGCGCCGAGATGGAATTTGATCGCCGCAAAATCGAAGTGGCCGTTGCCAAGGCCAACGAAAGCGTTGTGCCCAGCGCACGTATGACCGACATTCAAATCAAGCGCATCGCAGAGGACGTTGAAAGCGCTGCATTAAACGTCAACCGCTCACTGAGCGTTGAAGAAATTCAGGATATGGTTGAAGACCAGATTATGAATCAGCGCGCCTTCGAGGTGGCTCGTCGTTACATTACCTACCGCTACAACCGTGCTCTTGTGCGTAAGGCTAACACCACCGACGAGCAGATTCTCAGCCTTATCGAGTGCAACAACGAAGAGGTTAAGCAGGAAAATTCAAATAAAAACCCCACCGTCAACAGCGTTCAGCGTGACTATATGGCAGGTGAGGTGAGCAAGGATATTACCAAGCGCTTGCTGTTGCCCGCCGATATTGTTGAGGCTCACGAGCAGGGCATCATCCATTTTCACGATGCCGACTACTTTGCTCAGCATATGCACAACTGCGACCTTGTTAACCTTGAGGATATGCTGCAAAACGGCACCGTTATCAGTGGTACTCTTATTGAAAAGCCCCACAGCTTTTCCACCGCCTGCAACATTGCCACTCAGATTATCGCACAGGTTGCATCCTGCCAATACGGCGGTCAGAGCATCAGCCTGACCCACCTTGCTCCCTTTGTCGACGTGAGCCGCCGCAAAATCCGCGCTCAGGTAGAGGATGAAATGGCTCAAATCGGTGAAAAGCTGAGCGAAGAAAAGCTGGCGGCCGTTACCGAACTGCGTTTGCTCAACGAAATTAAAAACGGCGTTCAGATGATTCAATACCAGGTGGTTACTCTTATGACCACCAACGGTCAGGCTCCCTTTGTTACCGTATTTATGTACCTTAACGAGGCTAAGAACGAGCAGGAGAAAAAGGACCTCGCCCTTATTATTGAGGAGACTTTGCGCCAACGCTATCAAGGTGTTAAAAACGAGCGCGGCGTGTGGATTACCCCCGCCTTCCCCAAGCTGATTTACGTACTTGAGGAGGATAACATTCACAAAGACAGCCCCTACTATTATCTTACCGAACTGGCCGCAAAGTGCACCGCAAAGCGCCTTGTGCCCGACTATATTTCTGAAAAAATTATGCTTCAAAACAAGGTGGATAAAAAGGGCGACGGCCATTGCTACACCTGTATGGGTTGCCGCAGCTTCCTTACCCCCTACCTTGATGAGGAAGGCAAGCCCAAATATTACGGCCGCTTTAATCAAGGTGTTGTTACCGTTAACCTTGTTGACATCGGCCTTTCTGCTCAGGGAGATATGGATAAGTTCCGCCAGATTTTTGACGAAAGAATGGAGCTTTGCCATCGTGCGCTGCAATGCCGCCACGAGCGTTTGACAGGCACCCTCTCTGATGCTGCGCCCATTTTGTGGCAGCACGGAGCATTGCTTCGTCTTAACAAGGGCGAAACCATCGACAAGTATTTGCACGGCGGCTACTCTACCCTTTCCCTTGGCTATGCAGGCTTGTGGGAGTGCGTATATGCACTTAACGGCAAGAAACTCACCGAGCCCGAGGGTGAGGCTTTGGGCCTTGAAATTATGAAGATGCTCAACGAGTACACCGCCAAGTGGAAGGCTGAAGAAAATATCGACTATTCTCTTTACGGTACTCCCCTTGAAAGCACCACCTATAAGTTTGCCAAGTGCCTGCAAAAACGCTTTGGCGTGGTCAAGGGTGTGACCGACCGCAACTACATCACCAACAGCTACCACGTGCACGTTACCGAGGATATTGACGCCTTCGACAAACTTGCTCTCGAAGCCAAGTTCCAGGCTCTATCCCCCGGCGGTGCCATCTCATACGTTGAGGTGCCCGATATGCAGAGCAACCTTGAAGCGGTGCTATCGGTAATGCAGTTTATTTATGACAACATTATGTATGCCGAGCTTAACACCAAGAGCGACTTTTGTCAGGAGTGCGGCTTTGACGGTGAAATTCAGATTAAAGAGGACGGCAAGGGCAAGCTTATTTGGGTGTGCCCCAACTGCGGCAACACCGACCAGACAAAGATGAATGTTGCCCGTCGCACCTGCGGCTACATCGGCACTCAGTATTGGAACCAGGGCAGAACTCAAGAAATTAAGGAGCGTGTACTTCATCTGTAATGAACTACGCAACCATTAAGAAAAACGATATTGCCAACGGCACGGGTGTGCGTGTATCCCTTTTTGTAAGCGGATGCCGCCACCGCTGCAAAGGCTGCTTTAATCGGGATGCCTGGAATTTCAACTATGGCTCTCTTTTCACCGACGAGGTAGCCGGGGAGGTGCTTGACGCCGCCGACCACTCCCATATTGAGGGGTTGTCGTTGCTTGGAGGCGAGCCCTTTGAGCCTGAAAATCAAGAGCCACTTGCCGACCTTGTGGGGCAGTTTAAGCAGCGCTTTCCTCAAAAATCGGTGTGGTGTTACAGTGGCTTTACCTTTGAAGAAATTGTAGAGGGCAAAGCAGGCGATCCCGCCGTTGCTATGAAGCTGCTCCGTCAAATCGATGTGCTTGTTGACGGCAAATTTGAAGAAGAGCTTAAGGATTTGAGCCTTATTTTCAGAGGCTCGTCAAACCAGCGAATTATTGACGTCAAGGCCTCTCTTGACGCAGGCGAGGTGTGCTTGCTTGAGGGAAATTGGCGCCGAACTTATACAATTGATTAGGAGATGTTGAAAATGGCACTTACTCAAGAGGTTAAAATTAAGAAGCTTATCCCCTCGGCAACCATCCCCGCATACGGCTCTGAATTTGCTGCAGGCGCTGACCTTTTTGCTTGCACCGATGGTGAGAAAATTGAGATTAAGCCTCACCAGACCGTGTTTATTCATACCGGCATCGCTCTTGAGGTGCCCGTTGGATATGCAGGGCTTATCTATGCCCGCAGCGGTGCCGCATGCAAACGCGGACTTGCTCCTGCCAACAAGGTGGGCGTTGTGGACAGCGACTATCGCGGAGAGGTTATGGTAGCGCTGCACAACCACTCTGAGGTGGCACAAACCATCGAGGATGGCGAGCGCATTGCTCAAATGGTGATTGCTCCCTACCTTACTGCAAAATTTGTTGAGGTGGACGACCTTGACGATACTGTCAGGGGCGAAGGCGGCTTCGGCTCCACCGGCAAGTAAAAATGTCTATCAAATACAATAAAAGAAATATACTTCTGGCTAAAAATTTGTTGTCGAAATAGATGGTGCTGAACATTACACCGACAAAAACAAGAAATCTGATGAGTTTAGAACCGAAGTTCTTGAAGAATACGGATTAAAGGTTATTCGATTTACAAACCGCCAAGTTGATAATGATTTTCGCAGTGTTTGCGAATTCATTGATGCAGCTGTAAAAGCCTTCCTCCGAGAGGAAGGGGGACCGCTTTAGCGGTGGAAGGAGATTGCGTAAATTATAAGTCTATGTGTAGCTTTAATTGCGCATTCTCCCTCAGTCACCTCCGGTGACAGCTCCCTCCCGGAGGGAGCCTAACAAAAAAGTAAAACCTCAGGTTGCGATACCTGAGGTTTTTGTTATTCTTCGGGTTCAATCATTCGGGTTATTATGCCGGTGGAGATTTTATTGCCGTCAGCATCAATAACATCGAACTGCGAGCCAAGCCTGAAATATTCGAGATTGTAATATTCAGGCTCCAAAATGCCCATTTCAAGAGCAAAATCCCCTTGCAAGATATGTACGGGGGCTCCGTCCTGTCTGTAACGGATGACCTTGTCATACTCTACGTTTACGTCCTCGGCGGCCACATCCTTAAGACGGATAGCATAGATTTGCTCGATGCGAAGGCTGATCGGGGGTGCGACCTCTATCTCAAACTGCATTGGAGGGTTAACCCAGTCGCCCTTGTCGTCGCGGCGAGCCAAAGGGGGCGTTACACACAAAAATATAACAATGTAGCCCACACAAATGAGTATATCTAAAAACAGTATTGCTATAAAAAGTGTATACATTTTCAACCATACACAAAAAATCAAGTAACTTATCAACAGAAATGTAAATGGGAGAAAATAAAGCAATGACGTGACTAAATTTTGACCAAGTGCAACACGGCGGCCACAATTTTCACACTCGGGGTCGCTATTTCTTCTGCGGTAGCGATAGCCATCGTTGACATTGCCCATTCTCAATCTGCTTGCCATTGTAAAGACGGCCTTTCCGCACCAAGGACAACGAAAATGTTTCATTTTATTTCTCCTTGAAAAGTTTTTCGAAAGCCAAATCGGCCATTTTTTGGGCACCTGCAGTTGAGGGGTGGAGGTGGTCGCCGCTGTCGTAAATGGGATTGAAGGTAAGCTCGTCCTCGGCGCTCTTCATATACATATCAAAATCAATCACACCGTCGATGCAATCGGTAGTGCGAATCCACTCGTTAACGCCTTGACGGATGGGCTCTCTGAAATCGTTGTATGAACGCCAACCCTTGATGGTCATAATGGTGCCCATATATACCTTTAAGCCTGCCTTGCGGGCGGTATCGGCATAGAAGCGCAGACCCTCGATAAGCTCCTCTGCGGTGGGCAGATGAGAAAGAGGGCGGAAGATGTTGGAGCCGTCGGTTTCAGGGTGAATTATATCGTTGACGCCGTGCAAAATAACCACGGTATCGGCTCCTGCGGTTTTAATCTCGCGCACAAAGCGGTCATCACCCTTAATGCCGTATTGATAATAAGGCACGCAATCGTATTGACGAAGCACGCGGCTGCCGCTGACGGCGCGACGAGCAACTGAAACATTGGTAATGCCCTTATCCTCCATATTTTTCATCAGCCATTCGGGCCATGATTGGGCGGTGATAGAGTCGCCGTAGGCAATGATTGAACGGCAGTTTTCATCGGCGAGAAGGTCAACCTCGGTGAGAAAATAGCAATAGCCTGTGAAATTGGATTTGGCGGGGTCAAACTCTGCCTTATCGAAGCTGTCGCCTCTGCAAAATTGATTTTTGGTATAGGGGCCTGAGACGGCGCAGGCGGGGGCCATATTGACAAAGCCACCGATGTAGAGAGTTATGGCAAAATCGTCACCTGCGGTGGCGGCAAAAGTCACCTCGTCACTGGTTACGGTTTCACCTGCTGCCATCTTGCATTTGGAATCGCCGCCAAAGGTAACTGCTACCGCCTTGTCGGTCAAGGTGATGCCGTCAACCATGGGGGCAACGGAAATTTTATCAATGATTGCCTCGTCTTTACTGACGTGGTTGGAAAAAGCAAGGCGGATTTTTTCGCCCGAAATTGTTGTGTGTATTTTATACCGCAAGGTCAAATCGTGGGCATAATTTTCTACCCTTTGTTCACTGTAGGACGGAGCGGTGGACCAGGTGGCAACCCATTTTTTGCTCATTTTGAAATTCCTCCAAAAGAAATGTGCAGCGCTTTTGCACTGCACAAATTATAGCATAGCTTATTTTATTTTTCAAGGCAATGGCTTAATTTTCGGCCTTGGTGTAAGGTAAAATGCAGGTCGAAAGGCCCGAATCGATAAGCAAATCCGTGCCGGTGGTGCTGTTGGACAAATCGGTACCCAGATAAAACACCGCGTTGGCAATATCCTGTTCGGCTGCCTCGTGATTCAAGGGGTAGCGTGAACGGCGCACTGCCTTTGCCTCTTCAGTCATTTCGTCCCATCTTACCGAGTGGATGGCACCTGCAACGATGTTGTTGGCGCGGATATGATACTCGCCAAGTTCATAGGCCAGACAGCGCACCATTGCGGCCAGAGCGGCCTTACTCATTGCGTAAGGCAAGCGGTCGCGGATGCAGCCGTTGGCCTGAATTGAGCCGATGGTGACGATGGCACCCCCCTCGCCCTTGTCGCGCATAATAGTCGCCGCCTGCTGACAGCAAAGAAAGCTGCCTCTTGCATTAGCCTCCATAACAGCGTCAAAGCCATTGACGTCGGTAGAAAAGGTGCCCATACCGATGCCAAGGTGGGCAGCGTTGGCAACAAAGCAATCAAGACGGTCAAAATCAGCCTTAAACTGCTCAAAGGCTTTTGCTATGCTGTTGGGATCACCCAGCTCAAGAGCATAGCCCTTGGCGGTGACGCCATATTCTGCATTCAGCATTTTTGCCGTAGCATTGGAGGAGGCTCGGTCGCGGCTTGACACGGCAACGTCCCATCCCTTTGATGCAAAAAGTTTGCTTATGGCGAGGCCTGTATTGGCACAACCGCCGGTTATAAATACAACACTCATTGTGGTTTCTCCTTTTAGTGGGGATTTCTATAAAAATTATACCCCTGCCGCACAGCAGGGGTAAATCGCAAAATTAGTATTTTTTTGCACAAAACGCGCAAGCTTTTAACTTTCTTCTTCAACAAATACCACGTGCTCAAGTTGGTTAAGCTTGAGAATATCAAGGTCAAGTCGGCGGTCGATGATAAGATTTATGCCCAAATGACCTGCAAAGCCGCTCTTGGGAGCCATCATTCGATGGGTAAAGGTAACCTGAAATTCGTCCTTTATTTGCTCAACGATTTCGTTTGCCTTATACATATCGTCAATTTCGAGATAAATAATCTCTGCGGCCTTTTTGCGGCGTTCAAGCTTGGCAAAAAGAACAATCGCAATAAGGAAAAGCACCGTAACAATAACAGCACCCTCATAAAAACCGTAGCCAAGTGCTATACCGATTACACTTGTTGTCCATACGCCTGCGGCGGTGGTCAAACCTGTGATAACGTTGTTGCTTTTAAGAATGATCATACCTGCACCCAAGAAACCGATGCCTGATATAACCTGGGCAGGAATACGCAAAACGTCACCGCCAAAACCAAGTTCTGTACTTACATACAGGCTGATCATTGATGTGAGAGCTGCGCCCAAGCAAACGATAATGTGGGTGCGCATACCTGCAGCACGACCGTGGCGGGCGCGCTCGCTACCGATAAGGCAACCGATAACTACTGCCACAAAAGAACGAAAAGCGACCGAAATAAGAACCTCTAAACTAATACCTGCAAACTCCATTTTTTACCCCCTTGTGTAGTTTATGCCCCAAAAATCGGGCATAGAATATAAAAGTTAAAGAAGCAAAAACTGCGGGGTTTTTGCTTCTTTGTTTTATTATGATAAATTATATACCACCTTGTGACAAAAATCAAGGTTTTTTTATTTTAAAACGGATATGCTGTCGAAATAAGCACAGTTTTTAAAAACACCCCAAGTTTCGCCCAACTGCAGCGCAACTTTTACGGGCGCAGAGAAGCCCTCTGCCGCAACTGTCAAAGCAGGCAAATCGTCTCGCCACATAGTAAGGGTGCCATCTTTGAGAGTGAGGCCGACGGTGCCTGATTCGATGGTGTAGGGCAGTTTTGTGGTGGCAATTACGCGGTCTGACTCAAAGGGGTTGCCATCCCCTATCTGCCAGCCGTCAAGGATTGCCACCCTATTATCGTCCCGTGTGCGACAGGTGGCGGCGGTGTAACGCCCCACCTGAAGGCAACTGAAATCGTCATCGGAGTTGTTGTAGCGGTTGCGATGATTGTGAGTGAAAACCTCAAAGCTGCTGCCCAAATCAAAGCTGTTTTTGCTGATAATAAAGGGGCGCACATCATCCGAATCGGTGGCAAAGCCTACCTCTTCACGAATGAAATCGACGTCGCCCGTCCACATATGGGCAAGAATTGGGCCCTCGTAAAGCACCTCGTTAAAGGTGGGGACGGCAGGAGTGGTTTTAAACCGAGCGGTGAGAGGGGTGCCTTGGTTGCCGTAAAAATCTACGGGACAAAGGGTGAGGCTGTATTCACAATCGGGTGTGAGCCCCTCAATCACCATACGCCCCCTGCCCTCTCTGGGCAGATAGTAGTAAGAAGTGAACTGTGCGCTGACCTGCTCACCATCCTTATCGGTAGCGGTGGCAAGGTAATACTCAACCTCTCCGCTTGCCTGTGGGTAGGATATCAGTGCGGCGCAGGGGCCGACATTGGTGATTTGAAGGTCGCCTTCGGCAAAGCGCATTTTGGGGGCGCGCTTTGCCCTTGCGGCAATGGAATTGTCCACGTCGGGTGCGATAACCCATGGTTTTCCGATGGCTTTTTGCTGAATTACGTCTACCCTTTCCATCAAAAGGGTGGCGCCGTCGCATTGAGCGACGATGACAACAGGCAGGTAGTGGCCCACCACGTTGCCCGTAATATTATCCCACTTGGCCGACTGCCAGAGCGAGCCTGCATTGACTGAGTGGTAGCCACTCTCGCTTTGCATAAAGGAGCGCTCGTTAGCCAAAAATGCGTGGGAATGGCCGCTGAGGAGCACCGCCTGAGGGTGCTTTTTAAGCACATCGTCCAATCGTCCGCCCTTTTTGTTGCCACCGTCACCGTAAAGGCCCAAGGCGCCACTGCTGTAATGGCACACCACAAATGCAGGCAGCCCATCCTTTTGGGCTGTGGACAGCTGCTCATCAAGCCAAGCGTAGTCCTCGTCGGTGTAGCCGGCGGAGTGATTGCGAGCCGAAAAGGTGATGAAGGTGTAGCCCTTAACCTTGGTCACAAAGCGGTATGGGATGCCCACAACCGACTCAAACCGAGCGCGGCAAAGGGCATTTTCTTCGTCAGAATTAACCTTGTTGCCATAGTCGTGGTTACCCATTGCGGCAATGAAGGGAGCAGCGCTGTTGATACCTTCAAGGCCGCTTTTGACGGCAGCTGCAACACTTTCGACCTCTATTTGACCGCCCGTGTTGGTAAGGTCTCCTGTGCAGACAACGGCATCGATGGGTCCGCCTTTGCCCTCCTGCTTTATGGCTTCGAACACATAGTGACCGTAGCAATGCACGTCACCAACAATTAAAAATCGCACCTTTACTGCTCCTCTTTTTTAACTTCTTTTTTCTTGCTTTTTGACTTTTTAGTAATCACAACGGCAATTACAACAGCGCCGCCGATAACCAGAATAAAGGGCAACGCGCCAATGAGGAATATAGCAACAGCAGAAAGGGCGGCGGCGAAAAACTCCCATCCGTCAACAAAGGCATTACCTGCCTTTGACCAGAAGGTGGGTTTGCTTTCGGTTTCGCGCTCAACCTCGTCAAGTTGGAAATTCACGGTAGCGTATGCCACCAGAGTGTCGTAATTTTTCTTTCGAGCCTTGTAGGATTCAAGCTCTCCCCTAACCTCGTACAGACGGCTTTGGATAGAGATAACGTCATCAAGCTTTTCAGCCTTTTCAAGCATTGACATCAATGCGGTCTGCTCGGTTTCAAGGGCGGCAATATGGCTCTCTACATCTACGTAGGAGTCGGTCACATCCTCTACGTTAGAGGATTGGCGGGTAACGTTGACAGCGTCGCCAAGGGTGGTCAAAAACTCCTCCACCTTATCGGCAGGCACACGAGCGGTAAGGGTCATATAGCGTGTGTCGTTATAGGAATTGTTGCTGACCGATTGGTTTTGGATATATCCCTCGGCCTTTTTAATAGCCGATTCAAGGGTAGAAGTTGCCTTGTCAAAATCTTTGGTTTCGGCATCTATCTCATAGGTGCGAACAAGCTTGCGGTCAATCTTTTCCATAGTGGTGTCGGTTACACCAATGTCGCCACCACCCGGCACAGCCTCGTCGGTGGTGTATTTGTTGTCAGCTTCTGCGCCGCAACCACTCATAAGGATAATCATAACAACCGATAAAAGTAAAGCTAATATTTTTTTCATAATAACCCTCCTGATATGTAAAAGTTGCCGTGGATTACACTTTAATTTTAACTTAAAAAGGTGCTCAAATCAAGTTTTTTTGAGTTATTAAATTATTATAAATTATGCAAATAAAGGCTTGCTTTTTACCTTGCGGTGTTGTATAATACCGTTGTTGTCGCAAGACGAGTTGAATATGGACGCTTAGCGCAGCTGGTAGCGCTTCCGCTTGACGTGCGGGAGGTCAGGGGTTCGAGTCCCTTAGCGTCCACCAAAAAAGAAAGCACCCTGCTGGGTGCTTTTTCTTTTTTTGCTAAGGGGCTCGAACCACAAAAGGGAGCGAACACCGAGCATCAGCGAGGTAAGAAGCGACTAAGAAACAGTCCGGTGGACTGCTTCGCCTTTTGTCCAACCGAGCGGTAGCGAGGGCGCTGTCCCTTAGCGTCCACCAACAAAAAAAGTACCTTTGTCTACCAAGACAAAGGTACTTTTTTTGAACTAAGTGTTCCGCTTACTCGGAACGTGAAGTATCCTTCGGACGTGAAGCGCACTTCGTGCGTGAAGTGTGCCTTCGGCACGATATACGGAACACTTAACTTCACTTTGCGCCAATGGCGCAATACTTCACTATTCCGTAAGGCATAACTTCACTGCGGCTTGCCGCAACTTCACTAATTATTGAAATCTAACAAGTTTTATAGTATGATTTATATGAAGCGGAGGTGTTATTATGTCGGAAAGCAAATTGAGAACGCAATCAATGGATTTTGCAGTGTCTATTATTAACCTTGTCAAATACCTGAAAGAAAAACGAGAATCCATTATTTCTAATCAAATCGGCAGAAGCGGCACATCTATCGGTGCAAATATCCGTGAAGCACAATATGCTCACGACAAAGCAGACTTCATTGCAAAATTGCAAATTGCTCTCAAAGAAGCAAATGAAACCGGATATTGGTTGGAACTGCTGTTCAAAACTAATTACATATCTGAAGAAGAATACAAATCCCTTGACTCTGCTTGTGCAAGTATTCGTATTATGCTCATCTCCTCCATCAACACCGCAAAGGAAAATGTAAAATGAAAGAAAGCAAACTTTTTTTAAATAAGCGGTGGGCCTTTTGGATCGGGATTTTCTCAGTTCTCATTTTGCTTGGTATATATACTTTATCTGAAGAACTAACAATAGCGACCATTATTATAGTCATTGGTTGCATTTGTTTACTTGGCTACATTTTTCTTTTTCCAAACAGTTACAGAATTGATGAGAAAGGAATTACTGTATACTACGGGTTTGGTATAAAAACTACCGCTAAATGGAACGAGTTGCACACTATTGAAGATCATTATTGCAGAGCATTTCTTTGGATGAGGGAATATCATATCGGATATTTCAAAGAAGCACTTCCTTTGTGGGAAAAGGCATGCATACCAAAAAACAAGAAGACAACTGTTTTAATAGAAAAGTATTATAAAAAGACTATTGAGAAGTACGGCTGATATTGGAATGCTTTTGGTCGTTTTTACCCTTGCTTATGCTACTTTTTTTGCTAAGGGGCTCGAACCACAAAAGGGAGCGAACACCGAGCATCAGCGAGGTAAGAAGCGACTAAGAAACAGTCCGGTGGACTGTTTCGCCTTTTGTCCAACCGAGCGGTAGCGAGGGCGCTGTCCCTTAGCGTCCACCAAAAAGAAAAGACACCCAATAAGAGTCGTACTCTAAAGGACAGTAAAAAAGGAGTCGTAGAAATTTTATTTTCTACGATTCCTTTTGCTTTACAGAATTTTTACCAATTAAACACATGCAACTAACTCATTCAATGCTTTTTCGGTTTTGCTGAACTTGTTTGATATGTAACTTTCCATATAACTGTAATCAAGTCTTCCTGCACCATCTACAGGAAGATTTACGTAGTCTTTTTGTATTGATTTAAATGATATTGAATCTCCCCAAGAATAGCTATGACCTATGCTTTTTCTTAACGCAGTCGCTAAAAATAAATGGATTTTTTCTGTGCGATGGATGTTATCTTTTAGATAAAGAGCAAGGTTATGACTATCATTGGAAAAGAAATCGCTTTCTTGATATGTAATCGTTAATGTTTTTCCACCTATCATAATACAATTTCCTTCTTCTTTGAGATGGTCATAATAATCAATATAGGAATATACACCATTGTTTTCATTACTTGCGGTAACGTAAGGTATTGTACCACTATCTTCTGTGATATCACTTTTCAATATACTATGAGTATTTTTAACGGTGAATAAATCAATTATTTTAAAAGGTTTCCAATTGTTTAAATTAAGCTTTTCTGAAACAACAGATTTCTTCGCTGACTGCAAGTCAGTCAGCGAAGAGCTGACTGCAAGTTCCAGATTTTTCATATATGATTCCATATATGAAAAATCTGGATTGCCTGTTTCATCAACAGGCAGTTTTATTGTGTTTTGCAACAGTTTTTTGCCGGTGCACATCTCTTTAAATTCGTATTTTTTTGAAGATACACTTTGTATAACAGTTGCTATGAATTGCTGAGCAAAGCCGTCAATTTCAAATTTAGGAATTAAAACATTAACTCTTCCATGCGATACGCAATGATATGGATTTTCTTGATAAAATGCTTTTCCGAACATATCAACAGTGATTGTATTGCCTGGCCATTTCTTAGCTTTTTTGTCTTCGATATATGCCACAATACCATTGTTTTCCTTGCCTGAAGAAACTAACGGTATTTCTCCATCTACAATATTTTTAGGTTGTATATCATCACTTGAGAGGAAAGCGTCAAAAAAATCACCAATTAGAAAATCGCCCCACTCTTTTGCGTTAATTTTTCCCATTATCCTTTATCCTCTCTTTTTAAAACGATGCTTATTTCGTTTTCCTCAGAAGATATTTCACTGTCATACATAACTTTTTTTACCAAAGAGTCGCTGAATTCCTTAACATCAATTCCTTGCTTAAACATTAAGTAATCCATCATTGTTTTTGTGAAATCTTCTTCAAAAATTTCAAATGGCTTTTCGGGCATTTGATAGCTCAAATTTTTAGAAGGCTTTATCCATTGAACAGTATCATCCCCCGATTGCTTGCGGATAACATCTACCCATCTATCTTCGATACTTTGCCATCTGTCTTTAATGTCTTGTCTACCTTGATTTTTAACAGTTTCCAAGCCGTCTTCTTCTATGTAACAAGCGAAGATTTCCTTATCGTTTTGAGGAACTCCTGCAGTAAAAATAAAGATAGATGTTGTAACTCCCTCTGAGAAAACTTTTTCGGGCAATTTTATGATTTTCTCAAGAGTACTGTGCTTGAGTAGTTTTCTTCCCTTTTTATCTTTTTCCAATTTCTTATCAGGAAGAATAAATGCACACTTTGTATTTCTTGGTACACTTTTTAATACGTTTTCAACGATGGTCAAGCAACCGTATTTAGACTCGAAAGGAGGATTCATAAGCACTTTCGTAATGTTTTTAGATTTAATCCAATCACAAGCCTCTTGTGTTCTGCTATCAAGGTGTTCCAAGTTTGTTTTTCCGTCTTTATGGATAAGCATATTTGCACAGGCAAGAGCAAATATTTCCCTATCAAATTCAATGCCATATAACTGAGTATCTTTAATTTTAGCGGCTTTTTTAGTGTTGATTCCACCCGCTTCCTTCATCATGTTACACATTGCTTTTACCAAAAAAGCACCCGAGCCACAAGCGGCATCTAACACCTTGTCGTTTTGGTTAACTTCAATCAGTCTATACATAAAAGAGGTAATGTGGTCGGGGGTGAATACCTGACCGCTTTCAGATTTTTTCTTGTATCGGTTAAACTCGTTAAAGAATATACCCATAACGTCTTCACCGTTCCAATAATCTGAATTAACACAGTCTGAAATCTCAGAAACCCAAGAAATAAAATTATTAATAGCTTCTTGGTTGGTTGTGTTATTCATTTTGATTTCGGCATACACCTCTGTAAGTAAGTCGAGTTTTAAATTTTGTTTTCTGCTTTCTTCTAAGGATTTTGAAAGTGTGCTAAGAATAGAGTTTTTCATTAAAGTAAAGTCCATATTCTTAACTAATAATGCGCCATATCTCTTAGCAACTAAAGCACAGGCAGTAAAGATCATTCTATGATATAAATTTTTAATACCAAACTCAGTATGTAAACAATCATTAATACGTTTGGTCAAGTTATAAATGTGTTGTTTATCTATTGTATCTTGAGTAAACAATGCTAAATAATACGATTTGTCTTGCAAAATGTTGGAAATCTCATTAGCAGATATCTCAATGTTGTTTTTGAAAACTTTAATATCTACACCGTTGTATAGTATTCCGCAAACGCTTTTATATTTGGTCAGGACGATATTACAGTTTTTTATAAGTTCATTAACCCATTTTTGTAATGAAATATCTTCTTGCTCTGATTTCGTCTCTAAAATAATTGCAGGCAAAGTGCAGTCATCTGGAAGATACCATCCATCAGGTTTATCAATTACGCCTTTAAAGCCCAACTGATTGAAAGTTGTAATTTGCCCCGTTCCTTGCTTTACCTTCGGCTCTGATTTGTCAAATCCGAGAATAATTTTGGCACTATCGCGAACCTCATCCTCTGTTCTATATGTCACATTTTTAGCCATTTTCTTTTCCCTCCAAGTCTTTTGTCAGTATATCGGTCAAATACTGATTGACGCTATAACCGCGTTCGTCCTTTTTCTTCTTTTGCACCTCGTCCATCATTCGGTTGTAAATTTCCGGTGGCAGGCGCAGAGGGATCATTATTTTCTCGTATGTCGGGGTCTTCGTTTTGTTCACAATCCCACCTCCATTTTGATATCATAATATCTTGATATAATGATATCAAAATTAAGAAAGAAAGTCAATCCTTTTCGAAAAGAAAAGGGAGCATAGTTTTCTATGCTCCTAAAATATAGAGATGTTGTGAGAGTTCGAGTCTGTGTTGTGAAAAATATCTTTTTTGTACGTGCAAACCGAAAAGCAAAATTTCACCCATAAAAGCAGAAAAAACCCTGATAAAATCAGAGTTTTTCTGTGGCTATATCTTTTTTGTAGCCCTTTGATGGTGGAGGCGAGGAGAGCGACCGTCTGCTGCGGCTACGCCTTGCATACTACTGGCTCGACGACCGCGCGTTGCGCAGTACCCGTCTCGCCGCTCTTCGCTAAAAACAGTCCACCGGACTGTTTTATTAACGCTCAGACTCTCGCGAGTTCGACTCCCTCGCATCTTCAATAATAACAAAAGACCTATCTTGCGATAGGTCTTTTGTTATTGGTGGAGGCGAGGAGAGTTTTGCTACTTGTTTTTTTATTGTTTTTTGTGTTTTTTTGTAAATTATAATCTGTTAAAAAGCTGTATTTATAACGGTTTTACACTTTTTATGTTTTTTATAATTTTATTAAAAAATTAAATAATTGCGAAATTCTTGAATAATTCTTGAATAAAATCTGCCCGTCAATTAATAGCAGATTTGCTTTGCTCAACAACTATTTTTATAATTAGTGTTGTCTATGCTCTATATGCTAAAATTTTTATATTTTTTTAATTTTTTCAAAAAAAGGCTTGACATACTGCAAGCAGTATGCTATAATATATTACAGAAAGGGGGTGGTACTGATGAAAAAGAAAAGGAAAAAGAAAAAGCCTACCGCTTTTGAGATTGCTACTTTAATAATCGAAGCGCTCGTTGCAATAGCCGCTTTGATAACAGCAATCAGATGGTGGTAGGCGCCACAAAATGAGGGGGGCAACCCCCTCACCCGTAAGGGTGGCATAAATATTATATCATAAAGAAAGGAATTTTTCAAGTGTTACAAAAAAGATTTTTGAGTTTGACTCTTTGTGTACTGTTGATTTTAGCTGCGAATTTTGGGTTAAATATACTATTGCGTGTTTCTCTTGGTGCTGTTTCAATTCTGTTGTTCATAGATGTAATTAACCAAATTAGGAGGCTGTATAATGGAAGAGAAGAGAAAAACTAAAACCTCTACCGCAGTAAAAACAAGATATAACAATAAGGTGTATGATGTTGTTTCTATTAGGATACCAAAAGAAATGGCAGCACAATTCAAAGAGAAATGCACCGATAAAGGCATACCGCAAGCGCGAATTATAAAGCAGGCAATTGCAGATTTTTTGAAAACTGAATAACGCAAAAATCAACCGCCGGGCAATAGCGAAGTGCTAAAGCTCGGCGGTATTGTTTTATTTATTATTCAGTTTTGTCATTGTTTTCGTGCTTGTCCTTAATCTGCTCAAGAATATCAATTATTTTTTTCGGAACAGGCACACCAAGGACCGCGATGTTCTCAATGATGCTGATGCCCTCGTTTGCTATGTAGAAGTATGCTACAAGGGAACGGAATATCCACTCGCCGTTATTTATGAGGCGGTCAAGCAGAACTCCCACAACCAATATCACGATTATGAACAGTTTCTTTGCGAGGCCTTTAAACCCGACGTGACTTGACAGTTTCTTATTGATTATGGCGATTATAACGCCCGTCAGGTAATCAAACACCATAAAGGTTATAAGGACTGCCAAGGCAACGTCCCAACCGCCAAAGAAATATGTAAGTGCTGTGCATACTCCTGTAAAGATTGTATTTATCATAGTTTTCATTTCTCCACTCTCCATTTGTTCCAACAGTTTATGCCCCATCGTCCGTCTACAACGAGACCTTTTTTCTTTTGCCAAGTCTTTATTGCGGCAACAGTGTCTTTGCCGCACAAGCCGTCTGTAGTTACACCCACTGCTTTTTGAACGAGTTTTGTAAGGTTTTTGTATTTGTAGGTCAAGCGCTTTTTGACAATTGCAGTCTTTGCAACTTTTTCGGTCTCTGCTCCCCACATACCATCGGCGCCGTATTTGGCAAATTTAAAGCCGTCGGCAAGCGCCGCCAACTGAAACTGCAACACACGATTTTCAGACGTGGGCTGTTGAGCTTGTCCGTTTTTCATTTCTTCAAGCGGGAAAAATTTGCCTGGGCAAGCGGTGGCTTTTAATTCGCCGTGGCCCTTTATATCCTTGATGGGATATTTGCCCTTAAGATAGGCAATCAGTTCAAGACCTGCAGCTTTTTGAATCTCCGGCATTAGTTCCTTTTCAAAGTTACCTTCGAAGCAGATGCCGATTGACCTTGAGTTATAGTCCACCGTATGAGCGCCCACTCGGTCTTCAGGTCTGCCGCGCCAAACAGTACCGTCTTTACGAATAAAGAAATGGTATCCGATACCCGACCAGCCTCTGTCAAGATGCCAACGGTGGATATCGTCAACGCTGCAGGATTTTGCCGCAGCGTGATGAAGCACGATAAGGTCGGTTTTTGTGCGCTTGTTCATTGCGCCGAATTTCAAATTAGTATCATTGATTTTCATAGTCTTAACCCTCCGTCTTTTCTAAGAATAATTTTGCGGCCGCGCGCATCTGCGCAAGCGTGGTTGCATTTGACATAGTGGTTATCATTTCAGTGAGTGCATCAGGCTTATCATTTCCCTCTGCTTCCTCATTGTGGTTGTAGATTCTTTCCACCTCTTCGGGAGTCATATCCCTATAAATTCCGTCACTATAAATCCTCATAATTACTTAACACCCCACAATCTTATTCTTGTTCCCACAGGAAATTTATCTGCGGAATTGTTACAATTGACTATTACTTTTTTTATCCAATCATCGTCGGCAAAATATATCGTGTTAATGTTGTTCATTGTGTGGGTAGTTGAACCGGAACCCGCCACTTCCTTTTGGCTCCAGCCTTGCCAAGCACCGTTTTGAAACTCGTAATAAACCTTTGTATAGGGTGTTGCGCCAAGAATGCTAACAGGCCAATTAATTCCCCACTGTTGGCTGTTAGGAATAATGTTGACTCTTGCTTTTTGGTCTGCATAAGTTCCACCACCTGCAACTTCAATATCAACAATAACACCCGTGTATTTGTTTTCTGTAAAAGGCAACGTGACCTCAACCGCATTCATAGCATCGGTTAACGTGATATCGTTTATTGCTTCCCATTTCTTTTTTATCACAACATTTTGGATCGCCGCTTCAGCTCTTACTGCTGCCGCCTCTGCAGATTTGGCAAAGCCCTCGGCAGTGCTTGCGGCATCAAAGGACGATTGTGCTTGCTCTTTAGTCTGTACGGCCGCGGCTTCGGCGACAACAGCAGCGCGTAAAATAGCGGCGCCCTCAGAGGTAGACTCTACGGCTTTTTCAGAATAAATCGACCGCCTAACTTCTATTTCAAACTGTGATGCAACAATAACCGTATCATCCAATATCGTGTTGGGGGTCAATCTAATTTCAGCAATTTTAACGCCAACAACGGCAACGTCATTATCCGTCAATGTATAATCCGCTTTTCCATCTTCAAAAACAAGTGCTTTGTATATAATGTTGCCGTCGCCTTTGTCAATATATATAGCACCGTCGCCTGTGTAGTTATAATCGGTTCCGTTGTTGAATAACTTTATCTCTATTGACCGACCTTCGTTCTCAGTTTGATATGCAACAACTCTTTCGGATACAGCGGGAGCGAGAGACACATCAAGCCTTATTGTTTTTTTGACTTTTTCCATAGTTAATTCTCCTTCGCTGCGAGCAGTCGTTCAAGGGTTTCAATGCGCGCTATTGTTTCTTGCAGTGCCTTTGATAAGTACGGTATCACAACTTCAGGTCTCACTTGCAGCAAAACCGAACCATCATTCTGCTTTATTTCTTTTACAGCAGAAGGTGCAATCCTTTGTAACTCTTGAGCAATGTAACCGATGTCTTCGTGCCCCTTGCCGTCAACCCAATCAAATTGGCGATGCGGGAGTGCTTTAACCATATCGATACCGCAAATGTTGGTGTCATCAATATTATTTTTCAGTTTTTCATCAGACGTCCAGTTTGCAAGTTCGGTTACAACGCCGTTAACTTCGGCTTCAATTTTACCTTGGCTAAAAATTAAATAAGAATGTATGTCGGTGGGGTTGAAGTTAGGTTCTTCCCAACCCAAAACAGTCTTTTGACTATCGCTGGTCATAACTTTGCTACTTTTTCCATTATAACTTCTTCGTATTTGATATGTATCAGTAAACTCGGTAGTCATAAATAAATCGGATATTATATGTCTTGATTTTCCGCATTTAATCATTATTTGCTTCTTTAAATCTCTTTGGTCAAGGCGTGTCTCTATTGTTGCAACTTTGATTTTTTGACCAGTGGTCTCATCCACAAACTCTAGATCATTTGACGAATAATAAGGGCTATCGTTGTCATCACCAGAAGTTTCTATGTCTATATGTATTTCCCCTTTTGGATTGGTGAGTTTGTCGATAAACAACTGTTTTGCCGTTGCAGTATTCATATCCGGCACAATCTCACTGCCAAGAGATAAGGATGTGCGATAAAGTTTAAATCTATACAGTACTATATCGCCTTCCTGTTCTTGAGGTTCGGCATCATCTGTCGTTGTCGCTGTATCAAAATAAAAAGTTCTGTTGTTTTTGTCACATCGCAAGAGCAATATGCCGCGCCAATATTCGTCTTTTTTATCTTCGTGAATTTGCGGAATAGTGACTGTTTCAATACCATTAAACTGATATTGTCTGCCATCTATCCAAGCTATGCCTGAACCGATTTCAACAGTATTTGTATTGATTACGGTTAACGGAAAGTCTGTTATAACATTCATTACTCCGTTGCTTATAAAGTTTGAAAATACTGATGCTAACTGTTCAGCTGTCAATTCGACGGTATCATCGGGAGTGGAGTCCCACGGGAATCCTTTTGCCATTTTATATTCCTCCTTTTAATCTGCGGGATATTGTTTCAAATCGTGTTATCTTTGGGGTGCCAAAGGTTGCTGATATGTCTTTTTGGGCTGATGAATACGATACTGTTATTGTTGTGATTTCCATATTAGCCCTCGCCACACTACCTATTTGAACGGTGCAAAGCCAGCCCAAGTCGTAATCTTTACCTCTAACAAGTTGCTTTGACATTTCAGCACTGATAGATTGGGATGCTCTATATCCTTCCATTAACTGTTTGGCAAGCGTTTCGAAATCATCGTATATATTGTCTGAATCTGTGTTTGCAGATATGTCCAGTGCAGTTTCTCTTCGACGGTATCCCGAATACTCCTTATCGTCAAGGGTGTACTCTAAGGTTAGTTTTTCCCATTCATCAAGAGAATCAGAGCGAGTACAATAAAACACATTAGCGCTTTGACCAATATCACAAGTGTAGCTCGCGCTTTTTGCTGTGCCCCTTGCAACCTGCAATATAACAGGTTTGCGTATTGTCTGTTCAATCGTCGCATCAACCAACGGAATAATGTCGAAGACAAAATCACATTTTTTAGGTGAGCCGTAAATGTGCCAACCTATTTGGTTGCGTTCTCCAATTTCAACAAGTGCTTCGTCAAGATATTTATATCGATATAAATACGCATCATTGGGGGCACCTCTGTTTTTGTCATCGGCAATTCGCAATCCTATAATCTTTCTCCGAATGTCCGCAGTGTTTATCATATGCCTATCGACTGCTGTTTTCATAATCGTTTCGGTGGCTCCTGATGCGCTGTCGTATGCTTTTACATCGGTGTTTAATGTTTCATCGGTCGGAGTTATAACCCTCCGATGCGCCCACTCTTTTAACTGCGAGCCGCTCACTGTAATTTTAGGATTGCTGTCGTCAGCATTAAACACACCTGTTATGACAGCCCAATACTCGCCGTCTATCAACAGCACTCTATCTTCTTTAAACTGCTCAGCATACGGTGCATTTGGTGATATGTTAATCGAAAACGTACCTATTGTGTATTTTTGAAAGGTAAAAGAACCAATCGCTCTATTGGTAATACCTACAAGACGCATATTTGCAGATGTGTTATCTACATCATAAATTGCAATTTGCACTACAACATCACCTCGCCGAATTCGAACGTTGCAACTTTTTCGGAATTGGCAACCATATTTTTCACAACAACGTTATTATCACCGGGAGCCATATCGAAATCAATTGACGAGTCTAAGCTAATCCAGTAGGTAGCGTTATATACTTCGCCTGATTCACTGTACAATCTAACGGTAAGGTTAACAGGATTGGTATCAACCTCAACTTTAAAGCCTTCCGAAACGCCTCTGTTAAGCGCAAGCATTTTGTTGGTGGTTTTATTGATTAAAATAGGAGCTGAAACAGAAGGGTAAAAAGTTACTTTTGGATATACATTATAGTAGCCCGGTACATATATGTTTTGAGATGCTGATATAATATTTCCCATTGTAGTTGGCAATACCGACGGTAATTCTACAAGTCCACCGCTTATACCAATATCTACATTTTGCATATGTACTGAATGCCAATAAGGGTCAGGAGCAATCAAATCAAAGGTGTAGTTTCTTGTTAATCCGTTCCATTCACTCATAATCGGTAACGAGTTCGATATGCATTCAACGGTCCATGATTTTAAGCCATCGAAATAGATTAAGGTAACAGTACTTAACGGTGAAAATATATGGTTGAGTTTAGCGGTCATCCTGCGGTCTACTTCTTCGATAGGAATATCGCGCGTGCCAAGATTATATGATAACAGTGTGGCAGCGAATTTAATTGGACGCGAAGATAGTTGTTTGGAATATATCTGCGTGCCATTGATGCCAAAGGATGTCCGCTCGTCAAAAACGCCGCTAACCGTTGAATAATTAAACTGATTGAAATCCATAAACAAACCGGCGCCAACATCAGATTCAAATATAACAAGTTCGGTGCCGTTTGTGCAGGTTAATTTCTTTTTCAAGCCGCTCATCCCCCATACATGATCCTGTTGTACACATCAACAATCATCTGCTCCACCTGCACCGCAGTTAAGCCGTTTGCATTAATTGTCATGTTGTTTGTAGTCGTGTTATTATTTGTGGTGCTTCCTGCCGCCGCATATGACTGTTGCATGTTTGAGACCGCCATTTCACCAGCAACTTTTAGAGCATCTATCTGTGCCTGTATAGCTTCTTTTTCTTTTTTGGCCGCAGCTTCAATCTCTGCCTCTTTTATATCGTTTTCAAGCCTCTTAATTTCTTTTTGTAATGACTTTCGGCTCTCGGTGTCGGTAGTAAAGGCAAGTTTTGCCCTGGCATGTTCAAGTTGAAGTTGCTTGTTGGTAGATTCTTGTAGCTTTTTTCGGGCGGCAAGTTCAGCATCGATAGCAGCTATTTTTGCGTTGGCTTCTTTTTCTGCAAGAGAAACGGTGTTGTTTACAAAATCCTCAAAATCAGCAAGCATTTGCTGTTGATGCTCTTGTTGTGCCTTGCGCAATTTAAGGTCAGCTGAATACCAGTCAGAAGTGTTCTTCTCAAAATAATTATCACGATAGTGCTGTAATCGGCTGAGATATTCCTGATATCCAATAAGACCAACTTCATAAAGATACTCGGTTTCAGAAAGATAGACCGCCGCTTTGGTTGTGCCTCCACCGCCTGAATCACTACCTGAATCACTACCTGAATCATTACCCAAACCGCTTGTGGTAGACTGTTTTAACAGTTCGTTTAATTTTTTGTCATACTCATTATATTTTTTTAGCGCTTTTTGAGCCGCTTCTATTTGTCCGTCTAATTCTTCTATTTCTGCACTATCTCCAAAAGCATTGTACTTGAGGACAAAATTTGCAAAGAAATCTTTAAACCAGTTACCCGTGCTATATTCTTTGTTTTTGGCGTCTTCTTTGCTCTTTTTGAGGTTAGAATTGGTGGCTTCAAGTTCTTCTTTTGAACTAACACCATATTCATCAAGCAACTGCAACTGTGCATTAGCAAATTCTTTTGCTTTACTTTCAGCGGCTTCGGCTTGAATCAGCCTTTTTTTTGCTTCAACAACCTCATCAATAGAGCCGCTTAGTTCTTTATAAAGTCCTGCTTCTTCATCAACAAGGCTTAATGTGTTTGGCAATATGCTGTTGATTTGTGAAACTATATTGGCTAACTCCCGCCGCTTGCTTATATCGTCACCGACTTTGCCGTTAAGTTCATAAAAACGGGTCGCTAATTTTTCTACATACGCCAACTCGCCCATTTGAGCCGTTACATTATCATCTATTGCTTTGGTAGCCTCTTTAACTGACTCAGATAAGGATTCTGTTTTGTCTGCTGTCAAAGATGCCGCCAAAGCATAACTTCCCAGCGCAGATATCAGTAAAGAAATCACAGTAATCACAGCGCCCATCGGGTTGCTTGCCTGTGCAGCATTCAGAGCAGTTTGTGCCGCTGTAGTGCCGGTTAATTTTGCTTTAAGTGCATCATATGCGGTACTAAGCACAGGTATTATACCGATTATTTTGCTTGTAACGGTAAATGCAGGACCAAGTGTAGCTACAAAAAGAGCAAATGTAATAATGGCTTTTTTTGTACCGTCATCAAGTTCGCCGACTTTTGACAACAGCTCGTTAATATTCTGTATCATCGGCAAAACAATAGGGATAAGTTCTTTGCCTGCCATTGCGGCAACATCCTTTAACGATTCTGTAAGTATGCGCAACTGATTAGCAGTACCATCTGATGTTCGAGCAAAGTCACCTTGTGCGTTTTTTGTACTATCAAGTACATAATTCATCCTTAATGCCATTTTTTCATACTGTGACATTTCCGATATGCTTTTTGTTATGCCTTTGGTTAGCGCATAGTTAGCGAGATTGGCCTCGGTCATTACAATGCCGAGTTTTTTTAGAGCCTCGGTTTCGCCCGTAAATATGCCCGCAAGCGCCGTTTGAGCTTCGTCAATAGAAATGTTTTTGAACGATGCAAGGTCACCTGCTAATCCAACTAGTGTTTTAGACATATCAGCTGCTTCGGATTTAGAGGCACCCATTGAGGTTGCCATATCGCCAAAGAAAGAGGACATTTCAAGGGCGGATGATTTAGCAATACCGTAAGTAATAAGAGTAGTGTTTGAAAAGTCCTCAACTATAGATGCAGAATCACCAAAAGACACTTGCACCTTATTTAGACTCTCTTCCATATCTGAAGCCATTTTCACCGATGCTGTGCCAGCCGCTAAAATAGGCAGAGTTGCTGTTGTGGTCAGAGTTCTTCCAATTTTCCCAAGCCTATCAGATACCTCTTGAATTGTCTTTTTTATGCTATCGAGCCTAATTTTGTTGAGATTTTGCAGTTCTGCTTGAAGCTTTTCTGCTTGAGATTCGGTGTTCGCTATCTCTTTTCTAAGAGCATTAAATGCTTTTTGATTTTCTTTTGTAACACCGCCATCTTGTTGCTCCATCTCAGTCAAGCGTTTTTTTAAGATGTCCAGTTTTTGAATTGTGCTATTCGATGCTTTTTGCAGTTCTTGGTGTGCTTGACTGAACTTTTTTGCATCAAATCCTTGAGAAAGCTCCTTTGTTAAACTGTTATAATTCTTTTTTGCCGTTTTGGTGTGTTGTTCTAATGCCTCTAATCCTTCAACTGCCCCCGTTGTATCAGAGGTAAATATCAATTTATATGTTTTTTTCGCCATACAACCACCTATCCGTATATTTTTTTAATTTCTTCATTGGTGAATTTTCGCATTTTCCCGGATTGTCGGTCGGTAGACATCATCTCATTACGCTTTGAAATAACTTCCACTATTACAAATATCGGCAACTTTTCTACCAAATAGGCAGAGAAGCCGCATATAGCCATCATAGCAAGAACATCCAACTCATTTATTGTGTCGGTGTCGGTGTTGCTACTGCAACTATTTGTAGTACTTACCGCTACCTGCAGAATTGCTTCTCTAAATCTCAAAGCCGCCGCCGAAAACCTTCTGTCTCTTGCGGCGGCTTTTATAAATTTTGGATAGGTTGGTCGATTTTCCTTAATAGAACACCACATCAAGCGCAACAAATGCTCTACATCAACTTTACCGGCAAACAATATTTCGATAAAAGACTCGCCAAATTCAGTCCTATATTCCAACAATGCGGCCATAGATGTGTCAAATTCGTAATAATGACGACCTACCTTATCAACCATAGATTACTCCTCAGATGGTTCTTGCTGTGCAGGTGCCGTTGCAGGCGCAATAATAAGTACGGGAACCTTCTCTGCAAATGTTGTATATCCACTCTCTTCAGGTCGGCAAATAGACATAAAGCAAGTGCGACCAACACCCTTATCGTCTACATATTCTTTGCTTTCTGTTTCAAGTACAGGTGAACCATAAACAGTCAAAGGATATGAATATTCGCCGAATTCAACGCTATTAGAATCAGTGTTGTGATTGAACGATGATGCACCGATTTCTACGTTATGCAACCACACCTTTACTGTCGAACGCGCGCCATCTTCTGACTCTTCGAAAAACTCATAATACAGACCTTCAAGGCGAATGGGGTTAGCGCCACCTACGATACCAGAAGAGCCGTCTGCCATCTTTACGCTACGACCTATATCCTTTTCTAATTCAGGATCTTGAGCTGTTACTCCAAGGCTTCCAGAAAAACCTGAGTCCGAAGTAATTTTAGCCACTAACTTGCCGTTGGCATACTGAGTAGCTTCTGCAATTTTGGGGTCAAGTGAAATTGCTTTGGAATATGTGATTTTTTTAACGGTTTTCGCATGCGAATATGCACCGTTTTTTATATTGTGATAACCAGCTTTCATTGGATTTAATCTCCTTTATAATTTGTATTTTGCTTCTATGGTGGATACAGTTTCCGCATATACATCTTCAAGAAAGTTGTTCTCTTGAAGTTCACCTCTATTTGCTCCACTTTTGGTCTGGCGTTGTTTGGTGCCATCAACAAGAAGGTGTGTAAGGCTTTTCTCAAGAGTGTTTTCTATCGTGTATGTTTTGAAACCAGCCATATATTTTTTTATAATTTCAAAACCTCTGGCGAATTTACCGGGCACTCGATTAGAACGTTTGCCAGTATACCGTTCTTTCCTTTTCGGTGCCTTTTCTGAAGTTTTTTTAAGAGCTATATCAGCCGCTTCCCTTATTATGTTGTCGGCTTCCTTTTTGTTTTGCTCTATGATGTCTCTAACATCCGATATAACTTGCGCGAAATCAAACATTGCTATCCACCACTCTTTGCACAGAACGAGAGATATTAAACTCCATAGAGTCACAAAACTGTCCTGTTTCGGAATTATATCCATTGCCTCGTGGCAGACTTTCGACACGAAACTCCGCTGCGGTCATTGCAAATTCTATATCTTGCATGATTTCGTTGAGTCGTGTCGCAGAAGAAGCATAACAACCTACTTCTATGTATTCGCGCCGTTGAATAGGTTGACCGTTAGCATAAGCTGAATAGTGTCCGGGAATGCGCTTAAAGATAATATATTCTTCAGGCAAATTCTCTTCATCAGGCGCTATACCTTCAAGCCACGCCGGCGGTTTTCCTTTGAAATAACCGTCAAGCACCTCTTGGGCTAGTGCACATACATCTTTCACGTACTCACCGCCCTGCTAATAGTAATTTGCATATATCTTCCTAACCGTCGTATATTTTCGACACCCGCTATTTTCCATATTTCATCGCCAATAACAACACGACAACGACGATTTATTCGCTTATCGTACCGCAAGCGAATAACTGCCGTTTCTCTGCCAGCATCGGCATCGTTAATGACTGCATCTGTACTATGGGTGCTGATAAATTCGCAAAATTTATGCCGTACTTCGTCTGGCGAATTCGCTCCTATATCCTTCCACATCTCAACTTTATCTAGTTGTCCTAACGGTTTTTCAATGGTCTTTGATTGAATACGCACAGGTGTACGAAACGAGCCGCAATCCACGTTGATGCTATTCATCGTCGGCACCGCCTAACTCTAATTGTCTGGTTATTGACCTTATGGTATACCTTACTTTTTCGTTTGCCTTATCAACAGTGAAAGAACGGCGGTCATAAAATTCTGTGCAAAGAGTGAGAACCAGCAAATTAACAAGAGCATCGTTCTCTTTAACATTGCCTTGTGCATTAAGTGCCGGTTTTCCTACAGTGTTTTTTACATATTCCTTGGCGGCTTGTATGCACAGTTCGATGTAATCATCATCGTCATCAAAATCAACCTTCAAAAATCGTTTAACAGTGTTAACATGCATAGCTATCTCCCTTTGTATAGAGGGGATGATTGCGCATCCCCTCTAAAAATTATCACTCTGTTACGGTTACATCAAGTTTGCCATAGCAGTAGCATTTATCAGAGCCGTCAAGCTGAATTGCGGTAATATGCTCAATCATTCGAGCGTAGGTTGTGTTGCGAGTAAAGCCTGCTTCGCTTGATGTGGCGAAACTGGTCTTACCAAGGTCAACAAATGCAGCGCCGTTGATGGTGTCACCATAGAACATAGGCGCCTTGTTTTGCACAGTTGGCAATAAAGCGTTAGAATAAACCTTAACAGGATAACCTGCAAACAGTTTACGTGTGGGTTTGGTTGGATCAGGCTGAAGGATTGGACGACCTGTTTCATCAACTTCTGAGTCCAACTTGTCAAAGCCATCCTGGTTGGTGATGATGCGACAATTGTGCAGGGCGGCGGGGTCGAGGTGTTTGTTAATAGAAGACTTAAGGGCTTTGTATCCGGTAAGGTTTTTTGCTGTCTTGTCTTTTGACAATGCAGCAATTGCCATAGCGTTCTCGGTAACGACTGCTTTTTTTGCAAAAATCTTAATAACATATTTAAGCAAATCGTTATCTGAAAGCGCCAACAAGGTATTGCTTAACTGAATAAGTGCACCTTTTTCTGAAAGGGTATACTGAACAGAAGCAAATTTAATGTCTTCATCTTCTTCTCCGTCAAGTCCATCAGTGAAGTCAATAAGACCTGTAACTGTATCAAAACTCTCAATAGGAAGTTTGCCTGACAAAGCCGCGGTTCGAATATATCCAATATCCTCTCGCATAGAACGATAGTCGCGAATTTTTTCACGGATGCGGGATTGGATGTCTTCAGGAAGGATATATGCCTCACCGTTAGTACCGGCAGGATTCTCTAACGAGGGCAACAAAAGTGCGTTTTCTTTGTCAGAAAGTTTCTGCCCTGCAAACTTCTTTATTGCTGCTCGAATAAACGATGCATCTTCGCTGTTTTCACCGGGAATGTGGGTGGGCCTATGTGCGTTTTTAATTTCGTTCTTTTCTTCATCATCCAGCACCTGCTGTATTGATATCTCGCGAGCACAGGTAAGCAATTTATCCCTTGTTGCCTCTGCGCCATCCAAATCTCCGGCATCAAGCTGCGCCTGCATCTGAACCTTTAATTGTTCTTTCTTTGCCAATAATTCTTCAAGTTTAGTCATTTTTATTCTCCTTAAAAATAATATTTTACAGCGAGAGCAAATCTAGCTCTAACTGCAATTTTCTTTTTTGGTCTTGGGTCTGCTGTGTTTGTTGACTCGTAATTCCAGGTCTGTTTTTATACGTTTCATAATAGCCGCTCATTGCAGCTACAGCGGTATTGCCTTGTTCAACTTCAATGTCAAATATTTCTGCAGCCTGCTCACCTGTAAGCCAAGTTTCGCGATTAACCATTTCGTTAATCTGCTCTTCGGTTATACCGTCTCTTACGTTTTTCATATAAACAGAAATAATGGATTTTTGACATATATCAAGAGACTCTGCTTCCTTTCGCATATCATCGGCATTGCCCGCAATGTAACTCCAAGGCTTATGTATCATCATTTGGCTTCCTGAGTTTGCAACAACTTTGTCACAAGCAAAAGGAATAACGCTAGCGATACTTGCAGCAATACCGTCAATATACGCAACTTTTTCAGCTTGAAATCTCGATAAAATATTGTGTATAGCAAGCCCACCATATACCGAACCGCCGCCAGAGTTGATATATACCTCCAATCTTGAAACGCCGTTAATTTCTTCAAGAAAATCAACTATGTCCTGCGGCGCCTTGTCTTCGGGGTACCATTCTGATTGCCAAGTTGCTGAGCAAATATCTCCGTAAAAATAGAGTTTTGCAACTTCTTCGTTCCTGTGAAGCGCTAACGTGCCGACCTTTTCAATTTTACCGCGTTTGCCTTTACGCGTAAAAACATATTCACTCATATATCATTCACCCCCTTCCTACTCGTATTGTTTTCCAAGCTGGTCAAGAGGTATGCTAGCACCGTTACCGACAATAAGCATATCCGTGCCCGGCACAAAAGGTAAGTTTTCTTTAGCGCGAACTTCAGATATTTTGATAAATCCACCTTCAATACCAGTTTTATAAGCATTATATCTTGACTCAATATCAGACCTTAACATTGCATCAACATTAAAATTAACATAGATGCCTGATTCTTGGTCCTCTTTAGAAAACAATTTGTAGTCAATCTCTTGTTCATATACAGTCAGTGCGTTTTGCATCGTGTCGCTGTAAAATGCTCTGTTTTGTTGTTCTATGTTGGAGTATGTAGATTTTGTTAAATCATTAAGCTGAAAAGACTTAACCCCAAATGCGTTAGCTATATTACGTGAATTAAGTCCGCTTAATTCAAAGAATTGGTTGTCAACAAGTTTAGTTGACAGTTGGGTAACCCTAAAATCCGACGGAATGGGGATAACCTTACCTGCGTTTTGAGTCCCACCGTACAATGAAAACTTCTTTACTATTTTTGCACGGCGACCATCATCCAAATCACCCGCATATTCAACAATTATTGGATCTTGCAAGCCGCTTTTATAACGCTTGTTAACAACATTGGTTGAGTACTGCTCTTGTTGAACGATATTTCTAATATACTTTTTGATAGGTGTGCCCTTAATTCCGTCAAGAGTAAAATTCTTAAAATGACACACTTCATCTTCTCTATATATCAACTCGCCTTTTTTACTGTCTAAATAACTATAATAGACAGCATTGTTTCCCAAAAGACCTGTATTATCAACAAAAATACTTACCTTGGTGCTATCGAGTAAATACAAGTTTGTGATTTTGCCTTTTGAAAACTCCTTAACCCAAAAAGCATCTCCATATTCCAATCGCTGAAACTCTGTGGCAAACATAAAATCATGTGCTGTTGTGAAGGGGTTAGGCCGCATTTTAAGCAACCGGAACAGGTCGTGATTATGCATTACCTTGGCACCGTCATCGCTTGTTTGCATAACTTTTAAAGGAAGTTTAGCTACTGCGTTACACCTTATTTGCATACAGGCGTAATATGTGGTCGCATTAAGGCTGCTTCCGATTTCCGCGATATCATCAACACCAAAAAACGCCGCTATTTCTTTAATGGTTGGGTTGGTTGATATTGTTTCGTGTTGTATTTGGTTTTTCTTACGGCTGAATATTCCCATTTTTCTTACTCCTCTTCAAGCCATTGGTCGCTTGATACTATGGTGAAATCGTGATAAAAAGCTAGTTTAAACGCACACAACAACGCATCTACTGGGTCTATGCGCTGTCTTGTGGCATCTTTGTCGATTTTTATGTACCCGTCATTTGTCTTAACTACAGCGTTAGCCATTGCAAAGTTCAAGACAGGGTTGCACAGATAATACACATTGCCGCAGTACACTTGTTCGCGAAAGCCTGCTGCGCTTTCGTTCAAAGAACGGTATGATTGATACACTTCTTCCACATCATAACCTTCATTTGATAAATCCATCATCATTTTGCTGGCATTAGCAGGGTCAAAGCAAAGAGTTTCGATGCTTAAATTGTATTTCTTTACGAATTTCTTTACATATTTCCAAACTGCCTCTTGGTCAACAATCTCAGTTTCCGTGACTGTTAGATAACCGTTTCGCTCCCATGCATCATAAGGCGCGTGGTCTACACTTATGCGTTCTGCTAGCCGCTCACGGTTTGGTATAAAACTGTGTGAAAAAACAATATAACCTACTTCGCCCTCATTTGTTAGAAACGGAATAACAAAAGCCACGCTTGTAAGGTCGATCTTTGCAGACATATCAAAGCCAACATACACAGGTGCACCGGTTATATCAATCGGCAGTTGTTCAACTTCGCATTTTTTCCATTTAGACATATCCATATAACCGCGATCTCGCTGCTGTACCCACTCGTCTAGCATTTTTGTGCGAAATGCAGTCATTTTTTCAGGCTGAACCGAGGCGATTTTATATGCCTGTTCTATTTTTTCAACACCTTCAGGATACGACATACGCACAGGATTAGCTTTCATCCAGTTGCTGCGGTCATTTATGTCGTCACCTTTATCTATTTCAAAAATATCAACATAATAACGGTCGTTCCATACATCTACATCAGGGTTTAATATATTTGTACAGTACTTATATTCTTGCTGATAACACGGGCAATTGAGGTCTTTTCCTGCTGTTGTTATAATCATCAATAATGATTGTTTTGTATTGGAACCCAGACCCAAATCATAAAACTCGGTAGTCGGATGCTGATGATATTCATCCAATATCAGTATTGCGGGGTTCGTTCCATCTCCACTACGTCCGTCTTCCTTGCTTAACGGTTTTAAAAATGAGCCAGTCTTTATGTGAACAATAGCAGAGTTGGTTATTTTGAATTTTGCCCGAAGCGGTGAGCCTTTTAGTAAGTTTTTACACTCATCAAAAATAATTTTAGATTGGTCACGTTTTGTGCCGGCACAATACCCTTCATATATCTCACCGTTTGCGGTAGCTTCAACAGCTAATTCATAAAGAGCGCATCCAGCTTCCTCTTGGCTTTTTGCATTTTTTCTGGCAACCTCTTTAAACGATTGTACAAACCGTTTGCGACCTGTACTTTTGCAACGCCAACCATAAATTTGACACAAGAAAAACTTTTGAGATGTGGTAAGGTTAATAAATTGACCGGCAAGGGCACCTTTGCTGTGTTTGAGCATAGAAAACCATTTAACGATTTTTTGTGCTTGTTCTTCATCCCAGTAATAGCCCCAATCTTTTCTTTCAAGGTCGTTTAAAAACCGCTCACAAGCCCATTTGTGTTTTATGCAACTCGGTATTTTGTTGCTGATGCAGCCTTCGGCATATTTAATCAGCTCTTGCTTTATAGTCATTCATCTATCTTAACTCTTTCATATGTCGCCAAATTCATCGGTTATATTTTGGTTTGCTTTGTTTATCTTCATAGTTCCGGCTTTGAGGCGACTGTCAATTGTCAGTCCTAACTTATTGGCATATTTGAGCATCATATCAGTATATTTTTGTATTTGTGCTGTGACGCTTTCAAACTGTCCATTTACCACATATTCGCCCGATTGTGTTTTCTTTAGTGGTGAAATGTGTTTCGACTTTTTGACAAGTTCCCTGTACATTCCATAAGCATTGCAGTACACTCCCAAGTTGTTCAGGTCCAAATCACCTACTATTTTTGCTTCAATAAGCAGACCAGACAATCTTCTATACTCATCTTTTGCAACTTTACCCAACACCCACGTTGGTATGTTTTTAAGGGCATCGTGTCCAACATCTGTTAAGGTCTCTGCCTGCTCTATGTTCTGTTGTTGAGCAACAGTTAAGTTGCCTTTTTGTTCATTTAACGGCTTGCGCGGTCTTCCCACATAAACACCTCCAATGTTTATTTAGAATTTTGCGAAAGATGTATTGGAAGCGCGGTTTGGGGGAGTTCAAACAAAACTTTTTGATAGTCCCCCCCTCTTTTCAAAAACTCTTCGTAGAAGAGTGTTTTGAAATTTTCCAACATTTTCACGGTAGCAGTAAAATCCTCTTTAAGCATCTTGTGCACAAGTCTATGGTTTTGTTCGGTTAAATAAATTAGGTTTTTTTGCGTTTTTCTTAACGAAAAATAATCTTTTAACGGATAAATGTGATGAACTGTAAAACCATACGATATTTCGTGTTTATAATAAAATGCAAATATATCTAATCCAAAGCAACTGCGAATGCATAGTTCACGTGCTATGCGCCATTCATCAGTAAGATAGTAATCATCTGTTTGCTTTTCTTTGTAGCGCCGTGTAGATGTACAGTTGCATTTGCTTCCGACAGTCATTCGCTTGCCACATTTGGCACATCGCTTATATATCATCGTCACACCTCTATTACAAAAGCACCTTGCGACAAAATAGCAAGGCGCTTTTGTAAAAAACAGAAGGAGTGTTTATGAATTGTCAACTGCGCCCGACTCCGCCGGCCTCGGTCTATGGGGCGCACCTTCCTTGAGGCTCATCCCATCAACCTCACGATAACACAATAACATAAAATTATAGGACATTGTAGGACATGTTATGTGGACAAATCTATTTCGTGAAGCGCGCGACCATGCAGTCGCAGGGTTTGTTTTTGACTATATCCTATCCTGTCGGCTATTATATCCCAGTTGCTGACACATTCAATGTATCTTATTGTTATAATGTCCTGATGTGTTTTGTTTGACAATCGGGAAACGGCGCCTTTTATTCTGCAGTCTAGCTCGCTAAGTTCTTTTATGTTGCAAATCATTTCTAGTTCTATAGCTCCGATGCGTTCGCGTGTTGCTTCCATCTCGGCAATAATTGTGTCTTTTGCGCCTACTTTTATTGATGAAGATAGGTTGTTAGCAACAGAACGCCATCGCGCCAGCTGACGATTAAGGCTATCCACCCGATCGGCGATGTTCTTATAATCTTTGAGTATGATTTTCTTTTCTTCAACGGTCATCCATGTCACCTCTTTTGGCCGCAGCACATAATGACATAATTAACAGCGCGATAAACGCGCCTGCGCAAACACCTAACCAAAACATAACAATTACCCCTTTCCTCTTTGTTGTGCAACATAGCGGCCATAGTGAATGGTGCCGCTTTTATTTACGAAATCCACAAGCTTCTTGGTTTCGCTTCCCATTTTGTGGTTAGCTTTTTTGTATGTATCCGTAGGCGCAAGGCTCGTGAATTGGCTAGCCGGGCGGTGCGATGCTATAAGTTGCGCCCTATCTGCCTCTTCGCTTGTGCGAAACACCCGGTGTGTTCGTAACGATTTGCGTTTGTTTTTGCACGCATCACACATACCTTTCGGGCCGCCGCGGTTTCTATTGCAAAATTTACACTTCATCGGTTTGCTCCTTATGGTGTTTTGTTAAACTGAGGCAAGTCAAGAACGTTCATAATCTCACAGATTTTGCCTATCTGTTCAAGGATATAACCGTCATTCTTGCCGTAAGCGGAATAGTGGCGCAGTGCGTTATATAATAGCTCGCGCTCCTCTGCATCCAAGCGCAGCTCAATCCCGTCGTCATTTTTTAGGCTATAAAGCATCGATGTCACCAACCTTTGTTTTTACCAAACCCGGAATGTCTGAATTATACGTTATTCCGTTTTTAGATTTATCTATAAGAAATTTTGCAAACTCTTTGTACGCTTCGGCTTTGATAATGTGATACATCTTACACATATCATCAAGTTGCATTTGCACTTTTTTCAATCGTTTGCTATCTGCGGTCAACCTCTCATTCTCTGCTTGTAGGCGGTTGATTAGGTGTTTAACTTCCACTAATGCTAATATTTCACCCTCACTTACTCGGCTTGCAAACTTATCTTTTAAAATTCGTTTATGCAAAAGGTCTAAAACTCTTACAATCTCGTTATCGGTCATTTTATCGGGCATTGTTTATCCGACCTTTCTTTAATTGCAGGAACAATGTGTGTAAAATACACCTGTTCAATTTTCTTTGCACCTGTGGGATAGTCTTTTTCAATACATTCCCAAATATCATAATCTTCAACGATGTCTTCAAGATTGGTATATCTTAATGCTTTCTCAATAGCATCGTGAACACCTCTTTCGTCTCTTTCTGAATAACAGGCATCCTTGATTTCATCCATATCCCAATTTTCTTCCTCGGTGAAGTATTCTGTGCATTCTTTAATAAGTTTTTGTATCTGTTCCCAAACAGCATCATTATCCACAATAGTCCGTGAAGATAATTTTTCAATCAAATATCCCTCACTAAACCTTGCACACAATTTTAAGAATGGCTCTGTGTCAGGTGTTGGCACCCAACCATAACCATAATTTCCGCAATCAGATTCAATAAACATTGTGTAGTTTATAAGGTCAAGATTAAATCTCGCCCACAAACAAGTGCCATAATCCTCATCGCCTTTTTCTTGGCGGTATTCAAAAGTAATCATTTTAGGCTCTGTAACTTTAACTGTTGCCATCTTTATTCAACTCCTTTAACTTTGTCTCTGCTTCCTCTTTGGTGAGAAATACGGTTTTGCCTATGTGCTTTTCATCACTTTCCTCATATTCTCTTTCAGACACTCCTTGAGGACAATTCTCGCACATAAACTCCCAATCTTGTTCTTTGGAATATTTTTGGTGCTTTCCTGCATATAGCAAATCAAGTTCTTTACAAACACCTATATCTGCAATCACTTTAGAACAATCTTCACATTCAATAGGAAACGGGAAATAAACCATTTTCTTTTCCTTTTTAGGCGGTACTATAACACCATTTGCTAAAAGGTGGTCGGCTAATCGTCTTGCTTTACAATCTCTGCAACTTGTCAGTTCACAACTTCCACTTTCACACAAACAAGCCGTACCGCTAACGTGTGGTTTCAATAACTCTATCAGCCTATCTCTATCGGTCATTTTGGTCACCACCTAACTCAAAGCGAGGCACCGCTCTGAACGGCTCATCGCCCTCGCACACTATTCCGCAAGGAGCAATGCCAAGTATGACATAACCCTCTTTGCAATAAAGGTGGCTGCGTAAAACATAGGTGATTTTAAAAAGCATCGCTCTGCCTGTGTAGCCGCTCACAGCATACTCGTTGAGGGCGAGGTAATCGCCAACGTTGTATGGGCGGTCATCCTTGCGCACCTCAAATCTTTTGCTACCGTCTTTGGCTGCTTCGTAATATTCGGAAATTATTTTTACTGCATGTATCATTGGTTATCTTCCTTTCCATTTTGGCGGCCATCAGACCACAGCCGCTCATAGTCATAGTTGGTATAGTCAAGCACTATTCCTTTTTCTCGGCACATTTCATTTAGTGCACGGACGCAAGGCCGGCCGTATGAGTTATCCTCGCAATAGTCGCACATAGACCCATAACCACAAGCACCGTATCCGTGTCGGCCGTCTTGAAATTGTTCGTTGCTCCATTTTTGAAAAGCATTCTCCCACCTGCGCCGCTCTTTCTCTACAGGTCGGCTCTTTCGCAAAGCAACACTTTCGCCAAAGATTGTAAGTTGTTCACTCATCGTCGTGACCCCTTCCACTTAATAAGACCTATAATGCAGGTCACGAAATTAAACATATAAAGCAAAGCTTGCGCATAACTTTGAGTTGAGATATTAAACACAACCCAAAAAGCATTGGTGCAAATCCACACGTAAAAACACCACCGCTTGCCAAAGCTGTTGGCAAGGGTGCCCACTATGGATGCGGCGGTTATAAAATATGCTATGTTTCCCATTCGTCAATTCTCCAATCCGGTAATTCTTTGTTCTTATCGGCTTTATACATAACCACCGACAAATACCATTGCCCGTTATATGAGTTAAGCCGAGGGAAGCAACGGATAAAGCGATAGCCTTTATATTTGCGCTCCCAATGTTCGCGGTCGTCAATACGCTGCTTGCAAAGCCGCTCAACACCTCGCGCAGAGATTTGACCGTCTTTTGCTCTCTCGGTAGATTTAACCAAGTTTTTTGAACAACAAAAACGATGCGCGCCCATCGGGTCTTTAGACATATACCTTGCCGCCGATTCGGGACCGAACTTTTCAGGCTGAAACCTGTCGGCATTACAACGTACACCATCGGGCCACATATCCTCAAGAGTATCTCGCGAAATCCCGCCCGTCATAAATAGGTGGAAGTGCCAGTTGTCAGAGCCTTTATATCTACCCGATTTGTAGGTTTGTTTCTCTATTACGTAAATATATTTAAAAGGCTTGTTGAGCTGCTTATACTGATTTTGCAGTTCTTTATCGTCCGGGCGAGATGCCAACAAAGACAACGTCCGCTTTAATTCTGCATCGCGCTTGCGTTTAACACGGCGCAGATAATTAGTTATATCTTTGCGCGCTTCTTTTTCCGAGCGCGGCGCTTTGGCCTGCTCGTATGTAGGGTGCATCAGTATATCACCGGTATCGAAATTAGTGTTTACAAGACGAATCAGTTTCTTAATAGCCTGGTTACGATTATACCGCTCTTGCTCGGCGGTGGAGCGCTTATGCTTAGGCGGATGCATCGGCAATCGGTTTCCGTTGGCTATTACAGGATAATAATCCACCTCAAGTAGCTTGCCTGATATGGTTTTCTTTTCTCTTATCATTTTGCCACCGCCTTGCTCGACAGATAAGAAGTGCTGAGACCTTCGCAATAAGTCTCGTATTCGAAAACGGAATTATACAAGGCTGTTCTCATATATGCTTTTTTAAATTTTATCTCACGAACACAAGCCCGAAAGTTATCAATAACAAACGAAAGGTGCTCACGGGTAAGCATTGAATACACCTGCTGCACCAAACCTATACCGAGCTTATCTTGACCGATTTGAATTTCTGCGCTCGAAGGTAAGTTGAACAACTCTGAAATTATCAAGCACAGCTCACCCGCAAGTGCTTTGTCGGATTTATCAAATGTGTCATATTCCACTTGTGTTTTTACTGCCGTCAGTATCTGAGTAAGGCTCCCGACGGGACGGGACAGGGAATTCCCAACAAAATTAGGTGTTGACATTCTTTTCACTCTTTCAATGGTTGATTTATTACTATGCAATACAAGGCCGCAAACGGACAGGTTGTCCGTCCGTTTTTTTCAGTCCTTGCGCCGCTTGCCTTATATTCATATATAAATGGCGGCGCAAGGCACCGTTGTGCTTATGAGCGCATAGGTTGAATTAACTGTTTAAGGGTGCCACCGGTAATAAGTATGGGGCTCAACTCTCCGGTGAATTGCACCAGTGCATCGTCAGTCGCAATTGCCTTTAATGCATCAACTACATATTTGGGATTGACACAGAACTTAACATTACTGTCAAAATCGCCCGACTCGTAAGATATATCCTCGTCAAACTCTGCAAAGGTACAGTTTGCGCTGATGTTCAATGTGGTCTCATCATCTTTACCTTTAACATTCACCTTCGGGATACCGTCGGAAATCATCACAGAACGGCCGATACTTTTCAGCGCTTTTTCTCTGTTGAGAACAACGTGCTTTGCGCTATCGCCTTTGAATAGTGTGCGATATGCTATAAAATTACCCGACACTATTTGGGTGATTACTGTGTGATTGTCAAACTCAAACACCGCTACGTTGGTCGCGCCTTTGGCAATTCTCAAGTCACCTGCAGTGCCCAAGGACAACATGGTACTTATCGCCTTCTTGGGAATGTTGAAGCACATATCCGCAAGTGCAGGCATACAGTTCCAGGCAATTCTAAATCCGTCACAAGCAACGGTATTAAGGGTGCCGTCCTCGGTCTCGATGTGGATACAGTTAAACACAGGCTTGGTTGCATCGTTAGCAGTTGCATGCATAACGCCCGCAACGGTGACTGCAAAATCGTCACCTGACAATACCTCTACCTCATCGTTGGTCAGACCTTTCCACTCTTCAGGCATAGTCGGATACTTATCGGGGTCAACAGTGTTAAACACACTCTGTATACCTTTGGCGGTTATTTTAATTCGCCCGCCCGATTGTTTAATCTCGATATCATTAGGAGGCAAGGTATCAATCATTTGTACAGCCTGCAGAGGTATTACAAACCGCTCACTATCGGAGATGTCCAGCTTAACGCTTACAGTAAGCTCTCCGTTAGTCGATACCGCGCGGCCGTTACTTATAAGAATTCCGGGCGTTTTCATCATAGATGTGGGAGGGGTTACAGATTTAAGCTGCTTAAGAGCAGCAGCAAGAACATTAGATTTGATTATCATTTTTCATTACTCCTTTTGTTATATTGCAAGTTCCATCAGGTCGGCTTCAAGAACATCGGCAAGCAATTGACCTGCAAAATCGCCGCCGTGTATACGCACATTGTTTTTGCGAAGCTCGTCAATGTCCTTTGCACGTTTATCGTGACTCTCGGCGGCAAGTTTCGCATCTTCGGCAGTAAGCCGCTTTTGAATTTCCTTCTGCCACTTTCTGAGAAAAGGCTCCGCTTCCTTAAGGTCGGGCTTTTGTCGGTCAAACTCCGTACGCTTTTGACGGATTGTTCCGTCAGGCTCTACCTCAAGGGTGTACCACGGTTTATCGGGCTCTTCTGTTTTACGAAGGAACAGGAGATACGACTCACGCTGCGAAATCCGTTCAAAGTATCGGTCGCTTTTATCGATGCAATGAGATAAGGCTTGTCCCTCGTTTAAAACATCCTCAATCTTAAGCGGTGCAAGTATTGAATATTCATCCGTCATATAGGTGTACTTTTCGGATACCTCTGCCATAACAGTTTCGATATCAGGCAAGCGCTCCAATATCTCCCCTGCTCTTATAGACAGTCCGTTCTCCTCAATCACCTTAAGCAGTTCGTCGTGCCGCTCATACAGTTTTTTGACCTTATACACTATTTCATCGGCAGTGTTCATTTTAAGGCGAGTAGCCATTGCGAGATAATCTTTCCACGTGCTTAATATATCGCGAGGACTTTTCTGATACCGCGCTACCTGTCGCGTTATATAGTTCTTAATCTGCAGATAACTCATTCTGTCGGCAACAAACTTAAAATCGTCAGGCCTGAAGTTCTCACGAGCAAGCCAGGATATAACGTCATCGGGAATATTCAAATCTGTGGCCTTTTCGTATCTTAACCATTCCAACTCTGCAAGTCCGCCGTTGATACTTCTCAATCGGGCAAGACGGCTTTTATCTATTTTCAAAGCTTTGCCTAAGTCACCGATATTAGTAAGCGTTAACACCGAATCCTTATCCCATCGGGAATAACGACCGGCAAGACTCTTTATAAGATTTGTAAGGCCTACCTTTGCCAACTGTTCAACTATCGGGAATTTAAGATACATTGCATAAAAGGTTTCGGGGTCGCAGTCAGAGGAACAGTTTATATATTCAATCAACCCTGTGCGGCTTAACAATCCCTTAAGGCTCGCAAGGGTGCGGCGGTACACAGCGCCGCCGTAATCGTTTGAATAATAAAACCTATCTTGATTTAATTTGCCCGAATATATCCAACGTACAAACCGATTGTGATACCACCCCATATAATATGTGGTAGGCACCTCATTGGCAGGACACACACACCGCCGCTGTTCAGATACACTCGTGTGAGGTTGGCGGTAATTATCTCTTTCAAAGCGTTTGCAGGCAACATATTGCCGAATGATAAAGCCGTCGCCGTACTTTTGAGGTAAATACACCCAATGGCGCGGTGTATCAAAGAACTGCGGCAGTCTGCCCTCTGCTTTATAAGTAACTGTGCTGTGACAGTTAGGGCACCTGCCCTGTCTATTATTGCGAGGCTTTTTGACTACAACATCCTTTTCACAGTGAGAGCACCAGCCTTGCGAAGTCTTGCTTTTGTTATACTTATATATGATGAACTTTTCGGGCAACCCAACTTTGCTAACCCACCGTTGCCAATCCTTCGGCTCTGCGGTTACCTTGTTCATCGCTTCGTCCCAGGGGTCAGTTTCTTTGCGGAATCTGCCGAGGAGTTGCGCTTCACGGATAGATTGCTGCCAATCACGAAAACTGCAACCCAGCCTTTTTTTCTGCATCTGCAGATGTTTTTTAATAAGCCGCTCACACTCTCGGTCGGCATATACATTAGTCCACCCCGACCAATGCATATATGAGGGCATATCCAGGTTATCTATCATAGCGGTGCGCCACTTATTGTGGATGCGGTCATAGGTGGTAAAGTCACGCTTTTCGGCATCTATAAATATTTCATAGCGCGGTGACCGATTACCTGCGCGCAGGCTTTCAGTCGCAAACAGACATATATGCAACAGACCGCCATGCTCTTTAGCTCTCAGGTAAAAAGGAACTTTATATTTTACGTTGCGGTAATAATATCCGCCCACCGCTTGCGGTTTGTCATCATAGGCTTTGCGGATAATGGTCTTAGTAGGCTTAATGCGTGGGTAGTCTTTAAGAGAGATCTTCATCGCGCCGCACCTCGCCATCCACCCCATACCACACACCAGGTTTATACTCTTTGCCGTCTATCTTAAATAAGGCAACATCCTTAATGTGATCTGTTTGAGGATGCTCCCTCGTAAGTGCAAAATAACAACCAAGTTCGCCTCTGACAATAGGGTCTTTTCCTCGCACAACGGCAAAACCTTTCGTTATATCCGCTCTGTCGCGTTGCACGTGGGTATTTTCTCTTAAAGGGTGACTAACTATATATGTAATAGCCCGAAGCAAAAAGTGGGTTAAAGACAACTGATATAACGGAGTTAATACCGTACAGGATATTTTGCTGTCAATGTGGTCCTCGTCAATATCCCCTGCGGCATTGCATGCATAAAACACGCCTTTGTCCCAATCATAATAAGAAAGACAATCCAGTGGGTTTTCTGCAGCATGGAAGCCGTTGCTTCTGCAGTTTGCCTCTTTGGTGGTGTTTGGCACACCTTCCTTGAATTTGTATCCGCGACATATAAGACCGGGCTCAAAAGCTTTATACACTAACATCAGAGTCGGCCTCGCTTTCGTCTACACCGCCAAAGAAGTTGAGTTGTGCATCACCGTTCTTTTTAATAGCAGCGGCAACACGTTCCTTTTCGGCTTTTTCTTCAGCCTTGCGCTTCTCATCAGCCTTACGTTGTTCCTCGGCGGCTTTCTTTGCAGCCTCTGCCGCTTCCTTTTCTGCCTTGCGCTTTGCTTCAAGGGCTTCTTCATCCAAATCAAAATACTCGGTGACTATTTCAAAGATTTCATCACCTGACATACCGACGGTCATATTCTGTTGACGGTTGCCGCCGGTTTGGGCTTGTGCTCTATCAAAAGCACGGTTTGTAAGATAAGTAAAGCAGCCGCTCAGGCTCTTCTTTTCGTTAAGCACTTTGGCGGCAAACGCCTCATCCTCTTCACATCGGGATTTAATGAAGGAATAAATTGCAATTGAGGGCACGTTCTGACCGCTCACGCTCTGTGCTTCTTGCTCTACCTTTGCGATAGCATTTTCTTTTGTTGACATATCCATCATCCTTTCTGTTTTTGGGGTTAATCCACCATATCGAACAGTGACATCTGCTCGTCGGTTTCTTCATATTGCTTAAGGTACCCAACACCGTCACGAAAATAATCGGGATTAAGCTCGATACCGTAGCCCTTGCGACCGAGTTTAATCGCAGTAAGAGGAACGGTCATCAGTCCACCAAAACAATCAAGCACCAATTCACCGGGATTTGTGTATCGGTTGATTATTCGTTCCACAATATCAATTTGCAAAGGGCAAACGTGCAGAGCTTGTCTACGCTGTGACTGAGTTGTGTTAAGGGTACGCATACGGTTAATATCATCCCACACCATATCCGACCACGATGCAGGTTGCATTATCATAAAGGTGGCGGGCAGACGGTCATCAGCATCCATTTGTTTTGCAAGTGCTACATGGTCGTCATAGTCGTATATGTGTGACACGCTGAATTTCTTATACGCTTTGGACAGTTGAGACACCGACATCTTCTTTAAATCTTCCTTGCTAACAAGACAATCACCGGAAGAACGATAAAAAGCGTGTGCATCTAACTGCCACTGAGCGCGAGTGTATTCCTCTTTGGTTTTAGTGACCGGTGTATCAGCGTAGGCTTTTGTGGTATCTGTGGGCAATTTGCGGAATAGCAATACATATTCGGGGCAACCCACTCCCATTTTGCTGCCGTCCTTACATTGCTCTGTCCAACCTAAGCGGTAGGTTTGATTGTTTTCTCTGACAACGTCGGTAAGAATAACAATGCGGCCCATATACTTAAAGCCGTGTTTTAGATAGTGAAATACTGTCATTTCACTGAACGGGTCTATTGTCGGCATACCATCGCCTGTAGCATTACCAAACAACACCCTGTCTTTAACGTGGATTGCGGCTATTCTGCCGGGCTTCAACACCCTTAGCAGTTCGGGTGTAAGATAATCCATCTGTTCAAAGAATCGGTCGTTATTATCATTGTGTCCGAAATCGTTATATGACGGTGTGTATTCATAATGATTGCTAAACGGAATAGAGGTATGTATCAGGTCAACGGAGTCGCTCTCCATAAGTCTGACCTCTTCCACACAATCATTAAGGACAGCCGTCCAATTATTACCTTGTACCTTCGTACGCTTCACTCCTATACTTCTTGTCATTTGTGCTATTATTTTTTGATTACTTAAACCATACTTTTGCACAAGCTCGCGCATCTTATCTTGCTGATAATTAAACCGTTCCCACTTTGCAAGCAGTTCTTCAAGAATAGATTGCTCGTTTTCGGTGTAGATAATATCCACTATCACCTGCTTGGTCTGCAAGAAACGATAAATGCGGTGTATGGCCTGTATAAAATCATTAAACTTATAATCTATGCCCACAAATATGGCGCGGTGGCAATGCTTCTGAAAGTTACAGCCTTGCCCTGATATTTCTTTTTTAGTTGCGAGCAAACGGATGCGGCCCTCTGCAAAATCAATTACGTTCCGCTCACGTTTGTCAAGGTCTTGTGTGCCGTAAACTTCCACCGCCTGTGGCAGTGCCTGCTTTATCGCATGGCGTTCTGCTTCAAGGTCGTGCCATAATATAAAATGGTCATCAGGTGAGTTGTTTACTATCTCAGCCATACAGGCAACACGAGAATCAAGACTGTCTCTCTTTTCTTTTGCAGCAGAGGCGAGCCCCGCTGCCGCATCGGTAAGCATAGACACCTGACCTGATTTTTTGTCAATTGCCTCTTTAGTTGCCGCCGGTAATTTGTGGTACCTAATATCTATAGGTGGCAGTTCATATCCTGTTGCATCAAAGCCAAGGTCTGCCGGTGACGAAAGAAATAACGCCCACGAACTAACCCACAACCAAAACTCCTTTTCTTTATGTGGATACAGAGTAAGGTTATTTGCCTTTGTGCTATCGCGCTGAAAGTATCTTGTCAGTGCCTGTCCTGTATCCATAATCTCAAGGTAGCCTGCATAGTGGATAATCTCTTTGTACTTATTAGGGTCGGGTGTGGCGGTAGCGACGAGTTTATATTTGATACCTTTAAACTTTGGCAAAAAGGTCTGGTATGTTTTACTACCGAAAGAGCGCAACACACTCGCCTCGTCAAGACATACGGCCGTAAATACAGTCGGGTCAATATCGCCGTCACGAAGCCGCTCATAATTGGTCATTAAAATGTTACCTTCAGCTGCTTCTATCTCCGCCATATTGCGAACATATATAGGTGCGGGCATATTAAGCAGGTTAACTGCATCATTTGTAAACTCTTGCTTAACTCCCAAAGGAAGAACTATAAGAGCTTTACCGCCTTGATGCTTTATAACAAGTCGGCAAAATTCAAGCTCTTGTATGGTCTTACCCAATCCAAACAATTCAAACAATGCGCGACGTCCGCCTTTGCAAGCCCACTTGACCGCCTCGCGCTGATGCGGCTTAAGTGCAGGGCTGATTTCATCATCAGTAACATCAAAGCCGCTATCTTCTGCTATGCACACTTTTGAATTTAAAAACTCGTTATAATTCATTCTGTGTCGTACTCCAATCTGTCAGTGTCCAGGCGGGTTAATGAATTACCGTTGTAATCTTCGCAAATAGCAAACACTTTATCTTTGCCATTCACCTTGCCAACATACGTACCTGACACTCGCTTGTATCTGATAGTTTTCAAATAATCCTTATGCACCACCGGGCGGCCGTTCAAAAAAGCCTCGTGCAATTCTTCTGCAGTCACTCTCCGCACCTCTCTTTATATGCGTTTATAACTGCCCCGCGCATATCGGCTGTGCGGCGCTCCGATAAATATCTGCCGTAAAGCTCGGCAGAGTGCTCCGCATACATTCTGCTGCGTCGACGTTCAATTCTTGCCTGACGTTTGCGCCGCTCATTCTCTTCATACAGTTTTATGTAGTTGTATATAACGACTAAGCTCAACAAGACCAGTAAGCACAAAACAACTATATTAAGCATTTGATATCACTCCTTTATTCTGTATACGACGCAAGTGAGTCAACCGCTTTTCTAACGCGATTATATCCAAATTCCACGCTTTAAAAGCGCACTCGGTATCTACGTTGCGTGCGTCCCAAACTTTAACCCCGTCTGCAGCCATTTGCTCGCGGGCCTTTAGCTTAAGCTGATACACCTTCGAAGCCTTGCAGCCGAATATCTCGCCAATCTCTTTTGAGCCCAACTCGGTGCAGCGGTAATACAACTCGACAGCCGCTTCAAGATTTATTCCTGACATTGATTATCACTCCTTTTGCATCGTTTCTTGCGTTTCCGTAAGTTATGAAGCAAAAAAAATTGCATCTCGTTCCTCAGATGTTAAACTAAGCACTTTTGTTATCTGCTTAATTTCAAATCGTGAGAAATCACCGCTGCGTGCTAGTTTGCGATAAAAAGTAGCTTCGCAAATACCTAACTCATTGCACAAAGTGATTATCGAGATGCCTTTTTCTATTGCTTTTGCTTTTAAAAGGTTTTGATTAAACATTGTATCGCTCCTTTCTCTTGCGTTTCCGTAAGTCAATATAGCATATCTTTTTTCTTGTGTCAATACTTTTTTGCAAGTTTTTTTGAAATTATTTATTTTATACTTGCTTTTTTGCAAGTGCTATTATATAATGTTCATTAGAACCCGCTTAAAAGGAGCTATTATAACATATGGATATAGGTTTAAAAATAAAAAACAAACGAAAAGAATTAAATCTCACTATGCTTGAAGTGGCACAAAAGACAGGCGTTAGTGAAGCAACCGTTTCTCGTTGGGAAAGCGGTGACATCGCAAATATGCGCAGAGATAAAATCGTAGCCCTTGCCGCTGCGCTACAAGTGACTCCGGCATATCTCATGGAGCTTGAAGATAGCATTGAAGATATTCCTGGTGTTTTTATCCCCACTATGCACCGTATACCACTTTTGGGCACTATCGCCTGCGGTGAGCCTATCCTTGCCCGTGAGAATTTAGACGGCGAGGTTGTTACCCCCGAAGATATCAGAGCCGACTTTGCATTGCGTTGCAAAGGCGACAGTATGATTGATGCACGTATTATGGATGGCGATATTGTATATATCCGTCAACAGCCTATCGTTGAAAACGGTGAGATTGCAGCTGTGCTTATTGATGATGAAGCCACACTTAAGAGAGTATATCTTTCTGAAAACACAATCACTCTTATGGCTTGCAACGCAAAATATCAGCCGCTCATATATACAGGCTCACAGCTTGAAGAAGTCCGCATCATCGGCAAGGCCGTCGGCTTCACAAGCGCAGTTGTTTAATTCTAAAAAATTTTCGTTAATTAAATGCAAACTGGATGTGAAAATCATGGAACCAATCTTTAGCACAGTCTCAAAAATAGCCGGTGTTACCGTTGATAATCGTCAAGAACTTTTATCAAAACTGAGCGAGGGTGAGATCTTAACCTTTAAGCATCAACCTAATAATAAACACGATAAGAACGCTATCGCTATTTATAACAGCAATGATCAACAACTAGGTTTTATCAACAGCACTCTTGCAGCAGAAATTGCTGAATATAGAAATATTGACCCTAATTTAACCATAGAAGGTCATGTGAAAAGCATTACAGGTGGTGGCGACTTAAAACGCGGATGTAATATTGTCGTTGAAGTAATGGGTAACTATAAAACAAACAACGCGTCTTTCAGCTTGTACGAGAATGATACTGATGATTTTGACGACGATGAAGATAACGATAATTTCAATTTAGATGATTATGAGACTACCAAAGAACGCAAACAGCGTGAAATAACTACGGCGAAACTCAATATGAAATCATACAAAAAAACATCTATTGTTTTTCTTTGGCTTGGAATAATTGTGGCAATAGTTGTTCTTTTGTTTTGTTTGTCTACAGGAGTATGGTCGCTTGTCGCTATTGGTTGGTGTCCGCTATTATGTTTTGGTGGTGCGTGGTACTACAATGTGTGTGCAAAAGCACAGCAGAAGTTTATAGAAATTCAGCGAGGCACCTATAAAGCGCCTACACAGAACGAAATAATGACCAACAGACTTTTAACTGCTCTTGTTGTTATTATCATATCAACATTGATAATAATTATATCGGCACTCAGCATCTTGCTTAAATAAAAAAAGCCGCTCACCCTGCGCCAACAGGATGAACGGCAAGCTCTCGAACAACGAGAACTGTCAAATTGACAAGTACAGTTTATCACATCCTTCGGGAGCAGTCAAGACTATAACTGCTATGAAAGGATAAAGTTATGCCTATTTATAAAACAGGTAAACGAAAAAACGGTAAAGAACAATATAAGATTGTTGTCAGCTTCACCGATGCGAACGGTAAGTACCGTCAAAAGTCAAAGGTTGCATACGGCGCCGCCGAGGCAAAGGATGAGGAACGTCGCCTCAGACTGCAGATAACCGAAAGTATACCCGACAGCAAAATGACAGTGCAAGAGTTATATGAGGAATACATCAATTCCAAAAAGCACGAAATTCGTGCTACCACTATGCAAAAGACACAGGGCATTCTAAATCGGGAAGTGTTGCCGATTTTAAAAAACTACTCATTGGATAAAATTTCAACTAAAGTTATGCAAAACTGGAAAAATACTCTTGGAAGCAAAGAGTTGTCTGCTGTTACAAAAAACCACGCTTTGCAAGAGTTGAGAACTCTCTTTAATTATGCAGTTAAAATAGGTTATTTAGATAAGAATCCCGCAAATAACATAAGTAAGTTTAGGGACCCTAATTTCACAACGACACAAGAAAAAATTCAATATTACACCGTTGAGCAATTCCAATTATTTATTGCAGAAGCAAAAAAAGAAGCCGAAACGTTAGATGATTATAGATATTATGTATTTTTCAATGTTGCTTTTTTAACAGGTATGCGCAAAGGTGAAAACAACGCTTTTAATTGGACCGATGTAGATTTTGACCGTGACATCATTCATATAAGACGGAGTGTAGCGCAAAAACTAAAAGGCGGTGACATTGAAACACCGCCTAAAAACAAATCCTCTTACAGAGATATACAAATGCCGTCGAACCTTAAAGCAATATTAAAACAACAAAAAGAACGTCAACAAAATCTTAAAGGATTCAATGATGAGTTTAAGGTTTGCGGCGGTCCGTATTGTTTGCGTGATACGAATATAGAAAATAAAAACCAAAAATACGCTGCCGCTGCAGGACTTCCACACATAAGAATACACGACTTTAGACATAGCCACGCATCTCTGCTTTGTAACGAAGGAATAAACATTCAAGAAATAGCACGAAGACTTGGTCACTCTGATATATCAATGACCTGGAACACATACTCGCATTTGTACCCTCGTGAAGAAGAAAGAGCCGTTGCAATTTTAGAAAAAGTGTAGCATTTTCTTGAATAATTCTTGAACAACATAAAAGCACCGCCATTTTAAGCGGTGCTTTTATGTTTTGGTGGAGGCGAGGAGAGTCGAACTCCTGTCCGAAAATCCATTCCCACAACTTTCTCCGAGTGCAGCTGATAGTTTAAGTTTCCCTCTGGCCGACGCTTATCAGCAAGCTGCGGTCATCGGTAGTTCGCAAGCCGTGATGGGTTACCGAACACTCACCCATTCACGTTCACTGTCTAAATGACGCCCTGTACCGCTCGACAGTATAACGGGTCGGACGCGCAGCCTTAATTAGGCTGCGTAAGCAACAGTATTGTTGTCGTTTAATTTTAAGTTACGGATTTTATAGCGGTCCCGCCCCGCTACTCGCTTATCGTGGTTCAAAATCCCCGTCGAAACCTTTACGCCCCCATATCTTTAACGGACAAGCCGTTAATTACATATTTTGCTCTTTGAAATAGCGCTCGTTATCCCTCTTGACCGCCTTTTCGGCCAGTGAGGCACGCTTGTCATAGAGCTTTTTACCTTTGCACACGCCGACGGCAAGCTTTGCACGTGAGCCCTTGAAATAAAGCTCGATGGGCACCAAGGTCAAGCCTTGCTGCTTAACCAGGCCGAACAGGCGCATTATTTCACGCTTGTGCATAAGTAATTTGCGTTGGCGATATGAATCTCTGTTAAATATATTGCCCTTTTCGTAGGGTGCTATGTGCATACCGTTAACAAAAATTTCGCCGTCAATTACCTCGCACCAAGAGTCCTTAAGATTGACTCCGCCGCTGCGGATGGACTTAATCTCGGTGCCAAAAAGCTCGATACCGGCCTCTATTTGCTCTTCCACAAAATAGTCGTGGAAGGCTTTTTTGTTGGTTGCAACAGATTTTTTGCCGGTTTTCAAGCTTTTCACCTCTTAATCAGTAAATTTATCGGAGTAATTTTTAGTTGCCTTTTTGATAATTTCGATAGCCTTATCTCTGCCGACAATCTCGTGAACAGCTGTGTTCTTGTGCTCGAGGGCTTTATATACCTCGAAAAAGTGAGCCATTTCGTCGAAAATGTGGGCGGGCAGCTCATCGATACTTGTATACATATTATAGTTGGGGTCACCAAAGGGTATGGCGATGATTTTTTCGTCGTTGTCGTCATCATCTATCATATTGATAGCACCGATAGGATAGCAACGGATGAGAGTCATGGGATAAACAGAAGAAGATCCAAGCACCAAAACATCCAACGGGTCGTTGTCGTCGGCAAAGGTGCGAGGAATAAAACCATAGTTTGCAGGATAGTGAGTCGCTGTGTGTAAAACTCTGTCCATTCTCAGCAAGCCGGTTTCTTTATCCATCTCATACTTAACTTTACACTCTTTGGGAATTTCGATAACTGCAATGAAATCCTCAGGAGCGATACGGTCGGCGCTTATATCGTGCCAAATATTCATATAAAGCACTCCTTTGCTAATTTAAATAAAAATTTATAGGACAAAAAAGCCGTGCCTTTGCACGACTTTTTTAAAGCAATCTTTAAGACGAGCCTTAAAAACCGAACAATGCGTGTGAATCACGAAGGAGATTGGTAAATCTCCGAGAGATCAAGCCCTCGACCTATTAGTACCGCCTAGCTGAATGTATCACTACACTTACACATGCGGCCTATCAACCCGGTAGTCTACCGGGGGTCTTACTGACTTACGTCATGGGATATCTAATCTTGAGGCTGGCTTCACGCTTAGATGCTTTCAGCGTTTATCCAATCCGAACTTAGCTGCCCAGCTGTGCCACTGGCGTGACAACTGGTGCACCAGAGGTTCGTCCATCCTGGTCCTCTCGTACTAGGGACAGATCCTCTCAAATATCCTGCGCCCACGACAGATAGGGACCGAACTGTCTCGCGACGTTCTGAACCCAGCTCGCGTACCACTTTAATCGGCGAACAGCCGAACCCTTGGGACCGAATACAGCCCCAGGATGTGATGAGCCGACATCGAGGTGCCAAACCTCCCCGTCGATGTGGACTCTTGGGGGAGATCAGCCTGTTATCCCCAGGGTAGCTTTTATCCGTTGAGCGACGGCATTTCCACTCACATACCGCCGGATCACTAACTCCAACTTTCGTT
>JAZNIT010000037.1:0-1533 GCA_045577615.1 Acutalibacteraceae bacterium
TGCCCTTGCGAACAACCATGGGGTTGGCGCCTGCAGCAATATTTTTCATACCCTCGCGGATGATGGCCTGTGCCAATACGGTAGCAGTGGTGGTGCCGTCGCCTGCGATATCGTTGGTTTTGGTAGCAACCTCTTTAACAAGCTGTGCGCCCATATTCTCAAAGGGGTCGGAAAGCTCAATATCCTTTGCAATGGTTACTCCGTCATTGGTAACCAGGGGTGCGCCGAAATTTTTGTCAAGCACAACATTACGACCCTTGGGGCCAAGAGTAACCTTAACGGTATCGGCAAGCTTATCAACGCCTGCCTGCAACGCCTTACGTGCCTGTTCGCCGTAAATAATATCTTTTGCCATAATGTAACACTCCTTGAAAAGATTAACTTAAATTACTCAACAACAGCCAAAATGTCAGACTGACGCAAAATGGTGTAATCAACACCGTCAAGCTTAACCTCGGTGCCTGAATATTTTGACATAATAACCTTGTCGCCCACGTTAAGATACATCTTTACCTCTTTGCCGTCAACAATTCCGCCCGGGCCTACTGCAACAACCTCGGCAATCTGGGGCTTTTCCTGTGCGGCGGCGGCAAGAATAATACCGCTTTTTGTAGTTTCTTCCGCTTCGACCATTTTGATAACAACGCGGTCAATAAGTGGTTTGATAGTCATAAATATATTCCTCCGTTTAATAATTATCACTATTTACTTTAGCACTCGTTATATCAAAGTACCAGAGTATATTTTATACTCTTTTTTTAAAAAATCAATAGAATTTTGGATTTTTATGGATTTTTATTTTTTGCTGACGGCATAGGTTTTTAGCGCCGTCTCTGCTTCTTCATTTTTGACGGCAATCTTTCGCGGCAATATAAAGCGCATACCTTTTTCAACCAGCTCAGAGGTAATCTCTTCGGTAATAATAATTTCACCGTCTAATGTAACCGGCAGGGGCTTTTTAGCCACAATATGCATCTTTTTACCTAAACTGCTGGCCACAATATCGCTGTATTTGGGAGCGGTGTGAAGGCCCTTTATGTATTTAGGCAGCAGGGTTAAAAGGCGCCGTCTTGTAACATTTCTGACTATAACGAAATTAAGCATACGGGAGTCGGGCTTGGCCTCGGGTGCCGACTTCATTCCGCCGCCATGGTAATTGCCCTTTGCCGAAATGGCAAAAAGGAAACGGCCTGTGATGGGCTCGTTATCATCCACCGTAATGGTAAGCTCATTGCCCATCTTGCCCATAAGTGTATAAAACACCGACAAGATATATGCCATACTGCCGCTTATAAGGGGTTTCTTCTTAAATCGGCTGACGTTGTCGGCAACGGCAGCATCAAAGCCCATAGAGCATTGGTTTGCCGAATACATTCCGTCAGTGCATATAAGGTCAACCTCAATGGAGCTACCCTTTATCTGGCCCTCAACATCCATAAAATCCTCTCGGCTGCCGAAGGTAGCAACATAGTCGTTGCCCGTGCCGCAAGGAAAAACGCCTACCTCTGCATTTTTGTAGCCGGCAACGCCGTT
>JAZNIT010000038.1:0-12962 GCA_045577615.1 Acutalibacteraceae bacterium
GATATGGCGAATATATTGAAGATGGTACCGTTCTCGAAGGCGGATATGTAGAATGTACCTTCAAGAATGACGAAAAGGGCGATCCCCTCGTAACTAGCGAAGGCTTGGCAGCACTTGGTGTTATGAGTGAAGAGATGTTTGCAAGCATGAAAGAGCAAACTCTCAAAATCACCAAAATCGTTGCTGACGACCTCAAGACCATCGGCCTTGATTTGTGGGATATTAAGTTTGAGTTTGGTTACAACAATGACGAGGTAATCTTGATTGACGAGATTGCATCAGGCAATATGCGCGTTTACAAAGACGGCAAGATTGTTGATCCCGTTGAACTCACAAAGCTTATTCTCAACAGATAAAAACAAAAAGGCTTCGGTTTTCCGAAGCCTTGATTTTTAGTAAGGGTGATATTATGGAGCGTGAAAAATTTGGCTCAAGGCTTGGTTTTATTCTAATTTCTGCAGGATGTGCAATTGGTCTTGGCAACGTTTGGAGATTTCCTTATATTGTGGGTAAATATGGCGGCGCTGCATTTATATTGATCTATTTGCTCTTCTTAGTGCTTTTTGGCCTTCCCATTATGACTATGGAGTTTTCTGTTGGCCGCGCCAGTCAGCGCAGTATAGCAAGCTCATTTGAGACGCTTGAGCCTAAAGGCACTAAGTGGCATCTTGTCAGCTGGGTTGGTATGGCAGGCAACTATCTGCTTATGATGTTCTACACCACCATTACAGGTTTGATGTTTGCCTACTTCTTCAAAATGATAAAGGGCGACTTTGTTATTCCCAATAATTTCACAGGCAAAGAAACAGAGTACATATCCAATCAGTTCAGTGAGCTTGTCGGTAATCCATGGATTATGATTGGATTTATGGTTTTGACCGTTGTGCTTGGCTTTTCAGTTTGCTCAATGGGCCTTAAAAACGGCGTTGAAAAGGTCAACAAGATAATGATGATTGCACTACTTGCCATCATTGTTTTCTTGGCTATCAGAACAATTACCTTGCCCGGTGCAGATAAAGGCCTTGCATACTATCTTGTCCCCAATTTCAAACGTATGGCTGAATATGATATCAGCGAGGTTGTTTTTGCCGCCCTCGGACAAGCCTTCTTTACTTTGTCTATTGGTATGGGCAGCATGGCTATTTTCGGCACCTATATCAGCAAGGACAGACGTTTGTTAGGTGAGTCAATCTCTATTGCAACCCTTGATACTATGGTTGCTTTTATCGCTGGCTTGATTGTTATTCCTTCTTGCTTTGCATTTAATATTGATGCTGCACAAGGCCCTGATTTGATTTTCCAGACCTTGCCTAACGTGTTCAATTCAATGGCAGGCGGCCGTGTTTGGGGCACCTTGTTCTTCTTGTTTATGGTATTTGCTGCTATGTCAACTGTTACCGCAGTGTTCGAGAACATCATCTCCTTTGGTATGGAAAAGTGGGGCTGGAGCAGAAAGAAATCATGCGCCATCAATCTTATTGCGATTATCATTTTGTCCTTGCCTTGCACACTTGGTTTCAATGTGCTTTCAGGTGTTCAGCCTATGGGCGAAGGTACCGCAATTCTTGATTTGGAGGATTTCATTATTTCCAACAACATTCTTCCCCTCGGCTCTTTGGCATACGTTTTGTTCAGCACCTTAAAACGTAAGGGCTGGGGCTGGAACAACTTCGTTGCAGAAGCTAACACCGGCAAGGGTGTTTCAGTACCCAAGTGGCTGCGCTTCCATTGTTCAATCATCATTCCCATTTTGCTTGTTGTAATTTGGGTATGGGGCTGGATAGCAGTGCTTGTCTAAAAATTAAAGTCCCCTAAGAATTGCTTAGGGGACTTTTTTATACCTTTTCAGCTTTGTTTATTTTGTAAATTTCTTCAGTGGCAAGTCGGGTTTTGGCAACTACGTCACCGCAGTTTTTAGGGAAACAGTAGTAAAGCATCTTTTTATCACCAATGCAAATTACATCGCCAATCTCATACCAAAAGTAGTCGGCATATAAGCTGTATGCAGCTGCAGGCTTTTGGGTATAGTCAATTTTACCGTCACAGCCCGTCAGCTTAAAACCGTCAACCGTGTGGGACAGATGGCCATCACCAACCATATAGATTGCTTTGTGGTCAACTAAAACGCCGATATCAACGTCGCAATCAAGCTTGTAACTGCCGCTGTTTATCTCGTCAAGCACACATTGACGTTGCCAGTTAAACCAATCAGGGATATGTTCAAATTCGGTTTCACCTTCAACCGCTTTCAGCTTGCCGTATTCGTCAAGCTCATACTCCTTGCCGCAATTGGTGCAGGTCATTGTGGTGCCTTTGCCAATAGTAGAGCCTTCAATGCCACAATGGACGCATTTATAAAGAATTCTGTTTAATCCATCTGCTCTGAAGGGCTCGTTAATCTTAATGTTGTTTTCCTGTTGCCAACGAAAGTTGTCAAAGGCAAACTTTTCGTTAAGCTGACGATCAAGTTCTTCAGCGGATAAGTTTTGCAAATCCTCCTTGCTGAATAAGCATGTAACCTCTGCCGAAACATTAACCTTGCGCAGTTGCAATCCGTTATATAGAGGATCTCTTGCAAAGGCTCCCTTGGTGATAACTGTCACAACGGGCACGTTAAGCTTTTTAAGCAGAACTCCCAAACGCTTGGGCAGGGGAGTTGCACAGCCGTCAAAGGAATAGCTTGCCTCGGGATACATCAAGACGTTGCTTTTTAGTGTGTTAAGGGCATAATTCATATTGCTGATAAGTGACAGGTCGGTTACAAACTTCGTTGTAGGAATACAGCCGATAAGCTTCATCAGCAAACTTTTACCAACAAATCCATCCGATGTGCAAACAATAGATAATGGCTTGGGATAAAATATTTTGTAGGCTATTTTTAAATCGATAAAGCTTGAGTGATTCATTAGTATCAAGCAAGGTGAATCGCCTATCTCATCCATTCGATGGGTAGTATATTTGAATTTGGTAGCAATTAAATCGGGAATGGATAAAACTCTTATAAGAGTTCTAAACAGTATGCTTGGTTTAAGAGGACGGCCTGACTTTACTTTAGGCAGGCTTAAAACCTCATCATAGGTAAGCTTTTTAGTCTTAATTTTCATTCAATCACTTCCTCTGGATTTAATATAACATACTTTTTGCGCCAATTCAATAAAAAAGCACACGGTATTAGTAACGTTCCATTTACCGCGTGCTTTTAATTAAAATATAACCTCTTTAAAGGGAGAAGGTATTACTTTGTTGTCACATTCAAAATCCTTCGCATCCAAATCGTCAAACAAACCGATGTGCATAGGTACGGTGTATTTTGCACCTATTTGCTTTGCAAAACGGGAAGCATCGGTCATATTCATATTGTTGCCCTTGCCGTTAACAGGTAAAAACAGCGCAAATATATCGTCGGGAATATCCGCAAAAATATCAGTGTTATAAAGAGTGTCACCGGTGGTATAAATCTTCTTTTCACCATCGTCGATAATAACACCGATGGGTGCAATGTCTGAATGCTCCGCCTTAACAGCTGTAAAGCGCACGCCATTCATAGACCACTCAGTGTGGCGATTGAATAAGATGTAATTGTGGTTGCCTTTGTACTTTCTGACCTTTGACCAAACGGACTGAGGGGCAAGCACCGTTATAGGCTTTTCGGTAAAAATGAATTTTTCCACAGTTTCAGGGTCGTAGTGGTCGAGATGATTGTGGGTAAAAATCATCACGTCAGGCTCAACGTCAAATATGGCCTCATCAACAGAGAAACGACGATGACTTAAGGGGTTGATTTTTGCGCAGCTGTTAGATAGATAAGGGTCAATCAAAACCTTAAGTCCATTTGCTTCAATGTAAAGACCGGCTTGGCCAATCCAAGTGATTTTAATCATAACTATCTTCCTTTGTAAAAAGGCACAGTAAAAACTGTGCCCTTTAATTTTAAAGCTTGCAAACGTCGGCGTCAGTAACCATATGGAAGCCTGCTGCAACAAGTGCGGCTTCAGCAGCTGCATTATCGGCAACACGAAGAACAACATAAGCGTGCTTTTCGGTTCTTGCCATAAAGGCATACAAATATTCCATATTGATTTTGGCATCGTCAAGCACCTTGAGTGCGTTTGACAGTTTGCCGGGCTCGTCGCCAATCTTAACGGCTACAACTTCAGTGTTTTTGATGAGATAGCCCGTATCAGTGAGTACCTCGTAAGCGGTGTCGTTATCATTTACAATAAGTCGCAGGATGCCAAATTCTTCGGTATCTGCAATAGAAAGTGCGCGAATGTTAACGTTGTTTGCTGCTAAAAGCTCGGTGATGTTAACCAGTGCGCCTCGCTCGTTTTTAACAAATACAGTAAGTTGCTTTAAAGACATAATAACAGCTCCTTTTTAGTCAATTAACTTGCGCTTGTCAATAACTCTGACAGCCTTGCCTTCGCTGCGAACGATGCTCTTGGGGGGCACAAGATGAACAACGGGGTTGATACCCAAAATAGTCTTCATAGCACCTGCAAGAGATTTCTCAAGTGAGGTAACACCGCTGACTGTATCGCTGAATTGCTCGGGGTTCATTTCTACGTTAACCTCAAAGGTATCGGTGTTGTTAGCGCGGTCAACTACAATTTGATAGTTGGGCTGATAGCCTTCATTAAGCAGAACGGTTTCAATCTGGCTGGGAAATACATTAACGCCTCTGATGATAAGCATATCATCGCTTCTGCCCATAGGTTTAGTCATTTTTATATGAGTGCGTCCGCATGAGCAGGGCTTGCGAGAAAGAATACAAATATCTCTGGTGCGATAACGCAGAAGGGGGAAGGCCTCTTTATCCAAAGAGGTGAATACAAGCTCACCCTTGCTGCCTTCAGGCAGAACCTCACCGGTGTCAGGGTCAATAATCTCTGCCAAGAAATGGTCTTCGTTAATGTGCATGCCGTTTTGCGCGCTACACTCGAAGGCTACTCCGGGGCCGGAGGTTTCGGTCAAGCCGTATATGTCGTAAGCCTTGATGCCGAGAGCTTCTTCAATACCTCTTCTCATCTCTTCGGTCCAGGGCTCTGCGCCAAAGATACCTGCCTTAAGCTTTAAATCTTCGGGCTTAATGCCGCGCTCTTTAAGAGATTCACCGATATATGCAGCATAAGAAGGTGTGCAGCACAAAATGGTTGCGCCAAGGTCGGTCATAAACTGAATTTGACGGTCAGTATTGCCTGAAGACATGGGCAAGGTCAAGCAACCAACCTTGTGTGAGCCGCCGTGAAGTCCCGAACCGCCTGTGAACAAGCCGTAGCCGTATGCAACCTGGCAAACGTCCTCATCGGTACCGCCTGCTGCAACAATAGCACGGGCACAGCAATCTTCCCACAAATCTACGTCGTGTTGGGTATAAAAAGCAACAACGCGGCGACCTGTAGTGCCTGAGGTTGAGTGAATTCTAACACACTCATTAAGGGGCTTTGCGAGCAATCCATAGGGATAAGCGTCGCGCAAATCTGCTTTGCTAAGGAAGGGGAGCAGGTGTAAGTCTTCGATACCTTTAATATCTTCGGGCTTAACACCCTTTTCGTCCATCAACGCCTTGTAATAGGGCACGTTTTCATATACGTGCTTAACCTGCTTAACAAGCTTTTCGGATTGAAGCTTTTTGAGTTCTTCAACAGGCATTGTTTCAATTTCTTTTTGATAATAGCGCGGTTCCATTTTTAAGTCATCACCTTTTAGAGTTAAGAGTTATATCCTAAATTAAATGCTTTTTTGTTCATTTCAACAAACTTGGGGGCAACTGATTTTTCGATAGCGTTAATCCAGCTATCATAGGGGATGTCGAATTGCTTTGCAACACGTCCCATAAGAACGATGTTAACTGCCTTTGAAGAGCCTGCCTGCTCTGCTAAAGACAAAGCGTCAAAGCCATCGATGTTCAAACCCTTGCCTTTAAGCTCATCCAACACCTCGGTTGGATATTCAGCTGCACCGATAATAACGGGCATTGGATCAATTTGCTGAGTGTTAACAACAATTCGACCGTCTTTTTTAAGAAAACGGGCATATCTTGCTGCTTCCAACTTTTCGAAAGAAATAATAAGGTCGGCCTCACCGTCGGTGATGATGGGTGAGTATACTTTTTCTCCGTAGCGGATGTATGTAACAACAGATCCGCCGCGCTGGCTCATACCGTGAACCTCGCTGACCTTTACGTCATAGCCCTCGTCAACCAAAAGTCTGCCAAGAAGCTTTGAGGCGAGCAAACTGCCTTGACCGCCAACGCCGACAATCATAATGCTTTTAGTGTTCATTTGCTAAACCTCCTTAAACGATTGCATCAAATGCGCAAAGCTGCTTGCATACTCCACAGCCAACGCAAAGGGTATTGTCTATCTTTGCCTTACCATCCTTAAGGCTTATTGCAGGGCAACCAAGGCCCATACAACGCTTGCAGGATTTGCACTTGTCGGCATCAACCTTCAAGGGAGCCTCGTGCTTAACGCTTTTAAGAAGAACGCAGGGTCTGCGAGAAATGATAACTGAAGGCTCTTCTGCAGCAAGCTCCTCCTTAACAGCAATCTCGCAAGCCTTAAGATCGTAAGGATCAACCACGCGCACTCTGTTAATGCCGAGTGAACGGCAAAGAGCCTCAAGGTCTACCTTTGCAGCAGGATCGCCCTTGATGTTAAATCCGGTAGTGGGGTTCTGCTGGTGACCTGTCATACCTGTAATTGAGTTGTCAAGAATGATTACGGTAGAGTTGGTTGCATTGTAAGCAATGTTTACAAGGCCTGTCATACCCGAGTGCATAAAGGTTGAGTCACCGATAACAGCAACCGACTTCTTTTCTGCGTCGGCACCTCTTGCAGCGTTAAAGCCGTGAAGCCCTGAAACAGAAGCGCCCATACAAAGGGTAGAATCCAAAGCGTTAAGGGGTGCAACTGCACCAAGAGTATAGCATCCGATGTCGCCCATAACAGTGATCTTGTTTTTAGAAAGGGTGTAGAACATACCTCTGTGAGGGCAGCCTGCACACATCATAGGCGGACGGGGAGGAATAACTGAATCGGCAGATACAGATTCCTTGTCAGCAAGACCGAATGCTTTTGCGATGGTTTGCTGAGAGAACTCACCAAGGGGTGAGAACAACTCTTTGCCGATAACCTCGATGCCAAGTGAACGCACATGAGTTTCGATAATGGGATCAAGCTCTTCGATTACGTAAAGCTTCTTTACCTTTGCAGCAAAGTCCTTAATGAGCTTTACAGGCAGGGGATTAGGCATACCAATCTTAAGAATGCTTGCCTTGTCGCCCAACACCTCTTTAACGTAGAGGTAAGAGCAGCCTGAAGTAATGATGCCGATTTCATCAGAATTCATTTCAACAGAGTTGTAGATGCAATCCTCAGCAAGCTCGCGCAAATCTTCGGTGCGCTTTTCTACAATGGGGTGACGTTTGATAGCGTTGCCCGGCATCATAATGTACTTGGCGGCATCTTTGTTGTAATCCTTAAGTACAGCAGGGATTTTGTCACCCTGCTCAACGATTGACTGGCTGTGAGCGATACGGGTGCACATGCGAAGCAAAACGGGAGTGTCGTATTTCTCCGAAAGTTCAAAAGCGGTTTTGGCATATATATAAGCTTCGTTAGAATCAGCAGGCTCAAGCATAGGTACCTTTGCAGCGATAGCATAATGACGAGAGTCTTGCTCATTTTGAGATGAGTGCATAGCAGGGTCGTCTGCTACACAGATAACCATACCGCCGTTAACACCTGTGTAAGAAAGAGTGAACAAAGGATCTGCTGCAACGTTAAGTCCAACGTGCTTCATAGCGCAAACTGAACGAGCGCCTGCAAGACTGGCACCGAATGCGACCTCTGCTGCTACCTTTTCGTTAGGAGCCCACTCGCTGTGGATATCGTCAAACTTTGCCAAAAATTCGGTGATTTCAGTAGAAGGAGTGCCGGGATAACTTGAAACCAAGCTAAGTCCTCCGTCATGCAAACCTTCAGCAACAGCTTGGTTGCCAATAAGCAATTTTTTCATATCTATTTTCCTTTCGGTTACGATTTGTTTTGAGAATCTACAAGTCCCTCTGCGCCATACATCTTGCGAAGTTTGGGTTTTTCAATTTTGCCTGTCGGATTGCGAGGTACATCAGCAAAGATTATCTTGCGAGGACGCTTGTATCGGGGAAGGGCCAAACAGAATTCGTTAATTTCGTCTTCAGTGCAGGTCATACCTGATTTGATTTCGATAATAGCAGTGGCGATTTCGCCAAGACGAGCATCGGGCAAGCCGATAACAGCTACGTCTTTGATTTTGTTGTGAGCGGCTAAGAAGTTCTCAATCTGAACGGGGTAAAGGTTTTCACCGCCGGTGATGATAACGTCTTTCTTTCTGTCAACAAGATAGATGAAGCCCTCTTCATCCTGCATAGCCATATCACCTGTAAAGAGCCATCCGCCCTTTAAAGTGTCGGCAGTAGCCTTTTCATCACGGTAGTAGCAGGTCATAACACCGGGCCCCTTAAGGCAAAGCTCACCAACATCTCCTTGCTTAACCTCATTGCCGTCGGGATCAACAATTTTAATTTCCCACTTGTATCCGGGAACACCGATAGCGCCAACCTTATGAACGTTTTCCACGCCTAGGTGAACAGCTCCGGGTCCAATGGATTCTGAAAGACCGTAGTTGGTATCGTATTGCTGATTGGGGAAGTATTCAAGCCAACGCTTGATAAGACTTTGAGGCACAGGCTGTGCACCGATATGCATCAAACGCCATTGTGAAAAATCATAATCTTCAAGCTTGAGCTCGCCTGAGTCAAGGGCGTTAAGGATGTCTTGTGCCCACGGTACCAAAAGCCAAACGATGGTGCATTTTTCGCTGCTTGCTACACTTAAAATATGCTTGGATTGAGCACCCTTAAGTATAACGGCTCTTGAGCCGGTAAGCAGACTGCCAAACCAGTGCATTTTTGCGCCTGTATGATAGAGCGGGGGAATGCACAAGAAGCAATCGTCCTTGGTTTGACTGTGGTGTTTTTGTTCAACTCTGCAGGAGTGAATCAAGCTTTCGTGGTTGTGCAAAATAGCCTTTGGAAAGCCGGTTGTACCTGATGAGAAATAAATGGCTGCATCGTCGCTTTCTTCTAAGGTGCACTCAGGGAAAGAAGCAGAACATTCAGAAATAAGGTCGTTGTAGTCATCAGAAAAAGCAGGGCAGCCTGCACCAAAATAAATAAGGTTGCAACGCTTGCTTATTTTATCCGCAACTGCTTCGACACGACCGATAAATTCTGTACCAAATATAAGCACATCTGCCTCTGCCAATTCAAGACAGTAGTCGATTTCATCAGAAGAATATCTATAGTTAAGGGGAACTGCCAAAGCACCGGTCTTCAATATACCAAAATAAATGGGCAACCAATCAATGCAGTTCATAAGCAGTATGGCAACCTTTTTGCCTTTACCAATACCGTTTTGCTGCAACATATTTGCAAGGCGGTTTGCTTTTTCATTGAATACTGCCCATGAAATTTCGCGGCGATAATGTGTAACGCGAGGGGTAGGCTCAACAAGTTCGAACTCGTGCCAAGTTGAGCGTCTTGTTTCAGGCTGCTCGGGGTTAATCTCAACCAGAGCAATATCTTGAGCAAACTCCTTTGCGTTTTTTTCAAGCAGGTGAACAATAGTCATTTAATCAATCCTTTTTTGGTTCTCAATTATATATAATACTTTAACAGTTTAAATCGTAAATGTCAACCTAAAATACATGCTTTTTTGCGATTTTTTAATTTTTTGCTTGACAAATATGCTTTAAAGTGTTAAAGTAGTACTCAACAATTCAGCGCTTTAAAACTTTAAACCGAAAAAAGGAGAGTCCGAAATGTCAATTTTAAATCTTAATTTTGGGGCAATATCACCCACAGTTTTAATTGCCGTACCAATGCTAATTTGCTTTTTTACGCTGATGATTGCAGTTGGTTTATCCTGCCGCAAGCATTCTACAAATGTAGATGGATTTGTTCTCGGCGGTCGTTCCGTTGGTCCATGGCTTACCGCCTTTGCTTTCGGTACATCTTATTTTTCTGCAGTTATATTTGTTGGCTATGCGGGTCAATTTGGCTGGAACTTTGGTTTGGCCTCCACTTGGATCGGTTTGGGCAATGCCTTCATCGGCTCATTGCTCGCGTGGAGTGTGCTGGGTAGGAGAACCCGAGTAATGACGCAGCACCTTGGATCAAAGACAATGCCTGACTTCTTCGAAAAACGATATGAATCGCGGCCACTTAAGATTGTTGCCTCAGTTATAGTTTTTGTATTCTTAATACCATATACCGCTTCTTTGTATAACGGCTTATCCTCTTTGTTTAATAATGTGTTTAGTATTCCTTATTGGATGGTAGTTGTCATTATGGCAGTGCTCACAGGTGTATATGTTATTTTTGGCGGATATATGGCAACAGCAATCAACGATTTTATTCAAGGTTTAATTATGCTTGTTGGTATTGTTGTTGTTATTTGGTCTGTACTGGCACAAAACGGTGGCTTTACACAATCGGTTGAAACTCTTTCAAAGACCGAAGGCTCACAGTTTACGTCAATTTTTGGGCCTAATCCTATTGCATTGCTGTTTGTTGTTTTGCTTACTTCCTTGGGCACCTGGGGACTGCCGCAAATGGTTGGCAAATTCTATTCTATTAAGGACGAAGATTCCATAAAAAAGGGTACAATCATATCAACTGTATTCGCTGTTATTGTTGCAAGCGGCTGTTATTTCCTCGGTGGATTTGGCAGACTTTACAAGGGACAAATGGAAGCCAACGGATTTATTTCAGTCAATGGCGTAATGTTTGACAAAGTTGTTCCATCAATGCTTTCTGATCTTGCTCCGATTGTGGTGTCACTTGTTATAGTTTTGGTGTTGGCAGCTTCAATGTCAACCTTGTCATCCTTGGTGCTTACCTCGTCCTCAACCCTTACTCTCGATGTAGTTAATCCCTTGTTTTCTCGAAAAAAAGAAATTAGCGAAGAGAAGAGTGTATTTATTATGCGACTTTTCATCGTTTTCTTTATTGCAATTTCTGCTATTATCGCAATTCTTAAAGATTCCGTTTGGAAGGATTCAGTATTCATCGCACAAATGATGGGCGTATCTTGGGGTGCTCTTGCAGGTGCTTTCCTTGCACCATTTATGTATGGCCTTTATTGGAGAAAGACTACCAAAGCGGCTGTTGCTGCAAGTTTCATTTTTGGCACAGGTCTTGAACTGATTCAACTGTGCATCAGTGTTGGATGGTTGACTGTTAACGGCGGAGTGTTAGGCTTTGTGTTTACCAATTCATTGTACTCCGGTGTGTTTGCAATGGTTGGCGGCTTGATTATCGTTCCCATAATTAGCTTGTTAACCCAAAAGACATTACCGTCAAATATTGATGATAAATTCAGTTGTTATGAAGTTGCAGTGGTCACAAATAAAAAAGACTCGTTAGGATAAAATTAAAAGCCTGAAGGAATTCTTCAGGCTTTTTTAATTAAGTTGGTTATAGATAGCTGGTTTTGTTTTTCCACGTACAAGCCTTTTTTACTCGATATAAATACCGATACGACTATCGCTATAACACACAAGGGGAGAACTGTTATGCCGAACATTTCGTAGCAAATAAATATAGTCGCGATAGGACATTTTGTAACTGTGCTGAACAAAACCGCCATACCGATTGCTGCGCCGATTGCAACACTCATACCCATAATCATTGCTAAAAATCCACCAAGAGTAGCGCCGATGCTTAAAGATGGTACTATTTCGCCGCCCTTAAGGCTTGCGGAAACAGTTAAAACTGTGAAAAGTGCTTTCAGCGCAAAATCATAGCTGTTGATATGCTCACCCGTGAAAACCTTTTCTATAAGATGACTGCCACTTCCGTTATAGTCCTGGTTGCCAACAATGATTGTGAGCAGTACAACTGCAACGCTTCCGGTGATGGCAATTAAGTATGCATTTTTAATATGTAATTTTGCAAATCTTTTGAAATACTTAAGCGACAAGCAAAATAAGGAGCCAACCATGCCTGCGCAAATTGAAATAACAATGCTTTTAAATATAAGCGACAGACCGTATACAGGTGCAGATACGTTGAATCGTTCGCCTTCATTACCTAATATAAAGCTTACATAATATGCTGAAGTGCTTGCAACCAGGGCGGGAAAAGTTGATTTTAACCAACTGCTTTTATCAAAAGCAACCTCTATTGCAAATACGCACGCTGCCAAAGGTGTTCCGAATAAAGCGGCAAAAAATGAAGCCATACCACATTTTATAAGTGTTCTGCTTTCATATTCGTCGAGCTTGAATACCTTTGATAACAACGATGCTGCGCCACCGCCCATTTGAAGTGCTGCACCCTCACGGCCTGCTGAACCACCAAACAAGTGAGTGATTGTAGAAGATATGAAAATAGCAGGCAGTAAGAGGTGGGTTACAACTTTTCCTCTTTTTGCAGAAACCACAACATCGTTGGTTGCAATACCTGATGTTTTAAGCAGCTCGTTTAATCCAACGGATAAAACAGCGGCAAGAGGCAGAAATAATATTGTAAAACTGTTGCCTTCTCTGACGTGAGTTACAGCGGATATGGCGATGCAAAAACTAAAGCCTATTAAACCACCTACAATACCTATGGATAAGCTTAATAAAAGCCATTTTGCTAGTTTTATTAAATTCGTTTTTTCAAATAATTGCTTCACCAGAATACCTCTGACTAATTTATTCGTATTTTACTATGATAGCATAAAGCAAATTAAATATCAACTGATTCACTTGAATTTTATCTTTTAAGGATTGTAGGTTTACAATAGATGTGTTACAGTTGGGAATAAAAAATAAGTGACGAATGGAAAATCCTGTGTTACAGTTAAGTTGCTGAGACAAAACAGACAGGAGGATTAACCATTCGTCATGAAAACTGTAACACAAACAAT
>JAZNIT010000039.1:0-65465 GCA_045577615.1 Acutalibacteraceae bacterium
GACTTACAACCCGTTTACGGGTCGCCGATGACCGTTGCGTGGCTGGCAGGCCAATAAAAAGCGCACTTGTGCGCCGCCAGTAGTATTAGGGCTATGCCCGAAAATGAAATACCCCCCGTTATACGGGGGGATATTTATTATATCTTATTTACCTTGATGCTTGGCAAGCAATGCCTTGATTTTGTCGATGGGAGCCAACAAGCTGCTAATGGACTCGTCGTAGTTGATGGTGTTGATAAGCATAGCAACGTACTTGCTCATATCAACGCGTGCATACCAGGGCTTCTCAAGAAGCTCGGGCTTTGCGTAAACCAGGTTGGTGGTAAATACCTTGTCAATGTAGCCTGCCTCGTAAGCCTTGTCAAAGTTCTCAAAGCCTTCAACAAAAAGACCGAATGAAGCAAATACAAAGATGCGGCGAGCGTTGCGCTCCTTAAGCTTCTTGCCGATGTCAAGAACGGAGTCGCCGGAAGAAATCATATCGTCAACAATGATAACGTCCTTGCCTGAGATATCGTTGCCCAAATACTCGTGAGCTTCGATGGGGTTACGGCCGTTAACGATGATAGAGTAGTTGCGGCGCTTATAGAACATACCAAGGTCGAGACCGAGCACAGATGAATAATAGATGCAGCGGCTCATACCACCCTCATCGGGGGAAACGATGGTAACGTTGTCGTGGTCGATTTTGATGTCAGGGATGGTCTTAGTCAAAGCCTTGATCATCTGATAGGTGGGGTGAACGTTTTCAAAACCGTTAAGAGGAATAGCGTTCTGAACGCGGGCATCGTGAGCGTCGAAGGTGATGATGTTGGTAACACCCATTGCTACCAATTCCTGCAATGCAGATGCGCAGTCAAGTGACTCACGGGCAGAGCGACGGTGCTGTCTGCCTTCGTAAAGCATGGGCATTACAACGGTGATACGGCGAGCCTTACCACCCAAAGCAGCGATAATACGCTTCAAATCCTGAAAATGATCATCGGGGCTCATAGGAACGATCTGGTCATACATACGGTATTTAATGCCGTAGTTGAAAACGTCGCAAATGATGAAAATATCGTGACCTCTAACGCTGGATTTAACAAGACCCTTAGCCTCACCTGAGCCGAAACGGGGGCAGGTGACGGGGATGTTATATGTTTCAACCTCATCGCCGCGCCAAGAATGGATATAGCTGTCAACCTTTGCAGCTATTTCCTCGCAACCGGGCATGGCAATTATACCGAGTGGTCCTACTACTGAATGTTGTTCTGACATAAAATCAAAGCCCCTTTGTATCAAAATTTTTCTATATATCATAATATCACAACTCTGCCAATAAGAAAAGAGTCAAAAGTATATCAATTTTGCCGAAAAATAGCACAATTTATTGTAACTTTTTTCAAACAATCCCAAAAACCGAAAAAAAGGCCCAAAACTTAAGGTATATTTAAGTTCTCTAATCAAATAAAAGGTTGATTATTTGCGCGCTTTTTGATATAATTAAATCAAGTATATGTGGAAGTATATCCACGGCTATCCTACGGGCGGCGGTATGCCGCCTCAAACGAAAGGAATGTTGAAATTATGGGTCCCAAAGTTGTATTGCTCGCACACACTCCCATGCCTGAAAAAACTGTAGCATCAGCGGCAAAACTTTGCTATTCCGCCTCTACCATCGAGGGCATAATGGATGGACTTACCGACGAAAAGGCAGCCTCTTTTGTTGAGATGTTGGCACAAATCGGTCACGAAAGTCCCATCGAGCACGCCACCTTCACCTTTGGTATCGAGGGTGTATCCCGTGCACTGCTTGCACAGATCACCCGTCACCGCATTGCATCCTATTCGGTGCAAAGCCAGCGCTACGTAAAGCTTGACCAATTTGAGTATGTGCTGCCTCCCGAAATTGCCGCCAACAGCGAAGCGGCCGAGATTTACAAAAACAGTATGGAGCGCGCTCAAAAAGAGTATGACCGCCTCGCTGAGATTCTCACCGCCAAGCATAAGGCCGACCTTATGGCACAGGGTATGGAAGAGCAAAAGGCAGCCAAAGCGGCCGAAAAGATTGCAATTGAAGATGCACGCTTTGTGCTTCCCAACGCTTGTGCAACCAAGATGATTGTCACAATGAACGCTCGCAGCCTTTACAATTTCTTCTCTCACCGCTGCTGCAACCGCGCACAGTGGGAGATTAGAGAGGTTGCCAATCAAATGCTGGCACTCTGCCTGCAGGTAGCCCCCGACCTTTTCTCAAAGGCAGGCCCTCCCTGTGTTTACGGACCCTGTAAAGAGGGCAAAATGACCTGCGGCAAGGCTGACGAGGTTCGCAAAAACTTTCTCAAAATGAGAGGTAAGGGCGAATGAAGGGCAGAATAATCGTTCTTGAAGGCCTTGACGGCAGCGGCAAATCAACTCAGCTTGAGCTTTTGCGTGAGCGGCTCACAGGTGACGTTGTATATGTCAAATTTCCCGATTATGCCAGTGATTCAAGTGCCCTTGTCAAGATGTATCTAGCAGGCGACTTCGGCATCCAGCCGGGTGACGTCAACGCCTATGCCGCATCTGCCTTTTACGCCGTTGATCGCTACGCCTCTTTCAAAACCGATTGGGGCAAGGCATACCTTAACGGCGCAACGGTAATTTGCGACCGCTACACTACATCAAACGCCGTCCATCAGGCTTCAAAGCTTAATGCCGACGAGCGCGATAACTATCTCGACTGGCTTTATAAGTTTGAGTTTGAGCAGCTTGGAATTCCCAAGCCCGATGCAGTTGTCTTTCTCGATATGCCCATCGACGTTTCGCAGCGCCTTATGAGCAGCCGCTACAACGGTGACGAGGGCAAAAAAGATATTCACGAGCGCGACACCGCATATCTGGAGCATTGCCGCGAGGCCGCACTTTACGCCGCAGACCGCCTTGGCTGGTCGGTGGTGCATTGCAGCGAAAATGGCGAGGTACGCACCCGTCAGGCCATTGCCGACGAGGTATATGCCGCCGTCAGCAAAATACTCTAACTCCTGTATTTAGAAAGGAACTTTATGTTATACTGTTTTCTTGCAAGCGGCTTTGAAGAAACCGAGGCAATTGCCACGATTGATACTATCCGCCGCGCCGAAATTGATGTAACCACCGTTGGTATCGGTGGCAAATTTATTACCGGCAACCACGGTATCACCGTAGTGGCCGACATAACCGAGGACAGCCTCAATACCGATAATATGACGGGCATAATTTTGCCCGGCGGTATTCCCGGCACCCTTAACCTTGAGAAGAGCGAAACGGTGCAAAAATGCATCAAAATCGCAGCCGAAAAAGACCTTATAATAGCCGCAATATGTGCCGCGCCCTCTATTTTGGGCAATTTAGGTTTGCTTGAGGGCAAAAAGGCGGTTTGCTTTGACGGCTACGAGGTTTTCTTAAAAGGGGCCGAAATTCCCAACGACCGTGTGGTTGCCGACGGCAATATAATCACGGGCAGGGCAGTGGGCACCGCCATTGAATTTGGCCTTGAGATTGCCCGAGCCATAGTGGGTGACAAAAAAACTGATGCGATAGGAAAATCAATGAAATGCCTAAAATAGATTTGCGTGAATACAAGGGCTCCCTTCGTGCCGAAATAAAGGCCAAGCGGAGCGCGATGGACAAGCGATATAAAGCACGGCTTGACTCACGCATAAGGCAGCGGCTTATCGCCACCTACCAATACCGTGATTGTGATACCTTGCTTATATACGCCTCCACCGCAATCGAGGTTGACACCCTTGGCATAATCGAGCATGCTTTGCAAAACGGCCGCCGTGTTGCGCTGCCACGATGCATAAGCGGCACAAGGGATATGACCTTCCATTACATTACCGATGTAAGCCAGCTAAAGCCCGGCTCGTTTGGTGTGCTTGAGCCCACCGAGGATTTGCCTCAATGGCAAAATACCGATGGCGGGCTGGCCGTCGTGCCTGCCCTTTCACTTGATAGCTTTGGCTACCGATTGGGCTACGGCGGCGGATATTATGACCGATTTTTATCCAACTTTACAGGTGAAACCATAGGCATAACCTATGCCGATAATTATTGCTACCGCCTTAATCACGGCCGGTACGACGTGCCTCTGGGCGCCGTTCTGACCGACAAATTCGTAAGAAAAATCAATTATAAAAAGGAGGGCTGAAAATGAGTGACTACCGCGATATTTTTAGCAATGGCGACGATAGATACGACCAGCCTAATCAGCCTAATAAACGTCCCAAAGCAAACCTTGATCCAGAAGATTCGGCACCTATTACTCCTGACGAAATCTCAGGCGGCAAATTAGGCTCTGCGCCTGTTGTGTCCCAGTCCGACGATTTTGTAATCGGCAGCGGCTTCAAAATCAGCGACGATTACGCATCCCGTGTTCGCAGCCGCAAGGAGCAAAAAAATCCTCAGCCTATTACCGACCGCGACGTACATATGGGCAAGCTTTCCAAAGAGAATGCCCGTGAGAGAAAGAATAAAAAGAAAAAGCGCGGCCCTCTTTATACACTCATCTGGGCCTTGGCTATAGTCATTGTTTCTCTTTTGGGGGCGTGGATGCTTATTTTGGGCGCCAACGACCTTTTGGGACTTGTTGGCGATCAGGATGCCGATGTTCAGATCGAAAAGGGTATGAACACCAAGCAAATCGCTGCCGTTCTTGAAGAAGAGGGTGTCATCGACTATCCTTTGCTTTTCCGTCTTTACGTTAAGTTCAAGGGTCAGGACAGCAGCCTTAAATACGGCGGCTTCTCCCTTAATGGCTCAATGGGCTACGACGGTATCATCGAGCAGCTGCAAAAGAGCAACGAGCGCAAAACCGTAACTGTCACTATCCCCGACGGCGCAACCGTTCAGGGCATCAGAAAGCTGCTTGAAGAAAACAATGTCTGCACAGCCGACAACTTTAACTACGTTCTCAAGCACATCGAGCGTTACGATTTCAACTACTCCTTTGTCAAGAAGATACCTGTTGATAACGTTTATTACTCCTTTGAGGGATATTTGTACCCCGATACCTATGAATTTTTCACCATGGTAAAAAATGAAGACGGCACCATAAACTACGGCGAATCCAATGCTGTTCATGCCGTCAACCGTATGCTGGGCAACTTTGACAAGAAGCTTAACGAGCGTTGCCCCGATTATAAGGATAAGATTAAAAAGCTTAACAAATACGGTATTAAAGATTTGCACGACGTATTGTCAATGGCATCTATCGTGCAGATGGAATGCAGCGGCTTTGACTCCGAAATGCCCAAGGTAGCATCGGTATTCCTCAACCGCCTTGTATGGGAAAACGAGCCCCACTATCTTGGCTCAACACCTACCTTCTACTATCCCGACAATCGTTACAACACCAATAACTATGCCCTTTACGACGAAAACGACAATATGGTTTCCGAAGCAGGTTATGAGGGCTTGCCTCCCGGACCTCAGTGCAGTATGACCATCGAGGCCGTACTTGCGGTGCTTGATCCCGACGAGTCTGTGCTTGGCGAAAGCTATTATTTCGTAACCGATAAGAATCACAAGTTCTATTACAATCGCACCTTGTCACAGCACGAAAGCACCATTGCAAAACTCAGAAAGCAGGGATTGTGGGCATGATAAAAGCGCCTGAATTACTTTGTCCTGCAGGCGACCTTGTCAGACTTAAATGCGCCGTTGATTTTGGTGCCGACGCCGTCTATCTCGCAGGGCAGGAGTTTGGTATGCGCACCGCCTCTGCCAACTTTACCGATGCCGAACTGTACGAGGGTATTGCCTACGCTCACAGCAAGGGCACCAAGGTGCACATCACCTGCAATGTAACCCCTCATAATGACGAGGTTGACCGCATCGCCGCCTTCGCAAAGGTAGCGGCCGATGCAGGTGCTGACGCCTTTATCGTGGGTGACTTAGGCTCAATCGAAGCTGTTCGTGAGGCTGTGCCCGATGCTGTTATTCATGCATCGGTGCAGTCGGGTGTCACCAATTATCGCACCGCCAACATTCTGCATAAAATGGGTGCATCCCGAGTTGTGCTTGCCCGTGAGCTTTCCCTTGATCAGATTGCACAAATCCGTGCTAAAACCTCTCCCGAGTTAGAACTTGAGAGCTTTGTTCACGGCGCAATGTGTGTGTCATATTCGGGCAGATGTCTGCTGTCAAGCTATATGACCGGCCGCGATGCCAATCACGGCGACTGTGCTCAGCCTTGCCGCTGGAGCTACTCTTTGATGGAGCAAACCCGTCCGGGTCAGTATTTTGACATTACCGAAACCGATAAGGGCACATATATTCTCAACGCCGACGATTTGTGTATGGCAGAGCATATAAAGGACTTGGCTGAGGTTGGCATATCAAGCCTCAAAATCGAAGGCCGCGCCAAATCTCACTATTATGTGGCTGTCATCACTAACGCTTACAGAGGTGCGCTTGACGCCTTTGCTGCCGATAATAACGCCCCTTGCCCCGACTGGGTAATCGAGGAGCTTAATAAAATCAGCCACCGCCCCTATTCAACGGGCTTTTACTATGGCAAACCTACCGATTCCCAAACCTACAAAACCGCAGGCTATATTAGGGATTATACCGTTGCCGCAGTTGTAGAAGGGTATGAGGATGGGCACATCATTGCCTCTCTTAAAAACAAATTTGAACGTGGCACAACTCTTGATTGTTTGCAGCCCTATTGCCCACCTTTTAGTGTAGACACAATGGGTATGACCGACGAAAAATGGGAGACGTTGACAGTTGCCAACCGCCCCACAATGATACTTCGCATACCTTACGATAAGCCTGTAACCACGGGCTCATTCTTAAGAATGAAGAGTGAATGAGGGCGCAAATTCTCTCGGCAATAACAAATATATTAAGTTTTGAGAAAAAACACTTGACATTTTTATTTTAAGGTGCTAAACTAATTTCAAATTTGAATATCACAAAAAACGACTATGATGAAGACGGTCGAAATTTGACACCGTACAGAGAGTTGTCGGTTGGTGCAAGACAATGGTGAATTTTTTCAATGACCTATCCCTTCTGAGTCGGAGGACCGAAAGGTTTAATCAAACTGAGTAGACTCCTTCCGTATTGCTGCGTGAAAGCAAAGGGCTTGTTAGAGCTCGGAAAGTGACGGATTTCATCCGTAATTTGAGTGGTACCGCGGGTTAACAACTCGTCTCAAAGCAATTTGAGGCGAGTTTTTTTGTTTTATTCAAATTTGTAACCATTATCAAATATGTTGAAAGGAGTCAGCAAAAATGGATTACAGTTTGAAAGAGGTTGCAGAAAGAATTAAATCTCTGCGCGAGGCAAAAGGCTACACACAAGAAGAGCTTGCAAAGCTTACAGGTGTATCGGTTGAAGACTATAAGTTGTTGGAAGAAGGTGACACTGATTTCAGCTTTACCTTCATTTACAAGTGTGCAAAGGCTTGTGGAGTAGAGGTTGTCGACTTGCTGGAGGGCACAAGCACCACCCTCAGCTCCTTCTCTATCACCAGAAAGGGCGAAGGCCTTAAAATCGTTAAAAAGCATGGCGTTGTTTACAACAACCTGGCTCCCAAGTTTAAGGATAAGCTTGCAGAGCCCTTCCTTGTAAAGTTCCCCTATTTACCCGAAGAGCAGAATGCTCCCATGAAACTAAACTCACACAACGGTCAAGAGTTTGACGTTATTGTAAAGGGCTCACTTAAGGTACAGGTCGGCAACCACGTTGACATTCTTAACGAGGGCGATTCCATCTTCTACAACAGCCTTATCCCTCACGGTATGATTGCCGCAAGCGAAGGTGGCTGCGAATTTCACGCCGTTGTTCTTAATCCCCAAAACGGCGAGGTTAGTGAAGAGTATCCCGAGGCTCCCTATGTTGTTGCAAAGGTAGCCGAAAAAGAAGCCTCTGCCGCAACCGTTGCCGATAACTTCATCGAGTCTTATTATGATGATAACGGCGTCTTCAGTGGCATCAAGTTCAAAAATGACGACAAGTTCAACTTTGCCTTTGACTGCGTCGATGCAATTGCAGAGAAAAATCCCGATAAACTTGCTATGATGTGGGTCGCTAATGACAAGACTGACCGCAAGTTTACCTTCAGCGATTTGAAAAAATACTCTGCCAAAACCGCAAACTATTTCGAATCTCTCGGCATCAAAAAGGGCGATACCGTTATGCTGGTGCTCAAGCGTCACTATCAGTTCTGGTTCTGTATGCTTGCACTTCATAAGATCGGCGCAATCGCAATCCCTGCCACCAATCAGCTTGTTGAGCACGACTTTACCTACCGCTACAAGGCTGCAAAGGTAAAGGCCATCGTTTGCACCGCAGACGGCGATGTTTCCACCGAGGCAGAAAAGGCTGCCGAGCAATTCCCTGAAATGCTCAAGATTTTGGTTGGCGGCAAAAAGGATGGCTGGAACGACTTTAATGTTGAGATGGAGCGCTTCAGCACTCATTACTTCCGCACCGAAAACTCTCCCTGCGGCAATGATCCTATGCTTATGCTCTTTACCTCAGGCACTACCGGTTATCCCCGCATCGCAACCCATTCTTATAAGTATGCACTCGGTCATTATCCCACCGCAAAGCATTGGCACAATGTAAATCCCGACGGCTTGCACTTCACCATTTCCGACACAGGCTGGGGCAAGGCGCTTTGGGGCAAGCTTTACGGTCAGTGGCTCTGCGAGGCAGGTGTCTTTACCTACGACTTTGACCGCTTCCATTCAGAGGATATTTTGCCCATGTTCGCAAAATACGGCATCACCACCTTCTGCGCACCTCCCACAATGTACCGCTTCTTTATCAAAGAAGATCTTTCCAAATACGACCTTTCTTCAATTGAGTATGCAACTACCGCAGGTGAAGCACTCAATCCTGAGGTGTTTAATCAGTTCAAAAAGGCAACAGGCCTTACTATTATGGAAGGCTTCGGTCAAACCGAAACCACCCTTTCAATTGCTAACTTCGTGGGCTCAACCCCCAAGATTGGCTCAATGGGCAGACCCAGCCCTCTCTACGATGTAGTTGTGCTTGATCCCGATGGCAACGAGTGCAAAACCGGTGATACAGGTGAAATCTGCATCCGCACAAGCGAAGGTGTTCCTTGCGGCCTCTTCATCGGCTACTATCTTGATGAAGATAAGACCAATGAGGTATGGCACGACGGCTATTATCACACCGGTGATCAGGCCACTATGGATGAGGATGGCTACCTTTGGTATGTGGGCCGTATCGACGATGTTATCAAATCCTCAGGCTACCGCATCGGACCCTTCGAAATCGAGAGCGTTATTATGGAGCTTCCTTATGTTCTCGAGTGCGCAATCACTCCCGTGCCCGACGAGGTTCGCGGTCAGATTGTAAAGGCAACTATCGTTCTTGTTAAGGGAACTCAGGGTACCGACGAGCTTAAAAAGGAAATTCAGGAGTATGTAAAAACACATACTGCACCCTACAAATATCCCAGAATCGTTGAGTTTGTCGACGAGCTTCCCAAGACCATCAGCGGCAAGGTAAGACGCGTTGAAATTCGCAAAAACGATATAGAAAAAATGCAGAAATAATAATCAAAAAGCAGGAGAAGAGGCTACTCAACTCCTGCTTTGCAATATCCTGTTGTATTAAGGAGAATCCAAATGATCAAGGCCTTCATCTTTGATATGGACGGCACGCTTTTCGATACCGAAACCGTAACTAAGGAGAGCCTGCGTGCCATTTCTCGCAAGCATGGTGAGCGTGAGGATATAGATGAATTTTATCCCACAACCTGCGGCGTAACTTTACAAAACGCAAAACTTTTATACGATAGGTTTTACGGCACCGACTACCCCTTTTACGAGCGTCGCGAAGAGATGCGTCAATGGATAATAGATTTCATCGACGCAAACGGCATCCCCATCAAAAAGGGTGCATTAGAGCTGCTGACCTACCTTAAGGATAACGGATATAAAATTGCTCTTGCCACATCGACCACACGCGCCTCAGCAGAGAAACATATTAAAAAGGCGAACTTTGAGCACTTTTTTGATGCCTCTGTCTGCGGTGACGAGGTTAAAAACTCCAAGCCTCATCCCGAGATTTTTCTCGCCGCTGCTCAAAAACTGGGTGTAGCACCCGAGCATTGCGCCGTAGCAGAGGATTCTTATTACGGTGTCGAGTCGGGCACTGCGGCAGGTATGCAGGTGTTTATGGTACCTGATATGAATCCCCCAAGGGATAAAGAAAAAACTCTCGCTTTTAAAATTTGCAACGACCTGCTTGAGGTTATGAATTATCTAAAATAAAAAAAGCTGTGCAGTAAGGGAGCTGTGGTTAGGAATAATTCGCCAAAAACAGCGCCCTTTTGCAGACTATTGCGTTAAAACACCGCAGTACGCGACAGCGTTACTGCGGTGTTTTGCCTTTTATTCTATCAAAAATTCATCTGTTTTAGGTGCTTGCAGTTTTGTAACAAATAATTTTGTTTCATTCGTAATGCCTTTGCCCTTGTAATACTTTGTGTATTACAAGGGCAAAGGCGAAACGATGAGGCAAAATTAGGTTCCAAAACCGATTTCGTCCCTAATCACAACTCCCTAAAATCCTGCACAGTTTTTTTATTCTTGTTCTTGCTCAGAGTCTTTCTGTGGCAGTTGAACCTCGCCTTTATAGTCCCAGTCGCCGTTAGCCTTAGCCCACAAAAAGATGAACAGGGCTACGATAATAAAACCACCAATAAACAGCGCGGCAATAACCACCAACAACGCCAGCGAAAAATCCTCAATTTCCGTCAGGGCAAGATTGATTAAAAAGCCAAGTCCTGCGCCCAAAAGGATGCCCTGCACAATGGCGGCCGCCTTTAAAAATCCTCTCATTTAAGTCCTTCCTTAATCATGGGCACAACCTTGTATATGTCGCCACAGCCCATGGTGATAATCAAATCTCCCTTTTTGGCAATCGAGCAAACCTGCTTTGCAATGGCCTCAAAATCGGGGCAAACAACACTGCCAGGGATTTTGGCAGCCAAATCGGATGAATAAATGTTCCAATCGTTAACCTCACGCGAGCCCATAATCTCGCTGAGCACGGTAACATCAGCAATAGAAAGAGCCTCTGCAAAATCGTCAAGCAGCATAGCGGTGCGGCTATAGGTAAAGGGTTGGAACACAGCAATAACGCGGTCATATTCCATCTGCTTTGCAGTGGCAAGGGTAACGCTCAGCTCCTTGGGATGGTGAGCGTAGTCGTCGGCAATGGTGATACCGCCCTCATCGTACAAAATCTCAAATCGTCTGTGAGCACCGCCAAAGGTGAGCAGCGCGCTTTGCACAGCCTCTGGCGTAGCGCCTGCGTGGATTGCGGCAACGGCAGCACCCAAAGCGTTAAGCACGTTGTGCTTGCCGGGCACACCCAAACGAACAGAAAAGAGCTTCTCGCCGTTTTCGGTAATGTCGAAGCAACCGAAGGCGCCCTTTTCAAAATGAACGTTTTCGGCTCTGTAACGGCAACTTTTACCGTAACCAAAGGTGATAACCTCAACGGTGGCATCCTTAACTGCAATCATAGATTTCTCGTCGTCGCCGTTAACAACAATAGCCTTTTGTGCCGAGCAAACAAATTTGGCAAAGGATTCAATCAAGCGGTCAACCGTCTTGAAATACTCCATATGATCCTCGTCAATGTTAAGCAAAAGCGCAACGTCGGGGGACATCTGCAAAAAGGTATCAACATATTCACAGCTTTCGCAAACCAACAGCTCCGACTCACCAACACAGCAGTTGCTGTGGATTTTAGGCAGCACACCACCGATAACGGCCGAGGGGCTAAGCTTCGCATCAAGCAAAATGGATGTAACCATAGATGAAACGGTGGTCTTGCCGTGGGTGCCGCAAACACCGATAACGTGGTCAAACTTTCGAGTTACTGCACCAAGCAGAACTGAACGCTCAATGCAGGGAATACCGCGAGCGGCAGCCTCAACCAGTTCGGGGTTTGCCTTGTTGATAGCGGCAGAATATACTACCAACTCTGCATCTCCAACGTTTTCAGCCGCGTGACCGATGGTAACGGGCACACCCAACGCCTTAACCCTGTCAAGGGTATATGAGGGGTTGTTGTCAGAGCCGGTTAAAGAGTAGCCCTTGCTGTGCAAAAGCTCGGCAAGAGGGCTCATACCCGAGCCGCCGATGCCAATCATATGTATCCTTTTAACGCTGTCAATAAGACGGTCGGTATCGTTAAGCTTTTTCATAAAAACACCTGCTTAATAAATCTTATCTTATATTATAATCCATATTATCACTAAAATAAACAGTAAATTGCGAAAAAACGAAAAAATATCAAAAAATCGAGCAAAGCATACTATGTAAAGAGGTGTGCGAAGTGAACAAACAATATAAAAATATAACCCTCACCATACTTGGGGGGGATGACCGAATGACCCATCTTGCAACCCTTTTGTGCAAAAAAGGCTTGTCGGTAAAACACAACCCTTGCACCGATGGAGATATAGGTCAAATAGACTCAAATTATCTCGTTTTACCCTTGCCTTTAACAACCGACGGAGTGCATCTGAATTGCACCGCTGAATGCAAACCTGAATTGGTTGACATAATTAATATGCTTTCCTCCGACACAATGGTGCTCGGCGGATGCGTCAGCGAGCGAGTTCGGGATGTGCTTGAACAAAAGGGGATAAAGTGGCGCGACTATTATCAGGATGAAAAACTGTTGCAGGATAATGCTGCGCTTACTGCCGAGGCAACCTTGCAAATCGTAATGCAAAACCTGAAAAATTCAGTCAAGTCCTCCCGTGTGCTTGTAATCGGCAGTGGCAGATGCGGCAAGGCAGCAGCAAAGCTTTTCAAAAAAATAGGTGCCGCAGTAACCTTGACCTCCCGCAAGGCCAAAGAACGGATTAAAACCAAACTTATGGGCATAAAATCCGCTAAAACACAAGGCTTAATGGAACTTGTCAAAAAATATGACGTAATAATCAATACGGCGCCTCATCCGGTGTTAACCCATCAGGTGCTGCAAAACATCCCTCACGAAACACTTGTAATAGAGCTGGCGTCCTCAGCCGCAGGTGTAGATTTGCAGGCAGCAGAGGAGCTTGGCACCAATCTTATTTATGCACCGTCGCTACCCGGCAGATACCTACCTTATTCAGCGGCAGAGGCCATCTGTAATACCGTCACAAAATTGATAAAGGAGGATTTTCATTGACCCTGCTTAATGTAGGATATGCATTGTGCGGCTCCTTTTGCACAATGCAAAAATCGGTAGAAATATTAGAAACGCTATCTCAAAAGGTTAACATAACACCGATAATGTCGCCTATTGCCGCAAGTGAAGATACACGTTTCGGCAAGGCGGAGGATTTTAAAAATCGCATACGGATTGCCACCAAAAAGGATATAATAACAACCGTAAAGGCCGCAGAGCCCATAGGACCTCAAAAGCTGCTTGACGCCTTAATTATCGCCCCCTGCACAGGCAACACTTTGGCAAAGCTGGCCTTAGGCATAACCGACAACTCGGTAACGATGGCAGCCAAGGCCCACCTACGCAACGGCAAACCGCTCATACTTGCGGTTGCCACCAATGATGCCCTGTCGGCCTCTGCCAAAAACATAGGAGCCTTGTTGAATTGCAAAAATATCTATTTTGTGCCCATGGGTCAGGACGATAGCAAAGGCAAACCTACATCTGTTATAGCAGACTTCGACAAAATCGAAGAAACCTTAAACTTGGCCCTTGAGGGAAGGCAAATTCAGCCAATTTTGCTGTAAAATATTAAAAAATAGTTAAAAATTGAATATTTTACTTGCGTTACGGAATAAATTGTTGTAACATTGTTTATACAAAAGCAAGGAGGAATTAAAATGTTTGATAAAACTATGACCTTCTCTGTGGGTGACGAACGCGATCGTGAAATACGCGTAATTCTCAACACCGTCTACAACGCTCTTAAAGAAAAGGGCTACAACCCCATCAATCAGCTTGTGGGCTACATTCTGTCAGAGGATCCCACCTATATCACCACCAATCAAAATGCGCGCTCGCTTATTCGCAAGCTTGATCGCGACGAGCTTTTGCAAGCATTGCTCAAGTATTATTTCGAGCAATAATCATCACCAATATCAAAAACCCCTGCTGTGTTTTATTAAACACGGCAGGGGTTTTATGTTCTAATTGGGGGTTATTGCAGAGCCGACAACATTTCGTTTTCTTTTTGAATATTGGTATACAAGGCCCATTGCTTGCTTCTGATAAAGATAGTTTTAACGCTTATCTGTGTCAGTTTGCCTCTGAACTCGTTAAAGGACTTGTCAAAGTTGTCTTTAGATACCGCCTTATCGTTGGAACCGATAAAGTATTCACTCTTGGCATAATACTGATAACTGCTGCTGACCGGCTGTGATTCAGCACTGGAAACCTGACTGCTTTCCTGAGAGGATGTAGGCTTGGAATCAATGTCATAAACGGCGCGAAAAAGGTTGGTTTCTTTAATGGTGCCGTCAACGCAGGTTAGCTTGTTCCAAACCTCAATCGAGTGATTTCCTTCAAGTCTGCTGTAGTGGTTAAGATAAAATCTGTTGCCTTCATCATCCTCCCAAAGAGTAAGGTTTTCGGCACTGTAAGACAGATCCTTGCTCTTTTTAATGGGAGTAATATGGCCATCGTTGTCAAAGCTGTAGGCAAGAGTTTCGCAATGCAGTTCTTCGGTTGTGCCTAACTGCACAAGCAAATCTTTGTTGCCGTCAAGGTCAATGTCAAAAAACATATAGCCGGTTGCATAAAAGCCTGCAATACCTGACTCAGGCATACGCTCGGCATTAGCCCAGTCGCTTTCGTTAGCAATAAGACCCTGCACGATTTTACGTATTTGCGAGTCATCTCTTGAGGATGGGGAAGAGGACTCAGGGTTAACGCCGGCAACCGACTGAGCCTTGTTAGGTACGGGATTATCGCCTCGCTGTGCGCCACCCGAATTGCATCCGCAAAGGGATGCCAAAATGGCAAGCACCAAGAGGCAAAGCGTAATTTTTTTCAATGCACGTGCCTCCTGTTACAGACTGAAATCATCGGCAGAATAAATCCGCTTTTGAGGCAGCTTAGGCTCACGCTTCAAGGGGTCATACTTGAACTTGCCGCACTTGTCGTCAAGCTCCATAACGCCCTTCTTTTCGCACAAAACGTTTTTGCCGTCTGCAGTTAAGCGCCCGATTTCACAGAGGGCGCATTTTTTTGTTATTTCGGTATGGGGCTTCATAAAAATTCTCCAATCCACATAAATACAACTTCATTATACCACTCCTGTCGTCAAAAATAAAGTGCAAATTTACCTTTTTTGCATTTGCCCCACACTTGTTAGAAAAACCGCCGCCATAATCAACATCGACACCGACAATGCGATGGAGTGGGGCAACGCCCAATTAAGTTGCATTTCGGTGTTTGACATAGTCATAAGACTTTGAGGCAGCAACTTAATCGCAGCTGTGCAAACAACCCAACCAATCGCACCGTTTACGGTACGGGCAAGCAACAGCCGCCAAAAACTTATCAGTCTGCGTGACAGCGATAAAATCTGGCACATAACCGAAAAACCGCCAAAGCCAAGAATAGCGCATATAATCGCCGCCGAAAGTCCGTTTTGCGCCGCCCATCGTGTGCCGCATGTAACCTCTGCCAATGCACAGAGAGGCTCTGCGCCTATGCTTTTAAATACCTGGGTTATACTGCAAAACAAAGCAACGAAGCCACATACCGTCACCATTTGCAGCGATGCGTCGTTAACACCGCCGACAAAGGCATCCGCCGCCCCTTCGCTCTTAATAATCTGCGGTCTTTTATTAGTGGCGACAGGCTCACCAAACCGTGAAAAAAACCATCCCGTAGCAATGGCGGCGGCAATGTGGGACAGATAAATTACCCAACCCACCGCAAAGCTGCCGAGCATCCCCTTGCCGATGGCAACAACCACCATTGCGGGCCCTGCGTTGGTGCAAAAGGTGAGCATTCTTTCGGCTTCGTTGCGGTGTATTTGCCCCCTTTCATAAAGTGACGCTACCGTTGCTGCACCAACGGGATAACCGCCTATAATTGACAGCAAAAGGCCACCGCACGTGCTTTTGGGCAACCGAAAGAATATAGTCATAAGCCACCCAATCGGCCGAGCCAAAACCTCAGCGGCGCCCAACCTCATAATCATTCCGGCGACAGCCATAAAGGGGAACAACGAGGGTATAAGCACCCCACCGCACAAATTAAGACCGTCGCTAATTCCTTCCCTAAATTCCTTTGGATAGGCAAGCAGCAATATAATTCCACCGAGAGAAAGCAGTGCAAACATCAGTTTTTTCATTAAAACACCCCTAAAAACAGTCTGTCCCGAGCATTTTTATCACTCGTCACTCATACTCTTAATTACGATGGATGGAGTGGTATTATGTCAACCAAAAAGCAAAAAAGCACAACTGCCGCACGGTTTATAGACCGTGCCCTTGAATTGCCGTCAGGCACAGTGAGCGGCGGCTCAACGGTAATTTTGCATTCCGATTGCGAGGTTATCGTAGATGGCTGTCGGGGAGTAATCAGCTGCACCGACCAAGAGATAAAGATAAACGTGGGTCATCGCAGCCTTGTAATCAGCGGCAATCAGCTGATGATTAAAAGCCTGACCGATCGTGAAATAATCGTGGCAGGCAGTATAAACGGGGTGGAATTTGGGTGATTAAATGCTTTTAATAAAACTGATAAGGTATCTGTGCGGATACGTAAGGGTGACTCTGCAGGGCAAATATCCCGAGCGTTTTTTAAACCTTTGCGCTCAAAAAAATATAAAAATCTGGAACACCCATCCCAGAGGTGAAAAAATAGAATTTTGCCTTTTTGCCAAGGACTATAAGAGGCTGAGAGCCCTGCGAGTATTTTGCCCCGTGCAAATACGGGTCGGGCGCAAATACGGCCTGCCCTTTTTAACCAAAAAATACCGCCACCGCAAGGGGATGGCCCTTGGCCTTGCAATTTACATTGCCGCCCTTTGCATAATGCCAAAGTTCGTGTGGGGGGTAAGGGTCAGCGGCAACCAACAAATCGGTGAGGATGATTTGCGCGCCGCACTGCAAAGCATCGGCATATACGAGGGCGCAAGCTTAAGCACTGTCGATGCGCCCAATATGCGTCTGCGCCTTGCCTTGCTTTTGCCCGAAATATCCTGGGCGGCCATCAACGTTGACGGCGCATTCATCAATGTTGAGGTGCGTGAAACCGACCAAAAGCAACCAACCGATACCGCCCCTTGCAATCTGGTGGCTTCTTGCGACGGACGAATAACAGCCGTCTATCTTCGCAAGGGCACCGCCACCGTCAAGGTAGGGGATGGGGTGCGCAAGGGGGATTTGCTGGCATCGGGCACCGAACAGTATTCCACAGGCGCAACAAAATTCAGACACAGCGACGGAGAAATTATCGCAGAGGTAGAGAAAACACTAACCGTTAAAATCCCTGTCAATCAAACCAAAAATATAAAAAACGGCAAAGTAAAGGTGCGCCGCGTGTTTTCAGCATTTTCGTTTGACGTGCCCCTCTATATCGGCGGCATAAAGGATGAGTATCAGCTTAAGGTTAAAACCTCCCCCGTAGAAATAATGGGCGTCCGCTTGCCTTTTACCATAACCGAAGGCAAGTTTTATCTCAAAACCACCCATCCTTACAAGCTGACCGAGCGGGGTGCAACCGACAAGGCAAAGGCGGCCTTGAAAAAGCTTGAGGCAGAGCAGCTTGGCGGCTTTGAAATACTGGAAAAGACGGTGCAAAGCGTCAAGCAAAATGAGGAATACGTCTTTACCGCCACCTATCTATGCAAGGGCAATATTGCTCAAAAGGAATACATATATATAGCCGAAAATTAGCCTAAAAAATTTTTTTAAAAAAACATCTTAAAATCCTTGGAAAAAGCAACAATATATGATAGAATGTTATCAAGAAAAGTGTATACTGAGGCGGAGTATAGTTTTGCCTCTGTAAAAGGAGTGAAAAACCTCTGTGTATGAACAAACAGTGAGCATCGAAAGAATGGAAGAGGCGGTTAACCTTTTCGGCAGTTTCGATGAAAATATTAAACTGATTGAGCGTGAATATTCGGTCATAATGACCTTGCGCGGCAGCGAGATAAAAATTCAGGGCGAGCCCGAGCAGGTATCGGCCGCCGCTCGAGTTGTTGCCGCTTTGTTGGTGCTTGCATCAAAGGGTGAGGTGCTGGGTGAGCAAAACGTGCGCTATGCAATGAGCCTTGTCAGCGAAGGCAAAGAGGATACATTGGCGCAGCTTGCAGGTAATGATTGCATTTGCATCACCGCCAAGGGCAAACCTATCAAGCCCAAAACCCTGGGCCAAAAGAAATATGTCGAGTCTATTCGCAAAAATACAGTTGTCATCGCCGTCGGTCCTGCAGGCACAGGCAAAACCTATCTTGCCGTAGCCCTTGCAGTTGCCGCCTTCAGAGATAAGCAGGTCAACCGCATAATTATTACTCGCCCTGCAGTTGAAGCAGGCGAAAAGTTGGGCTTCCTCCCCGGTGACCTGCACAGCAAGGTTGACCCATATCTGCGCCCCCTTTACGATGCATTGTTTGATATGCTTGGCGCCGAGGCCTTTGCTCGTTATCAGGAGCGTGGTAATATAGAGGTGGCACCTTTGGCTTATATGCGCGGCCGCACTCTTGAGGATAGCTTTATAATCCTTGACGAGGCACAAAACACAACCCCCGAGCAAATGAAGATGTTTCTCACTCGCCTTGGCTTCGGCTCAAAAATCGTGGTAACGGGCGATGCAACTCAGATAGATCTGCCCGACGGCAGAAAATCAGGCTTGATTGAAGCCTGCAATGTTCTCAAAAACGTTGAGGATATCGATATAATCCGCTTTTCCGAAAAGGATGTTGTGCGACATCAGCTTGTGCAGCGCATCGTAAAAGCGTATGAAAAATATGAAGATGTGAAAAGGAGCAAATCAGATCATGGGCAAGGTAAAAGTAATCATAAGTGACCATCAAAAAGCAGTGGCAATACCCACGGGTTTGCGCCTTTTGGTGCGCAAGGTATGCACTGCCGCTTTAAAAGAGCAAGGCTTCGAGCAGGATGCAGAGGTCAACGTAACCTTTGTTGACGACAAGCAAATTCACGAGTACAACCTGCAATATCGTAACATCGACTGTTCAACCGATGTGTTGAGCTTCCCCTTGGGTGAGGATGGTCAGTGGGATACAAATCCCGAAACCAATATGGCAATGCTGGGTGATATAGTTATCTCTCTTGAGCACGCTGTTGCCCAAGCCAAAGAATACGACCACAGCTTTGAGCGAGAGGTGGGCTATCTCACCGTTCATTCAATGATGCACCTCTTGGGCTACGACCATGTAAACGGCGGCCTTGAAGCCGACGAAATGCGTTATCACGAGGAGCAGGTTATGGATATGCTTGCGCTCAGAAGGTAGGTTAAAATGAATACAGTATCAGCGTTTATAGCCATTGTTGGCCGCCCCAATGTGGGCAAATCCTCAATAATGAACCGTATGCTGGGCCAAAAGGTTGCCATAGTTTCGGACAAGCCTCAAACCACCCGCACAAGAATAATGGGCGTGCTCACCGAGGGCGAGTGTCAGCTTGTTTTTGTGGATACCCCCGGTCTTCACAAGCCTCGCACCGTGCTTGGTGAAAGTATGGTCAAGGCAGTAGGTGACTCAATGGGCGACGTGGATGTGTGCGCCCTTGTTATTGACTGCTCAGATATGAGAAGTGACCTTTCACCCTCTCCTGCCGAGGCAGAGCTTATCGAACGCTTTAAAAAGAGCAAAACCCAAGCGGTGCTTGTTATCAACAAGGTAGATTTGCTGGAAGATAAATCAAAGCTGCTGCCCATCATCGGCGCCTACTCCGCCCTTTACGATTTTGCGGCGGTTGTTCCCGTTTCAGCAAAGGATGGCAGCGGCGTAGAAGAGCTTGTGAAAGAGCTGTCGGCCTTTGCACAGCCCTCTCCTCACTTCTTTTCCGATGATGCCCTCACCGATCAGACCGAGCGCACCCTTGCAGCAGAGATTATTCGCGAAAAGCTCCTTCGTTTTCTTGATAAAGAGGTACCTCACGGCATAGCGGTGGGTATCGAAAAGTTTGCCGACCGCGTCACAAGCGGCGGTGAGGATATTATCGACGTTGACGCCATTATTTATTGCGAGGCCGAAAGCCACAAGGGCATTATCATAGGCAAAAAAGGCGCAATGCTCAAAAAGGTATCAATGAAAGCCCGCGAGGATATGGAGCAATTTTTCGAGTGCAAAATCAACCTTTCCTGCTGGGTAAAGGTTAAAGAGGATTGGCGCAACCGCCAGGGTCTCATACACAACTTCGGATTGGACTAATTTACCTTAAAGCCCAACAAATAACCACCCCCACAAAGCGCAAACTAAATCGGGGGGGACTGTAATGAACAAGCAACAAGCGTGGGATGTGTTTTACTCTAACGGTAGTGTAGAGGCATATCTTAATTATATAAATGCACCTGCGGAGGAAAGTTATGAAACTCAACACCGACGGACTGATACTAAAAAGCAGTCGCACAGGGGAGCAGGACCGATTGGTAACACTGCTGACCCGTGACCTTGGCGTTGTCAGAGCCTTTGCCCACGGCGCATCCAAAGCCAAGGGCCGATCGGCAAGCGCCACCGAAACTCTGTGCTACTCAACCTTTACTCTGAGTGAGCACAAGGGTACATATTCAATTTCAGAGGCAACCCCCGTCGAGTTGTTTTTCGACCTGCGCTCCGATATTGAGCGCACCACCTTGGCACAGTATTTTTGCGAGGTTGCCATGAACCTCGTCGTCGAAGGGGAAGAGGCGTCATCTGCCCTCAAACTTATGCTTAACAGCCTGTATCTGCTATCCAAAAACCTTCGGGATATGCGGCTTATCAAGGCAGTTTTCGAACTGCGAATGATGACCATCAGCGGCTTTATGCCCGACGCCGAGGCTTGCTGTGAATGCGGCAAAAATCAAATTCATCGCCCCCTTTTCGATATAAACGGCGGCGTTGTGCGTTGTGACGGCTGCGGCGGCGGAGTATATATTACAAACGGCGTTCTTGAGGCTATACGGTATATATGCACAGCCGAGGACTCTCGCATATTCTCCTTTGATTTGGGGGAGGATTCGCTGCAAATTTTATCCGATGTTGCCGAGCGATATATAATCAGCCAAAGCGACCGTGGCTTTACGGCCCTTGATTTTTACAAGAATATACCAAAACTATAAGGGATGAAAAAAATGACCAAAATGTCAAAGCATTGCAAGGTGCTTGAACTGGATAGAGTGCTTGACGCGTTAGCAGAGCGCACAGGCAACGCCGAAGCGGCGCAAATGGCCCGCGAGCTTTGCCCCACCGACAGCCTATATGAGGCTCAGCGTCTGTTAGACCAAACCGACTGCGCATACGTATTGTCTGCACGGTTTGGCTCTCCGTCCTTCGGCTCAATGACCAATATCAAATCATCCCTTCGCAGAGCCCAGGCAGGCGCATCCCTATCTTTAAGAGAACTGCTTAACGTAGGTGAAAATCTGCGCATCTACCGCTCCCTTACCGAATGGCGTGGCAGAGCAGGTGATGGCAATGTGCTGGATGCTCTTTTTGAGGGCATAACCACCTACCGCCGTTTTGAAGAAAAACTGCTTTCCTCTATAATCAGTGAGGACGAGGTGGCAGACGGCGCATCCGAAAAGCTTGCGTCCATCCGTCGCAAAATACGTTCAACCCAAAACAGTGTCAGAGAAAAGCTTGACAAAATAATTCGTTCACCCCAAATGTCCAAATATCTGCAGGAGCCGGTTGTAACCATCCGCTCGGGCAGATTTGTTGTGCCCGTAAAATTAGAGCACCGCTCCAATGTGCCCGGTCTTGTTCATGACACCTCATCCTCAGGCGCCACCGTATTTGTAGAGCCTATGAGCGTAGTCGAAGCCAACAACGAAATTCGAGTGCTCTTTAATGAAGAAGAGGCTGAAATCGAGCGCATCATCGCCGATTTGTCGGCACAGGTCGGTGAGATAGCCGATACTGCTTCTATCTCATACGATTGTGCGGTAGAGCTGTGCCTTATCTTTGCAAAGGCCAACCTTGCCTTCGATATGAAAGCCTCCAAGCCCATTCTTAATGATAAGGGCAGGGTAGTGCTTAACAAGGCTCGTCACCCCCTTATCCGTGCCGACAAAGTGGTGCCCATCGACGTAAGTCTTGGTGATACCTTTGACACTTTGATTGTCACAGGCCCCAACACGGGCGGCAAAACCGTCACCCTCAAAACCATTGGTCTGCTTACTCTTATGGCAAGCTGCGGAATGATGATTCCGGCAGGGGATAACAGCCATATTGCAGTTTTCAGTTCGGTAATGGCCGATATTGGTGACGAGCAATCCATCGAGCAATCCTTGTCCACCTTCTCATCACATATGGTCAATTTGGTGGATATTTTAGATAACTGCGGCGAGTGCAGTCTCGTCCTTGTGGATGAGCTTGGCGCAGGCACTGACCCCATCGAAGGTGCAGCACTGGCTCAAGCCTTGATAGAGGCCCTTCGTGCAAGAGGTTGCCGTGTGGCAGCCACCACCCACTATGCCGAGCTTAAGGCATACGCCATCGACACCGTTGGGGTAGAGAATGCCTGCTGCGAATTTGACGTGGCAACGCTCAGCCCCACCTACCGATTGCTTATCGGTATGCCCGGTCGCTCCAACGCATTTGCCATCAGTGAGCGGCTTGGTCTGTCTACCGATATTGTCCGTCGCGCCAAGGGTATGATATCCGACGACGATAAAAAGTTCGAAGGAGTTGTCCGTTCTCTTGAGCAAGCCCGACGCGCCGCCGAGGAAGAAAAGAACAAAACGGTGCAGCTTCGTGCCGAATTGGCAGAGGCCAAGCGTATTGCAAAAGAAAGTGCCGACAAAGCGGTCGAAGAGCGGGAGCAAATCCTCCAAAAAGCCCAAGCCGATGCACAGCGCATTGTGGATAAGGCCACTCGCACGGCCGATTCAATGATTGCCGAGCTCACCGAGCTTCGCAAGGCAGCGGTAAAGGGTGGCGAGGCCGATATGCTTGCCCGTGCAAGAGCGGCGGTCAAAAAAGCCGAAAAAAGTATGGACTCGCGCATACCTGAAGAAGAGGTTAAGTATGAACTGCCTCGTCCCTTGGTGGTGGGTGACTATGTTCATGTGGTCGATGCCAACTGCGGCGGCTATGTATTGCGCCTGCCCAATTCGTCGGGCGCCCTCACCGTGGATATTAACGGTATGAAGATGTCGGTCAACGTGAGCAGAATCCGTCTTGTAGATGCTCCCAAAGCCAAAAAGCCGCAAAGCACAGCCCGTCGCACAACCGTCACAAGAGCTAACACAGGTGCCAAGACAGAGATTGATTTGCGCGGCAGAACGGCCGACGAGGCTATTATGGAGCTTGACCGTTTTATCGACTCGGCAATGCTCAGCGGAATGAACTTTGTCCATTGCATACACGGCAAGGGCACAGGTGTGCTCAGAAAATCAATTCACGAGCATTTACGCCGCCATAGACAAGTCAGATCTTGGCGTCTTGGCCTTTACGGCGAGGGTGAAGACGGCGTAACCATAATTGAACTTAAATAAAACAAAAAAACTCAACTTCTCTAACCGAAAGTTGAGTTTTTTAATCGCTTAAACCTAAGATATAATCTACCGTAACGCCGTAAAACTTTGAAAGTGAGATAAGGGCATCACTTGGAATGTCTAAAGCACCGCTTTCATACCGCGAATAGGTTGATTGACTGACGTTTAAAATTTTTGCAAGCTGTTCTTGACTTAAATCTTTATCTTCTCGTAAATCTCTGATTCTTTGATACATATAATCACCATAGTTATAATATGCTATGCGGTTTTCGCATATTGACAATTATGCAAAAAATGCATAAAATGTTTAACGTAGGGGTGATGTTTGTGGGATTGACAGCAACTTTTATAGGTCATAGGGATTGTTATGGCGTTTCTGAAGAAATGATTAAGAAAAATATAACTGCTTTAATTGAAAAAGGTTATGATAAGTTTTTGAACGGTTCAATGGGCGCGTTCGATAGATTGTGCTCGAAATGCGTATTTGACATAAAATGCATCTATCCACATATTAAAAACATTGTGGTTATACCTTATCTTTCGTTTAAAATAGAATGTATAGAGTATTTTGATGACATTGTGTACCCCGACGGCTTTGAAAAGTATTATTTTAAATCCGCTATTATTAAAAGAAATGAGTATCTTGTTGATAAATCCGATGCAGCAATTTGTTTTGTTGAACACAGTTGGGGTGGTGCCGCTAAAACCTTTGCATACGCTAACAAAAGAAAAAGTATAACACTTATTAATTTAGCCAAATAACCAACAAAAAACGGGGCCTTTTGTGCATTGCTACAAAATGTCCTGTTTTTTTGCAAAATTATGGTTGAATTCACCGCTCTTTTAATGGTATAATCCCACAACTAAAAAGGAGGAACTGTGATGAAAACAAAATTTTTAAATTTGTTCGCATTAGTTTTGGCAATAACCCTTTTGTCTTCTTGCTCTGCGGCACAGCAAGTGGTTTCTTCAAAAGCATCCGCCGCCACAAGCTCTGAACTATCGAGTGAAGACGGCACTTCTGCTTCGTCTGACAAAACCTCGTCTGCCGAGCAGTCCGACAACCTGTCATCAACCTTGTCCTCAAACGTAAGCTCCGCTGTCAGCGGCACCTCCGGTAAGCCGGATAAATCCACCGGCAACGCACCTGCAGGGTATGAAAAATACAGCGGCACAAGAAATGCGTGGAAGTGGCCTTTCGCCGCTACTTCAATATGGAATATGCCTATCGGCTCAGATGCAAAGCTTGAAAAGGCTAATTTCAAAAGCGAATATTGCGTATCCACCGATGACGAATACCACGTAATCGTACCCGAAGGCTCACCTGTAGTGGATGTATACGCCCCCACCGATTGGCGTCAACGCTGGCCCGGCAGCCGCAAGCTTGGCACTATGCAAATTCCTGCCGACTTCTATCTTGCAGATGCCACTTCAAATTCAACTCCCAACAACTGCGCCGCATTTTTGATGCCCGACGGCCGCACCATCCGTCAGCTGGAGCCTTGCTGCCGACTTGAAACAGGTAATGCCCGAATCGTTGGCTATCTCCACAGCGAGGATCAGGATATTTACGGCGACGGAATAAAGGGCACCCACTACGGCAGCGGACTGTCTGCCATCGGCGGCTCAATCCGCAAGGGCGAGCTTACCTCAGACGAGCCTATCCGTCACGCCCTCAAGCTTAATGTTTACGCAAAAAAATATCTATATTACGATAGATCGTCCCAAAAGGGCTATGTATGGCCTGCCGACCGTCACGACAGCTATGCCGCATCGGGCAACAACGCTTATGGTGGCAGTAATCCCAAATTGAGAATGGGCACTTTGCTCACCATTCCTCAAAATGTTACCGCCGAAAGCCTGGGCATCAGAACTCCGGTAGGCAAAAAGCTTTTTTACGCCTTGCAAAATTACGGCTGCTACATAGTTGATGACTCTGCTTGGAGTTGCTACGCCTGGAGCGCCGAGGCAGGAGTCAGCGACGAGGTTAATGCTAAATATGGCTACAACCTTGTCAGCAACAGCGGATGGAACAACGATTATTATAAAGATACCATCGCACTTATAACCAATCTTTACATAGTAACCAACAACAGCCCCACCTCCATTGGTGGCGGCGGTACCCCCTGCAAACCTCTTGCCCCCCAATTTTGAATAATAAATAAGACCACGGTTCAACTGAACCGTGGTCTTTAATTTTTACAGCAGGATTTCGTCATATTGAGCCCGCACACCGCCGATGAATTTCGGCCTTGTACGTGCTGCGGCAAGACTTGCCTCGCCGATTTTCTTAATGTCAAGGCGAAGAGGCACAGCCACCTTTTTAAGGTGCATACCAATAAGGGTGCCGCCAATATCAAGCCCCGCATCAGCCTTAATTTCTTCAACCGCAACAGGTTGCTTGAAGGCAGCGTATGCGGCGGTAGCGAATGAGCCACCTGCTTTGGGCTGTGGCACAACGTTTACAACATCCAATCCGTTAGCAGCCTCTGCCTCAATGATAATGGCACGGTTAAGATGCTCACAGCATTGAGCGGCAAGGTAAATACCCTTACGGCTTAAAACCTCATAAATGCCGTCAAACAGCTCTTTTGCAACATCGGGTTGAGAATCGGTGCCGATTTTGCTGCCGACCACCTCGCTGGTAGAGCAGCCCACAACCACAATACTGCCTTTATTCAATTTTGCCGCCTCAATAAGCTGCGTTGCAGCCAAAACGGCTTGCTCTTTAACGGTCATAAGTTAAACCTCACTTTAATTTTTTAAGCACACCTGTGGTGTCAATAATCTGGGCAAGAAGGATGGCTGCCGCAACACCAACGCCACCCTGAACAAGGTTGTTGGGTATTTCGGCCGCGCTTGCGATAAAACCATAGCCCATAACGGTTGCCGAATACAGATAGTAGCCAAAGGCCATAAACAGCTCTGCAACCACACCGCCCAAAAGGCGGAAGCCGAAGGGCTTGCCGTTAGCAGCCAACTTCAAAAACAAGGCGGCAATAAGGGCAACCACACCTTTTATTATAAGTGTTGCCGGTGCATAAATCAAGTATCCGCCCAAAATATCGGTAAGCATAGAGCCGATTCCCGCCGCCAATACGCCGTAAGGGCCAAGATACCAACCTGAAAGCAGCACAAAGCAATCACCAAAATGGATATAACCCTGAGTCAAAGAGGGGATACCCATAGGCAACATGGTAAAGATGCAGGTAAGAGCAGCAAAAAGAGCAGCCATTATCAATTTAACAATGTCGATTTTGTTCTTCATATTATCACCTATAACAACTCCCGACAGAAAAAACTGTCGGGAGCAGAGCATGTATCAAACCAAAATTAGTATGCTACACCTTGAGCGATCATAGCCTGAGCAACCTTTTCGAATCCGGCAATGTTAGCACCGGCAACAAGGTCGCCGTCCATGCCGTACTTCTTGGCAGCATCATAAGAGTTCTTATAGATGTTGGCCATAATCTGATAAAGCTTAGCGTCAACCTCTTCTGCGGTCCAGCTGTATCCCATAGAGTTCTGGCTCATTTCAAGACCTGAAACAGCATCGCCGCCTGCGTTAACAGCCTTAGAAGGAGCAATAACGCGCTTGTTCTCCTTAAGGTAAGCCATAGCCTCAGCAGTGGTGGGCATGTTAGCAACCTCTACGTAGTACTTAACGCCGTTAGCAACGATGTTCTTTGCATCCTCAATGCCAACCTCGTTTTGAGTAGCGCAAGGCATAACGATGTCAACCTTTTGCTCCCAAGGTCTCTTGCCTGCAAAGAAGGGAACACCAAACTTATCGGCATAATCCTGAACCTTGTCGCGGCCTGAAGCGCGCATCTCAAGCATAAAGTTAATCTTTTCTTCGGTGCAGATACCGTCTGCATCATAGATGTAGCCGTCGGGACCGGAGATGGTAACAACCTTACCGCCAAGCTCGCAAACCTTCTTAACGGTACCCCAAGCAACGTTACCGAAGCCTGAAACAGCAACGGTCTTGCCCTTGATCTCTTCGCCAAAGGACTTGAGCATTTCAACTACATAATAAACAGCGCCAAAGCCGGTAGCCTCGGGACGAATGAGAGACCCGCCGAAAGAAAGGCCCTTACCGGTGAGAACGCCGGTGAACTCATTGCGAAGACGCTTGTACTGACCGTACAAGTAGCCAACCTCGCGAGCACCTACGCCGATGTCACCTGCGGGAACGTCGGTGTCAGCACCGATGTGCTTTGCAAGCTCGGTCATGAAGGACTGGCAGAAGCGCATAATTTCGCCGTCTGATCTGCCACGGGGGTCAAAGTCAGAGCCGCCCTTACCGCCACCCATGGGCAAGCTGGTCAAGCTGTTCTTAAAGGTCTGCTCAAAGCCCAAGAACTTCATGATAGAAGCGTTAACAGAGGGGTGGAAGCGAAGGCCGCCCTTGTAAGGACCGATAGCAGAGTTAAACTGTACACGGAAACCACGGTTTACCTGAACCTGGTTGTTGTCGTCAACCCAAGAAACGCGGAAAACGATCATACGCTCGGGCTCAACCATACGCTCGATAACGCCGCTGGTAACAAGCTTTTCATCCTGCTCAACAACGGGAACAAGACTTTCGAGAACTTCATAAACTGCCTGCTGGAACTCAGGCTCGTTGGGGTTGCGCTTAACAACGTCTTCATAGACCTTGTTAAGGTATGCATTTTGGATAGACATAGCAATGATTCCTCCTAAATATTAGAGTTTTTTAAAAGATAAAAATTCTTTGGGTAACATTATAAACCAATTAAAATAATGTTGTCAATAGTTTTACGCGTTAAATTGTTGAAAAAAATAAAATATTGTTGATAAAAGATGCTTTATTTTTATTTGAATATATGGTATAATACAACACAATGGGCGGAATGTCTTTTTTAAGCAGAACGTTCCTTCTTTTAAAATATATTACCGAGAGGCAGAAAAGATGAATTTAGTAAAATTACTTGCCAGAAATTATTCAAAAAAAGAACTTAAGCGCATCAACCCTATTTTGGATGACGTGCTGTATTATGAAGACACAATGCGCAGCAAAACTGACGAAGAGTTGCGCCTTCTTACTCAGGACTTCAAAGAGCGTTATCAAGCAGGTGAGAGCCTTGACAGCATCCTTCCCGAAGCCTTCGCAGTATGCCGTGAGGCCAGCGACCGCGTGCTTGGAATGCGTCACTATCCCGTACAGATTATCGGCGGTATCGTCCTTCATCAGGGTCGTATCGGCGAGATGCGTACGGGTGAAGGTAAAACACTGGTTGCAACCCTTCCTGCATACCTCAACGCCATAACGGGCGAGGGTGTCCACATCGTTACCGTCAATGACTATCTTGCTCGCCGCGACAGTGAGTGGATGGGCAAGGTCTACCGTTTCCTCGGCTTGTCGGTTGGTCTTATCGTTCACGGTATGAACAACGAGGAGCGCCGTCGCGCCTATGCTGCCGACATCACCTACGGCACCAATAACGAGATGGGCTTTGACTATCTGCGTGACAATATGGTGGTTTATAAGGAGCAAAAGGTACAGCGCGGCCACAACTTCGCCATCGTCGATGAGGTTGACTCCATCCTTATTGACGAGGCAAGAACTCCCCTTATCATTTCAGGTCAAGGGGATGAAAGCAGCGACCTCTATCAGCGTGCCGACCGCTTTGTTCGCACTCTGCGTATGTGCAAGGTGCGTGAGATGGATTCAAAAATGGCCGACAGCGAGGCACAGTATGACGGTGACTACGTTGTTGATGAAAAGGCCAAAACTGCTGTTCTCACCGCATCAGGTACCGCCAAGGCAGAAAAATATTTCAACATCGACAACCTTAACAGCATCGACAACGTAACCATCTCTCACCACGTTAACCAGGCTATCAGAGCCCACGGTGTAATGACACTTGACATCGACTATGTTGTAAAGGATGGCGAGGTTATCATTGTTGACGAGTTCACCGGCCGCCTTATGTACGGTCGCCGTTACAACGAGGGCCTGCATCAGGCCATCGAAGCAAAAGAGGGCGTAAAAATCGCACAGGAGTCACGCACTCTTGCCACCATCACCTTTCAAAACTACTTCCGTCTTTACAAGAAACTGTCGGGTATGACGGGTACCGCAATGACTGAAGAAACCGAATTTAGAGAGATTTATGCTCTTGACGTTATTGAGATCCCCACCAACAAGCCTCTTATCAGAGAGGACGAAACCGACATTGTTTACAAAACCGAGCGTGCCAAATTCAACGCCGTAATTGAACGAATCATCCAGTGCAATCAAAAGGGTCAACCCGTTTTGGTCGGCACCATCTCAATCGAAAAGTCCGAGCTGCTCAGCAAGCTTCTTAAATCAAGAGGCATCAAGCACGAGGTGCTCAATGCTAAATATCACGAAAAAGAGGCCGAGATTATCGCCCAGGCAGGCAAAAAGGGAGCCGTAACCATCGCCACCAATATGGCAGGCCGCGGTACCGATATTATGCTTGGCGGTAACGCCGAATATCTTGCCAAGGCTCAGATGCGTAAGCTGGGCTACAGCGAAGAACTTATTGTAGAGGCAACAGGTTTTGCCGAAACTCATGATAAAGAAATTTTAGAGGCAAGGCAGCAATTTGCCGCCCTGCTCAAGCAGTATAAGGACGAAATCGCACCCGAGGCAGAGGCAGTCCGTCAGGCGGGCGGCTTGTGTATTCTTGGCACCGAGCGCCACGAATCACGCCGAATCGACAATCAGCTGCGTGGCCGTGCAGGTCGTCAGGGCGACCCCGGTAACACCCGCTTTTATGTATCAATGGAAGATGATCTTATGCGCCTGTTTGGCGGTGAGCGCATCTACAATATTATGAGCACCTTGAATTTGGATGAAAACACTCCTCTCGAGCTTAAGATGCTTTCCAACACCATCGAAACCGCTCAGGAAAGGGTAGAGCTGCGCAACTTCTCCGCCCGTAAGAGCGTTCTTGAATACGACGACGTAATGAACCGTCAGCGCGAGGTTATCTACGGTCAGCGCAACGAGGTTATTGACGGTCAGGATATAACTGCCACCGTTCAAAAGATTATGCTTCGAGCCATCGAGCGCACTGTTGAGGAATTTACCGATGCCGAGGATGTATGCGATTGGAATCTTGACGGCCTCCGCGACTACTATATGGGCTGGCTTACCAAAGAAGATGACTTTAAATACAACCTTGAAGAGCTTGATCTGTTAGAGCAAAAGGATATTGTTGAGCTGCTTCACAACCGCGCCATTGAGATTGTCGAGGCCAAGCGTCAGAAATACGGCAATCAGATTGTGGACGATGTTGAGCGCAAGGTGCTTCTCCAATCGGTTGACGTTAACTGGATGGATCACATCGACGCTATGGATGAGCTGCGCCGCGGTATCGGTCTTCGCGCCTACGGTCAGCACAATCCCGTTGACGAATACCGTCACGACGGCGACGAAATGTTTAACGAAATGGTTGCCAACATTCACCGTGACACCACCAAGCTTTTGCTCGTTTTCGAGGTGAGAACGGGTGAACAGATTGAGCGCAAGCAGGTGGCCAAAATAACAGGCGAGGGCGCTCAAAATGAAGGCGGCACCGAGAAGGCTGCTCCCAAGGGCTATTCTCTCAACGCACCCTGCCCCTGCGGCAGCGGACTTAAATACAAGCGTTGCTGCGGTAAAAACAAACAATAATCAGGTGATACAAATGACCTTCGAAATTGGTAAAGGTGAATTTTTAAAAGACGGCAAACCCATAAAGATAATATCGGGCGCAGTTCACTACTTCCGAAACCCCAAGGGCTATTGGGATGATGTTTTGCAAAAGCTTGTAGCTCTGGGCTGCAACTGTGTCGAAACCTATTGCGCGTGGAATTTGCACGAGCCCGAGCCTGACAAATTTAATTTCGAGGGTGATTTAGACCTTGCCCACTTTATTCGTCTTGCAGGCGAAAAAGGGCTTATGGTCATCGTTCGTCCCGGTCCCTACATCTGCGCCGAATGGGAGTTCGGCGGTCTGCCTTGGTGGCTTCAAACCATCGACGGTATGGAAATCAGATGTATGAACAAGGCCTATCTTGACCGATTTGACCGCTACCTTGATAACGCTCTCGGTCTTGTAAAGCCATACCTTGCCACCAACGGCGGCCCCGTAATAATGATGCAGGTCGAGAACGAATACGGCTACTACGGTGACGACAAAAACTATCTCGACTACCTATATAACGGCTACCGTCAGCGCGGCATAGACGTGCCTCTGTTTACCTCTGACGGCTCTGCCGAGTGGAACGTTATCAACGGCACGCAAAAGGATTGTCTTTGCACCTTAAACTTCGGCTCAATGAACAAGTGGCGCTTTGAGGTACAGCAAAGGCTTTGCCCCGACCAGCCTATGATGTGCGCCGAAATGTGGAACGGATGGTTTGACCACTGGGGTGCCGAAAAGCATGCCACAACCGATGCCGAGGCCTATGCCAAAGAACTTGATTCAATGCTTTCTGTGGGCAGCGCAAATATGTATATGTTTATCGGCGGCACCAATTTTGGATTTATGAACGGCGCCAACCATAAAGAAACCTACGAGCCCACCGTAACAAGCTATGATTACGATGCGCTGCTTACCGAAAACGGCTCCATTACCCAAAAGTATATGCTGTGCCGCGAAGTTATTCAAAAATACACGGGCGCAACTCCTGCCGAGTTGCCTGCCGACCGTCCTTGTGCCGCATATGGGCAGGTAAAAATCAGCGAGTACGCCTCTTTGCTTGACAATCTTCAAAACCTCGACCCCAACCCAATTCAGCTTGAGGTTCCCAAGCCTATGGAGGATTGCGGTCTGGGCTACGGATATATTGCTTACACCACCTGCTTCAAGGTGCCTGTCAATAACAAAACCCTTGAAATTGCCGATATTGGCGACCGCGCCTATGTCTTCGCAGGCAACAAGCTTGTTAAAATTATGTATGTTAACGACGGCGATTTTTCTTGCGAAATTTCACTTGCCGTGGGTGAGCCCCTTACCATTGTGGTCGAGAATATGGGTCGCACCAATTTCGGCAGCAAAATGATGCGCAAAAAGGGAATAATCGGTCGCGTCACCATTGACTCGGTCATCCATTTCGGATGGACTGCCTATAGACTTGATATGAAAGATTTGAGCCGCCTAAGTTTTTCTTGCGATACCTCGTCAGAATGTGGCTTCGGCCGATGCTTCTTCGAGGCTGACGGCGAGCACGACACCTTCCTTGAATGCAAGGGCTTCGGCAAGGGCTTTGCCGTTGTCAACGGATTCAACCTGGGCAGGTATTGGGAGATTGGACCCACCAAAACTCTTTACATACCCAAGTTTTTGTTGAAAAAAGGCCAAAACGAGCTTATTGTTTTTGATGCCGAAAGGATGGGTTGCGAGGGTCAGCTGCTTGACCTTACCGACCACGCAAATTTAGGATAAGAGGCTTTTATGAACAAAGCAATCAACCATTTTATAACCATAACCCGCCACCGCCACGCAGTAATTGGCCATTGCAAAAAAGCGGGCATTCTGTGGCAGGGCTTAAGGCACGACCTGTCTAAATACACCCCTACCGAATTTTCGGCAGGTGCAAAATATTACACGGGCACTCACAGCCCAAACGACGGTGAAAGAGCCGACAAGGGCTACTCCTCCGCTTGGATGCATCACAAAGGTCGCAACCGCCACCACTTCGAGTATTGGACTGATTATAATCCGCAGACCCGAGTGATGAGCCCCGTTAAAATGCCTGCCAAATATGTGGCAGAGATGTTTTGTGACCGCGTGGCAGCCAGCAAAATCTACCAAGGCAAAAATTACGTCAACGCCCACCCCCTCGACTATTTTATGCGAGGCAAGGCGGTGCGCGTGATTCATCCTGAAACCTCCGATATGCTGGAGTATTTGCTCACAGTGTTGGCCAACGAGGGTGAGGATGCTGCATTTAAACTTGTAAAAGAAATTGTAAAAAGAAATGACTATTAAAAGGTGAAAAAAATGAAACGCAGATTACTTGCGCTTATAGTTGCGCTTGTAATGATTTTTCTTATGGGCTGCTCGTCCCAACAAGCAGACAGCAGCTCCAATCCAACCGAAAGCAAGGCAGATGTTTCAAGCGTCGAGCCTTTGGTTAATATTGCCCTTGTTGGCGATGCAAACATAACCCTTGAAGCGGGGCAGGAATATATTGAGCAGGGTGCCGTCGCCGAGGATAACTCACAAGTTATCGTTTCGGGCGAGGTTAATACCGCCAAAGCAGGGGAGTATGTCGTTACCTACACCTCAAGCACTCCCGGCGCTGCAAAAATCGAGCGCAAGATAACCGTAACCGATAATCAGCCCCCTGTAATCAAGCTTGTGGGCAACACAAAAACCACCATATCTGTCGAAAGCTTTTACAAAGAGCTGGGTGCTACGGTAACCGATCTTGGCGACCCCAATGTCAAGTGTACTGCGAAACGCTCCAAAACCCAAGGCGGCAGCTTTACCGTCACTTATACCGCCACCGACTTTTCGGGCAATACCGCCTCGGTTACACGCACCGTAACCATCAAGGATATTGTTGCACCAAGCATCAAGTTGGTTGGCAGCACGGATATGTATGTGATGCGTGACACCGCTTATGTAGAGGGTGGCTATTCGGCAAGCGACGACCTTGATGGCAATATAACCTCCTCGGTTGCCGTCAGCGGATGGGTAAACACAGCCGTTTGCGGCGCTTATAATGTAACCTACAGTGTCACCGATAAGGCTGGCAATGTAGGCACCGCTACCCGAACAGTTCACGTTTATTCAGCTCAATCCGATTGCCCCGACAGAGTCTACCTCACCTTTGATGATGGCCCCAATTCAACCATCACACCACAGGTGCTGGATGCTCTCAAACGCAACGGAGTCAAGGCAACCTTCTTTATAATTAACTACCCGGAGAGCCGCAAGGCGCTCGTGCAGCGAATAGTCAACGAGGGTCATACCCTTGCCATTCACTCATACAGCCACGATTATGCCACTTGCTACGCTTCCGATGCTGCATATATGAACGGATTACAGATTATGCACGATAAAATTCTTGCTGACACAGGCTACGATGCCAAAATCATCCGTTTCCCGGGTGGCACGTCAAACACCAAAAGCAAACAATATTGCACAGGCATAATGTCCCGCCTTACCCAATCAACCCTTGCCGCAGGCTATATTTATTTCGATTGGAATATTGATTCGGGCGATGCTTCAGGCAACGGAGTTGCCTCTTCAACCATCGCAAACAATGTTAAAAACGGACTAAGGCGCAACCGCAACAATGTTGTGCTTATGCACGACGCTTACGGCAAAAGCACAACCGTGCAAGCCCTTGATGATATAATCAATTATTGCAAGGCCAACGGCTATGCGATATTGCCAATTACTACTGACACTCTTCCGGTAAGGCACAGTGCAAAAAATTAACTCGGGTGACTAAATAATGTATCAGATTGTAAAAAAAGAAATATTAAATCCAACTGTAACAAGTATGTATATTAAAGCTCCTCTTGTAGCCGCCAAAGCACAGGCAGGTCAGTTTATCATATTGCGTGTTGATGAAAACGGCGAGCGTATTCCCCTCACTATTGCCGGCTATGACCGTCAAAACGGCGTGGTAAGAATTATTTTTCAAATTGTGGGCGCTACCACTAAGCTGCTTAACAGCAAAAATGAAGGGGAGTATATATCCGATTTTGTTGGCCCTCTTGGCAATCCGACCGAAACCGAAGGCTTAAAAAAGGTATGTGTTGTCGGCGGCGGAGTGGGCTGTGCAATAGCTCTCCCCGTAGTTCAGGCCTTAAAAGAGAATGACTGTCAAGTCACATCCATCATCGGCTTCAGATCAAAGGATCTTGTGATTTTGCAAGACGAGTTTGAGCAAATCAGCGACAAATACGTTTTGGTAACTGATGATGGCAGCGCAGGCCAAAAGGGCAATGTGTGTGCACCTCTTAATCAAATGCTTCAAAATGGCGAGAACTTTGACAAGGTGATTACAATCGGACCGCTTGTTATGATGAAATTTGTTACCGAGGCAGTGCGCCCCACCGGCATACCTTGTGTTGTTTCCATGAATCCCATAATGATTGATGGAACGGGTATGTGCGGCGGTTGCCGTCTTACCCTTAATCAGGATGGCACACGGGTTGTAAAATTTGCTTGTGTTGACGGTCCGGATTTTGATGGCTATCTGGTCGATTTTGATGAGGCTGCAATGCGCAACGGTATGTATTCCGATTTTGAGCATCACGCTTATGAGTCGACCTGCAACCTGCTTAATAAGGAGGTTGAGAATAATGCCTAATATGACACTTAAAAGGAATGATATGCCCACTCAGCCTCCAAAAGAAAGAATCAAAAACTTCAGCGAGGTTGCTCTTGGCTATACACAACAAGCTACTATTAACGAGGCCGAGCGTTGTCTTAATTGTAAAAATCCCCCTTGCGTCAGCGGTTGCCCCGTAAATGTGAGCATCCCCGATTTTATAAGCAAAATCAAAGAGGGAAATTTTGATGCAGCTTATGATGTTATAGCGCAAAGTTCTGCATTGCCTGCCGTCTGTGGCAGAGTCTGCCCGCAGGAAACTCAGTGTGAGGCAAAATGTGTGCGCGGCATAAAGGGCGAGGCTGTGGCAATTGGCAGATTGGAGCGCTTCGTGGCCGATTATCATAACGATAATGCAAAACCTCAAGATATCGGGCTTAAAACAAACGATATAAAGGTTGCGGTGGTGGGCTCAGGCCCTGCAGGCCTTACTTGTGCGGGCGATCTGGCCCGATACGGATACAAGGTTACCGTTTTTGAAGCGCTACATACAGCAGGCGGAGTTTTGGTCTATGGCATTCCCGAGTTCCGCTTGCCCAAATCAATCGTTCAAAAAGAAATTGACAACCTTACCCAAAAGGGTGTAGAGGTTACAACCAATGTAGTTATCGGTAAAACTCTTATGGTTGACGAACTGTTTGAGATGGGCTACAAGGCCGTCTTTATCGGTTCCGGCGCAGGGCTTCCCAATTTTATGGGCATCCCGGGCGAAGCCTATAAGGGTGTCTATTCGGCCAACGAATTTTTGACCCGTGCAAACCTTATGAAATCCTATTTAGATGATGCTACCACTCCCATAATGAAGGGGGGCAGGGTGGCCGTTGTTGGCGGCGGTAATGTAGCGATGGATGCTGCCCGAACCGCTTTGCGCCTTGGTGCACAGCAGGTATATATCGTATATCGTCGTTCAATGGATGAACTTCCCGCAAGAAAAGAGGAGGTTGAGCATGCTATTGAAGAGGGTGTTCAATTCAATCTTCTTTGCAATCCTACCGAGATATTGGGCTATAATGATACCGACAATCCACGCAGTGCTAAAAACGGATTTGTAATAGGCATTAAATGTGTAAAAATGCGCTTGGGTGAACCCGATGAGCGCGGCAGAAGGTCACCGATAGTCATCCCTGACAGTGATTTTGTTTTAGATGTTGATAGCGTTATTATGGCTATCGGCACCTCTCCCAATCCGCTTATTAAAAACACCACCGACGGCCTCGAGGTTAATCGCCGCAGCGGCATCGTTGTAACCGAAGAAACGGGTGCAACCACCAAAGCAGGTGTGTATGCAGGCGGCGATGCAGTAACAGGCGCCGCAACCGTAATATCGGCAATGGGCGCAGGTAAAAAGGCTGCAAAGGCTATCCACGAATATCTGAATAAATAACGAAGCGATTGCAGCGTAATATTTAAGCATAAAAAAGAGCCTCCGTTTAGGGAGTTGTGATTAGGGACGAAATCGGTTTTGGAACCTAATTTTGCCTCATCGTTTCGCCTTTGCCTTTGTAATACACAAAGTATTACTGCAGGCTTCAGGCATTACGAATGAAACAAAATTATTTGTTACAAAACTGCAAGCACCTAAAACAGATGAATTTTTGATAGAACAAAAGGCAAAACACCGCAGTAACGCTGTCGCGTACTGCGGTGTTTTAACAATTGGTCTGCAAAAAGTCGCTGTTTTAGGCAAATTATCCCTAACCATAGCTCCCTTTTGGCGGAGACTTAATCTTATTTAAGGTAGTTAGTAAGGGGAGAGATGTCAACGCCATCAATTTTTCCAAAGAACTCTGCAAGTCCCTCTGCAATCTTCTTGCAGCCGCCCTCACTGTCACTTTCAATGTTAAGGGGCATTACGGGGTCGTGTACAGAAAGTCTGAGCAAGAACCAACCGTCACCCTCATCGCAATAAACGCGAATGCCCTCGCGATTATCGTCGGCAATGTGCCAGCCGTCCTTTGCGGCACTGTAACTTTCAAGGGCTGCGATAACCTTTTGACCCAAGCTTTTGAAATCCTCCTCGGTGATGTCAAGTCGAATTTCGGCACGGTCAACGGGCTCCTTAAGGGTAGCGGTCAAATCGTTGATGGATTTGCCCTCTTTCTTAAGCTGTGCCATCTTGATAACAATGCGGGTGATGAGATATGCACCGTCGTCAAGGAAGAAGTTGTTTCTGAATGCAGCGTGTCCCGAGGTTTCAATAGCCAGGGGGCAGACGGTGCCCTCTGCGGTCAGGCGAATAGCCTCGTCGATAACGTTCTTGTAGCCTCTGCGGTAGCGATAATGGTGGCCACCCAAATCCTCTTCAATAAAGGCTTTCAGTCCGCTTGAGGTAACCGAGTCGGTAACAATGGTGCCGCCCTCGCAATCCTCAAGAGCCAAAACCGAAGCAAGGGCAACCAAACGGTTGCGGTTGATTTCGGTGCCGTCGGGGCCAACCGCACCTGCACGGTCAACATCGGTATCGAAGATAATGCCCAAATCAGCCTTAGCATCAAGGGTAGCCTTGCAGGCGCACTCCATAGCATATTGATTTTCGGGGTTGGGGATATGGTTGGGGAACATACCGTCGGGCTCAAGATTGATAGAGCCTGAAATGTCTGCACCCAAAGGAGCAAGCACGTTGGTGGCATAAAATCCGCCTGCGCCGTTGCCTGCGTCAACAACAAGGTGCAAGCCTTCAAGAGGCTTGGCATTAGCGTCAACACCCAAAGCATCAGTAATCATCTTACGCAAATAGGTTGCGTATGTATCCAAAAAGTTCAAGGGCTTAATTTTGCCAAAGGTAGCAACCTTATACAAGGTTTCGTTTTCGGCATAGCCAATGATTTCGCTGATGTCCTTGCCGTCAAGACCGCCATCGCGGGTAAAGAACTTAAGTCCGTTACGGTTAAATGGATGGTGGCTTGCTGTGATGGATATAGCGGCATCGCATCCGGTAAGCACTGTGGTCATAAACATAGCGGGAGTGGTGCAAAGACCGCAGTCATATACAGTCATACCCGACTTATTCAAGGCAGCGATAACGGCATTGTGAATTCGTGGGCCCGAGATACGGCAGTCGTGGCCAACGGCAACAACCGTCTGATCAGGAAAGCCCTTCTTCATAAGCCATGTTGCAAAAGCGCGCACAATAAGGTTGATGACATTATCGGTCAGCTCGATAGGTTGACCAACAACACCGTCACAAGCAACACCTCTTATGTCGGTACCACTTTTTAACTTCTTAAGTTCCATTATAAAAATCATCCTTTCTGATGCAAATGGCCCGCTTCAATGTGAAGCACGCGGTCGGCGGAATTTGCAAGAGATATATCGTGGGTTATGGCTATAACAGTACCACCCTCTCGGGCAATCTGTTTTAGAATCTTAATTATTTCGTCCCGACTGTCGCAGTCAAGACTGCCCGTCGGCTCGTCGGCCAAAATGATGTCGGGCTGTGATGCAATTGCGCGGGCGATGGCAACACGCTGTCGTTGACCACCGCTTAAAGCGTGGGGCAGATGACGGGCGCGGTCAATCAGACCAACCTGTTCCAAAGCAAGCCTTGCCGCCTTGCGCCTTTCGGCAGAGGGGACACCTCTGTAATAGAGAGGCAACCATACGTTTTCCTCTGCAGTTAACTCGCTCACCAAATCGCAGCTTTGAAAAACAAAACCGATTGAGCGGTTGCGCAGCCGCGCCAATTTGGCACCCTTTAATTTTGATACATCTTCTCCTATTAAATAATACATCCCAAAGCTCTGTCTGTCAAGGCAACCGAGAATATTCATAAGGGTAGATTTGCCCGACCCAGAGGGACCTGTAATAGCCACAAATTCACCCTTATACACCGAAAAAGTGGCGTTTTCAAGGGCTTTTATGGTGTTTTTGCCCTTTTTATAGGTTTTTGAAAGGTTTTTGGCCTCTATAATTTTCATAAAATATCACCTAAAAATCTAAAAAATTTTTATATCAAAAATCAAAAAATTATTGCAAAATATGTTTTTATTATGCCTTTTGGTCAAATTATTATTAAAAAATTCAAAATCGACCCTTTTATCGACCTTTTTAAAGTGGGCCATCCGCCATCCGTCAAAAGTGAATGTGTTGACTTTAAGGATGGGTTGGTGTATAATATGAAAGCTTATGTAAATTTTTAAACATACAATGCTTTTCATTGTGAGGAGTTAATTTATAATGACCAAAAAAAATCCCGACAGCGAAAATTACGACCTTAATCAGTATCGTAAAAAAAGCAATCAGCGCCGCCGTAAGAAAAAGGTGAGCGTTGCTAAAATAATTCTCATCGTTGCATGCTCACTGATCATTTTGATGATCGGCTTGGGTGTGGGCGGTTACGCCTATCTGCACAGTATGCTCAACCGTGTCGACCGCGACAATTCAGGTATGGACGTGTCGGTAGATGCCGAGGTACAAAAAACCTTTGAGGATTACAAAAACATTGCCCTTTTAGGCATTGATACCCGCGAAAATGACGACGAGGGCCGTTCAGATGCTATTATAATTCTCACCCTCGACTCGGTGCACGACAAGATAAAGATGACCTCAATTGCCCGTGATACCTATGTTGAGATTATGCGTGAAAACGGCAAAATCAAAAAGGATAAAATCACCCACGCCTATATGTACGGCAAGGCTCCCATGGCGGTGGATACTCTTAACCGCAATTTTGAGCTTAACATCACCGACTATGTAAGCATCAATTTTTACGGCTTTGTGGAGATTATTGATGAAATTGGCGGCGTATGGGTTGACGTCAGCTCCGCTGAGCGCAGGGTAATGAACAAAAATATTGCCACTATGCGCAAAGAAACCAAAATCAAGTGCGAAAACGTAACCAAATCGGGCTATCAGCTTTTGTCAGGTGCTCAAGCCCTTGTTTACTCCCGTGACCGCGACACAGGCTCTGATATTGAGCGAGGCGGCCGTCAGCGCGAGGTGCTCGCGGCAATGTTTGATCAGGTTAAAAACAAAAGCCTTACCGAGCTTGTTTCCATTTGCGGCACCATACTTGACAACTGCACAACCTCAATGACCAACGGTGAAATGATCGACATTGGCCAATGGGCGCTTCGCTCCAAGCCTACTATCGAAAATCTCGGTCTGCCCGATGAAAGCTGCAAGGCTTCGGGCAAAACCATCGGCGGCATATGGTACTTCGTTTACGATATCGACTTTGCCGCTAAAAAGATTCACGATTTCATTCTCGAAACGGGCGATTACGTAGACCCCGCTTCATCTATTACCTCATCAAAATGATATTACGCTGAAACTTGCTCTTAAAAGGACTTTTCTTTTAAGAGCAAATTTTACCCTTAAGGAAGTGAAAAAATGCAGGGCAAACTGCTTAGTTTGTGCATAGACACCCATCCCTACGACGACCGCCTTGCCGAGTGCCTTGACTCGGTGGTAATAATGGAAAACGCCCATCAGCTTGACCTGCTTGTGGTTGTCAACTCAGACGATGATACAGCCATCGGGCTTTTGCAAGCCTACGATGAAAAATATCCCAATATAATTCGCATTCTCCATCGCGACGAGTCACAGCCTGTAATCAACCAATGCGCCGCAGCTGCCTTTGGCAAGTACCTGCGCGTCGTGGGTGCCGATTGCGTTGTTGAGCCGCTGGGTATGGATGGGCTGATACGCTTTCTTTCTGATTGCGATGACGATGTCGTTTTGCACGGCTGCACGGTTATCGATAACTCAACAGGCACCAGAAACTCCTACAGCGCACCTTTGGGGCTTTTAGGTCACGGTGCCAAAATCGAAGACTGCGCCCATTTGATTTCCACCGCCCCCTCACAAGCAATGACGGTAAAAACAGAGATAGTCCTTCGCGGTGATGGTTTGACCTCCGGCGCCAACGATTATGCCGAGCTTTTTGTGGCAGGGCTTATGCAAGCCGAAACCGTTGGCGGAATGGATGCCGACCTCTGCCGATTTTCAGCCCCCGTAACCTTTGCACAGGGGGATGCGGAATACCTTGATGGGGCTATATTCAGACTTGTTGAAATGCTGGCTATTTATACCGCCAACGATCGCCATTATCCTGCCGTTGCCAAGTGCATCGCCATAAGAATAGCCAACCTTGCCGCGGCTCGCTTAAGGCTGTGGCTGGCATTGGATTGCACTCCCAAAAATCAAGATGAAATCTATGCTTTTTTCAGCAAGCTTCGTCGCGCCAACAAAACGGTATTTGAAATCTTTTCAAACGATAAGTATGCAAAAAAATTGCGCATAGGCCGATTTATGTACCCCATCGTCGCACGGTTTTATCAAAAGTAATAAAATCCCTCTTTTGCGGAATAATAGGCAAAAGGGGGATTTTTTATGAGCAGAATAACCGAAAAAGAATATAATAGCTTGACCAAAAAAGCCTCACCGCCATCACCGGTGGCAGGGGACTGCATACGGGCTTTTTTGGTGGGTGGCGCCGTCTGTTGCTTTGGACAGCTTCTGTTTAATATGTATCAGTCGGTGGGAGCAGAGGTAGAGTCGGCCAAAAGCTTTGTGTCGATAACCCTTGTGTTTATCACGGCAATGCTTACCGCCGCCCATTTGTATGACAATTATGCCCGTTTTGCAGGGGCAGGCAGCCTTGTGCCTATAACAGGCTTTGCAAATGCCGTATCCTCTCCCGCAGTAGAGTTTAAGTCAGAGGGGTATATCCTGGGTATCGGCGCCAATATGTTCAAAATCGCAGGCCCCGTCATCGTTTACGGCACCGCCGCCAGCGTGATTTATGGGGTTGTGTATTGGATAACAACCATAATGTAGGGGCGGCAATCTGCCGCCCGCAAAAAAACGCACAATGAAAACGGGCGGCTATTAGCCGCCCCTACGTTTACATATTTTCAAAATCCGGCATATCGTATGCTGTGTCTAATTTGATGGGATTGTTTTCGATATATTCCCAAATAACCCTATAACCATTTTCGTTTCGTATTACTCGGTCGATAAATGATTTTTGCCAAATGGATTGACCGATCTGCATAGAAACCCACCGTTTCATATGTCCCACCACCGTAGAAACCGTAGGGGCGGCAATCTGCTGGCCGTCCTTGTCGGTGTTGATAGATAAAATCATATGAATATGGTCTGGCATAACGCAATACTTATCTACGGAAATCATGGAATAATGTTCTGGGATTTGTTGAATTGCCATTTTCACAACAGAACCAATTTTTGATAGATTCGGGCGGCAGGTTGCCGCCCCTACATTCCAGAGAATCGGTTTTCTGTTATGAACGCAGACCGTAATGAAATATGCTCCGGGGTTGGAGTAATTATAATCCTTAAGACGGATCGTATTCCTTTTTGTTTGTTCACTCATTGTATATTATTTTCTCTCTATTTCAGGAATCTCGAATTCAACAATAAAATCTTTTCGATTTCCCCTTGCAGATTCAATTTTTATTTCTAACAAATAGTGTTTGTTTTCCAATTCTTTAATGGTATCGCTTATCCACCAAGGTTTATCAATGTTGTTTATATCAATATCGGGTGTTTTGATTTTATAGTTATATAATCGAATGGTTTTAATGTTTTGTTCAAACATTGCGTTGTGGCAATCTAATAATTTCCAAACAATTGTATTTAAATGGCTTTTCTTTTATAGTTCGGGGCTAATTGCAATTCGGAAACAGAGAGTATAACGGCGTCGTGAAGCCCATATTTCCAGTACCAATCCGGAAACTGTGCATAATATTCTTCGAGTTTTTTCACCGCAGCTTCTATTCCTTTTTTGCTCATAAAAACGCCTCGCTTTATTTCATTATACCACACCGCCGATGTAATGTGAATGTTTTTGCAAAATCACTGTGTCCTATATTGATTTTAAATGACAAAAATTTTAGTTTTTGTTTTATCGGGTACAATCAATTTATATACATGACCTTTATATTGACCAATGAAATTCATCTCGTACTGTGTAATATAAATCTCGTCATCAGAAACAACATGGATTTCAGTATCATCATTAGCAATGGTTTCGACTAATTCGTAACTGCCATCTGCTAAATTAATTCTATAAATACCGTTATCCTTATGTTCTACAGCGGTGGAACTGTATTCTTCGGTTTCATAGCATACCGCATAGGCGAAGTGTTCACCGGCAACAAACTGTTGTACAGATTTAGGCAAACTATATTCACAAGACGAATCGTCAGATGAATATAAGGTGATTTTTTTATAATCATCGCTGTCATATTGTGCAATTGTTGTATAGTCGTTTGTGAAGTTATAGATTGGGAATTCATCTTTAAGTTTAACTGATATTTCACCGATTTTATTTGATTTATCATCAGTGTGGTCGTACTCAAAAAGTACTAATGTATCGGTGTTTAACGAAGTTAAGTATCTTATTTTGTTATTTACTATGCCAAAGCTCAATATATCATTACATATCGGCGTTATAGTGTCTTCAACAATGTTATAAATAAACAGATCGGTCAGGGTCAATTCTTCATCTCGGTATTGTGAAAAGGCGATATAGTTGAGTGTTCCCATCCACTTAGAATAATTACTTGTTGTGAATAATTTTTCATAACTTTGGTTTGCGAAAGAAAACTTATAAAAATTTTGATTGTTGTCATCAGTTGAAGTAGTGAAATAAGCAAAATCATTTATTGGAAAAATTTCTCCATAATAGGTTTCATTTATAAAATCGTTTGATTCAAACAATTTGACTTTGCTACCATTTTGGTAAGCAAATGTTCTCATATTGTAGAATCCATCGGAATTATACAAATATATATCATCATTTATCCATAAATCGCAAGAACATCTATAATTGTAATAGTTATTGTAGTTCAAGGATTCAAAATATATTTCTTTAACAGAAACATTATTTTTACAGCTTGTAAGTGATAACAATATTGCGAGCATCAATAAAATGGTTACGATTCTCTTCATGTAAAAATCACCTCGTTTGAATTATTATACCATACCGCATATTTAAAGTAAACAATTTAAACTAATACACTTGTTGACGGATTAAGTGCCGCCATCGGCACGGGTGTTTTGGTAGAGCTTGCCATCAGATTTTTGATGGTAGAATCGGCTCTTCTTACAGTAGAGTCGATTTTTTCTAACGGTAGAATGTCAATAATTAACTGTAGGTGGACTAAATCAGCCTCCCGTGATAACATAATTAAAAAACGAAAGGCGCTCGCGTATGACTAAAAAATCAAACAATCTTCGGTGGGTCCGTCTTGACAACGCAGCAAAGATATACCCAGCAGCAAGGCGCAGAAACTGGAGCAACGTTTTCAGACAGTCGGTAACTCTTGTTGACGAAGTCGACAAAGCAGTGTTAAAATCCGCCTTAACCGTAACCGTCAAAAGGTTTCCCTCTATTGCGGCGCGGCTGAGAAAGGGTGTTTTCTGGTATTACCTGCAGCAGGTAGAGTCGGCCCCCGATATAAAGGATGAATACAGCTACCCCTTAACTTTTATGGATAAACAAGAAATGCGAAAGTGTGCCTTTCGCGTCATTGCCTATCGCAATCGTATTGCGGTAGAGTTTTTTCACTCCTTGACCGACGGCACAGGCGCACTGATTTTTATCAAAAGCCTGGTCGCCGAATATCTTGAGCAAAAATATAAAATCACCATTCCTTGCGAAAGGGGAGTGCTCGACCGAAAAGAAGCCCCACGAGAGGAGGAACTTGAGGATTGCTTCCCCAAGAATGCAAGCAGCGTTCCTCTTAGCCGCAAGGATACCGATGCGTGGCATATGTACGGCGAGGCCGAAAAAGACAGGTTTTTAAATCTGACCTGCTTTAAAATTCCCGTCAAAGAGGCGCTGGATTACGCTCATAAATACAGTTCCACCTTAACGGTGTTTATGAGTGCTTTGCTTATGAAGGCGCTCCTCAATCTGCAAAATGAAAAGCAGCCGACTCAAAGACGACAAAAGCTTATAAAGCTGCTTATACCCGTCAATCTCCGTCAACTATTCCCAAGCGTAACCCTCAGAAACTTTGCGATGTACTGCACACCGGAGATAGACCCTCGTTTGGGTGAATATACTTTAGAGGAAATATGCAAGGTCGTTCACCACAAAATGGGGGCAGAATTTACCCAAAAGCATATGAGCCGCATCATTGCTACCAATGTGAACGACGAGCAAAATCTGCTGGTAAGAGTAATCCCTCTGCCCATCAAAAATATGGTTATGAAGGCTGTTTTCGACAGTGTCGGTGAACGAAAATCCTGCCTGACTCTGTCTAATATCGGCAGGGTGCAGGTTCCCGAGGCGATGGAAAAATATATTGAGCGCTTCGACTTTATCCTTGGCGTTCAGGCGGCAGCACCCTATAACTGCGGTATGCTCTCCTTCGGTGACACCGTATATATCAACTTTATTCGCAATATTAAAGATGCAGAGCTGGAGCGTCACTTTTTCGCCCTTCTGCAAGAAATAGGCTTATCTGCTACGGTGGAAAGCAATCAAAATGAGAGGTGAATGCTTGTGTATTGTATAAATTGCGGCGTAAAACTCGCCGAAACCGAAAAGAAGTGTCCCCTGTGCAACACAGTGGTTTGCCACCCCGATTTTAATCAAAGTGCAGAGCAACCCCTATATCCCACCGATAAGCTGCCCAAAAACAGCTCAGGTGGCAAGGCGCTCAGCGGCGCGGTTCTCATATTATTTTTAATACCTATGATAGTTTGCCTCTTTGCCGATTTGTCCATCAACGGACGGATAGAGTGGTTTGGCTACGTAGCAGGCGCAATGACTGTTACCTACGTAAGTATTGCTCTGCCGTTTTGGTTTAAAAAGCCCAACCCCGTGATTTTTGTGCCCTGCAGCTTTGCGGCAATAACCCTATATTTGTTTTATATCAATTTTGCCACCGGCGGTGATTGGTTTTACACCTTTGCATTGCCTCTTATATGCGGGCTGTGCATAATCACAAGCGCAACCGTTACTCTGGTGCGGTATATAAAAAGAGGCCGCTTGTATATATTCGGCGGCGCATTTATGCTTTTAGGCAGCTTTATGCTTTTGATTGAGCACCTGTTAAGCCTTACCTTCGGGTTAAGCTTTATCGGCTGGTCAATTTACCCCTTGGGGGTATTCGAGCTTCTTGGCGGATTGTTGATTTATCTTGCAATCGACAGTGACGCCCGTGAAACCCTTGAACGAAAGTTGTTCTTCTGATAAAAAAAGGCTTGGTCGGTAGACCAAGCCTTTTTTATATTAAACAAAACAAATTTATCCTGGTTTGCATTGTTTATTCTTCGGTAGTAACTTCTTGTATAATCAGATACTTGTTAACGCTCCAGCCAACGCTGCCGTTATATTCAATCTTCGACCATTCTTCGCCTTGTTCAAGAACCTTAACAGTTTCACCCTTGGGGATTTTGATAACAATACCGGCGGCGGTGGTAGGCTCTTGCCTTACGTTCAAATCGCTGCGAGGAGTATTCACGGTCGCCAAAATGTCGGGCGCAGGAGCCTCGGACGATGTAACCTCGGGAGCGGGCTCATCTTCAGCCTTGTTCTTTGAAAAATAACTTGTAGCCAAAATAAGAGCAATTATTATAACAATAAGGGTATAAACAAAGCCGCCTTTGCTGTATCCGAATTTGGTAGGCCTATTGCTGTAACGCTCGTTTTCCACGGTTTGGCCGTCCCAAACATAATCGCCGCAGGTGAATCTGCATTTGTCCTGATAGGGCTGACCGGTTTTTGTGCAATTTCTGTAATAAGGCGCATTGTGATGGTCGCCATTTTGATAGCAGCCTTCGCTATAGGTGCACGACCAACACTTTCCGCATTTACTGCTCCCGTCGCTCATAACATCAACTCCCTGTTACATAATCTAACACACACTGACATATTTTGCAACAATTTAATCGGCAATAATAGCCTCAAGCCTCTTGATTAAATCTGCCGCCCCCTCGTCCAATTCTCCAAACGGGAAGGGGATACCCATACTGTCATATTTTACCTGGCAAATCTTTCTGAAGGGCAGCAGCTCTACCTTGTCGATGTTGGGGTGACTTTCTACGATTTTTTTAAGTGCCAAGGCATTTTCGTCGCCGTCATTCACCGTGGGGATAATAACCTGCCGCAGTGTGGTGGCAATACCCAATTCTTTCAGACAGTCGAGAAAGGCCATTGGCCCATCAATTGAGCAGCCCACATTTTCTTGGTACAAAATCTCGTCAGTATACTTAATATCAAGCAAAACGCGATCGGTGACGCTGAGCAGCCTTTTGACCTTGTCGTCAAGAAGTATTCCTGCCGTATCAAGGCAGGTGTTGATGCCTTTCTTGTGGCACAACTCAAAAACTTCGGCACAAAATTCCGCCTGCATAAGCGGCTCGCCGCCTGACAGAGTGATGCCGCCCTTATCGCCGAAATATTCCTTAAATCGGGCCGCCTGCTCAACGATTTCTTCAGCAGAGTATTCCTTGCCGCCCTCAAAAACCCAGGTATCGGGATTGTGGCAACACTTGCATCTCAAGGGGCAGCCTTGCATAAAAACGGCAAATCTGACGCCGGGTCCGTCAACGGTAGCAAGGCTTTGTATGGAGTGAACTCTACCCTTTATCATACGCTTTGGTGGAAGGTGCGAGAAATTACCTCACGCTGTTGCTCGCGTGAAAGCTTGTTAAAGTTTACAGCATAGCCCGAAACGCGAATGGTCAGGTTGGGGTAATCCTCGGGATTTTCGTAAGCCTTGATAAGGGTCTCGCGGTTAAGTACGTTTACGTTTATGTGGTGTGCCTTTTTAGCAAAATATCCGTCAAGAATAGCCACAAGGTTGGCGTTTCTCTCCTCGGGGGTTTTGCCAAGCGCATCGGGTGCAATAGAGAAGGTGTTGGAAATACCGTCACGGCAATCCTCATAGCTAAGTTTGGCAACCGAGTTGAGTGATGCCAAGGCACCTTTTTCTTCGCGGTTGTGCATAGGATTGGCACCGGGTGCAAAGGGTGCACCGGCAGGTCTGCCGTCGGGAGTGGCACCGGTGTTCTTGCCATACATAACGTTAGAGGTGATGGTAAGCACCGACAAGGTGTGAATAGCATTTCTGTAAGTAGGGGTTTTGCGAAGCTCGGTGATAACCTTTTTAGTCATATCACGTGCAATGGTATCAACGCGGTCATCGTCGTTGCCATATTTGGGGAACTCGCCCTCACGCTTAAAGTCAATGATGTAGCCAAGCTCGTCCTTAACGGGAGTAACCTTGGCAAACTTAATGGCAGACAAAGAGTCGGTAACAACCGAAAGACCCGCAATGCCAAAGGCCATCAAGCGCTCAACGTTGGTGTCGTGCAGTGCCATCTGAATCTTTTCATATGCATACTTGTCGTGCATATAGTGAATAAGATTCATAGTGTTGACATACAGCTTGCTGAGCCACTCAATATAAATGTCGTAACGCTCCATAACCTTGTCAAAGTCAAGAGTGTCACCCTCCATAACAGGCATCTGAGGTCCGATGTGTATACCGCTGGTGGTATCAAAGCCACCGTTAATGGCAATCAGCAGCAGCTTTGCAAGGTTGCATCTTGCGCCGAAAAATTGCATCTGCTTGCCAATTTCCATAGCCGAAACACAGCAAGCGATGGCATAGTCATCACCGTGGTGAGGGCGCATAATATCGTCGTTTTCGTATTGGATAGAGTCGGTGTCCTCCGAAACCTTTGCGCAAAAGCTCTTAAAGCCCTGGGGCAAAGCGGTAGACCACAAAACAGTAAGGTTAGGCTCGGGAGAGGGGCCAAGAGTGTACAGAGTGTTAAGTATACGGAAGGAGTTCTTGGTAACAAGTGTGCGTCCGTCAACACCCATACCGCCTACAGCCTCGGTAATCCACATTGGGTCGCCGCCAAAAAGCTCGTTATATTCGGGGGTGCGAAGATGTCTTGCAATGCGAAGCTTGATAACAAAGTCATCCATCAGCTCCTGAGCAGCCTCTTCGGTAAGAATGCCCTTTTTAATATCACGCTCAATGTAAATGTCAAAGAAGGTGGCAACTCTGCCCAATGACATAGCAGCGCCGTTTTGCTCCTTAATAGCGGCAAGATAGGCAAAATAGGTCCATTGAATGGCCTCACGGGCATTGCCTGCAGGCTCGCTTATGTCAACGCCATACATACCTGCCATCTCTTTAAGCAGCTCAAGAAAACGGATTTGCTGATACAATTCCTCTGATTGACGGGCATTCTCAACCGAAAATACGCAATCGGCCAAGCTTGCCTTGTCTTTTCTCTTTTCGTCAATAAGCTTGTCAACGCCGTAAAGGGCCACACGGCGGTAGTCACCTATTATACGGCCGCGGCCGTAAGCATCGGGCAAGCCTGTAATAACGTGGCACTTTCTTGCAGCGCGCATCTCGTCGGTATAAACACGAAATACGCCGTCGTTGTGGGTGGTGCGGAATTTGAACTCGTCCTCAACCTTGTCGCTCAAGCGGTAGCCGTATGCAGCGCAGGCCTGGCGTGCCATTCTGATGCCGCCAAAGGGATTAACGCCGCGCTTCAAGGGAGCATCGGTTTGCATACCTACGATAAGCTCGTTGTCTTTGTCAATATAACCGGGAGCATAAGTGGTAAGAGATGAAACGATGTCAACTTCAACGTCAAGCACACCGCCTTTTTCTCTTTCCTGCTTAAACAGCTCCTGCACCTTTTTCATAAGTGCGTCGGTGCGTGGGGTAGCAGAGGCAAGAAAATCTGCCTCGCCGGTGTATTCGGTATAGTTTGTCTGAATAAAGTCGCGCACGTTGATTTGCTCTTGCCATGCGCCTGTTTTAAATCCGTCCCAATTAGTGTGAGTCATAGTCATTCTCCTTTGCCGTGGGCTTGCCAAACAAAAAAGGGCAAACCCAGCTCTTATGAACTGCGTTTGCCCAGACGGTCGGCTGATAGCATTTTACACTTCACCGCGGTGGTCCGCGTAATCCGTCAGTCATGTAAAAGCTTTATTTCATTATATATTGTCCGTCGACTTTTGTCAATCATATTAAAGCAAAAAAAGCAGGCAAAAATCACCTGCTTTTTTATTACTTTTGACGTTACAGCAGCACGGTCATAATTGAATGAGCCTCAAGGTCAATGCGAGTGCAAACGTCGTTGTGACGAATGGTGACGGGCATCTCACAATCAGCGCAGTTTTGCACAACGGCAACCAGCTGACCGTCGGGATTTTTAAATGCGCAAGCAAGAATCTGGTCGCAATACTTGGTGGTGCCGATTCTGTACGCACCCTTTTGCACGAACTTTGAAAAATGGCCGATGTAGTAGTAAATGGGAGTGTAAATCAGATCTTTTTTATCGGCATCAAAAAGCACGGGAGCATAGCAACCCTTGGATTTATCCTCATACACAACACCGGCACCGCAAGTGGCGGTAGAATAGCGGTTATGATATGGGCCACCAAAGGTGTCAAGCAGCATATTCCAATCGCAAAAAGCGGCGGTGAAATTGTTAAAGTCGTTAGACAGCTCCTTGCCGTAACGCTCGGCAGCAGAGGCGCTGTTCTCGGTGATGGGGCAGCAGATTTCAGAGCTTATCATAACCTTGCCAAACTGCTCGTGAGCAATGCGAATGCCGTCAAAATGGTCGCCTGAATACCAATGATGACCGATACCCCAAACCCGTTCCTTAACAGCAGGGGATGAGAATATCTTTTTAGCGCGGTCATAAACGCGCTCCTTGTTGTGGTCCCAAACGATGATTTTGATATCGCCAAGGCCCTCCTCGTCAAAAACGGGAGCGAGGTGCTGCTCAATAAAATCTCTCTCATCCTCGGGGGAGTAATAGCAGCTTTCCCAGGTCTGCACAGCGATAGACTCATTCTGAACGCTGACAGCCGAAATGGTGATGCCTTCTTTGGCCATCTCCTTTATGTATTTGGCATAAAATCTTGCCCAAAGATTTTTGTACTCATCCTTGAGCTTGCCGCCCTTAAGCACGCTTTCGTTATCCTTCATATAAGCAGGAGGGGACCAGGGTGATGCAAACAGCATAATCTCCTCGTCGCAGTATTCCATAGCATCCTTAAGGAAGGGGATGATGTATTTTTTATCTCTGTTAAGGGAGAAGGTTTCAAGGGTCTGATCGCCCTCCTCAACGCAGCTGTAAATGTCGATAGAAAAATCGCAGCTGTTGATGTGGGTGCGGCCAAAATTATAACCGATGCCCTTGTCGCGGCTAAAATGCTTCTCCAAAAAATCCTTTTTCTGTGTGGGTGAGAGCAAAGAATAAATATAGGCCGACGACTCGGTGAAAGCACCGCCAAAGCCCACCATCTGCTGATACTCAACCTCGTCAAAAAGGTTTACAACCGTTCTTTCAATGCCGGTTCTTTCGTTACCTGCCTCAATAATTTCTTCTTTAAAATAAAGCTTTTCAGCAGGGATGGATTTAATAATTTTCATAGTTTTCTCCTTGAAACGACAAGCAGCCGTCTTTATCAATAATTTTCTTTATAACGGGGCGCTCCTTGGTAGCGTCATTGGGGCTGCGCATAACAAAATTCAGGTTGCCCTCAAAATCCTTAAAGAGCATTCCGTGACCGCCGTCTTCAGCCCACAAAGGCTCTGCCAAAACCGACCAGTTGCCATCAATGTCGCCGTTGTCACTTTTGGCAATCAGCTCGGCATAGCCCTTTTCTGCAAAGGAGGACCAGATTGAAAGCAAATCCCCATTATCGCACCTATAAAGATAGGGACCGTCGGTAACGTAGTGCCCACTATCTTTGCAGGCCGCGTAAACAGAGGGATGGTCTGCACCGCTCCAAAGCATTCTCGGCTGTGATATGGGTGCCGACAAATCATCGGCAAGGGCTGTCACGCACACCGTACCGTTGTCAATCTGCAGCCACTCGTGGCAAAAAACGATGTGTGGCTTACCTTTTTTATCAACGTAAAGGGTGCCGTCAAGGCACTCCCAATCTTCAGGTGTGGCAGGTTTTTCCGACAGGGGAGCAAACACTCCGTCGGGGGTATCGCTTACCAGAATATGAGTGGCTCGGCACTTATTGTCCGCCTTAAAGGTAGCAAGCATATAAAACCTGCCCTTGTAACAATGCACCTCAGGAGCCCAAAACTGGTATTCACCCCAAAAATCGTCATTCTTTTCAAAAACCGATTTAGGCTCGCTCCAATTTTCAAGGTCGTTGCTGATATACACATCAAAGCCGCACTGCTTGCCCCAGTTAAATTTTTTGTTGGGGTCGGGCTTGCCCACGCGGGTGCCGTACATATAATACTTGTCGCCATAGGGTAAAATGAAAGGATCGCGAATGTTTATCTCGTTAAACTTTAGCATTAAACCATACCTTTGCATATTAAAATACAAATTATATTACATTTTGTTCACGTTGTAAAGAATAAAAAACAAAGCGCCTTTTCTTTTGAAAAGACGCTTGAAATTTTATACCAGGCCTTTGGTCTTAAGGAAGTTAACCAAAATCTCGCCATTCTTTTTGTGGCCTGCAATAGAGGGATGTCCGCCACCGCCTGAATAGTCGGTGTCCATCTCGCAGTAGTAAACGCCCTTTGCTTCGCCGCCGAATTGCTCAACGCCTTGCTTGATTTTGCCTGCAATTGAGCTGCCCATCTGGCCGTATGCCCAAACGATTTTGGCATCGGGATGAGCGGCTCTTACAACCTCAAGTGCCTTAACGGTGTAGTCAGTGATGGTTGAAATGTCAGCGTGTGAAGCATCATTGGTGCCAAGACTGATAACAACAACATCGGGGTGACGGGTTGCGGTATATGTATGGCCTCTATCTCTGATCCAGTTGATTTCGCCATAGAAATCCTTAAAGAGGGGATTGGTGCCCGAGAACATATGGCCGCTGCGACAGATAGCGGTTATATCGGCATTCAGTTCCTTTGCAGCAACAAAAGCGTAGGTAGATGTAGCATCAGAATGCTTGGGGTTGCTGGGGTTTTCAACGCTGCCAACAGCAAGGCTGCCGTAGCCTGCGGTGATAGAGTCACCGACAAACTCAATGAGCAAATCTCTGTCCTTAGGCTTTTCGGTGGGTACACCCTTCATAGTGATGCTCTTAAGCAAGACACCGCCGCAGTTAGACTCGTTCTGACGGTAAACCTCGATGGAGTGCTTGCCCTTTGAAAGACCGGTAGCAACGGTCAGCTGAGCAGACTTTTCAACCATCATTCCGCCTTCAACCGAAGCTCTGCCTTCCTGACGAACGCCGTCGATGTAAACGGTAAAGTAGAGGTCGCGATAACCCTCGCCTTGAGCGTTGTAAAGCTTGGCGTCAAGGTCAATAACAATGTCACCCTCGCAATCAACATTGAAGGCAATGCAGTTGTAGGCATTGTCCATAGTAACACCGGTAATCTTGCCGCGATAATCCTTGCGGGTTCTGTAACGACCGTCAAGCTTAAGGTAATCGAGAATGTCAATTACATTGTAGGTGCGCTCTGAATAATCGTTAACAGCAGGAACAACGGGCTCCTTTGATGAAACCTCTGTGAATTCAACCTTAGAAGCAACCGAGCTGGGCTTAGGTGCTTTTGAGGATGAGCTTGCCTCGTTGGCCTTGTCCGAGGTGCAAGAGCAGAAGCAAACCATGACAAGCAACATAACAGCAATAAGTCTACGCATAATATCACCTTTTTAAAAGTTTTTCTTGTATTATAGTACACCGAATTAATGAAATCAATATATGAAAATGACCACCTCAATAACAAAACCTACACAAAGTCCCAAAAATAAAAAAATAAGTGCAAAATTAGCCAAAAAATTATACTTTTAAGTGTTTACAAAACAAAAGAATGGTGATATAATCCATATAACACATCTACAAAGGAGAGTGCAAAATGAAAAACGGAATACTGTTTATGCCTCACGGCAACCTGCAGTACTCACAGCTTCCCATCGAAAAACGCGCTTGGGTTGCTAAGGAATCTTATGAGAAAATTTATGACATTGCCGAAAAGCTTGATATAAAACTTGCTTTCGAGGCTTCGGGCGAAACTCTTGAAATCGTTGCAGAGCAAACCCCCGATGTTATGAAAAAACTTGTTGAGGGCATCAAGGCCGGCAGAATTGAGCCTGTTGCATCACCTCAAACCCACATTATGCTTGGCAATATCGATCCCGAGATCGGCTACCGTTCATTGGTAGAGGGTCTCAACACTTGGGAAAGATTGACCGGTGTTCGTCCCGTAGCCGGTTGGAACCCCGAGTGCTCTTGGGCATCTTATATCCCCGACATCTACAAGAAGGCAGGCTTCGAAATTCTTATTGCCGATGCTGACAGCTACTTCCTGTCATCTGTTGAAGGCGTAAGAGAAAAGACCGGCTTGCGTTTCGATGTTCGCGGCCACTCAAACAAGAACGAGCTCTTCAAGCTTGAAGATATCATTGCTAACGATCCTTCCTTGCTTGCCAAGTACACCCATCCCGGCGTACTTCCCAACGGCCTCAAGGTTATCCTCCGCAGCGATATGATGTGCAACATTATGCTTTGGTACCTTATGGGCGCTACCGAAGGCAACCGCCCCAACCCCGTAACTATCGAGGAGGTTCGTGAGGTTATGGGCAAGTGGCAGTCAAGAATTGCCGACCAAGGCGGCTTCCTTATGCCTTATGCAGAGGATGCAGAGTATGTTGGCACCACCGCTTACTTCTATGTTAAGCAGTTTGGTCAGGCTCGTTTCTTCGAGTCAGAGCCCGCCAGCGTTGACCGCTTCGAGCAAATCCTTATTTCTGCAAAGGATATGGGCTTCGAGTTCCTCACTCCCTCTATGGCAGTTGAAAAGTACGAAGCAGTTGAAATTGACAACTTCGATAAGATCGAGAACGGCTGTGCATGGCACGGCGGCACCTCACGTGCATGGGCAAACACTCCCTATTCTCGTATTCTCGACCCCGTTTGCCGCGCTATGTACGATGGCCTCAAGGCTGTTGCTAAAGAGCTTGGCAAGGACATCTGGGACGATAAGGGTATGAATGCTGTTCTTAAGAGCATCACCACCGCTTATGTATCAGATGCTCGTTGGCCCCCCGCACCCACCTCTCCCGGCCGTTTCAATGTTCGTGAGGCTTTGGATGCACTCTACAAGGCAAACGAAACCCTCAAGAAGGTTATGGAAGAGAATGGCATCGCTCACAAGTGCGGTCTCCATTCCTACAACATTATGCAAACTCAAATCGCCGCTATTGACGACGAATTGATGGCAATGACCTATTTCGAGGAATAATTTAAAATTAAAAACCGCAGTTCAAACGAACTGCGGTTTTTTGTTATAGCATAGGTTTTGCTTTTACAATTATAGTATCTTTAACCCATAATATTTTTCCAGAAAGCGTCGATTTCGTCGTCGCTTCTTGCGTCTGGAGTGCCTGGGTTGGCCTTAAGAGCCCAATTCTCCTTAAACTCGCTGGTCACACCGGGAGCGACCACCTTAACGGCATCCATCATCTCAAGCTCCATAACGCCTGATGCGGTGTAGGTTTCAAAAGAAACATTGCCGTCGGGATATGTAAGGTTATCGTGGTCAACCTCTCTGGTTTTAATAAACACGGTGTCTTTAGCACAGTACAAAGCTACACCGCTGCGGTTGTTGGTGCCCATCTTGAAGGCACAGGGAGCACCGGGATCTTGCTTAAGGGTCATATATTTCTTGCCGTTATAGAAGCGGTAATCGTTGGGGTTAGTGTATGACCAAAGAGAAATAACACGGTTGTGCAAATAACCGGTATCGTTGGTGTTTTGGGGGAATATTTCAAGTCCGCCCTGCTGCATAACAGAAATGGTCCAAACAGCAAATTCCTTGTCGCAGCTGCCAACATTCTTAACACGATTGAAAACCTCCATCTCGGCGCCGTTGTCAGCCATACGGATTTCGATTGAAACCTGAATATCGTTTTTTATCTGAGGGGGAGCGGTGAAGATGGCACCCTTGTCGGTGTATTCAACCTCCAAAGCCTCGTTATCGGGGTAATAGGTTTCGGGAGCGCCCTCGGGAGTAACCCAAATTCTGTGACCGCCATAGATATAAGCCTTGGCGCCTTCATAATAGTACTTATCCCAGGCTTCGCCTTCCCAGTTGGCCTTGCAGGAGTGGTTTTGCTCAAGCACGTTTTCACCGTCGCAAAAACCGTAAAAAAGAATGCGGGGTCCGATGTCAGCGGTAACAATCGCCTTAACGGTACCGTTTGAGATTTCAACGCATTTGCCGTAAACCTCATAATTTTCAATAACCTTGCAAGTAACAGACATTATGTTTTACCTCCAATAATTTAATTGATTAAATAATTACAACTTCAGCGTCGTCGGGGTGGGGCAGAGGATACTCTGCAGCCAAGGCGGCAATGCCGTCGGCCACCGATTGTAATTCAAGCATCCGCTTGGCATTGCCTGTGAGGGATGCTGCATCCTTTGCTCGTGATATAATGGGCAGCGTGGGCTTGGCGGCGGCAAGAATTTCCCGACCGCGGCTGTTAAAGCCAAGTACTCTTATATATTGAGGCTCCAAAGCATAGCTTTGCTTGTCAACGCCAAGCAGCGCCGAAAGCAGAATGCGGCGAATACGAGCGTGGGTGTATCGCTTTGATTTAACGGCGTCAGCCACCTCAAAAACGGAGCCACACTCCCTGACCGCCTTATAAATGCGGTTTTCAAGCCCTTCGCTGATGTCGGGCAGGTTGGCAATTTCCTCAAGGCTCATTCCTCTGAGTCTGGCCATAAAGGCTCTGTCAAGTCGACTAAGCAGCATAGGGGAGTGGCCGTCTGTAATCTGCTGCTGCAAAATTTCGGCAGCATCCCAGGGCATATAGGGGGCAAAATTATCCCCGTCAGCCACCATACTGCGAATGGCAGAGGCGCTTGCAAATTCGTCGGCAACTCCACCGTCGTGGTCAACCCCTTTGCGCTTGATAGCCATTCGTTCAAGGCAAGCGTTTTGACGGTAAATCTCGTCAATATAGCAAACGGCAAGGGTATCGTTGGCATTTTGCAAAACGCCACCCTCATAGCCGCAAAACTCAAGGGCCGATTGCCTTGCCGATGCAAAGCTCATTCCAAGAGCAAGATTTTCTTTCATCTTTTCAATAACGTTTGGAAAGTCGATGGCATCGGCCACGCGGTCAAGCAGTTCCTTGTCGCCGCATTCCGAGCCGAATGCCAGAGTGTCAACACAGCCCAAGGCCTTAATGATAGATACCGCCCCGTGAGCAAAACGCTGAGCGGTAGCAGCTGCAAAGGTAACGGGCAACTCGATAACAAGGTCGGCGCCCCCTTCAAGAGCCATGCGGGTGCGAGAGTATTTGTCGCAAATTGCAACGTCACCGCGCTGAACAAAACTACCGCTCATAACGGCAACGATATGAGTGCCGCCTGCCTTGCGAACTTGGTCAATCATATACTTGTGACCCTTGTGAAAGGGATTATATTCGGCAATAATGGCACAAATTTGCAAATACCTCACCTCTTTAAGCAAAAATAACTATTGAAAAACATGTCAATATGATTTATTATAGTATAGTTAATAATACTACACGCCCATTTTACTACAAACGGGCGCGGTATGCAATAATTATTTAGAAGGACGGATGAAAATTTATGAAAGTTCTTGTAGTAAATGCAGGCAGTTCATCACTTAAGTATCAGCTTATTGATATGCAGGGTGAAAAGGTAATGGCCAAAGGCCTTTGCGACCGCATCAACACCAAAAACACCGACGGCACCGTAGGTGGCCACATCAAGCACAAAACTGCTGACGGCAGAACCTTTGAGGCAGATATTCCCATGCCCACCCATGCCGAAGCATTCGACGCATTTATGAACGCAATGACCGGCGACGAGTACGGCGTTATCAAATCTCTTGACGAGATTGATGCTGTCGGTCACCGCATCGTTCAGGGCGGCGCAATTTTCAAAGAGTCTTGCCTTATTGATGAAAAGGTAATCGAAGATATCGACGAGCTTGGCGAGCTTGCTCCCTTACACAACCCCGCACACGTGCTTGGCATCAAGGCTTGCCGCAAGTGCTTTGGCGACGAGCTTCCCCAGGTTGCTGTTTTCGACACCTCGTTCCACTCAACCATGCCCCCCGAGAGCTATATGTTCGGTATGCCCATGAAGTATTACCGTGATTATAAGGTCCGTAAGTATGGCGCACATGGCACCTCACACCGTTATGTAAGCGGCCGCTGCATCGAGCTTATGGGCGTTAAGGCAGAGGGTACCAAGGTTATCACCTGCCACTTGGGCAACGGTTGCTCAATCACTGCTGTTAAAGATGGCAAGTGTGTTGACACCAGTATGGGTCTTACCCCCCTCGACGGCTTTATGATGGGCACCCGTTCAGGCGCAGTTGACCCCTCTGCAGTTCTTTATATTATGAAGAAGGACAACATCTCTCCCGACGAGATGTCCAACATTCTTAACAAAAAGTCAGGTGTTCTCGGCATTTCCGAGCTCACCAGCGACAACCGTGACATCATCGAGGCCGCTAACAACGGTCACGAGGGCGCAGAGCTTGCAAGAGCAATGCAGACCTATCAGATCACCAAGGTTGTTGGCTCTTATGTTGCCGCAATGAACGGTGTTGACGCAATCGTATTTACTGGTGGTATCGGTGAAAACACCGCTTCAATCCGTGCAAATGTTTGCAAAAACCTCGAGTTTATGGGCCTCAAGCTTGACGAGCAGCTCAACGCCTCCACCATTCTCGGTGCCGAGGGCAACATTGCAACCGCTGACTCAAAGGTTAAGGTGTATGTAATCCCCACCGAAGAAGAGCTGGTTATCGCACGCGACACCGCCGCTTTGGTAGCAGGCAAGTAATTTATACAAACAAAGCACCTGTTCAATTTGAATGGGTGCTTTTATTTTTCAAAAACATAAACAACACTTGCAAAACTTAATCCTCTTTGTTATAATACATAGGTTAGTACGATTTTTTAAAGAAAAGGTGAATTTTCTATGTCAGGACATTCCAAATGGAACAATATTAAACGTAAAAAAGAAAAGACCGATGCTCAAAAAGCAAAAATCTTTACTCGCATTGGCCGTGAACTTGCCATGGCAGTTAAAGCAGGCGGTCCCGACCCCAATGTTAACGGCAAACTTCGTGATATAATTGCCAAGGCAAAGGCAAACAACGTGCCTAACGATAATATTGACCGTATGCTTAAAAAGGTATCTAACGACGACTCAAGCAATTATGAAGAAATAATTTACGAGGGATACGGCCCCGCAGGTATTGCCGTTGTTGTCGAAACTCTTACCGACAACCGCAACCGCACCGCAGGTGAGATGCGCCACTATTTTGATAAAAACGGCGGTAACCTTGGTCAAAGCGGCTCGGTTATGTTTATGTTCGAGCGCAAGGGCATCATTATTATTGATAGTGAGGGCCTTGATGAAGACACTGTTATGGAGGATGCACTTGAAGCAGGCGCCGACGATTTCAATGTAAACGACGACTCTTTCGAGATTATCACCGACCCCAACGCTGTTGATGCAGTCAGCGCCGCTCTTACTGAAAAGGGTTATGCCTTTATTTCTGCCGAAGCAGAGTACGTGCCCAATATGACCAACGACCTTACAGATGATGAGGCTGTTTTCAAAATGAACAGACTTCTTGATATGCTTGAAGAGAACGACGACGTTCAAGGTGTATGGCACAGTTGGAATCAACCTGAAGAGGAATAAGCAAAAATTAAATCCCCCCCGTTTAATGAGTAGGGTTCCTAAGGACAGAAAAAACTGTGCAGATGATTTCTGCACAGTTTTTCTTTTGTCTCACACCATTACAAGCAGGACATTTTGGCGCCCAAATGTCACTTGTTAGGAGAACCTAAAACCCTTTTAACCTATCTCAAAGAAGTGATATTGTGAGACAGGTCTCACAGTTATATTTGACCTTACGGTCAAGTGATATTAAAACCTTGCGGTTTTAGTGATATTTTATTCGCCCATAAACTGCCGAAGGCAATATCACTCGGCTTTTAGCCGAATATCACTGCGAAGCAATACAACTCGCCTTTGGCGAATAAAACTGGCCAAGTGTCCTTACGAACACTTGGCCAATAACGGAGGGGATTTTATACTTGATTTTGAATTGCAGTGTGGCTATAATACAAATAAGAATGTATACATTTGTAAAAAATAAACCTTCGAGGTGACAAGATGTTATTGGCCGATGTACAGCCCTTTGTGCGGCTTTCAAGAGTGCAGGCCTATCTGCCAACTTGGGATGGGGCAGTGGGACTCGACAACCGTCTGTTTCTTTGCACAGGGGGCAGCGGAAGTATAAAGGTAAATGGCACCCACTATCCCTTAACAAGGGGCACTATTATAGGCTGGCGGGCAGGAATGACCTACTCCTACCATCCAAATGAAGAGGGTATGACCCTTCTCGGTGTCAATTACGATTTTACTCAAAGCGGTCGCAGCAAAAACATCCCCGTGCCCCCTTGCAGCATTAACGATTATCATCGAAAACTGCTTATTGAAGAGCAGGTGACCATTGATGATGCTCCGGCTCTTTCAGGAGTGTTCAGTTTTGTGGTTAACAACGATATTGTGGAAAAAATAAACCTTATCAATCTTGAGTATTCACGCCACATTATTTTTAGCCGTGAGCGCTGCAACAGCCTGCTTAAGGATGTGCTTGTGCAATGTGCCCGACTTGCCCAAACGGGGGATAGCGACGCATCCCTCAAGATAGCCGAGGCGGTGATTTCGTACGTGGGCGCCCACATAAACGAGCGTATGTCCAATGCAAGCGTGGGCGAGTATTTTAACTATCACCCCAACTATATAAGCCGCGTAATGCGGGAACTTACGGGTATGTCGCTGCACAGCTACATTCTTGACCGACGCATTGGTATGGCTATGTCCTTGCTTGAGTCAACCACCCTAAGTATAACCGAGATTGCCGATAAAACGGGCTTTGGCGATGTGAGCCACTTTTCAAAAATATTCCGTCAAAAAACGGGCAAAAGCCCCACCGATTTCAGAACATAACAAAACCGCCGAGCAATCGGCGGTTTTACTCTTATAAACTATCAATAATAGTGTAAAGATTTTCATCTGAATATTCAATTTCGCTTGAAAAGGCGCGGGCGATATCCACTCTGTCCTCAAAGTCTAACTTGCCTTTGCTTTCAAACTCTGCGGCGCCAAGGGCAAAAATCAGCCTAACCGCAAGGGCGGCAAATTTAGCCCGCTTGATGCAGTTTTCTCCATCGGGTGCGTTGGCAAAATGGCGGTAGATAAAATAAACGGCCAACTGCTCATATTCATGCTCAAAGGCTTTTGAATACTCTTTAAAAACGTCAATGTCAGTCGCCGAGCCAAGCAAGCTCAACCGCTTGTCCCATTCGTTGTCAAACCACTCAAGATTAGAGAGCCGCCTTGCCCAATAGCCCAAATCCACCTCAAAATCCTCTTGACCGCACAGCCAGAGCATATTTTCAAGCCGATCAAAAATGTCAAATTCGCGGTCTTGCAGGGTGTCGATGATGGCATCTCTCAAATTCACAATGTCATCCTCACCCTCGTCGGCTCCGTCATAAACAAGGCAAACCTTTTCTTTATTGCCGAGAATAAGACTTGCCGCCGCTTCACAGCTAAGACCCAAGCCAACCTCGGTGCGAGTGGGCAGCTCGTTTCTGAATCGGGGATGGTCGGCACAGATTCCGCACAGCCGCTCCTCACCCAAACCGATAATAATATCGCACAAATTATCCTTGTTCAAGAAGGGGCAGCGCTCCTTTTCACCAAGAATAAAATGGGGCTCCTCCCAACAAATATTAGCCTTAAGTCTTTCGCCCAAATCACCGCCAACCGACTTATAAAAATCGGCGGTGTCGCTGTCGATGTCGATTTCCCAACCGATGCAGCAGTTGTGGCGGCACTGGCCCTTAATGCAGCTGAATCGGCTGTAATAATCAGGATAAACGGTCATAAAATCACTTCCCGCCTCATTGTATCACACAAGAGTGGCTATTTAAAGATAAAAATGTATAATTTGCCCTTTGAGTCAAAAAATAAGTAAAAACGCAAAAGGTGATAAGTTTGGCATACCGTCAAGGCAGACACACAGTAATATTGGAAAACAAGCCCACTATCCTCCAATCGGCAGCGGTGGTTGGCACAAAAGAAGGGGATGGCCCCATGGCGCCCTATTTCGACTACATCTCCGACGACGATGCAATGGAGCAAAAATCTTGGGAAAAGGCCGAAAGTATGCTGCAAAAAACAGCGGTGCAGCTTGCTCTCAAAAAATCCCGACTCGCCGCCTATGATATCGATATGATGTTCGCAGGGGATTTGCTTAATCAATGCATCGGCTCCACCTTTGGCCTTAAGGATTTCGAAATAGCCTTAGCGGGAGTGTTTGGCGCCTGCTCAACAATGAGCCTTTCCCTCATAATGGCTGCCCTGTCGGTAGAGTCGTCTGTCGCCCGTCGCGCCATAGCCGTTACATCATCCCATTTTTGCACCGCTGAGCGACAATTTCGCTTTCCTCTTGACTACGGCGGAGTCCGTCCCCCAACAGCACAGTGGACGGTAACGGGCGCAGGAGCTGCCATCGTTGGCAGCGGCCACGGGCCTTATATCAGCGCCTTCACCCTTGGCAGAGTGGTAGATATGAATGTAACCGATGCCAATAATATGGGTGCTGCAATGGCTCCTGATGATGTTAAAATAAGACCATACCCATTGGGTTACGGCGTTTGGGCCTTAGACTTGTTTTCGGTTGTTATTTCCGCTTTGGCGGTGTTGAAAAATGCTCGAAATGCAGTAAAGCATTTCTCCTTTTTTTGCCTTGCCAAAACGAAAATAACTTAATCCCTAAAAAACCTCGTCACACCCAAACACCGCTACCCTCGAAGGTATGGTCTTTTTCTACACATAAAGTAAATAAGGGGGAACATATTCGATTTGCAGACAAGTTGGTTAAAAATCAACCTCTCTGCCGAATTTAACAGAGAGGTTGATACTATTTAATAAGAAAGGTGCGTAAAAATTACTATACAATCAAAAAAGCAAAATAAATTATTAAGGGCATCATTTAACCGTCTTTTAATTCCTTGACCGTTCTTATTTTATTAACCGGAGTTTCAATATAACGAAGCAAATCATTAAGGTCGTCGGTAACATAATATAATTCCTTACAATTATCACGAATGAAGTTTTTCTTCATAGCCTGTTCCATTGCATAATTTATATCGTCGTAATATCCCATTATATTATAGAGTGCAATTGGTTTATTGTGTCGGCATAATTGTTTCAGCGTTAGGATTTCAAAGAACTCCTCATATGTCCCAATGCCACCCGGAACTATAATAAATGCATCTGCATTATCTTCCATCAACTGCTTACGCTGACGCATTGTATCGGGTTGAATAAGTTCATCACAAAAATCACATATGGCTTCGATATTTTCTTCATCGAAAAATTTAGGAATAACACCTAAAATATAACCTCCGCCGGATTTAACACCTCTTGCTGCGGCACCCATCAGACCGTTACCGCCGCCGCCAAACACAAGTGAATGTCCACGGTTTGCCATTTCTTGTCCCATTTTTTCAACCAAATCAATATATTCCTTATCGATTGTTGGGGATGCTGCTCCATATACACATATCTTCATTGGATTACCTCTTTTCTAATCTTTATATTTTTCGCAAAGTTCTCGAATTTGAGAAGTCAGTCTTGCGTTTTCTTTATTTGTCATACCACGGCGCCCTTTAGCAATAGTCAATAGTTTTTCGGCTGTTGCGACAAGCTCATTGAAAATTATATCAGCACGAGTATTGCCCTTGTAGGTTATCACTCTGTCAATGGGTTTACCTTCGGTGTAAATGGTCATTCTTCCCGTGGCTAAATCGTATTCAGTTCCGCTGAATGGTGCTTCTGCACGATAACCCTTTTGAATGAGCAAATCTTTAAAATCCTCGCAGGAATCTTCACTTCCGTGATTCACAAAGATAAGCTCGGGTTTTGTTTCGTATCCCTCTATCCAAGAAATTAGACCGGCTTGGTCTGCGTGACCGCTTGTTCCGTGGAGTGAGCAGATTTCCGCATTCACCGAAATTTCTTCACCGAAAAGGGTTACACTTTTTTCGCCGTTTAACAGTATTCGACCGAGAGAACCTTCTGCCTGATAACCAACAAAAAGAATAATGTTGTTTTCTTTCCATAAGTTGTGCTTTAAATGATGACGGATACGACCGGCTTCACACATTCCGCTTGCAGAAATAATAACCTTTGGCTCGTTGTTAAAGTTGATTTGTTTTGACTCCTCTGATGTCATAGACATACGGATATCATCAAACCATATGGGATTAATACCTTGTTTAATAAGTGCAAGAGTTTCTTCATCAAAACAAATGGGATTACATTGCATAAAGATTGCAGTCGCTTCTGCGGCAAGGGGACTGTCTACATAAACAGGAAAATGTTCATGTCCTTTTACAAGTCCATTTTGCTTAATTTCACGAATAGCATATAG
>JAZNIT010000040.1:0-24828 GCA_045577615.1 Acutalibacteraceae bacterium
ATTGTTTGTGTTACAGTTTTCATGACGAATGGTTAATCCTCCTGTCTGTTTTGTCTCAGCAACTTAACTGTAACACAGGATTTTCCATTCGTCACTTATTTTTTATTCCCAACTGTAACACATCTATTGTAAACCTACAAATAAAGTTGAAAAAGCATTTAATGTGCCTTGACTAAAAACATACATTGTGATATACTTTTATGGTGTTTTTCAATGTAAAAAGTCAATATATTTTCTGTTACTGACGGTTTTAAGTGGAGCACCACATAGGAGCAGAAAATAATTATTAAGTCGACCGTCTGGGCACATTTAACTTATTGGGTTAAGTGTGCCCATATCTATTTTTATAAATGCAAAAGAACGGAGATTGTTATGAAAAAAGTCGGAATTGTAATGGGTAGCGACAGTGATTTACCAATTATTAAGAAGGCAACTGAAATGCTTTCTTCTCTTGGTATTGATTATGAGGTGCATATTTATTCTGCACACAGAACACCCGATGAAGCCAGAGATTTCGCGCGAAATGCTCGTAAAAACGGTTTCGGTGCTATAATTGCAGCAGCCGGTATGGCTGCGCATCTTGCAGGTGCAATTGCTGCCAATACTACTTTGCCCGTAATTGGTATTCCTTGCAAATCTACCGTTCTTGACGGAATGGACGCTTTGCTTTCAACCGTGCAGATGCCTACAGGCATTCCTGTGGCAACTGTAGCTATTAACGGCGGAGCTAACGCTGCTTTGCTTGCTGCACAGATTATTGCAGTTGAGGATGCCGATTTGGCTAAAAAACTTGACGATAAAAGATCAGCAGATGCAAAGACGGTGCTTGAAAAGGATTCTAAAATAGCTGAACAGCTTTGATGTGCATTTTTTAGGAGGAATATAAATGGGAGGCTTTTTTGGAGTCGTTAGTAAACACGATGCCGTATCTGACGTGTTCTTTGGTGTTGATTATCATTCTCATTTAGGCACAAGACGCGGTGGTATGGCTGCGTGGAATCAAGATGATGGACTGCAAAGAGAAATACATAACATTCAAAACTCACCCTTCAGAACAAAGTTTGAGCATGTGTTTGACGAGATGTCGGGTAACTCTGCTATTGGTTGTATAAGCGATTATGATCCGCAACCGCTGCTTATTCGGTCTAACCTTGGCACCTATGCTATTTGTGTTGTTGGCAGAATAAATAATGCAGAGTCATTGATTAAACAATACCTTTCCTTTAGTGGTGGACACTTTAATGCTATGACAGGTGGTGGTACTAATGCTACCGAATTAACTGCTGCACTTATTAATCAAAAAAGTAATTTTGTTGATGGCATTAAGTTTGCTCAAAAAGAAATTGACGGCACAGCCAATATTCTTATTTTGAAGGATAACGGTACTATAATTACTGCCCGTGATTCTCTTGGCAGATTGCCTGTAGTCATTGGTAAAAATGAGGATGGCTATTGTGTTTCATTTGAGTCTTTTGCCTTACAGAAGTTGGATTATGAAACTGTAAAAGAGCTTGGCCCCGGTGAGGTTGTAGAGCTTACCAGTGAAAATATGATCCAGTTGCGTAAGCCTGGCAAAAAAATGAAGGTTTGCTCTTTCTTGTGGAGTTATTATGGTTACCCCACGTCTACTTATGAGGGCGTTAACGTTGAAATGATGCGCTATAAAAACGGCGCTATTATGGCTGATATTGACGCCGGATTAAAAAATGCAGAAGAGATTGATTACGTTGGTGGTGTGCCTGATTCAGGTACTCCTCATGCAATTGGATATGCAAACAGAAGTGGAAAATCTTTTGCTCGTGCATTTATAAAATACACACCTACATGGTCGCGTAGCTTTATTCCTGCCAATCAAAAGGAACGAAGCAAGGTGGCTAAGATGAAGCAGATTCCGATTCATGATCTTATTCAGGATAAAAACCTGCTGTTTGTTGATGATTCTATTGTAAGAGGAACTCAGCTTAAAGAAACGGTTGATTTTCTTTATGAAAACGGTGCTAAATCAGTTCATATGCGCTCTGCATGTCCTCCGATTATGTATAGTTGCAAATATCTTAATTTTACTCGCTCAACCAATGAAATGGAGCTTATCGCTCGCAGAGTGATAATGGAGCTTGAAGGTGAAGAAGGATTTAAACATATAGATGAATATCTTGACTTCAAAACTGAAAGAGGCAAGAATTTGAGAAAGACAATTTGCGATAAGTTTAACTTTGCTTCTCTTGAATTTCAATCTCTTGAAGGTATTATCGATGCAATTGGTCTTGAACCCTGTCAACTTTGTACTTATTGTTGGAACGGAAAGGAATAATAATTATGAATATGCAATCTAAATCTGATAGCTACGCCGCAGCAGGCGTTGACATTACCGCAGGCTACAAAGCGGTTGAACTTATGAAAAAGCACATTGCCCGCACCATGACTTCTGGTGTGTGCTCTGATGTTGGCGGCTTTGGCGGCCTTTTTGAGCTTGACTTAACAGGCATTACCCGCCCTGTTTTGGTTAGCGGCACTGATGGTGTTGGTACTAAGCTTAAGTTGGCGTTTTTGCTTGACAAGCACGACACCGTAGGTATTGACTGTGTTGCTATGTGTGTTAACGATATTATCTGCGCAGGCGCTAAGCCTTTGTTCTTCCTTGATTACATTGCTTGCGGTAAGAACATTCCCGAAAAAATTGCCGATATTGTTAAGGGTGTTAGTGAAGGCTGCGTACAGTCAGGTGCAGCTCTTATCGGTGGCGAAACTGCAGAAATGCCCGGTTTCTATCCTGTCGATGAGTATGACCTTGCAGGTTACTGCACCGGCGTTGTTGATAAGTCTAAAATAATCGACAACAAAACTATGGAAGAGGGCGACGTTGTTATTGCTCTTGCATCTTCAGGCGTTCACTCTAACGGTTTCTCACTTGTGCGTAAGGTGTTTGATGTTGAGAATGCAGACATCAAAACTCCCATTGCAGAGCTTGGCGGCAAATCAGTAGGTGAGACCCTGCTTACTCCTACCAAAATCTATGTAAAGTCTGTTCTTGCTCTTCTTGATGAGGTTAAGGTTAAGGGCATTTCTCATATCACCGGCGGTGGCTTCTATGAGAACATTCCTCGCAGCATTCCCGATGGTCTTGGTGCAAAGATTAACAAGGATGCTATCAAGATTCTGCCTATATTCAACCTTATTGCTAAGGTCGGCAACATCAGCGAGCGCGACATGTTCAACACCTTTAATATGGGTGTTGGTATGAGTATTGTTGTTAATAAGAATGATGTTGAAAAGGCACTCAAAATTCTTACCGATAACGGTGAGGATGCATATGTTATCGGCGAAATTATTCGCTCAGATGACAAGGTGATTTTATGAGCACTGCAAAAATAGCTGTATTTGTTTCTGGCGGCGGCACTAATCTTCAAGCTCTTATTGATGCTCAAAGCAGTGGTATTATAAGTAGCGGAAAAATTGAAGTTGTTGTTTCCAGCAACCCTAATGCATACGCACTGGAGCGTGCTGCAAAGGCCGGTATAGATGGAGTTGTGGTTTCAAAAAAAGAGTGTGGCTCGCAAGAGGTTTTTGAACGCAAGATTATTTCTGTGCTTGATGATTATCAAATTGATATCATCGTTCTTGCCGGATTTATGTCTATTCTCAGCGCTGATTTTACATCTCGCTATCCCAATAAGATTATTAATGTTCATCCCTCGCTAATCCCGTCTTTTTGCGGCAAAGGCTTTTATGGATTAAAGGTTCACGAGGCTGCTTTGGAGTATGGTGTTAAGGTTTCGGGTGCTACCGTTCACTTTGTTAACGAAATTCCAGATGGCGGTGAAATCATTATGCAAAAGGCGGTTGCCATTCGAGATAATGATACCCCTGAAACTTTGCAAAAAAGAATTATGCGAAATGCTGAGTGGAAGATACTTCCCAAATCGGTTGAATTGGTTTGCGCAAAACTTATAAATGAAAGGTGATAAAAGATATGGCTTTGTTTGATTTGAAGAAGCTTTTAAGTGAAAATTCATACCCCGGTAGAGGAATTGTTGTTGGTAAATCTGCAGATGGCAAAAAAGCTATGATTGCATATTTTATTATGGGTCGTAGCGAAAATAGCCGCAACCGCATTTTTGAGCGTTTTGATGGCGGAATGAGAACAAAAGCTTTTAATGAATCAAAGCTGTCTGACCCACATCTTATCATTTATAATCCTTATCTTTCTGCTAAAGGTGGTAATATTGATATTATCACTAACGGTGACCAGACTGATACAATATTTAATTATATAAACGAAGTAAACCATAATTATGGTTTTGAAGAAGCATGCGGTGTTCGTGAATTTGAGGACGATGCTCCCAACTTTACTCCTCGTATTTCAGGAATACTTTATTACTGCTTCCCCAGAAATGAATTTACCTATAAGCTTTCTATTCTTAAAAGCTCTAACGGAAGACCTGAAGCATGCAATCGTTATTATTACAACTATGTTCCTGAAAACGGAATTGGTCACTTTATCCACACCTATAAGTGTGATGGAAATCCCATTCCTTCATTCTGTGGTGAGCCTGAAGAGGTTGCAATGCCCAATACTGCTCAAGAGTTAGCAGATATGGTTTGGGAGAATCTTAATGAAGATAACAAGGTTTCTCTTTTTGTTAGAACTGTTTCTCTCGAAGATGGTAAATCTGAAGAAATTATTATAAATAAAAACGTATAAGAGGTGCTTAAAATGAAGGAATTTGAACTTAAATATGGTTGTAACCCCAACCAAAAGCCTGCAAAGATTTTTATGGCTGACGGTACCGAGCTTCCTATCGAGATTTTGTGCGGTCGCCCCGGCTTTATCAACTTTCTTGATGCTTTTAACTCTTGGCAACTTGTAAAGGAGCTTAAAGAAGCTCTTGGTATGCCTGCAGTAACCTCTTTTAAGCATGTTAGCCCTACCTCTGCAGCTGTTGGTATTCCTCTCTCCGATAAGCTTAAAAAGGCTTGTTTTGTAGATGATATTGAAGGCCTTGACGACTCTCCTCTCGCTTGTGCTTATGCAAGAGCAAGAGGCACCGACAGAATGTGCTCTTTCGGTGATTTTGTTGCACTCAGCGACGTGTGTGACGTAACCACTGCAAAGATGATTAAGCGTGAGGTTTCTGACGGTATTATTGCTCCCGGTTATGAGCCCGAAGCGCTTAAAATTCTTAAATCCAAGCGTAACGGTAACTATAACATTATTAAAATTGATCCCTATTATGTTCCTGCTGCTATCGAACATAAGCAGGTATATGGTATTACCTTTGAGCAGGGTAGAAATAACTTTGAAATCAATCGTGAACTTTTGTCAAACATTGTTACTGCTAACAAGGATTTGCCTGAAAGTGCAGTGCGCGATTTGATAATTGCTCTTATCACGCTTAAGTATACTCAGTCAAACTCGGTTTGCTATGCTATTGACGGTCAGGCAATCGGTGTTGGTGCAGGTCAGCAGTCTCGTATTCACTGCACCCGTCTTGCCGGTTCTAAGGCTGATACTTGGTTCTTGCGTCAGCACGATAAGGTTTTGAACCTTCCTTTCAAGGATACCATCGGCAGACCTGAGCGCGATAACGTAATTGATGGATATATCAATAGAAATGAAGAGGATGTTTGTGCTGACGGAAACTGGCAGAAGTACTTTACATCTCAGCCTGCACCTTTGACCGATGCTGAAATCAAAGACTATTTGTCATCAATCGATGGCGTTTCTGTTGGATCTGATGCGTTCTTCCCGTTTGATGATAACATTGAGCGTGCAAGACGCAGCGGTGCTACTTATATCGCTGAGCCCGGTGGTTCTATCAGAGATGATGCTGTTATTGCTTGCTGCGACAAGTACAATATGGTAATGGCATTTACCGGTATGCGTTTGTTCCATCACTAATATAAACGAGCGGAGTAATTATGAAAATAATGGTTGTCGGTGGCGGCGGTAGAGAGCACGCCATCATTAAAAAATTAAAAGAAAACAGCACTATAACCGAAATATTCGCGTTGCCCGGTAACGGCGGAATTGCAGCCGATGCTACCTGTGTATCAATCGGTGCTACCGATGTTGATGGTATTGTGAATTTTGCGGTGTCAAATAATATAGACTATGCAGTTGTTGCGCCCGATGATCCGCTTGTATTAGGTGTTGTTGATGCATTGAATGCAAAAGGCATTCCTTGCTTTGGACCTGATGCAAAGGCTGCTATTATCGAGGGTAGTAAGGTTTTCTCCAAAAATCTTATGAAAAAGTATGGCATTCCTACTGCTGAGTATGAAGTTTTCAACAATGTAGAAGATGCACTTAAGTATCTTGAAACCGCTCCTATTCCCACAGTTATTAAGGCTGATGGTTTGGCTTTGGGCAAGGGCGTTATTATTGCAATGACTCGCGAAGAGGCTATGAATGCTGTTCGCTCTATGATGCTTGACAAGGTATTTGGTAAGAGCGGTGATAACATTGTTATTGAAGAGTTCTTGACAGGTCCTGAGGTTTCTGTGCTTGCATTTACTGACGGTAAAACTGTTGTGCCTATGATTTCATCTATGGATCATAAGCGTGCAGGTGATAACGATACAGGTCTTAACACCGGTGGTATGGGCACAATCGCTCCTAATCCTTATTATACTGCTGATATTGCAGCAGAGTGTATGGATAAGATTTTTGTTCCTACCATTGATGCTATGAATAAAGAGGGTAGAACCTTTAAGGGCTGTCTCTATTTTGGTCTTATGCTTACCGAAAAGGGACCTAAGGTAATTGAGTATAATTGCCGCTTTGGCGATCCCGAAACTCAAGTTGTGTTGCCTTTGCTTGAAAGTGATTTGCTTACAGTAATGATGGCAACCACTAACGGCACCTTGGCGGAATGTGAAGTTAAGTTTGCCGACAAGTCAGCCTGCTGCGTTATTATGGCTTCAAATGGTTATCCAACCGCATATGAAAAAGGATATAAGATTACAATTGACGATAGCGTTAAAGATAGCGTTTATGTTGCAGGTGCCACTCTTAAGGATAGTGATTTGCTTACCTCGGGTGGTCGAGTGTTGGGTGTTACCGCTATTGGTGACGGACTAAATGACGCTATTGCTTGCGCTTATCAAAAGGTTGATAAGGTACAGTTTGGCAACGCTTTTTATCGCAAGGATATTGGTGCAAAGGCCTTGAAGGCAGGGGAGAAGTAATTATGGTTTTTAGAGTATTTGTAGAAAAGAAAAAGGAATTGGCTAATGAAGCTAAAGCACTCCTTAACGACGTTCGCAATCTTTTGGGAATTAAATCTCTTGAGAATGTTAGACTTTTTAACCGTTATGATGCCGAAAATATCACTGAGGAATTGTTTAATTACGCAAAGAAAACTGTTTTTTCTGAGCCTCAGCTTGATATAGTAACCGATGATGTTGATGCTGACGGTGCATATGTTTTTGCAGTTGAGTTTTTGCCCGGTCAGTTTGATCAGCGAGCAGATTCAGCAGCTCAGTGCATTCAGATTATTTCACAGGGCGATCGTCCTACTGTTCGCTCTGCAAAGGTTTATGCTCTTTACGGCAATCTTACTGCTGATGAGATTGCAGAAATTAAAAAGTATGTAATCAATCCTGTTGAAGCACGCGAGGCCACATTGGACAAGCCTGAAACATTGCAGGTTCAGTATGAAATTCCCACTACTGTAAGAACTCTTGATGGCTTTATCGATCTTGATAGAGCAGGACTTGAGCAGTTTGTTGCAGATTACGGTCTTGCAATGGATGCCGATGATATTGCTTTTTGTCAGGACTATTTTAAATCTGAAAAGCGCAATCCCACTATAACTGAAATCAGAATGATCGATACATATTGGTCTGACCACTGCCGTCACACCACCTTCTTGACTGTTATTGATAGCGTTAAATTTGAGGATGAACTGCTCCAAAGCGCTTATGACAGATATATCTCTGTAAGAAATGAGCTTGGCCGCACTAAGCCTATCTGCCTTATGGATTTGGCTACCATTGCCGTTAAATATCTTAAAACTCAGGGCAAGCTTGATAAGCTTGATGAATCTGAAGAGATTAATGCTTGCACTGTAAAGATTGATGTAGAGGTTGATGGCGTAGTTGAGCCTTGGCTGTTGCTGTTCAAGAATGAAACTCACAACCATCCCACTGAAATTGAGCCCTTTGGCGGCGCTGCTACCTGTATTGGTGGTGCAATTCGTGACCCCCTTTCAGGTCGTTCATATGTTTATGGCGCTATGCGCGTAACAGGTGCTGCTGATCCTCTTAAGCCTGTTAGCGAAACCATTAAAGGCAAGCTTCCTCAGCGTAAAATTGTTACTACTGCAGCTGCAGGTTATTCTTCTTACGGCAACCAGATTGGTCTAGCAACAGGTATTGTTGACGAGCTCTATCATGATGGCTATGCTGCAAAGCGTATGGAAATCGGCGCAGTTATTGCTGCTGCTCCTGCCGAAAATGTTCGACGCGAAGTTCCTGCTCCCAATGATATTGTTATTCTTTTGGGCGGCAGCACAGGACGTGATGGTATTGGTGGCGCAACCGGTTCTTCTAAGGCACACACAGCTCAGTCGGTTGAAACCTGTGGAGCTGAAGTTCAAAAAGGTAACGCTCCCGAAGAGCGCAAACTTCAAAGATTGTTCCGCAATCCTGAAGCAACACGTATGATCAAGCGCTGCAACGACTTTGGTGCAGGTGGTGTTTCTGTTGCTATCGGCGAGCTTGCCGACGGTCTTGAAATTGACCTTAATGCAGTGCCTAAGAAATATGAAGGCCTTGATGGCACCGAGCTGGCGATCAGCGAATCACAAGAACGTATGGCTGTTGTAGTTGAGCCTGAAAATGTAGATAAGTTCCTTGAACTTGCTCATACAGAAAATCTTCAGGCTTTCCCAGTTGCAGTTGTTAAAGCTGAGCCTCGCTTGGTTATGAATTGGAACGGCAACAAGATCGTTGATATAAGCCGTGAATTTCTCAACTCAAACGGTGCTGACAAACACATTGATATAGCTCCCGCTAAATCTCAAAAGATTGAGAAGAAGGTTAGTGGCTCTTTTGCCGATAACTATAAGACCTTGGCAGGCGATCTTAACGTTTGCTCAAAGCGTGGTCTTTCTGAAAGATTTGACTCAACTATTGGTGCCGGTACTGTGCTTATGCCTTTTGGCGGTAAGAATCAGCTTACACCCATTCAGGCTATGGTTCAAAAGGTGTCTGTTGAGAAAAAGCATACCGACACATGCTCATATATGTCATGGGGCTACAACCCATTTATAACCGAGCAAAGCCCCTATCATGGTGCTTACCTTGCAGTAGTTGAATCTGTATGTAAGCTTATTGCTACCGGTGCTTCTTTTGAAGATGTCTATCTTACCTTCCAAGAGTATTTTGAGCATCCCGGTAAGGATGGCAAGCGTTGGGGCAAGCCTCTTGCAGCATTGCTTGGTGCATTCAATGCTCAGCTCAACCTTGGTATCGGTTCAATCGGTGGTAAGGACTCAATGAGTGGTAGCTTTGAGGATCTTGATGTTCCTCCCACACTTGTTTCTTTTGCTGTTACTACCGGCAAAACCGATGAGGTTGTTTCTCCCGAGTTCAAGGCTGCAGGCAACAAGGTTGTTATGATTAAGCCTGAATTGGATGAGAACGGCTTGCCTGTTACCGAGTCCTTGCTTAAGGTATTTGATCAAGTTACTGCTCTCATGCGTTCGGGCAAGGCAGTTGCTTGCTATACTCCCACCATCGGTGGTGTTGCTGAAGCTGTTATGAAGATGTGCTTTGGTAACGGCTTTGGATTTAAGTATAACGATGCTTTGACTCTTGATGATATTTTTGGTTATAACTATGGTTCATTTGTGCTTGAAGTAACCGACGCAGTTGACGGCGCTGTTGAAATTGGTACTGTAACCAATGATAACGCTATTGTTTACGGCCAAGAAAAGCTTGATTTGACCAACGTTCTTGACATATATGAAGATAAACTCGAGAGCGTATACAGCTGCAATATTGCTGATAGCAAGGCTGAGGTGCGCAACTTTAACTATAAGGCAGAAAGCCGCGTTGCTCCTGCAATTAAGGTTGCCAAGCCCAAGGTTCTTATTCCTGCTTTCCCCGGCACCAACTGCGAGTTTGACTCTGCCAAGGCTGTTCGTGATGCAGGTGCTGAGCCTGAAATTATCGTTATTAAGAATTTGTCTGCTGCAGATATTCAAGAGAGCGTAGAAACCTTTGCTAACAAGCTTAAGGATGCTCAAATGATCTTTATTCCCGGTGGTTTCTCAGGCGGTGACGAGCCCGACGGTAGTGGTAAGTTTATTACTGCATTCTTCCGTAATGCCGCTATTAAAGAGGGTGTTACCGACCTTCTCGATAACCGTGACGGTCTTATGTGTGGTATCTGCAATGGCTTCCAGGCACTCATTAAGTTGGGCCTTGTTCCTTACGGCAAGATTATTGATACCGATGAGAATTGCCCCACGCTTACCTTTAACACTATTGCCCGACATCAGTCTCGCATTGTACGCACCCGTGTAGCATCCAACAAATCACCTTGGCTTGCACTTACCGAGGTTGGTGATGTTTACAATGTGCCGATTTCTCATGGTGAAGGTCGCTTTATCGCTGATGAGGCTCTTATCCGTCAACTTGCCGAAAACGGTCAGATCGCTACTCAGTATGTTGATCTTGATGCTAACGCTACTACGGATGTTCACTTTAATCCCAACGATTCTATGTTTGCTATTGAGGGCATTACTTCTCCCGACGGTCGCGTATTTGGTAAGATGGGTCATAGTGAGCGTATTGGTAAGGGACTTTATGCAAACGTTCCCGGTAACTACGATATTCGTATGTTTGAGGCTGCAGTTAAATATTTTAAAAAGTAATTGAGGTGTAATTATGGCTTATTTGTCTGATATTGAAATTGCACAGGCATGTGAAATGAAGCACATAAGAGAAATTGCCAAAACTGCTCATGTTGATGAAAAATATATTGAGCAGTACGGCAATTATAAGGCTAAGATTGATCTTGCTCTTCTTAACGAGACCAATCGTAAAGATGGCAAGCTGATTCTTGTTACTGCGATTACTCCTACTCCTGCAGGCGAAGGTAAGACTACTACTACCATTGGTTTGGCAGACGGCCTTAAGCTTATCGGTAAGGATGTAACCGTTGCTCTACGCGAACCTTCTCTTGGCCCCGTGTTTGGTGTTAAGGGTGGTGCCGCAGGTGGCGGTTATGCCCAGGTTGTTCCTATGGAAGATATTAACCTGCACTTTACAGGTGACTTTCACGCAATCGGTGCAGCTAACAACCTTTTGGCCGCAATGCTTGATAACCACATTCAGCAGGGCAATTCACTTGGAATTGATGTTCGCAAGATCACTTGGAAGCGCTGCGTTGATATGAATGACCGCCAGCTTCGTTTTGTTATTGACGGTATGGGCGGCAAGGCTAACGGCGTGCCTCGTGAGGATGGCTTTGATATTACTGTTGCAAGCGAAATTATGGCTGTTCTTTGCCTTTCAAGCTCTATTACCGACCTTAAAGAACGTTTGTCACGTATTATTGTCGGTTATACCTATGATGATCAACCTGTAACCTGTGGCCAGCTTAATGCTGCGGGTGCTATGACTGCACTGCTTAAGGATGCAATCAAGCCCAATCTCGTTCAGACGCTTGAGGGCACTCCTGCATTTGTACATGGCGGCCCGTTTGCAAACATTGCGCACGGCTGCAACTCTGTTATGGCTACTCGTCTTGCACTTAAGATGGGCGATTATACTGTTACCGAGGCAGGTTTTGGTGCGGATCTTGGTGCAGAAAAGTTCCTTGATATTAAGTGCCGTATGGCAGGTCTTACCCCTGATGCTGTTGTAGTTGTTGCTACTGTTCGTGCTCTTAAAATGCACGGCGGTCTTGCAAAGAATGAACTCAACATCGAGGATCTAAATGCTCTCGAAAAGGGTATTCCTAACCTTTTGCGCCACGTTTCTAATATCAAAAATGTATACAAGCTTCCTTGCGTTGTTGCCGTTAACCGTTTTCCCACAGATACCGATGCTGAAATTGATTTTATTATCAAGAAGTGTCGTGAACTTGGTGTAAACACTGTTCTTTCAACTGTATGGGCAGACGGCGGCAAGGGCGGTATTGAGATGGCTAAAGAGGTTGTTCGTCTTTGTGAAGAAGAGCAGGGTGACTTTACATTTTCATATGATCTTGATTGCACTATTGAAGAAAAGATTGAAGCAATTGTTAAAAAGGTCTATGGCGGTGACGGCATAAACATTATGCCGGCAGCTAAGAAGCAAATTGAGCAATTAACCAAACTTGGCTTTGATAAGTGTCCTGTTTGTGTTGCTAAGACTCAATATAGTTTTTCTGATGATCCCACCAAGTTGGGTGCTCCTGAACACTTCACTGTAACAGTTAAAAACGTTAAGGTTTCTGCAGGTGCAGGCTTTATTGTTGTTCTTACCGGTGATATTCTTACCATGCCCGGATTACCCAAGGTTCCCGCTGCCGAAAGAATAGATGTGGATGCAGAAGGCAAAATTACCGGTTTGTTCTGATTTTTAACTAAAATACAGCTTTGTTTTTGCATTATTTTATCAAAATAGTATTGACAGTTTGTCGAATTAGTGATAAAATTATTTGTAATTTAATAGTTAAAGGCTTTGACGAAGAGGGCGTTATGCTTCGTTTTCCTGCAGAGAGGTGGCGGTTGGTGTAAGCCATCGAAAATTGCTTTACGCTTGTAGCTTCTGAGCCGAGAGAAAGAAAGTCGAAAGATTAGTAGAATCTCTCCGTGATTGCTGCGTAAAAGCATAGAGGTTGTTAGATCTCGAGAGTGGCGGTTTTATAACTGCAATTTGAGTGGTACCGCGGGCTTACTGTTAATTCAGCGCTCGTCTCAAAGTCATTAACTTTGGGACGAGCGCATTTTTGTCCCTGAATGGAGAAGAGATATGCAACAAATATCAGGACTTGACTTTAAAATTAAAGAGATGGCTGCTCGTATTCGAGAGTTGCGTGAGCTTGAAGGCCTTTCTGTTGAGGATATGACTCTGAAGACTGACGTTTCAATTGATGAATACGTTAAGTGCGAAGCCGGCGAGAGTGACTTGAACTTTGCTTTTATTTATCGCTGTGCGTTGGCTTTGAGTGTTAATGTTACCGACATTATAGAGGGTTACAGCCCCAAGCTTAAATCTTATACCGTAACTCGTTTTGGTGCTGGACAAAAGATTTCACAGGCACACGGTATGACCTATTATAACTTGGCGTATGCTTTTAAGGATAGAATTGCAGAGCCGTTGTATGTTCGCTGTCAGTATGATGAGTCAGCTCAGCAAAAAGACATTGAACTTACAACTCATGCCGGTCAGGAATGCGATTTGGTTATCGAGGGCAACCTTATGGTTCAAATTGGTGAGCATCGCGAGGTTCTTGGTCCCGGTGACAGCATTTATTACGATAGTGACACACCTCACGGTATGATTGCAGTTAACGGAAAGGATTGCGTTTTCTATGCAATAGTTCTTAATCCTACAGGTGAGCCTATTCCTGAATTGGCAGACGTTAAGAAGATTAATGAACATCGTGTTGTAAAATCTGATGATAAAGATCGAATTTATCACAAGTATATCGATACTGTTGAGAATGAAAACGGTACTCCCACATCAATAACCTTCAAAAATACCGAAAACTTCAACTTCGGATTTGATCTTATTGATGCATTGGCAGATCGCGAACCGGATAAACTTGCAATGCTACATATCGGCTTAGATAAGACCGAGCGTCGCTTTACTTTTAAGGACATTAAAAAGGCTTCTAATCAATGTGCTAACTACTTTAAATCACTTGGTATTAAGAAGGGCGACAGAGTATTGCTCGTTTTGAAGCGTCATTATCAATACTGGTTTGCTATGATCGGCCTTAACAAACTTGGTGCTATTGCTATTCCTGCTACTAACCAGTTGCTTGAACACGACTTCGAGTATCGCTTTAAGGCCGCCGGTGTAAGCACAATCATCTGTACTGCTGACGGTGATACTGCTAATCAAGCAGATATTGCTGCTGCCAAGTGCCCCTTCCTTGTTAACAAGCTTATTGTTAACGGCACTCGCGATGGTTGGCGTAGTTTTGATGATGAATATACACTTTACAGCACTCATTATAATCGTACAGAGGATGCCCCCGGTGGCGATGATTTGATGCTGATGTTCTTTACATCAGGCACTACCGGTTATCCAAAGATTGCTGCTCACAATTACAAATATGCACTTGGCCATTTCCATACTGCGAAGTATTGGCATAATGTTGACCCCGACGGATTGCACTTTACCATTTCCGACACAGGTTGGGCAAAGGCAATGTGGGGCAAACTTTATGGTCAATGGCTCTGTGAAGGTGCAATATTTGTTTACGACTTTGACAGATTTGATGCTGCAGACATATTGCCTATGTTTGCAAAGCATAAGATTACTACCTTCTGTGCACCGCCAACCATGCTTCGTATGATGGTTAAAGAAGATATTTCAAAATACGATTTTTCTTCCGTACAGCATATGACTACTGCTGGTGAAGCACTTAATCCCGAGGTTTACCGTCAGTTTGAAAAGGCTACCGGTTTGCAAATTATCGAAGGTTTCGGTCAAACTGAAAGTACAATGATAATTGGCAATATGGTTGGCGCCGATCATAAGATTGGCTCAATGGGTAAGGCTGCACCGATTTACGATGTTAAGCTGCTCGACAGTGAAGGCAATGAGGTAGCAGCTGGTGAAACAGGTGAAATCTGTGTTGATATTTCTAAGGGTGCACCTTGCGGCTTGTTCGTCGGATATTATCAAGACGAAGAAAAGACCAAAGAGGTTTGGCACGACGGATATTATCATACCGGTGACGTTGCTTGGTGTGACGAGGACGGCTTCTATTGGTATGTTGGTCGCAGTGACGACGTTATTAAGTCATCAGGCTATCGAATCGGACCCTTTGAAATTGAAAGCGTTATTATGGAATTGCCTTATGTTCTTGAATGTGGCGTTTCTGCTGCACCCGATGAGGTCCGCGGTCAAGTAGTTAAAGCAAGCATTGTTCTTGTTAAGGGTACTGAGCCTTCAGATGAACTTAAGAAGGAAATTCAGATGTATGTTAAAGAACATACTGCACCTTATAAATATCCTCGTATTGTTGAATTTAAAGACAGCTTGCCTAAGACTGTAAGTGGAAAGATTCAACGTAATAAGCTTTAAGGTGTTAATATGAGAGACTTCAAGAGAATCACACTGTTTTGTGGACATTACGGTAGCGGCAAAACTAATATTGCTGTAAATGTTGCACTGAATCTAAAAAAGGTGTATAATAAAGTTGCTGTTGCTGACCTTGATATAGTTAATCCTTATTTCAGATCAAAAGACAGCAGCGCTGATTTTGAGAAAGCGGGAATAAAACTTATTTGTTCTGAATATGCCAACAGTAACGTTGATATTCCTGCTCTTCCTCAAGAGATGTATTCTATTACAGCTGACAGACAAACGAAGTTTGTGCTTGATATTGGCGGTGATGATAGGGGAGCATATGCTTTGGGCAGATTGTCCCAAGATATTATTGATGAAAATAACTATGAAGTGTTACTTGTTATCAATAAATATCGTCCCTTAACACCTGATGCCTTGTCAACTGTTGAGGTTATGCAAGAAATTGAGCTTGCAGGTAAAATTAAATTTACAGGCATAGTTAACAACTCAAATCTTGGCCAACTGACCACAGCAGATGATGTTTTAGATTCGCTTGGTTATGCACAAGAGGTTAGCCAAATTACAGGCTTGCCAGTTGTTATGACCTGTGTAAAAGAAGATTTGTTCAATCTTCTTAATAATAAGATTGATAATTTGTTTTCTTTGACTTTACAAGAAAAAATTATAAAATAATTGAAGAATGGAGTTTAAATATGGCAAAGCTTACTTTTAAAACCGATCTTTGCAAGGGTTGCGGATTGTGCATTGATGCTTGTCCTAAGAATCTGCTTCAACTTGCTCCCGAAAAAATCAATAAAAAAGGTCATCATCCTGCAGAAATAGTTGATGAGGCTGCATGCGTTGGTTGTGCATCTTGCGCTATGATGTGTCCTGACTGCATAATCAAGGTAGAAAGGTGAGTGAATCGATATGTCAAATAAAGTTTTGATGAAGGGTAACGAGGCTATCGCTGAGGCAGCAATCGTTGCAGGTTGCCGCCATTATTTTGGTTATCCTATTACTCCTCAAACCGAGATTGCCGCTTATATGGCCAAAAAGATGCCCAAAATTGGCGGTACCTTCTTGCAGGCAGAGAGCGAAATCGCAGCTATCAATATGGTATATGGCGTTTCGTCTGCCGGTTATCGTGTTATGACCTCTTCTTCAAGCCCCGGTATTGCTCTTAAGAGCGAAGGCTTGTCTTATCTTGCAGGTGCTGATTTGCCCGCTTTGGTGGTTAACGTTCAGCGTGGCGGCCCCGGTCTTGGCGGTATTCAGCCTAGTCAGTCTGACTATTTTCAGGCAACTCGCGCAGGTGGTCACGGCGATTTCAGAATGATTGTTCTTGCTCCTGCTTCTGTTCAAGAGATGGCAGAGCTTACTGTTAAGGGCTTTGATCTTGCAGATAAGTACAGAATGACATCTATGATTCTTGCCGATGGTACTATGGGCCAGATGATGGAGCCCGTTTCTTTGGATTTTGATGTTCAACCTGCTCCTGAAAAGCCTTGGGCAACCACCGGTACCAAGATGGAGAGAGAGCATAACATTGTAAACTCATTGTTCCTTGCTCCTGAAAAACTTGAGCAATTTAACTTTGAGCGTTTTGAGAGATATAAGTATATTGAAGAAAACGAAGCAATGTATGAGGAATATATGATGGATGACGCCGAGTACTGCGTTACTGCTTTTGGTATCGCTGCTCGTGTGTCAAAGAATGCTATTAACGAAGCAAGAAAACAAGGTATTAAGGTTGGTCTTATTCGTCCTATTACATTGTGGCCTTTCCCTGTAGCACCTTTCCAGAAGGCTGCTGATCAGGTTAAAGGTATCATTTCAGTTGAACTTTCTATGGGTCAGATGATTGAGGATGTTAAACTTGCAACCAGTTGTAAGGTTCCCGTTGAACTTTGCAATCGTGTTGGCGGTATGATTCCTTCACCCGAGCAGGTTCTTGAAGCGATCAAAAAGATGGCAGAAAACGGAGGTGCTAAATAATGGCAGTTGTATTTGATAAACCCCACGCACTTACTGATGCACCTTTGCATTATTGCCCCGGTTGTACTCATGGTATTGTGCACAGATTGGTTGCCGAGGTTATTGACGAGCTCGGTATTGAAGGCAAAACCATAGGTGTTGCACCTGTTGGCTGCTCTGTTATGGCATATGATTATTTTGCTTGTGATATGATTCAGGCTGCTCACGGTCGTGCACCTGCTGTTGCAACCGGTGTTAAGCGCGCAAATCCCGAAGAGCATATTGTATTTACCTATCAAGGTGATGGTGATCTTGCCTCTATCGGTATGGCTGAAACCGTTCATGCCGCTGCAAGAAATGAGAATATTACTATTATTTTCATCAACAATGCAATTTATGGTATGACCGGCGGTCAGATGGCTCCTACCTCATTGCCCGGTCAGGTTACTCAAACCTCTCCTTATGGCCGTGATCCTAAGCACTGCGGATATCCCATCAAGGTTTGTGAGATGCTTTCAGAGCTTGAGGGTCCCGAGTATCTTGAGCGCGTAACCGTAAATAACGTTAAGAACATCAGAGCCGCCAAAAAAGCTATTAAAAAGGCCTTCCAAAACCAAATTGATGGCAAAGGCTTCTCTTTGGTAGAGGTTGTTTCTACTTGTCCTACCAACTGGGGTATGACTCCTAAGGCTGCTCTTAAATGGATTGATGACAATATGCTGCCTTATTATCCCTTGGGTGTATATAAAGACAGATCTGCTGATAAGGAGTGAAATTTATGAGTACAAAACAGATTTTGCTTTCAGGCTTTGGTGGCCAAGGCATACTTTTTGCAGGTAAATTCCTTGCTTATAAAGGCCTTATCGATGACAAGAATATTAGCTGGCTGCCTTCTTACGGCCCTGAAATGCGTGGCGGTACAGCAAGCTGCGGAGTTATTATCAGTGACGAGCAGGTTGGATCACCTATTGTATCTAACCCCGATATTTTGGTTGCTATGAATCTTCCTTCGTTGGATAAGTTTGAGTCAGCAGTTGTCCCAGGTGGTATAATTTTTGCTGATTCAACCTTGATTGAGCGTAAGGTTAACCGTGATGATATTACTGTATATTATATTCCTGCAACAAAGCTTGCCAGTGATAACGGAATGCCTACCTTGGCAAATATGATTATTGTAGGTAAGATTTTGAGTGTTCTTAATGAGTTTGAAAGCGACAGCATCAACACAACTTTGGCAAAGGTCATTTCAGCAAAGCGTGCTGACATGCTTGAAACCAACCTTAAAGCACTTAAAATTGGCGCAGAATTCTGATTAGGAGAATAACTATGAATATCTCTTTCACTAAAACTACTTGCCCTAAAGAGAAGCCTGAGGCAAGCACTCTCGGCTTCGGCAAATTCTTCTCTGACCATATGTTCATTATGGACTATTCAAATGACAAAGGTTGGTATGATGCTCGCATAGTACCTTTTGCTAACTTGTCACTTCATCCTGCCTCTACTGTTTTGCATTATGGTTCAGAAATTTTTGAAGGCCTTAAGGCTTATCGCAGAGCAGACGGCAAAGTTCAGCTTTTCAGACCTATGGAGAACATTCGCAGACTTAATACCTCTGCTGAGCGTTTGTGCTTGCCTCAAATTCCTGAGGATTTGGCATATCAGGCTCTTACCGAGTTTGTTAAGGTGGAGCAGGATTGGACTCCCTCTGAGCCCGGCACCTCTTTGTACCTTCGTCCTTTCTTGTTTGGTAACGATGAAAGCCTTGGCGTTCACGCTGTACATAACGCTACTTTTGTAATTATTGCTTCACCTGTCGGCAGCTATTATAAAGAAGGCATCAATCCTGTTCGCATTATGATTGAGGACGAGGACGTTCGTGCTGTTCGTGGTGGTACCGGCTATGCAAAATGTGGCGGTAACTACGCTGCAAGTAACAGAGCAGGCGAGAGAGCTGCTCAGCAGGGCTATTCTCAGGTGCTTTGGCTTGACGGTGTTGAGCGTAAATATATCGAGGAAGTTGGCGCAATGAACGTTATGTTCAAAATCGGCGATGAAATCGTTACTCCTATGCTCAGCGGTTCTATTTTGCCCGGTATTACAAGAAAGTCTTGTCTTGAGGTGCTTCGTAAAGAAGGCTACAATGTTAGCGAGCGTTTGCTTAGCATTGATGAGCTTAGCAAGGCTATGGCTGACGGCACTCTTGAAGAAGCTTGGGGCTGTGGCACTGCAGCAGTTATTTCTCCCATTGGTGAGCTTTGCTACAAGGGTGAGAAGTACATCGTTAACAACGGTAAAATCGGCACCGTAACTCAACACCTTTATGATACTCTTACCGGTATTCAATGGGGTAAGATTGAGGATGAATTTGGATGGATTCAGCCTATTGAGTAATTTTTAAAAATTACTATTGACAAAGCGTTTTGCTTGTGGTATTATGTATCCAAATTTAAATGCGATGAAGGAATTATTCTTTGTCTTAACTTGTTTCAGAGAGTCGGTGTTTGGTGCGAACCGATATAAGCGGATAAATGAAGTCTCGTTCCGGAGCAGAGTTGCCAAATGCGTTTGTTAGTAGGTGACTACGGCTTGTCCCGTTATCATGACAGAGAGCTTGTTGGAGCTCTGCAGAGTTGACCATACTATATGGTAAACAGGGTGGTACCGCGAATTGTTTCGTCCCTGAAGTCGTTATGACTTCAGGGATTTTTTGTGGTATTAGTAATTTTAAGGAGATTTATTATGAACAAAATCAGAATTGCCGACAGAACACTTTGCTATAATGGTTATAGCTTTAAAGAGAAGATTGAGATTGCTCGTCAGTTAGAAAAGCTTTCTGTTGATACTATTGAAATTCCTGAAATAGTAAACATTAAGAGCGACACATTGTTTATTAAAACTGTTGCTTCTTTTGTGAAAAAATCAATAATATCTGTTGCAGCAGGCGGTTCTCTGGATAGTGTAAACAACGCTGCTGTTGCTTTGGCAAATGCTGAGAATGCTCGTATCAGAATCGAACTTCCTGTTTCTCCTGTTGGGATGGAATATACCTGCCACAAGAAAGCACCTAAAATGCTTGAGTGGATAAAAGTTGTTGTGTCTTCAGCTAAAGAAAAATGCAATGACGTTGAATTTTGTGCTATTGACGCCACTCGTGCAGAGGCTTGCTTTTTGGAAGATGCAGTTAAGGTTGCCGTTGAAGCGGGCGCAACCGTTATATCTGTTTGCGATACAGCTGGTGGAATGCTTCCTGATGATTTTGCTGATTTTGCAAGTAAAATAGCCGCTGTTGTTGATGTTCCTGTTGGCGTTGGTTGCGATAATAAGAACGGCTTTGCATGTGCACAGGCAATCCTTTCTGTTAAAAAAGGCGTAGAATATGTAAAGACTGCCGTAGGTAATAATACCGTATCTTTGGAAACTTTTGCAACTATGGTCAAAAATTGCGGTGACCACTATGGGTTTGCAACCGATATCTGCTTTACTCAGCTCAATAGAATAATCAAACAAATTGCCTGGGTTGCTGATAATGCAAAGAATGATAAATCCACTCAAGTTGTAGGAGCATCGGTTGAAGGCGTTTTGTTAGATGCAAATGATGACCAGACCGCTGTTGCAGCAGCAGTTTCAAAACTTGGATATGACCTTAATGATGATGATCTGTCAAAGGTATATGAAGAGTTTTTGCGCGTTGTAGATAAGAAAAAAGTTGGTGCTAAAGAGCTTGAGGCCATTATTGCAAGCGTTGCTCTTCAGGTGCCTGCTACCTATAAACTTGTCAGCTATGTAATTAACAATGGTAATATTATTCCTGCAACTGCTCAAATTACCGTTAAGAAGGGCGATAAGGATATGCAGGGTATCAGCATTGGTGATGGTCCCATTGATGCTGCATTTATGGCAATTGATCAAATTATTGGCCATCATTATGAGCTGGATGATTTCCAAATTCAGTCTGTAACTGAAGGTCGCGAAGCTATGGGTTCAGCCCTTGTCAGACTTCGTGCTGATGGCAAGCTTTATTCAGGTAACGGCATTTCTACCGATATCATTGGTGCAAGCATCAGAGCTTATATTAACGCAGTAAATAAGATTGTATACGAGGAGGTTTAATCGTGAAATTGTCATTTTCAACTAAAGGTTGGCACGATAACTCTTTTGAAGAGTTTTGTGATATTGCATACGATTTAAAGTTTGATGGCGTTGAATTGCATAACATTGAAAATCGTCTTTTTAATGAAAAAGATGGTGCATTTCACGGATATGCATCTGCCTCTACCTTAAGAAGATTGTATGAGAAAAAATTGAAACTCCCTTGTATTGATTCTATAATAAACATTGCTGATAACAGCTGTGCTGATGATTCTATTGCAGAGATTACAAAATGTATAGACATTGCTTCTAATCTGAATATTCCCAATGTTCGTGTTCGCGCAGAAGATTCGAATGAAAAAGAGGCAGCTATTAAGAATGTGAAAAACATTATAGGCAGCGTACTTGAGTATGCTGAAAATAATAATGTTACCATTTTGCTTGAAACCAATGGCCTTTTTTGCGATACAGCTGCTCTGAGAGATGTGCTTGACAGTTTTGCCTGCGATAATGTTGCTGCATTGTGGAACTTTTCTGCTGCATTTTTTGGTGCAGGTGAACAGCCTGAAACTGTCATCAATAATTTGGGCGCTTATGTTCGCCACGTTCATCTTACCGATGCAGTTAAGACCGATGATGGCATTGAGTATTGCCTTGTTGGTGAGGGCGAATTGCCTATTGCAGATATGATGTTGGCTCTTCGTTCGGTTAACTATGACGGTTTTGTATCGCTTGTTTGGAATCCTGATTGGTGCCCTGAATTGGACGATATGGAGATTATTTTCTCTCAATTTGTTAACTATATGAAGCAGTTTGGAGATACCTCTCGCAACGAGAAATCTCTTTACTATAATCGTGCTCACACAGGTCGCTTTATTTGGGAAAAGGATCGTCTTATTGACCTTACCTTTTCACAGGTTCTTGACCGTATGGTTGAAGAATTCCCCGATCAATATGCATTCAAATATACAACATTGGATTACACAAGAACTTATTCTGAGTTCAGAGATGATGTTGATACCTTCGCTCGTGCTTTGATAGATATGGGTGTTAAGGCAGGCACTCATATTGCTGTATGGGCATCAAATGTACCTCAGTGGTATATTGCCTTTTGGGCAACCGTTAAAATAGGCGCTGTATTGGTTACAGTTAATACTGCCTATAAGATTCACGAGGTTGAATATTTGCTTCGTCAGTCAGATACTCATACTTTGATTATGACTGAAGGTGCTAAGGATTGCAGATACGGCGATATCATTTCCGAGCTTTGTCCTGAGTTGGATACTATCAAAGTTGGTCAACCCTTGCACGCTCGCCGCTTGCCATTCTTACGTAATGTTATTACTGTAGGCTTCAAGCAGAAGGGTTGTCTCACTTGGGAAGAAGCTTTTGAGCGCTCCTCACAAGTGCCGATTGAACAAGTATATCGTATGGCTGCAGCAGTCGATAAGGACGATGTATGCAATATGCAATACACCTCCGGCACAACCGGCTTCCCCAAGGGCGTTATGCTTACTCACTACAACGTTGTAAATAACGGCAAGTATATTGGCGATCATATGGATTTGTCAACTGCAGACAGAATGATGATTCAAGTACCTATGTTTCATTGCTTTGGTATGGTGCTCTCTATGACTGCATCTATGACTCACGGTACTACAATGTATCCGTTGCCTTATTTTTCACCCAAGCCTGCTCTTACTTGTGTTCACAATGAGCATATTACTGCATTTAACGGTGTTCCCACTATGTTTATCGCGATGATGGAGCATCCTGATTTTGATAAGACCGATTTCTCTCACGTTAGAGTTGGTATTATGGCCGGATCAAATTGTCCTGCTGACTTGATGAAAAAGGCAACCGAAGTTATGAATATGAAAGAGATAGTATCGGTTTATGGTCAGACTGAGGCAAGCCCAGGCTGTACTATGAGCAGCTACTATGATTCTCTTGAGGTTCGTACTGAAACTGTAGGTAGCGCATTTGCTAATGTTGAGTGCAAGATTGTTAACCCTGAAACCGGTGAAGACTGCCCCGATGGTGAAAACGGTGAGTTTGTAGCTCGTGGCTATAACCTGATGAAGGGTTATTACAAGATGCCCAAAGCAACAGCTGATACTATTGATAAGGATGGATGGCTGCACACAGGTGATTTGGCTTGCAGAGATTCTGATGGAAACTATCGTATTACCGGACGTTTGAAGGATATGATTATCCGTGGCGGCGAAAACATCTATCCTAAAGAGATTGAGGAGTTTATCTATACTTGTCCCAAGGTTAGCGACGTTCAGGTAATTGGTGTTCCTGATGAAAAGTATGGCGAAGAGATTATGGCTTGCATCATTCTCAAAGATGGCGAAACTATGACAGCTGAAGAGATGAAAGATTACATTGCATCTCATATGGCAAGACATAAGGTGCCTCGTTATATTGATTTTGTTTCAAGCTTCCCGATGAATGCTGCAGGCAAAATTCTCAAGTATAAGATGAGAGAAGAAGCAGCAGAAAAATTTGGCCTCAAAAAAGCTTAATCAGTGGTGATTTTATGTCGTATAAAGGTTATAAGGTAATAGATTCCCACTGCCATATTTATCCTGAAAAAATAGTTGATAAGGCTGTAGCAGGAACAGATAGATTCTATGATGTAAAATCAGCGTGCAGAGGTACTGTTTCGGATTTGCTTGAAAAAGGCGGAGCTGCTGGGGTTGATATGTTCGTTGTTCAATCGGTTGCAACCACGCCCAAGCAGGTGAATAGCATAAACGAATTTATTGCAAACGAGGTTGCCCAAAACAGTGATAAACTCATTGGTTTGGGCACACTCCATCCCGATAGTGAAGATCTGGCAGGTGATGTAGACCATCTTGTATCACTTGGCCTTAGAGGTGTAAAGCTCCACCCTGATATTCAAGCATTTAAAATTGACGATTATCGTTGTCTTAAGATTTATGAGCTGTGTGAAGAAAAAGGTTTGCCTATTCTTATGCACACCGGTGACAACAGATATGACTATTCTAATCCCAACCGTTTAATTCCCGTGCTGAAAATTTACAAGGATTTGACTGTTATTGGTGCTCATATGGGTGGTTGGTCAATTTGGGATGAGGCTTCCAAGCAGCTTGCTGATATGCCTAATTTGTATGTTGATTGCTCGTCAAGCTTCTATTACATTTCAAATGAGACGGCAGCAAATATTATTCGCCGTTACGGTACTGACAGAGTTTTGTTCGGTACCGATTACCCCATGTGGACTCCTAAAACTGAGCTTAATTCCTTCTTAAGTCTTGGTTTTACAGAAGAAGAAAACAAAAAAATGTTATCCGAAAATGCATTAAAACTATTTTCAAGATAAAATTAAAGCGCACAGAAATCTGTGCGCTTTTTTGTATAACGAAAACCACGCGTTAGACGCGTGGTTCGGTAAGAATTATATAGTTGAAAATAGAATAAAAACTCCCTTTGTGTATAATAAGATTGCGGTCTGCCAACTGCAATAAAAAACACAAAGGGAGGTCATTC
>JAZNIT010000041.1:0-17802 GCA_045577615.1 Acutalibacteraceae bacterium
AAAGCCTTATGTTTTTACATCAACAACTATGGGTTATCGGTCTTTTGTGTACACCGTAGAAGTTGACGAAAATAATACGTATGGCATTATTGAAGACTATTTGCTTAAAGAATTATTATTTGTTAAATACATAATCAAAGACGGACAGCAAAATGATAGCAGTTATGAGATTTTAGATAGAAAACCTTTTACTGCTGACACGAGCCTCGTTAATACTTGGGATGCCAAAATGATGCAAAACGGTTTCCAAAAAACTATGTTAAAAATTGAAACGATAGATAAGATTATCGAAACTAATAATCTTTATGAGTTTATAAAAAACGGAACCGTAGAAATTAGTTGGTTCGATAATGATACCAATCCCAATTGGTTCAAAACGGATTTTTACGTGCCTGAGCTTAAAGCCTATTTCCATGTAGCCGAAGATTATGACTCAAAAACTGCACATTATGGCATATCAACGTTAGATCAAGATGACAATTTAATCCCACAGGAGTATTGGAAATATAACGTTTATAAACCCTTATCTTCGAATGCTGATATAAATAATTATAAAGGGCTTGTGGGGTGATGCTATGAAAAGAATAATAATTTTTATTGTCGCAATGTCTTTTTTGTTGCTTTCGGGTTGTTCCTCTAATATTAAAATAGCTGAAATTAATGAATTTGAGCCTGAAAAGATAAAACTTATGTTGCCGGATAATCAATCGTTAGAGAATCATAGATGGAGTGAAAAAATTTTATATTCTTCTTGTGAAGAGAAAGAATTATTTAGTTCCGAAGAACTAAAAATCAGCCAAGATCTTAGTGTTGAAATGATGGTAATGATTGATAAAGATGTCTATTTTATCGCTTTCGATTATATTAAAGGACAGATAGGCTTATATTTATTAGAAAATAACCGTAGCACTAAACTATATGAAGCGCCCGATACAATAGATATAGTCGATGTGTTAAGTAAGGACGGCAAAATCTTTTTTGTAGAGCAACACGAAAATTATCAAGTCTTGAAATGCTATTCTCCGGCAGAAAAAAGTATTAAAATAATTATTGAAGTTTCTTGGGGAAAGTATTATCAAATTTATGACTGTGGCGATTATGTCGCCTTTTCCACTAAAGAAGATTCTACCACAAACCTTACTTTTATAAATATTAGCAATGGAACCATACCAAGCAAAAGCTTTGACAATATTGATATTTGTCCTACACTTCTTGTAGATAATAATTATTTTGTATATAGAGATATTAGCACCGGTTCAATCGTGTTTTATGATATTGATAGTGATAAGATTATTTCTACAGTATCGACAAGTACCTCACCTAATAATTCTTTTGATAAGGCAAAGGTAATAAAAGACAACGTGATTTTATCCGATGGCTTTGGAATCTATATGCATTCTCTGTCAAATAACGAAACATATATCATATATTCAAGAGCGAAAACTGCTTGGAATGAACATCCGCCGTTTTATCTTGTGGGAAATACCGTTCTTTTCTTCGATGATAACGCTGTTTTATGTGCAACTGATTGCGAGAATAACAAGGCAGTTGAAATTTCAAAAGAAATACAAATCAAATGCACAAACGGTGTTGATTCTTTTATAATCGAAGATGATTCCGGGAAATTATTTAAGTATAATGTTAAGTGATAGATTTGTTAGAATAGGGAAACAGTGGAAGATTCTATGTCTTAAAATGTTGGTCCTAATATAACACGTATAAACAAATTTATATTTCCTATAATACAAAGAAATCGCGCCTATGGGTTGTACTCTAAAGGACAGTACAATAATATACGAAACACCCATAGTTTTCTAAAACTGTGGGTGTTTTTAATATTCTCTTTCTTTGTTAGTTAAGTTGTGCTATAATACAACTGACCGATAAAGAAGAATTTGACAAAGGAGTGTGATTGTATGAAAAAGTTGATAGCATTAGTTTTAGCATTGGTCTGTGTATTGGGTCTGGTTGGTTGTACAAGCAAAACCTACGAATTGCCGCATGATAAATTCTGCTATTCGGCAAACAGCACTCAAACCTACGAATTGAATGCTGATGACAGGCAGTACATCATTGACCTTTTGAACAGCGCTTCTTGGGTAAATGACCTCACGAATTGTGGCAGTGACTTTGTTTTCTACACACAAAAACAAGAGGTTAGATACCATTCCGAATGCGGAACATTTAACGATTATATGAGCAAAAATAGCACGACCGTTTCAGAAGAACAGCGTGACACTATCAATGCAATGTTAGGCATCAATTGACTTGCCAATTCCAATTTATCTAATAGATGATATTTGTTTAGAAAAGGGTTTGAGGTTCTCCTGATAAGTGGAAAATGATATACATTTTCCCTGCTTGTTACGGTATAAGACAAAATTAAAGGAAGCACGAATTTCGTGCTTCCTTTTTCAGTGTCTCACAGAGAATATATTAAATTTTTGAGAATGGTAATTCGCGATATATTGCTTCGCAATTCGATATATTTTACTTCGTAAAATTCGATATGTTTACCTATCAGTAAACGCGATATGATATAAAAACTGTGTTGTATCTGCCTTGACACACTAGTGTCGGGCAGCCCCATTATCCAAAACGGAAAACTAATCGGCGCGGTGACCCACGTGCTCGTCAACGACCCGACAAAGGGATACATTAAAAAACGATAAGCATTATGATGAGTTTAAAAAACTTGTAGTTGCTTTAAAATGTTTATATAACAAATAATTTGTTATTAACACGCAGGTGAGCGGCTCCATCCATGAGCATATGGATGGAGCCGCCATTTGCACTTTTTATGTTAAAGAAGCAAGTTTAAGCAATTTTTTTATAAACAGCGTGTTTTTTCTCAAAATCTATTGACAAGCGGGAAAAAGGGGCATATAATGTGTAACAACAAAACACAGAGGAGGAGTAGCCGTGAAAACTCAAAAGTTCTTTTATAGCTTTTATTACTTTACCGTGGGCTGCCCGTCTTTTGTGAAATCTGAAGGTTAATTTCAGTGCAACAATACGGACAGTCCGCATTCGCATACCTCACAAGGTATATATGAATGGCGGGCTTTTTATTTTAGTTTTATCCCATAAGCGAGGTATATCACAATGCAAATGAATTTTCACAGAAAACTGCCCATCCCTCAGGATGTAAAGCAAGAATATTCCTTGACCGAGGCTATGAAGCAGGTCAAGGCCCACCGTGACGAGGCCATCCGTGCTGCCTTTGACGGCAGCTCCGACAAATTTATCCTTATCATCGGCCCTTGCTCTGCCGACCACAGTGAGCCTGTGCTTGAATACATTTCAAGACTTCGTAAAATTGAAGAGCAGGTTTCTGATAAAATTATCATCATTCCTCGAATCTATACTAACAAGCCCCGTACAACAGGCAAGGGCTACAAGGGTATGCTCCATCAGCCCGACCCCGATTCAAAGCCCGATATGTATAAAGGTATCGTTGCCATTCGCGAGCTTCATCTGGCCGCTTTGAGAGATTACGGCTTCTCCTGCGCCGATGAAATGCTCTATCCCGAAAACTATCGTTACCTTTCCGATTTGCTTTCTTATGTTGCCGTCGGTGCCCGCTCGGTAGAAAATCAGCAGCACCGCCTCACCGCAAGTGGAATCGACGCCCCCGTCGGTATGAAAAACCCCACGGGCGGTGACTTCTCGGTAATGATGAATTCAATAGTAGCTGCCCAATCAAGCCACACCTTCATCTATCGCGGATGGGAGGTTACAAGCCAAGGCAACCCCTACGCTCACGCAATTTTGCGCGGCTACACTGACTATGCAGGCCGCAGCGTTTCCAACTATCACTATGAGGATTTGCTTCGTGTCAAAGAGCTCTACGAGCAGTCAAACCTTAGCAATCCTTCGGTGATTGTTGATACCAACCACAACAACTCGGGCAAAAAGTATCTTGAGCAAATCCGCATCGCCAAGGATATTGTTTACAGCCGCAACCAAAATGCCGACATCAAGCGCCTTGTCAAGGGTCTTATGATAGAAAGTTATCTTGAAGATGGTGCCCAAAGCGTTGGCGAGCATGTGTTCGGCAAATCAATTACCGACCCTTGCCTCGGCTGGGAAAAGACCGAGCAGTTAATTCTCGATATTGCCGATAAACTTTAATTAAGGATGTGCACAAGCTATGTCTAACAAGCTGGAAGAAGCAAGAAAAATTATAAACCAAGTAGACTCTCAGATGGCCAAGCTGTTTGTTGAGCGTATGAGGGCTGCCGAAATGGTTTATGAGCATAAAAAAGAGGTTGGTCTGCCAATCCTTGACCAACAGCGGGAGGATGCCCTAATCGAGCAAAATTCGGCCCTCATAGAGGATGATGCGCTCAAGGGCTACTACATCGACTATATCAAAAATATGATGTCTATCTCCCGCGCCTATCAGTACCGTTTGCAAAGCGGCTTGAAGGTGGCATACAGCGGGGTAGAGGGCGCCTTTGCCCACATCGCCGCAGGCAGAATTTTCCCTCAGGGCAACCGTGTGTCTTACAGCGATTTCAAAGCCGCTTACGATGCCGTTGTCAACGGTGATAGTGATGTTGCCGTTCTTCCCATCGAAAACAGCTATGCCGGTGAGGTCGGTCAGACCATGGACCTTATCTTTTCTGGCAGCCTTTACGTAAACGGAATTTACGAGTTCGAGGTGCATCAAAATCTTCTTGGCTTGCCCAATGCAACCGTCGAGGATATTAAAAAGGTAGCAAGCCATCCCCAAGCCCTCAGCCAATGCCACGATTATATTAAAATGCGCGGCTTTGAAGCAGAAGAATCTAACAACACCGCCATTGCGGCAAAAATGGTTGCCGAGGCTAAGGATACATCCTTGGCCGCTATCGCAAGTGTGGAAACGGCTGAAATCTATGGCCTAAAGGTGATTGAAGCCAATATTAACAAAAGCAGCGAAAACACCACTCGCTTTGTCGTTCTTTCAAAGGTAAGAGCAACTGCCCCTAACCTTACAAGCACTCTGCTGATGTTCACCGTTAAGCACGAGGCAGGCTCTCTTGCAAATGCTATCAGCATTATCGGTAAATATGGCTACAATATGACAGCGTTGCGCAGCCGGCCTATGAAAAAGCATTCGTGGCAGTATTATTTTTATGTTGAAATTGATGGCACAACCGACACCGAAAACGGCGCAAAAATGCTTGATCAGTTAAGCAAGGTGTGCGATAAACTTAAGGTGGCAGGTGCCTTTGCCTCTCACACCGAAATTTAAAGGGGTTGAAATAATGAAAAACACCATTGGAAACAGCGTGGCAGTTACTCTTTTCGGTGAAAGTCACGGAGAATATATCGGCACGGTTATAGACGGTCTGGCCCCCGGCATAAAAATTGATTGCAACTATATTGCCCATATGCTTACTCTTCGCCGCCCTGAAGGCAAAATATCAACTCCCCGAAAGGAAAAGGACGAGTTCAAGCTTGTCAGCGGTGTTGTAAACGATACCACTACAGGCACTCCCGTCACCATTCTTATACCCAACGAGAATGTTCAAAGCGGAGACTATTCTCAAATGAAAACCGTGGCCCGCCCCTCACACGCCGACTATACTGCCGAGTGCAAATATCACGGCTATCAGGACTCTCGCGGCGGCGGCCACTTCAGCGGACGAATTACTGCCGCCCTTGTTGCCGCAGGTGCAATATGCAAGTTGGCTCTTGAGCAAAAGGGCGTTTATATCGGCACCCACGTTAAAAAGTGTGCAGGAGTTTCAGACAGAGATTTTGCCAACCTTCAATCTGATATTGAAACCTTAAACCAAAAAATCTTTGCCGTGCTTGATGACCAAAGCGGCGAAAATATGAAAAACGCCATACTTGACGCAGCATCCCAAGGGGATAGCGTTGGCGGCATCCTTGAAACAGCCGTTATCGGTATGCCCGAGGGTGTAGGTGAGCCTTGGTTTGACTCGGTTGAAAGTATGCTTTCTCATATGCTGTTTTCTATCCCTGCCGTTAAAGGCGTTGAGTTTGGCAAGGGCTTTTCTATTTCCGAAATGCGTGGCAGCGAGGCCAACGACCCCATGAAGATGGATAACGGCAAGGTGGTAACGCTTACTAATAACAACGGCGGCATTAACGGCGGCATTACCAACGGAATGCCCATAATTTTCAGAACCGCCATCAAACCCACCCCCACTATTTTTAAAGCACAGGATACCATCGACTTCAAATTAATGACCGATGCCGTGCTTGAACCCAAGGGCAGGCACGACCCTGCTATTGTTCACCGAGCAAGAATAGTGCAGGATGCAGCCACCGCTATCGTTCTTTGCGATGCCTTGGCAATGCGTTACGGTACCGATTGGCTTAAATGACCAAACGAAAGGAATGTACAGCGTGAAAATTCTTGTTATCAACGGCCCCAATCTTAATATGCTGGGCATCCGCGAGCCAGACCATTACGGCCGCGAAACCTATGCTGACCTTGTGGCAAAGATACAAGCCCATTGTGATAAAAAAGGTATAGCCGTCGAGCAATACCAATCCAATCACGAGGGGGATATTGTAGATAAAATTCAAAGTGCATACGGCAATTTTGACGGCATTGTAATCAATCCTGCCGCCTATACTCATACAAGCGTTGCTATTTTGGATGCCGTTAAATCGGTTAGCATCCCTACTGTTGAGGTGCACATTTCAAAGGTAGAAGAGCGGGAGGATTTCCGTCAAATAAGCTATGTTCGACTTGCTTGCGTTAAAACCATCACGGGCCACGGCACCGACGGCTACCTTGAAGCAATCGACTTTTTAACCGAGGATAAATGATATGATAGCACAGCTTACCCCTTGCCAATTAAAAGGCACAATAGCTGCTCCACCCTCTAAAAGTATGGCCCACAGGTATCTTATCGGTGCGGCTCTTTCAGGTTGCGAGTGCACCCTTACAGGTGTGGATTACAGCGAGGATATTCAGGCAAGCATTGATTGCCTGAAGGCCTTGGGTGCCGACGTAACGATTGATAAAGACCGCGTTACCGTTTGCTCCCAAAACTTTATGAAAGTCACCCCCGACCTTTTAAAGTGCAGAGAGAGCGGCAGCACCCTGCGCTTTTTCATCCCTCTTGCTCTGTGCCTTGGCAAAAGCGTAACCCTTTGCGGCAGTGAGCGGCTTATGGAAAGGCCTCTTGATGTCTATGAGCAGTTGTGCCGTGATAATGGCTTCAGTTTTGAAAAAAACGGCTCATCAATCACCCTTTGCGGAGAGCTTAAAAGCGGCTCTTACATCTTGAGAGGGGATATAAGCAGCCAGTTTATAACCGGCTTGATTTTCGCCTTGGTGTATCTTGGTGAGGCTTCGAGTATAGAAATTTTGCCACCCTTTGAGAGCAGGTCATATATCGATCTGACCATCTCTGCGCTCGCCGCTTTCGGTGCAAAGGTATCTTTTGCGAGCGAGTATAAAATTGAAATTAAACCGTCAACTTTGAAATCCTTTTCGGGCAAAATTGAAGGGGACTATTCAAACGCCGCATTTCTTGATGCCTTTAACCATATCGGCTCAGATGTTAAAATTGAAAATCTTAACCCGAAAAGTCTGCAAGGGGACAGAGTATATGCCGATTATTTTGAGCAAATTTCAAAGGGCACGCCAACCCTTGACATTTCCGATTGTCCCGACCTCGGCCCCGTGCTGTTTGCCTTGGCGGCCCTTAAAAACGGCGCCACCTTTACGGGCACCGACCGTCTTAAGGTTAAAGAGAGCGACCGAGGTGTCGCAATGCACAGCGAGCTTTCAAAGCTTGGCGGTGGGCTTGTCTTCGGTGACAACACTATAACCGTTCCCAAACAACACCTTGCTTATAAAGGTGAAATACTCGACGGCCACAACGACCACCGTATCGTTATGGCAATGTCGGTCATTCTTTCAAAGACTGGCGGCGCAATAAATGGTGCCGAGGCCGTTAAAAAAAGTTATCCCGAATTTTTCGAGGATATTATTAAACTTGGCGCAAAGGTAGATTTATTATGATAGTTGATGTAAGCAAAAAAATACTTATTGTCGGTCTTGGCCTTTTAGGTGGAAGCTATGCCAAAGTGTTAAAACGCTTTGGCTTTCACATTAGTGCCATAACTAAAGAGCAAAGCTCAATAGATTACGCAATCAAAGAGAATATTATCGACGAAGGCTCCACAGAACTTGATGAAAATATGATTGGTCAGGCAGACTTAGTCATATTTGCTCTTTATCCCCACGTGTTTGTAGAGTGGATAGAGCAAAATCAACATCTGCTTAAAAGCGGCGCGCTTATTACCGACGTAACAGGTGTTAAGGGTAATATTGTTTATAAAATTCAGGATATGCTGCGCCCCGATGTAGAATTTGTGCCAGCCCACCCAATGGCAGGCCGCGAGGTGTCAGGAGTCGAAAACAGCACCGACAGAATGTTTATAGGTGCCAACTATATCGTTACTCCTACTGAAAAGAACACCCCCGAGGCCATAGAGACTTGCATCGAGCTTGGCCGCTTGCTTGGTTTTTCAAATGTAACCACAATATCGCCCGAAGAGCATGACGAGATGATCGGCTTCCTTTCCCAGCTTACCCACTGCATTGCCATTACTTTGATGACCTGCAATGATAAAGAGAATATGGAAAAGTTTACGGGTGACTCCTTCCGCGACCTTACCCGAATTGCCCGCATTAACGATTTGATGTGGAGTGAACTTTTTGTGGCTAACAAGGATGTTTTGCTTGAGCAAATGAATATGTTTATTGATAAATTCAGCCAGCTCAAAACAATGCTTGAAACCGAGGATATCGATGGGATGAGAGCAATGATGCGACTCTCCACCGAAAGACGGGCGTTGTTTGATAAAAAATAAATCGGAGAAATGATTATGATACGCAGAGCTATTGAAAAAGATATACCCAAAATCGGAGATTTGTTGTCGCAGGTTGACCTTGTTCACCACAAGGGTCGCCCCGATATATTCAAAATCGGCAGAAAATACTCTGACGATGAATTATCGGTGCTGCTAAAGGATGACACCCGTCCCATCCTTGTTGCCGTCGATGGTGACGGCAATGTTCAGGGCTATTGCTTTTGCATTTTTCAGCAGCACATTAACGATTCGGTGCTGACCGATATAAAAACCTTGTATATCGACGATTTGTGTGTGGATGAAGCCATGCGCGGTCAGCATATCGGCAAAGAGCTGTACAATGCGGCCGTTGAGCTTGCAAAAGAAAACGGTTGCTACAACCTCACCTTGAATGTGTGGAGCTGCAACCCGTCGGCAATGGGCTTTTATGAGTCTTGCGGTCTTACTCCTCAAAAAGTTGCCATGGAATTGGTGTTGAACCATGAAGCACGAGGTTAAAGTCTATCAGTGATGTCGCTCCTATAAGCAAGAACAACGCCGCCGAAAAGACTGTAAAACTGGATCTGGGCAAACAAGAGGAGTATGAGGTTTATCTTGTAGATGAAACTCACGACGGTCAGTTGATTGGCAAAACAACCGAACTTGAATTTAAAATGGCTGCTAACTCAATAATGCTTATTAAAGAAATTTAAGCAGTAAAAGCAAATTTAAGCGCATCGTTAAGATACGCTTTTTGTCGAATAAAATATAATGCTGTCGAATAAATCACCAAAAGTAGAGTAATGTAAAAAAATAACCATTAAATTTGTGAATATGCTTGACAAAGATGGAAAAATGTGGTAATTTATGGTTACGCCAAATTTTATGGAGGTAATCATATATGGAAAATCAGTTAAAAGTAATTATCGCAGATGACAAAACCGAACTCTCAAAAGCCTGTGCCGATGTTTTGCGTGACGATGGTATGGAGGTGTTTTTCACTGCCAAGGACGGCAAAGAGGTACTTGATGCCGTTGCCGACAAAAATCCCGACGCAGTGATTATGGATATGTTTATGCCCACATTTGATGCAGTTGGTGTGCTTGACCGCATGGACGGATTGGGCATTGAAACTCGCCCTAATGTAATCGTAATGTCTGCATTTGACGACCCGCGCTTTGAATATGCCGCATTGTCCCACGGCGCCGCATATTATCTTATAAAGCCCTTTAATGTTGACGGACTTGCCGATTGCATCCGCTCCCTTGTGGGATGGTCAAACAACACAAAGTGCAAGCAGGAGAAAAACGAAAGGGAAGACCTTGAACTTCAAATCACCGATATAATGCATCAGATCGGTGTGCCGGCGCATATCAAGGGCTATCACTACCTGCGAGAGTCGATTATACTTGCCGTTGAACAACCCGACATAATAAATTCCATCACCAAGCAGCTTTATCCCACCGTTGCCAAAGCTTTCTCCACCACATCCTCAAGAGTAGAGCGCGCCATTCGCCACGCAATCGAGGTAGCGTGGGACAGAGGTGACATAGACGTGCTCAATTCTTATTTTGGATACACAATCCATATTGAACGAGGCAAACCCACCAACAGCGAGTTTATAGCAATGATTGCCGACAAACTCCGCCTGAGCAAAAGATTTATGTAACAACCAAGCCGACTCACCGAGTCGGCTTGTCTTTTATAGATTAATATCAAGACTGTATCCTTGCTGCCTCAGATTATCAATAACACTGCCTAAAATCGCGGTGTTGGTTTCGCTCACTGCGTGCAAAAGGAATATGCCGCCATTGTGAGCGGCTCCGGTGATGCGCTCAAAAGCCGCTTGCTTGTCGGGCTGTGCAGCGGTGTCATAGTCCTTATATGCAAAGCTCCAAAATATAGATTTGTACCCTAAACTCTGGGTTATGGCAAGAGTTTTTTCAGAGAACTCTCCCATAGGCGGTCGAAACAAATTCATTTCAACGCCGAACTGTTCCTTCACGTAATCGTGAAGCATAGTGATTTCCCTTGCCGCCTCATCCTCGCTAATTGTTGGCATTGATGGATGATTATAGGTGTGGTTTCCCACGGTGTGCCCCTCCTCAACCATTCTTTGCACAAGGTCGGCATTTCGTTTGGCGTAATCATAGGTGATAAAGAATACAGCCTTAACATTCTTTTCCTTAAGGGTGTCAAGAATTTGTGCAGTGTATCCGTTTTCATAGCCCTCGTCAAAGGTCAGACAGATGTTCTTTTCGTCGCTGCCTATAAATACGCCGCCCAAGTGCCCGTATTTTTGCTGATAATCAAGGCAGGCAATAGGTTGATTAAGCTCGTTTACGTTATATCCTTGACCCCATCCGTTTTTTGCATTGGATAGGTCGGCCGATATATTCAATGTGTCAACAGGCTTTGCGCTTGCAGGGTCAATGCTATCGTCGGTTTGAGCCGAACAACCGCAAAGAAGTGATATAACAGCTGCGGCAATAAGCAATTTTTTCATTAAAAACGCTCCTTTTTTGTTTTGGTGCATAATTATTATTCCGCGATAAAGGATATATAAAAAAGGTTAAATAAGTATTTGTACCCAAAATCATCAAAAAATCGCATAAAAAGTTGCTCTTACTTGACAGAAGCCCAATATATGGTGTAAAATAAATTTTATACATATACCAATTATTCCAAAGAGAGGTCAGTTATGGCTAAAAAAGTTACAGAGTACGGCAACGAAAGTATAGAGGTATTGGAGGGCCCCGACCGAGTTCGTAAGCGCCCGGCGGTTATATTCGGCTCTAACGATATTGACGGATGCGAGCATTCCGTGTTTGAAATCATATCTAACTCTATCGACGAAGCCCGCGAGGGTTACGGCAATAAGATTATCATTACACGTTATTCCGATATGTCTATCGAGATAGAGGACTTTGGTCGCGGCATTCCCGTTGACTTCAACCCCAAGCAAAACAAATACAACTGGGAGCTGCTTTTCTGCGAAATGTATGCAGGCGGCAAATATAACAATAACAATAGCGGCGGCAACTATGAGTATTCATTGGGCCTTAACGGCTTGGGCCTTTGCGCCACCCAGTTTGCATCCGAATATATGGATGTTGAAATCAAGCGGGACGGCTTTAAATATTCACTGCATTTCGAAAAGGGCTTCCTTGTTGGCGAGATGCAAAAAGAGCCTTACACAGGCCGTCAGACCGGCTCCAAGATTAAATGGCGCCCCGACATCAAGGTTTTCACCGATATTAACATTCCCATTTCATATTTTCACGATGTTGTTCACCGTCAGTCGGTTGTTAACTCAGGCGTTACATTTATCGTGCGTGAGCAGGTTGGTCACAGCTTTAACACCACCGAGTATCACTATGAAAACGGCATAAACGACTATATCCGCGAAAAGGTAGGGGAGAATGGTATCACCTCTATCCAAAGCTGGTCGGCAGAGCGTACGGGCCGTGACCGCGCAGACCAACCTGATTACAAGGTAAAGATGGATGTTGTTTGCTGCTTCTCAAACAAGGTTCAGCTTAAAGAGTATTATCACAACTCTAGTTTTCTTGAGCATGGCGGCTCTCCCGAAAAGGCGGTGAGAAGCGCCTTCTTGAATCAGATTGATGCATACCTTAAGCAAACCAACAAATACACAAAGAACGAAAGCAAAATAACCTTTGCCGACGTTGAAGAGTGTCTGGTGGTTGTTATTTCATCCTTCTCCACCGAAACCTCTTACGAAAACCAAACCAAAAAGGCTATAACCAACAAGTTTATTCAAGAAGCAATGACCGAAATGCTTCGCCATAATCTTGAGGTTTACTTTATCGAAAACAAGGCAGAGGCTGATAAAATTGCCGAGCAGGTGCTTATCAATAAGCGCTCTCGCGAACGCTCCGAAAAAGAGCGCCTTAATATCAAAAACACTTTGCAAACCAAGCAGGATATGCTCAGCCGCATCGACAAATTTGTCGATTGCCGCAGCCGTGACACCTCTGTCCGCGAACTCTTTATAGTAGAGGGTGACTCGGCTTTGGGCTCAGTTAAAATGGCTCGCTCGGCAGAGTTTCAGGCAGTTATCCCTGTCAGAGGTAAAATTCTCAACTGCTTGAAGGCCGACTATTTAAGAATTTTCAAAAGCGAAATTATTACCAATCTTATCAAGGTGCTTGGTTGCGGCGTTGAGGTAACAAGCAAAGCCAATAAGGATCTTTCTACCTTCAACCTTGACAACCTGCGTTGGAGCAAGATAATCATCTGTACCGATGCTGACGAAGACGGCTTCCAGATCAGAACTCTTATTTTGACTATGTTCTACCGCCTTATCCCCACCTTGATTGCAGAGGGCAAGGTGTTTATCGCCGAGACTCCTTTGTATGAAATCACAACCAAGGATAAAACTTATTTTGCATACGACGAGCGTGAAAAGGCAGATATACTTACCAATATGGTGGGCGACGCCAAATACACCATTCAGCGTTCAAAGGGTCTTGGTGAAAACCAACCCGATATGATGAACTTGACCACTATGAACCCCGAAACCCGTCGACTTATAAAGGTAACCACCGCCGAAGCAGAGGCCACCGCTCATATGTTTGACATATTGCTTGGTGACGACATCGACGGCCGTAAGAATATCATTACCGAAAAGGGCCACCTTTACATTGCTGACGCAGACGTAAGCTGATAACTTAAAGAATAGGAGATTTAGTATATGCCTCCCAGAAAGAGCAAAAAACAAGCGGCTGAACAACAGCCCGAACCTATAAATGCATATATCGCAGGCGGCGGCACGGTTGTAGAGCAGCAAATAACCGAAACTCTCGAAACCAACTATATGCCCTATGCGATGAGTGTTATCTTGTCCCGTGCATTGCCTGAGATTGACGGCTTCAAGCCATCTCACAGAAAATTGCTTTATACAATGTACCAGATGGGACTTCTTAAAAATGCAAAAACCAAATCGGCCAACATTGTTGGCCAGACAATGCGTCTTAACCCCCACGGTGACGCCGCCATTTACGAAACTATGGTGCGCCTTACCGAGGGCAACGAGGCTCTGCTTCACCCTTACGTAGAGTCAAAGGGTAATATGGGTAAAGCCTATTCCAGAGATATGGCCTACGCTGCCTCCCGTTATACCGAGGCCAAGCTTGCAGGCATTGCTGAGGAGCTTTTTAAGGATATCGACAAGGATACCGTCGATATGGTTGATAACTACGACGCTACAATGAAAGAGCCTACTCTCTTTCCTGTCAGCTTTCCTTCAATTCTTGTTAACAGCAACACAGGTATCGCTGTTGGTATGGCAAGCTCAATCTGCTCCTTCAACCTGGCAGAGGTGTGCCAGGCCACCATCGAATACATCAAGGACGACAGCATAAATGTTGCCGATTACATTATTGCTCCCGACTTTTCGGGCGGCGGTGAATTGCTTTACGACCGCGAGCAGATGGAAGCTATCTACAACACCGGTCGCGGCAGTGTTAAGGTTCGTTCGGTTTATAATTACGACAAATCGGCCAACTGCATTGATATAACCGAGATTCCGCCTACAACAACGGTTGAGGCTATCATTGAAAAAATACTTGAGCTTGCAAAACTTAAAAAGATTACCGAAATCAATGATATTCGTGACGAAACCGACCGCAAGGGTCTTAAAATCACCATTGACCTTAAGCGTGGCACCGATCCTGATAAGCTGATGCAAAAGCTTTTCAAGCTTACTCCTTTGCAGGACAGCTTTTCAGCCAACTTCAACGTGCTTATCGGTGGCTCTCCCCGAGTAATGGGCATAAAAGAAATCCTTGGCGAGTGGACTGCCTTCAGAGCCGAGTGTGTGCGCCGTCGAGTATACTTCACTCTTGCCAAGGATAAAGAGATATTCCATCGTCTTAAGGGCCTTGAAGCCATATTGCTTGATATTGATAAAGCGGTTAAAATTGTTCGCGAAACCGAAGAAGAAAAAGAGGTTGTGCCCAACTTGATGATCGGCTTCGGTATTGATGAAATTCAAGCCGAATACGTTGCCGAAATCAAGCTGCGCCACCTTAACAGAGAATATATTGTTAAGCACCTCGAAGATATAAAGAGCCTTGAAGAAGAAATTGCCGAGCTTGAGGATATTCTTAACAGCCGTCGCCGAATCAAGTCTATTATTGTTAAAGAACTTGAGGGCATAATTAAAAAGTACAGTCAGGAGCGCAAAACCAAGATTGTTGCTGCTCCCTCTGCCGAAGCTGAGTTGGAGATTGACGAGGCTCCCGATTATCCCGTAACCTTCTTCTTTACACGCGAGGGCTATTTCAAAAAGGTTACTCCTCAATCCTTGCGTATGAGCGGCGAGCACAAGCTTAAAGAGAATGACGAGGTTATCCTTACCATCGAGGCCAACAACCGTTCTCATCTGCTTTTCTTTACCAACAAGCATCAGGTCTATAAAGCGCGCGGCTTTGACTTCGACGATACCAAGGTCAGCGTAATGGGTGACTTTGTAGCAGGCAAACTTGAGATGGAAAAGGACGAGCTTCCCATTTATATGGTAGTCACCGACGATTATGCAGGCAATATGCTTTTCTTCTTTGAAAACGGTCGTGTAAGTAAGGTCGAAATGTCTGCCTATCAAACCAAGACCAACCGCAAAAAGCTCATTAAGGCCTATTGCGATAAATTCCCCATCACCGCCTTTGCATACGCCCATGAGGAAGGGGAGTACCTTATGCGTTCAACCAACGGCAGAATGGTGCTTTTGTCCTCTGTAATCCTTACTGCAAAATCCTCCAAGGATACCCAGGGCGTTGTTGTAATGACTCAAAAGCGCGGCCAGCGCCTTTGCGAGGCATCCAAGTACACCGAAGGCTTGCTTGACAAGCCTCATCGTTACCGTCCTCGCAGTCTGCCCAGCGCAGGACAGCTGCTTTCAGCAGAGGAGCGGGGAGAACAGCTTAAATTCGAATAAATACAAACGGAGTCAACCATCAGGCTGACTCCGCAGAACGAACAGTGCAAACGCATATTTAATTCAATTCGTTCTGATTATATTGTGCCCATTGCCGCAAAAAACATTCTTTATATTAAAAGTACAATTTTTGCCAAAATAAAAAAACTTGTCACTTTTTCAAATTTTATGTTGACAATCGGTGGGGTATAGTGTGATAATAAATAGAGGCGATATTTTATGAGAGTTATAACCGGCTCGGCTCGTGGGTGCCGCTTGCAAACCCTCGAAGGCAACGATGTGCGTCCTACAACCGAAAGAGTTAAAGAGGCAATGTTCAGCGCCATACAATTCGATATTGAGGGCAGGCGAGTGCTTGATTTGTTTGCCGGCTCCGGTCAATTGGGCATCGAGGCCTTGAGCAGAGGTGCCGAGAACGCCGTTTTTATTGACAACTCAAATAAATCTTTAGACGTTGTACGGCGCAATTTAACTGCCGCCCGTCTTGATGATAAGGCAAAGGTTATCAATACCGATTTTGCATCCTATCTGTCAATGACTCCCGACCGCTTCGATATCGTGTTTATTGACCCACCCTATAGTACGGGAATGGTTGAGCAGGCTCTCAGTCTTATCCCTCGCGTAATGAGTGAATATGGCATAATCATTTGCGAGCATCCCTGCGACGAGCAGTTGCCCGATTCGATTGACGGCTTTTCTATTCACAAGTTTTACAAATTCGGCAAATTGGCATTTTCCATTTACCGCCCATCAAAGTAATGGAGCAGTGATATTATGAAAGAAGTTATAGCAGTATGTCCCGGTAGTTTTGACCCTATAACCGTGGGCCATCTTGATATTATAACTCGTGCGGCACATCAGTTTTCAAAGGTTGTTGTTGTCGCAATGTCTAACGATGCAAAGCATCCGGTGTTTAATCTTGAAGAGCGTAAAGCGTTGATTCAAAAATGTATTGATGCTGCAGGGCTCGATAACGTAACGGTCGACTCGTCAGACCTTCTTTTGGCCGACTATGTCCGTTCTGTGGGCGCCTCGGTTATTGTTAAGGGTCTGCGAGCAGTTACAGATTTTGAATACGAATTTCAGATGGCACTCACCAATAAAAAACTATACCCCGACGCTGAAACCGTCTTTTTAACAACTCTTGCAGAAAACTTGTATTTAAGTTCAAGCCTTGTTAAGATGATTGCTTCACGCGGCGGTGATATAAGTTCCTTTGTTCCCCCGGCAGTACACGACGATATAAAAAGCAGACTGAGCAAGAAAGGATGAATTATAAAATGAATATGGAAGAATTGATTGATAAGTTGGCGGAAATGCTTGACAAAGGTATGCGTCTCCCCGGCGGTCGCGTAGTTGTTGACTTGGAAAAGATGCGTGCAGTTATTGACGATCTCAGCCTCAATATGCCCCAAGAGGTTAAGCAGGCAAGAGGTATCGTTGCTGATTGTGTAAGCATTCGTGAGCAAGCTAAGAACGATGCAGAGGCTACTCTTCGCAATGCAGAAGAGCGTGCAAAGGCTATGATCGCTCAAGAAGAGATCACCAAGCTTGCACAGCAGCGCGCTAACGAAATCATTGCTAACGCACAGGCCAAGAGCCGTGATATGCGCAAGGCTGCTCAAGACTTTGTCGAAGAGCTTATGCGTCGCGCTGACGAAGAGCTTAGTGCAGACTTGGCAGAGCTTCGCAAGACCCGTGCAGCTCTCAAGCCCCAGGTTCCTCAGACTCCCGCAGAATAATTTAAAATCCCTTAGGGAGTTGTGATTAGGGACGAAATCGGTTTTGGAACCTAATTTTGCCTCATCGTTTCGCCTTTGCCTTTGTAATACACAAAGTATTACTGCAGGCTTCAGGCATTACGAATGAAACAAAATTATTTGTTACAAAACAGCGAGCACCTAAAACAGATGAATTTTTGATAGAACAAAAGGCAAAACACCGCAGTAACGCTGTCGCGTACTGCGGTGTTTTAACGCATTAGTCTGCAAAAAGTCGCTGTTTTAGGC
>JAZNIT010000042.1:0-24276 GCA_045577615.1 Acutalibacteraceae bacterium
ACGATCCGACTTCATACACCCTTGAGCTTCCGCCCTACCGAAAACCGCAAATTGCAAAGGTAATTGTCCGTTCGGTTTTTGACAGAACGCTATTCGTTTTAGGGCGCTCGGTAGCAGTTGCCGCGCCTGCGGGACTGCTTATCTGGATAATGGCGAATGTATTTGTGAGCAATACTTCAATTTTGCAACACTGTGCCGATTTTCTCGACCCTTTTGCACGGCTTTTAGGTCTTGACGGTGTAATTTTGCTCGCTTTTATATTAGGCTCGCCCGCAAATGAAATTGTAATACCTATAATTATAATGACCTACTTGAGCACTGGCACTTTATGTGAACTCTCATCAGTTTCGGCTATGCGAGAGTTATTTATCGCAAACGGATGGACAATAAACACCGCTATTTCGGTTATACTATTTTCCCTTTTGCATTGGCCTTGCGCTACCACAATTCTTACAATAAAAAAAGAGACGGGCAGTCTTAAATGGACCGCCGTCGCCGTGATTCTGCCAACTATACTAAGCATTCTAATCTGCTTTTTATTTACCACAATAATTAATATCATATAAAAAGGACTTGAGGAAATCCCTTAAGTCCTTATAAAATCATTTAGGATATTTTAAATTTTCTGGCAAGCCTAAAATATAATCCGCTGAAACACCGTAAAACTCACAAAGTTTTTTAAACTGCTCTAACGGTAGATTTCTCTTGCCATTTTCATAATGACCGTATGCCTGCTTAGTGCAAGATAATACTTTTGCAACATCCTCTTGCTTTAAATCATTATCAATTCTTAATTCGTATAACCTATTTTTATAATCCTTCATAAATCATCACCAAATCAAGAATACAACATTTCGTTTACAAAATTCTTGACAGTAAACAATTTGTTTACTATAATGTAGGTGTAAACTTTGTAAATCTTAAAGGTGTACCATTATGAATAGCGAATTAGATATATTATGCTACAATTTAAAATTTTTGAAAATTAAATATGGATTAACCCAAATAGAGTTAGCAAAAATAGGCGGTATTGACCAAAAAAGTTTAACGAAACTCTTGCACAGCCAAATACCTGAAAACACTGGCTTTAAATTTTTAGCAAATATAGCAGAATATTTTAATTTAGAAATACATCAATTATTTCTATTAGATTTTGGCGAATAAATAAACAAAAAGGACTTGAGAAAATACCTCAAGTCCTTTAATTACGAATTACGCATTCCGAATTCCGAATTATTTATTAAGTGCTTCGTTAACTGCAACTGCACAAGCAACAGTCATACCAACCATGGGGTTGTTACCCGCACCGATAAGACCCATCATCTCTACGTGAGCAGGAACAGAAGAAGAACCTGCAAACTGAGCGTCAGAGTGCATACGGCCCATAGTATCGGTCATACCGTAAGAAGAGGGGCCTGCAGCCATATTATCGGGGTGGAGGGTACGGCCGGTGCCGCCGCCTGATGCAACGGAGAAGTAGTTAACGCCGTTTTCAACACACCACTTCTTGTAGGTGCCTGCAACGGGATGCTGGAAGCGAGTGGGGTTGGTTGAGTTACCGGTGATGGAAACGCCAACGTTCTCAAGCTTCATGATAGCAACGCCTTCGGGCACGTTGTCAGCGCCGTAGCACTTAACGTCGGCACGGGGGCCTTTTGAGAAAGCCTTCTCATAAACTACCTTAACCTCTTCAGCATAGGGGTCAAACTCGGTCTCTACATAGGTGAAGCCGTTGATACGAGAAATGATGTATGCAGCGTCTTTGCCAAGGCCGTTAAGCACAACGCGCAAGGGCTTTACGCGAACCTTGTTGGCGTTAAGAGCGATTTTGATTGCGCCCTCTGCAGCAGCGAAGGACTCGTGGCCTGCCAAGAAGCAGAAGCACTCGGTCTCTTCAGAAAGGAGCATTTTGCCCAAGTTGCCGTGGCCAAGACCAACCTTGCGGTTTTCGGCAACAGAGCCGGGGATGCAGAAGGATTGCAAGCCGATACCGATTGCGGCAGCAGCGTCAGCAGCCTTGGTGCAGCCCTTTTTGATTGCGATTGCGCAACCTACGGTGTAAGCCCAAACAGCGTTTTCGAAGCAGATGGGCTGGGTTTCACGGATGATTTTATCACAGTCGATGCCCTTTGCAAGAGTAATCTCTTTGCACTCTTCAACCGACTTGATACCGTACTCGGCGAGTACGCTGTTGATTTTTTCTATACGTCTATCGTATCCTTCAAATAAAGCCATTATAGCGTACCTCCTTATTATTCTTTACGGGGGTCAATGTACTTAACGGCATCAGCAAAGCGGCCGTAGGTACCCATTGACTTTTCGTATGCAACGTTTGGCTCCATACCCTTCTTGATGAAGTCGGTCATCTTGCCGAGAGAAACGAACTCGTAGCCGATAACTTCGTCATTTTCATCAAGAGCCATTCTGGTGCAGTAGCCCTCGGTCATTTCAAGGTAGCGAACGCCCTTAGCCTTGGTGCCGTACATGGTACCAACCATTGAACGCTCACCCTTACCAAGGTCTTCCATACCTGCGCCGATAACAAGACCGCCCTCAGAGAATGCGGATTGTGAACGGCCGTATACGATTTGCAAGAACAACTCGCGCATAGCGGTGTTGATTGCATCGCAAACCAAGTCGGTGTTAAGTGCTTCAAGCACAGTTTTGCCGGGCAGAATTTCTGCAGCCATAGCGGCAGAGTGAGTCATACCTGAGCAGCCGATGGTTTCAACCAAAGCTTCTTCAATAATACCGTCCTTAACGTTGAGGGACAGCTTGCATGCGCCCTGCTGAGGTGCACACCAACCAACACCGTGAGTGTAGGCAGAGATGTCGGTAATCTCTTTTGCCTGAACCCATTTGCCTTCTTCAGGGATGGGAGCAGGACCGTGATGCGGGCCCTTTGCGATGGGGCACATTTGTTCTACTTCATGAGAATAATTCATGTTTTGACTCCTTTCATTTATAAAGGCGCTTTTCGACACCCATTATTTTACGAATAACATTATAAAACAAATTCGTCAACATATCAAGGCCTCTTTTACATTTTTAGCAAAATGAGATGAATTTATTTAAAAATGATACTATTATCCACTTGAATAATCAACAAAAGGGGGGTATAATTCAATCATACAGTAATTTTTAGGAGGATTTTACATATGGCAATTCTTGTTACCGGTGGCGCAGGATACATCGGCAGCCACACCTGTGTGGAGCTTATCAACGCAGGCAAAGACATCGTTGTTATCGATAACTACTACAATTCCAAGCCTGAGGCTTTGCACCGCGTTGAAAAAATTACCGGTCAAAAGGTTAAGTTCTACGAGTGCGACATCCGCGACAGAGAGGGCCTTGACAAGGTTTTTAACGAAAACAATATTGAGGTTGTCATCCATTTCGCAGGCCTTAAGGCGGTTGGCGAAAGCTGCAAAATTCCTCTTGCATACTATGATAATAACGTTGCGGGCACCGTTTCTTTGTGCCAGGCAATGGCCGACCACGGCTGCAAAAAGCTGATTTTCAGCTCCTCGGCTACCGTTTATGGCGGCAACAATATCGCTCCCTACGGCGAGGATATGCCCACCGGTGCCGTAACCAATCCCTACGGCCGCACCAAGTACCTTATTGTAGAAATTCTTAAGGATTTGTATGCATCCGATAACAGCTGGAGCATCGCTCTGCTGCGCTATTTCAACCCCATCGGCGCTCACGAGTCGGGCCTCATCGGTGAGGACCCCAACGGCATACCCAACAACTTGGTGCCCTACGTTGCACAGGTTGCAGTTGGCAAGCTTGAGCGCGTTGGCGTGTTCGGCAACGATTACGATACTCCCGACGGCACGGGCGTGCGCGATTACATCCACGTTGTTGACCTTGCCATCGGTCACGTTAAGACGGTTGACTACGTGCTTGGTTGCACAGGCATTGAGGCCATCAACCTTGGCACCGGCGTGGGCTACAGCGTGCTTGACGTTATCCACGCTTATGAAAAGGCTTGCGGCAAAACCTTGCCCTATGCAATCCTTCCCCGTCGCGAGGGCGACATTGCTACTTGCTATGCCAATCCTGAAAAGGCCCTGCGCTTGCTTGGCTTTAAGACTGAGCTTGACATTGAGCGTATGTGCGCCGACAGCTGGCGTTGGCAATCCACCAACCCCAACGGTTACGAGGGTTAACAGAGATAGTAAAAGGTGTGCAGAATTTTCTACACACCTTTAATTATTGTAAAAAAGGCTTGGGATTTCCCAAGCCTTTTTGTGATTTGTTTTCTTATATGATGTAGGTATGGTATTGTCAACATGATGAACAAAACCCCCTATAGATGCCTGTGGCACCCATAGGGGGTTATTTAATTAATCAAGTACAATCTCGCCGAGAGTGTATACGCCGTTGTTGCCGCCTTTAAGTGCAAGATAAACATTTTCGTTGCCTTTTTTCATTGCAATCTTCAATGTGTACGTGCCGTTTTTCAGGCCTGCTCTTGAAATGACGTGATTAGATGTGTACTCTTGGTTGGGCAGAATTTGAGTGTTGTCAAAATCAGTTTGATCGAAAACATACTCTTTGTTTTCGCTGTCTACAAGAATGATGCTCAAATCGTACTTGTTATATGCTTTGGCTGCGCCCTTGTTGAGCCAGTTGATGTCAAGCATAAGCTTCTTGGAGTTTGAGTTGAGCTTAAAGCTGTTTACAAAATACCAATAACCCAATTTATTACCAATCTCTTTGGCAATTTCGGGGTTATCCTTGATAAAGTCTGCGGGATAACCGTGGAAGCCGCCGTAGGTAGCGCCTGCTTGCTCCAGTGCTGACAAGAAATACTTGCCGTTTTGCCAGTTGCCGCACTCCTTGTTCCAGGCGTAATGCTCGTTTTCGATGATGGTGGGATAATTGTCCTTAACAGCATTGAACAGCTCGGGAGAGCGGAGCTTGTCGCCATAGGTGTTAACAAACCATTCTACACCAACCGAGTCATCGCGGTAGGTCCAGCCGTTATCAAGAACGTACTGTTTGATTTCCGCTTTACCCTCTGAGGTGCCGCGACTGCCCACAAAGTCGTCGCTGATTACGATTTGGGTGTTGGTGTAATACTTATTATAGATGTCAAAATGGGCTTTGATTACGCTCCAGCTCCAATCCTTTTTAGAGCTTGAAGAGTTGTGACCTTCGCCCCAGTCGCCGTAGCTGCCTACGTCAACATAGATAACATCCTCGCGGCCGTCATATCTTTCGGCAAAGGCCTTGTGGAAGTTGTCAAGCTTTTGCAGGAAGATGGGATCGCCGTAGTCAGGCTCCCAGGCATTGTCAAGCATGGTGCCTGCGGCGCCTGCATTCTTAACCCATTCGGGAGTTGCATACATGTTGTTTGCATCGGTTTCCTTGCAGGTGATTCTGAAGGATACCTTAACGCCGTACTGGGAGTAATCGTTGATAACGTCATCGATCAGCTTCCAGTTAAACTGACCTTCTTTGGGCTCAAGATAGCTCCAGGCCAGACGCAGGTAAATGTGGTCAAGGCAAGGAATCATCTCAACGGCATCCTTCGCAGCAAGACCAACGCCGTAACGGGTGATACCGTTGTCAAAATAGTGAATATACCAGCCCTTATCGGGGTTGTTAAGGGCGGTTGCCGAATCGGCCATTGAAGCAAGGTCGTAGGTGATAGCAACAGCATTCTTGTTAACAAAGGTAAAGCCCTTGTTGATTGCATAGCTTTCAACGTGACTGCCTTTGGTGGCGACAAGCTCAAGGTTTTCGTTGCAGCCCTCAAATGAGTTGGATGCAATCTTGGCATCGCCGCTAGATGAGCCCCACATCATACCGTCGTTTTCAAAAACGATGCTCTTAAGGGCGGTGCAGCCGGCAAAAGCTTCGGTACGAATGCGGCACATATTATCGGAAAAGTAGAAGCTGGTGAGTGAGGTGCAGTTTTTGAACATCTTTGAGTTAAGAAAGGATGCTCCTTCGGTGAAATCAACACTGGCTAGACTGGTGCAGCCGTTAAAGATTTCATAGCCAAGATAGGTTACGGTGTCAGGAATATCAATAGATTCAAGACCTGCATTTTTAAATGCGCGGTTTTCAATCTTGGTTACAGTTGAGGGAATTTCGATAGACTTCAATGCAGCGCAATCGTAGAAGGTGTGTGCACCGATGTTGGTGAGGCCTTCGTTAAGGCTAATCTTTTCAAGCTTGTTGCAGTGCTGGAAGATTTCGTAGCCGAGGGTCTTAACTCCCTTGCCAAACTTAACAGAGGTAATTCTGTTGTGGCCCTTAAAGGCGCGGTTGCCAATATGGGTGATATCGTCGCCGATAACAACCTTGGTGATTTTGGTGCGGTATTCAGCGTTCCAGGGAGCAATATTGCCAGTGTTGACGTAGTCATCCATCTTGCCCTCGCCGTAGATATAAAGGGTGCCGGTCTTTTCACTAAAGCCCCACTTGGCCTTTTCGCCGCAAGAGCCGCCGGGCAGAGTGGAGGGGTCAGGCTCAGCTGCAAGGCTGATGTAAGAGTAGGTGGCATAGAAGCCACGGCCGTTGTTGTGGTAAAGAGAAATAGAGGAATTGGTAAGCTTTACAAGATCGGTGGTATCGGTATAGGTAATGTTGAATACCTGAACACCGTCGTGATACTTGGCATAGGCGATAATTTTGGTGTCGGGATCATAGCTGACGGTGTATTTAACGGTAGCATTCTTTTCGGTGTTGGTCAGCCATTCGGATATAGTAGCACCGTTGGTAGAGTTGACAAGGCGGTCGCCTTGAGCCTTTTTTGAGCTGCCGATAATGATGGTAGGTCTTGTGTATTGGTCCATTGCAACTACGATGTTGCCAATCTTAACACCAACGTAATAAGTGCCGTTAGAAATGGTGCTGAAAGATTCTCTGCCCTTAGCGGAATAGCTAAGCACAAAACCGTCGGACAAATCAAAGGTGTCCTTATAAGTGACGGTGGCATAGGATATATTGTCGGCTTCAGACAATCTCAGGTTGCCGTCTGAGAGGGTGGGGGTGTTGTTTTTGCCTGTCCAATCAGACAGCACAAAGTTGCCGCTGTAAGAAAAAACTTCTTCAACGGTTTCACTTGCTGCCAAAGATGATACGGGCATACTTACAATCAGCATAACGATGGTTATAACTATCGCAAGCAATTTAAAGGTGCGTGAATTCATAGCAACTCTCCTTAAAATAATATTATAGTAAATTATACCACAAACAACAAAGATTGTCAAATGATTTTGTGCGAGAGCGACAACTTCGCGACACAATGTTTAATTTATGCAAAAAAATTGCTGCTTTGACTGTGGACAACGGGGCGGCGATAGGGTATTATTTTATTGTAAAGACAAGAAAAATCAGCAGCGGAGGATGTTATTATGAAAAGGCCGCTTTTTGTTTTTGCAGGACAATCGAATATGATGGGTGCCTGCGTTTATGATGCAACTGAGCAGATTGTATTAAAAAACAGTTATGAATATCTGCACAACCCCAAGAGGCGTGGTGCCCCGATTGGCAGCTTTAAGCAAGAGGGCTTTCCCGCAGGGGAGTTTTCATATAAGGATTTGGATGCCGCCTACGGCGACGGTGCAACGGTCAGCCTGCTTGACGATTATGGCGAAAACACCTATTTTTGCCCCTCTATGACCAATCTCAAGGAGGATTCGGCCAAGTCCGAGCAGCTTTTCAAGGTTTTCAGCGAGGCTACCGCATCCAAAATGGCCCCCTCCCTTGCGCCCTACCTTGTGCAGGGGCTTGAAGATGCAGGCTGCTGCTGCGCCTACACCCATATTGCCAAAGGCGGAGTGAGCATCCGATACTATCTTGAGGGGGACGCAAAGGACTATTTTTATGAAAAGGTGGCTGACTTTTTCGCTGATTGCGAGCAAAAATTTGCCGAAGACGATATGAGTGAGCGGGTCTGTGTCTGGCTGCAGGGCGAATCTGACCGCGAGGGCGGCGGCAAGGCATATTTTGACCGTATGGCAGCCCTTTGGCGCGACCTTAAGGGTGCAGGCTTCACCAAGCTGATGGTGGTGCGCGTTGACTATTGGGACGACGACGGTATAGCCTACATTATGAAGGCGCAGGAGGATTTTTGTGCCGCTAACGAGGATGCTTTTATCATCACCCGCACGGCCTCCTTCATTCCGTGGAAGGGGCAAAACCGTGAGGTCTGGTATGACGGCGAGTTGCCCGAGGAGTATGAGTTTTGCCGCGACTCCTTTTACGGCTTTAGCAATCAGCACCTGAACGACAAGGCCTTCAGGCTGATTGCAAAAGCGGCGGTGCCCAACATTATTTGCATTTTAGAGGGTGGGGAGCCCGTCCTTGAGGAGGAGCTTATTTTACCCCTTAAACAAGACTGATTTTGCGCCCTGAAAGCAGGCAAAATTCTATTTTGAAAAAATAGCGATAAAAATGTACAAAAAAATTCAAATAATAGCCGTATAATCTATTGACGGCGAGGGATTTCTGGTTTATTATTTTAACAAGACTACCGAAAGAGGTGTTTTTATGAAAAGAATTTTATCTGTAGTTTTGTGCCTGGTGTTTGCTCTTTCATTGTGCGCTATGGCAGCAGGCTGCAAATCAACCCAAGGAAATACGCCAAGTGAGGGCGGCGAATTTGCCGACCGTATCCCCGGCGGCGTGGCCGACGTAGGCGTTGAGGTTTTAGAGGCGCTGACTAACTCCGGAGAGGTTTCAAGTTACGTGTTTACCAACGATGACACCTTCTACGGTAGCAGTCTGGGTGGCCTTAACAACGCTAGCTTCCAAAAGTATTTTGAAGAGGTTTACGGCGGCACCTTGTCTCTCAACAACATCGAGTGGGAGGGATGGGAGTCCAAGTTTATTACCGACTTTGCTGCCAACGAAGCCCCCGACCTTATCTACGGTATGGCCAAGCTTTGGCCCAAAATTGCTAACCGCGGTATGGTGCTCACCCGTCAGGAGCTTATTGATCAGGGCGTACTTGGCCTTGACCACCCCTTGCTTGAGGAGGGCCGCGAAACCGCTGACGACAACTTTACCTATAAGAATCAGCCCTTCAGCGTTGCGCTGCTTGGATCAAGCTGCTTCTGGTGCGTTGTCAACGAGGATTTGTATAAACAGTATAATGTAAAATCCCCCTCACAATATTATGAAGAGGGCTTGTGGAGCTTTGACACCCTTGCCGAAAGCAGCACCAAGCTTATCACCGCAGCAGGCCTTGGCGATTCGGGCGTGCGTGAGATATTCGGCTATTATTGCTGGGATTCAACCGTGCTTGTTCGTGCTAACGGACAGCAGCTTATCGGCATTGACAAAAAGACCGGCAACATCACCAACAACCTTGAAAAGCCCGAGGTTATGTCATGTCTTGAGTTGTTGCGCACCGCTTTCCAGGATGGCTGGGCAACTAAAAACAACACCTTTGCACGAGGCAAGGTTGGCATAATTGCCGCCGCTGACGGCAACATCGACGAAGAGATTGTGGACGCTTCCTTTGAGTGGAGCATCATCCCTTATCCCAAGGGCAATAACAACGAAAACGGCCAGATCCCCGGCTCTTGTAATGCGTGGATGGTTACCTCAAGCTCAGATAATCCCCAGGGTGCGGTAAACCTTGTTATCGCATATATTGCCGCTTACAACGACACCACCTTTAATCCCCCCAGCGACGACCCTGCACAGCTTGAAAACCTGCTTAAGGATAAACCTGAAACTATGCAGATGATGAAGGATAACGTCGCCAAGGGCGTTAACGACAATATGTATGGCGTTGGTACACTGTGGAGCAATCAGTGGGATTTCTGGAACGCTGTTCGCCACGGCAAACAGTCGGTTTCAGAAACCGTGCAGACCTATAAGAATATGTTTGATGCTCAAATCGAGGCAGAGCTTGAATACGCTGAATAAAATTATGACCCCCGTCACTCAGACGAGTGACGGGGGTCATTTTTATTCAAAATCGGGGATGAAGCTTTCGCCTACGGCGCCGCCCTCCTGACGGAAGCCCTGCCTAAAACCGAGAAAATCGGCATAGTCAAGCACAAGCTCATATTCGTCGTCGGTGACGGCTCTGTCCAGCGGCGGAGTCATATTTTTCATGGGTGTGTACTGATTCATAAGGCTTATGGTTATATCCTTGCCCAGGCGGTCTCGCAGGGATTTCAGCGCCTTCATACTGTCGTCGGTGCAGCCGGGAAGCACCAGGTGGCGGATTATAACCCCCGAGGTCATCATTCCGTCCTCATCAAAGCAGTTGGCCCCCGACTTTTGTATCATATACTCAATGGCGTCAAGGGCCACCGTGGGGTAGTCGGGCGCGGCAGAATACTTTTGCGCAAGCTCGGGTGAATGATACTTATAGTCGGGCAGATAAATGTGCACAAGGCCGTCAAGCATTTTAAGGGTGCTCACCTTTTCGTAGCCGCTTGTGTTGTAAACCACGGGCACCGAAAGGCGGGCCATCTCAAGAGCCTCTGCAATTTGGGGCACATAATGGGTTGGCGTAACAAGATTTATATTGTGCACGCCCTCATTTTGAAGGGCAACCATCTCTTGGGCAAGCTGCTCCACGGTGTACTCACGCCCTGCCTGACCGCCGCGGCTTATCTGCCTGTTTTGGCAAAAACTGCAGCCCAGACTGCAGCCGCAGAAAAAGACGGTGCCCGACCCGTTTTTGCCCGATATGCACGGCTCCTCCCAATAATGGGGAGCGATGCGGGCCACTCTGATTTTATCATCCACGCCACAGCGGCCCAGCTGCCCCTGTGAGCGGTTTGCCCCGCAGTTGTGGGGGCACAGATTACAATTCATTATATATCACCTTAACAAAAGAGACGCTGTCAACCAACAGCGCCTCTTGCTTTTTATTTAATCAGGTTCACAAGACCAAGCAATGTCTGACAGTAAATGAGCTGGTCGGCAGAGGTTACCTGACCGTCGCCGTCAAGGTCGGCTGCCATCTCATATGCGCCATCAAGAGGAGTGATATCAAGGATGTGGAGCACACGTCCTTGATGAGGTAGCCCTCAAAGCAATCCTCAAGGGTGGTGTCGGTGTAGCCAAGCTCAACACGCAGCACGGGAGCGGCGTTGTCGGCAAGATACCAGTTGTCATCAAGGCTTACAAACTGTGCCCTATCGTTAACGTCGGTAAAGGTGTAGTTAACATTGGCCTCGTCAAGCAGGCCTGTGCCGATGATAGCGGCACCGTTTTGGTAGTAGCAGCCAATGATGGAGCCCAAGTAGGTGGTGACGGAAACGGTGGTAGTTACCTCTTCCCCATCGACGATTTCGGTAACGGTTTCTTCGGTGATTTCGTATACGTTCTCACCTGCGATAGCACCTGCACCCTCGCCGGTTACGGTGGCATCCACCAAGCAGTTCTTAATGATGCCGCTGTTTACAGAGGTAACGCCGCCCACTTTGTTGCCGTTATTGTCGGTGAGCTTGATATAGGCGTTATCCAGTTTGACACGAATCTGACCGTTAAGCTTCACAAGGGTATAGTAGTGGTTGGGGGAGCTCATATTGGCGGTAGCAAGCTCGTTGCCGTTGTAGTAGATCTTAAGGGTGTAAACGCCAACCTCTTCACCCTTTTCGTTTAAACGCTCGTTGTTATATTCACGCAGCTCAAGATTGCCGATATTGAAGCCGGTATATTCGCCGTAGCGGTTTGAGTTGTATGAAAGGGCGTGAATATAGGTGGTAACGGCAAAGTTGTCGCTACCAAGGGACAAGAGGTTTTTGTATGTCAGAGTAACCTTGTTAGAAGCACTCTTGTTGCCCACAGAGTAAAATCTGCCGGCAGCGTTTATTTGCTCGGTGTTGCCCGACCAATCGGTGCTGTTAAAATTAAGATGCAGGTCCCCATCGTCGGCGGAACCGCCATAACGGGAAGCATACCTAAAATAAGGCATAGGGAGCATATTGTGCATAAAAACCTTTTCATTTTATTGCTCCTTTTACATTTTGCTCCGCTAAAGGAGCACAGTAAACCATTATCGTCCTTTTATTATACATTATTAAGGAGATTTTTAATATTCACACTTATCCCAAAAATAGCAGATATGCTATGTGCATTATCACCAATATTTCGGCAATATTAAATCAAGGCATAGAGTGAGGGAATACCGTTCCGTCGGGCAAGTCAAAGCCCTCACCCTTGAACATAAGGCAAAAGGACTCCTTTTCAACGGGTTCGGCCATTTGAGTTATGACCTCGCCGCCGCTAATAAAGGGCTCCCCTTCGCCTGTGGATTGAGCGGTGCAGCTATTAAAACCAAGTCTGCCGTAAAAGGCCTGCAGTCCCTTTTCGGCAGGGCGCAAAATAACTCTGGGGTGACGGGCGCAGGTTTCCTCTACAAGTCGGGAGGCAAGTCCGCGACCCCTGCAATCGGGGTGGGTTGCGGCGGCGTAGACGTAGCAAAGGGGCAGCCGCTCACCATCCTTTATAAGGGTCATCGGCAGTTCAAAAAGCATACTTACAACCCGATTGTTTTCAACAATATATCGGCAGTTTTCGAAAAAATTATCAAAAAGAAGGGTGTCAAAATCCTTCTCTGCGCCAAATGCTTGGCGGTACAAATCATAGGCAGAGCTTTTAATATTCACAAAATCACTCCATTCTTATTTAAAATAACATTTTTATCGACTTTTTTCAAGGAGTAACTCCTTGCGCTTGGCACTTTTAGGTGATATAATTTAAGTTATAGCAATCAACTGAAAGGAATGGCTGGTTTGAAAAAAATCGTTTCCATTATTGAATCCAAATTTTATTTGAGGCTTTTGCTTGCCTTGGTCGCGGGCATACTTATGACGGCCGTAGTTCTGCTTACAGGTCAAAATCTTGGGGCAACCTGCATTATCGAGTTGTCCACGATTGCAGGGCTTACGTGCGTTGCCTTTATCATTCCGATCATTGCCGAAAAGGGTGTGCCTCTTGGATATATGGCTACCGCTGCCGTTGCTTGCGCCGCCCTTGTTTATCTGCGCATCAGCCTTTTTTATTATCAATCGGGGGATTACGGCTCTTTTTTGAGAGAGTGGCTTGAAGAGATGAGAGGCCTTTCTCTCACCGAGGCTATGCAGGCCGACATCGGTGACTACAATATGCCCTATCTTTATATTCTGTTCGCCATCTCCCGCACCAAGGGCAACGAGCTTTATCTTATCAAGCTTGTAAGCTGTGTTTTTGATGCCCTTGCCGCCCTTTTTGTTATGAAAATCGTCAAGCATTTTCGCGGCGGAGTGATGGCTCGCGTGGTGTCATATCTGCTCACCCTTGCCCTGCCCACCGTTTGGCTTAACGGCGCAATGTGGGGTCAGTGCGACGTAATGTTTACCGCTTTTTGCCTTGGTACGGTTTGGGCGGTGCTTAAGGGCAGGAGCAACCTTGCTACCGTTTTTTGGGCGTTGGCTTTTGCCTTGAAACTGCAGGCTATATTTGCCCTGCCGCTGCTTATTATAGCCCTTTTCACAAGGCGCATCAAGGCAAAAAGTCTTGTGTGGATTGTGCCCGTATTTTTTGCCACTTTGCTGCCTGCCATGCTTTGCGGCCGCGGATTTATCGACTGCGTTAAGATTTATTTTGAGCAGGCCGACCAATACCCCAGTATGCACCTTAACATCCCATCAATCTGGGTGCTGCTCGGGCACGTTGAGTTCAGCAATTTCAACAACGCCGCCATCTTTTTGGCGGGTGCCGCAATGGTTACTTTGTTGCTTATGTGCTACCACTGGCGCAAGGGTGTGGACGATAAGAGCCTTGTTACCCTCTTTTTCATCGGCGCGCTGATTATCCCCTTCCTTTTGCCCCGTATGCACGACCGCTACTATTTTCTTGCCGATATTGCGGCGCTTGCGGTATTTCTTATCGACTTTAAAAAGTGGTACGTGCCCCTTGTTACGGTTTTCGCAAGCTACAATGCATACCGCTACTTTATAATGGGCGGCGAGCTGCTTGTTCCTCACAAGTATTTAGCTATCGCCCTGCTGATTATGCTCACTGTTGTTTTGAAGGACGTGGTGTGCAATATCCGTGAAAAGGCAGTGAAGCCCGCCTTGAATTTTGAAATTTAAATTTACATTTTGTTAAAAATATTTTGTCACAGGCGCAACACTGTTAACCCATAATGATAAGGGGTGAGAATTATGCCGACTGAAAATAAAATCAAAATTCTTGTTGCCGATGACGAGGCCCGACTAAGGGAGCTTGTGTGCGACTTTTTGAAAAAGGCTGGGTATGAGCCTCTTTCGGCCGACGACGGCACCGCTGCCGTGGATATGGTGCGTGACGATGGCTCCATCGCCCTTGTAATTCTCGACGTTATGATGCCCGAGATGGACGGGTGGGAGGCCTGCCGTAAAATCCGCGAATTTTCAGAGCTGCCCATATTGATGCTTACCGCTCGCAGTGAAGAGTTTGACCAGCTGCTTGGCTTTGAGGCAGGGGCTGACGACTACGTTACCAAGCCCTTTTCCCCAACTATTTTGGTTAAAAGGGTGGAGGCTCTGCTGCGCCGCGCCCAAAAAAGCTCTGCCCCTACGGCTCGAATTGAGATTGACTCGGCGGCCTACACCGCTTCTCTTGACGGTGAAAAGCTTGAGCTGACCGTCAAGGAGTTTGAGATTCTTGACCTGCTTCATCGCAACCCCGGCAGAGTTTTCACGCGGGGACAGCTGCTTGACAGCGTGTGGGGCTATGATTACGAGGGTGACTCTCGCACGGTGGACTCTCATATCGCCCGACTTCGCGTTAAGCTTGGGGAGTATGGCAACTCTCATCTAAAAACCGTTTACGGAATAGGATATAAATTAGAAGCATGAAAAACGGACGAAAGATTTGGAAAAGGCTTTTTATTAACATCTCGCTGATATTCATAATGTTCGTTGTGTGCATTTATTTGGCAAGCAGCACCCTGTTTGTTAAGTATTTCACCTATCAGCAGCAGCAACAGATGAAGGCCTGCGCCCAGCAAATTGCCAATATGGATTTGAGCGACCGAGAGGCGGCGGCTCAAATTTTGCGCAGTGCCGAGCGAGAAAATAACATTGCGGTAACTATCTATAAGTCGGGCACCCCCGTATATTCAACCATCAGCGCGGCGGCCGGTAGTATGCGCCCCGATATCGACGGCTTTGATATGATAATCAACCGACCCGACGCCACGAAGGAAGAGATTAAAAGTCGCCCCGACGGCCCCGACGGCCGCATAAGTGAGATTTCTACCGCAGGGGGCAACATTCTTGTTTACAGCTATACTCCCAAGGACAATCCTCTGTCGGTAGAGGTTATAATGGAGCAATCTCTTATTGAAAACAGTGCCGAAATTGCAAGCCGTTTTAGTTTGCTTATTGCCACGGCCTGCCTGATTATTGCTCTTGTGTGGAGCATACTTTTTGCCCGTCGGTTTACCCGACCTATTGAGCAGATGAACAAGCGTGCACTGCAGATGGCACAGCTTGATTTTTCAGAAAAAGTTGCGGTTGAGGGTGACGATGAAATCGCACGCCTTGGCCACTCCCTTAACGTTTTGTCCGAAACGTTGGACGGAGCCCTTGCCGAATTAAGTGAGCGCAACCGCTCCTTGCAGGACGAAATTGATGCCGAGCGCCGCCTTGAGGGTATGCGCAAAGGCTTTGTTGCAGGCGTTTCCCACGAGCTGAAAACCCCCATCACCATCATTCAAGGCTATGCCGAGGGGCTTAACGACTCAATGGCAGAGGACGAGGCAACCCGACAGAAATACTGCAGGGTTATACTTGATGAAAGCCGACGAATGAACGAGCTTGTTATGGGGCTTTTGGAGCTTTCAAAACTTGAGGGCGGCCTTAAACTTAACAACGAAGAGTTTGACTTGGCCTCATCACTTATAAATCTTGCCGACCGCAACAGCCGTCAGATGAGTGACAAGAGGATTACCCTGCATCTCAGATTTCCCGAGCGGATAGCCGTCACGGGCGACCGACTGATGACCGAGCAGGTGGTGCAAAACTATCTGTCCAACGCCATCAGCCACACCCCTGAGGGAGGCACAATTTATCTGTATACCGAGCCCTATCTTGATGGCGGCTTGAGGGTGTGCGTTTATAACGCGGGGGAGCAAATCCCACAAGAGGATATGGAAAAGCTGTGGCAAAGCTTCTGGCGAGCCGACAAGGCTCACTCCCGACAGGAGGGCCGATTTGGTCTTGGCTTGTCGGTGGTAAAGGCCATTATGAGCGCCGCCAATCTTGATTACGGCGTCTTTAACGCCGAGGGGGGCGTCACCTTCTGGGCACAGGTAAATAATGATTTGCCGCCGGCATAAATTGGCTTCGCCATGAATTGCAAAGCAATTCAAATCATGAAATCGCAGATTTCAATTTATGATGCATTAAGCATCAATTAATGACGGCTTGCCGTCAAATCATAAATAAAAAAGCAGAGAATGACAACTCATTCTCTGCTTTTTTGGCTTTAAATCAGGGTCTGAGGCCCATACCGCCCTCAAGGGTGAGGGTTTCGCCTTGCCCCCAAAATCAATGTGCAATCTGACCTTTTTTTGACCTATATGCCTTTTAATGGCTAAAATTCATATTGCATAATGTTTGTGGGTATGGTAAAATTATGTGGAATTTTTTTGCGAAAAGAGATTGAAGATGGATCAAAAAACCAAACAACAAATAGAAAGGCGCCGTACCTTTGCTATTATATCTCACCCAGACGCGGGTAAAACCACACTTACCGAAAAGCTGCTGCTTTACGGTGGTGCTATTCAGTCTGCAGGCTCCGTTAAGGGCAAGCAGGGTGACAAGCACGCTGTTTCAGACTGGATGGAGCTGGAAAAACAGCGCGGTATTTCGGTTACATCGTCGGTTATGCAGTTTGAGTACGACGGCTACTGCATCAATATTCTTGACACCCCCGGACACCAGGACTTTTCAGAGGATACCTACCGCACTCTGATGGCTGCCGACAGCGCCGTTATGGTTATCGACGCTGCAAAGGGTATCGAGCCCCAGACTCGCAAGCTTTTCAAGGTTTGTGCAATGCGCGGCATTCCCATCTTTACCTTTATAAACAAGCTGGACCACGAGGCACGCGACCCCTTCGACCTGCTTGACGAGCTTGAAACTGAGTTCGGCATCGCCACCTATCCTATGAACTGGCCCATTAGCTGCGGCGTTACCTTTAAGGGTGTTTACGACCGCAACGCCCGTCACATTCTTACCTTTGACAACTTCCACGGCGGCCGCAACCGCCTTGAATCTATCACCTGCCCTATCGACGATGTTGAGCGGCTTGACAGCCTTATCGGTGCCGATTTGCGTCAGGAGCTGATGGATCAGACCGAGCTACTTGACGGCGCAGGCGGTGAGTTTGACCTTGAGCTGGTGCGCAAGGGTAAGCTCAGCCCCGTATTTTTTGGCTCGGCACTTAACAACTTCGGTGTTGAGCAGTTTTTGGAGAATTTCTTAAAGCTGACCACCTCTCCGCTGCCTCGCAAAAATGCCGACGGTGGCGTGGTTGACCCCTTTGACGATAACTTCTCTGCCTTCGTTTTCAAAATTCAGGCCAATATGAACAAGGCTCACCGTGACCGCATCACCTTCTTGCGCATTTGCTCGGGCAAATTCGAGCGCGGCAAGGAGTATCACCACCTGCAGGGCGCAAAAAACATGCGCCTTTCACAGCCTCAGCAGATGATGGCGCAGGAGCGCGATATTATCGACGAGGCCTTTGCAGGCGACATTATAGGTGTGTTTGACCCCGGCATTTTCTCCATCGGTGACACCGTGTGCGAGTCCAAAAGCAAGGTGCGCTTTTCAGGCATCCCCACCTTTGCTCCGGAGCATTTTGCCATTATCGAGCAGGTTGACTCTATGAAGCGCAAGCAGTTCGCCAAGGGTATGAATCAGATTGCACAAGAGGGTGCAATTCAGATATTCTTCCTCCCCGGCGGCGGTATGGAAAAGGTTATCGTTGGCGTTGTTGGCGTGCTTCAGTTCGACGTACTGAAGTTCCGTATGCAAAGCGAATACGGTGTTGAGTATCTTAAGCAAGATATTCCTCACGAGTATATCCGCAGGGTAAACGTGCCCGATTTTAACGCTAACAATTATAATCTTGCAGGCGACACCCGTTGGGTTAAGGATGTGCGCGGCAACGATTTGCTTATCTTCAACGGTCTGTGGTCACTCCAGTGGGCGCAGGAAAAGAACGAAGGCCTTGAGCTTACCGAGTTTAGCCAGGATATTGAGGAAGCCTAAGCTTTGCAATGAATTGCGCAGCAATTCAAATTATGAAATCGCAGATTTCAAATCATGATGTGCGAGCATCAATTTATGACGGCTTGCCGTCAAATCATTTATTTGGCTTGCACCATAAATTGCCTTCGGCATGAATTGGATTGCACCATAAATTGCCTTCGGCATGAATAGCACCGTTGGTGCATTAAAAAGGACGAAAAGCAGATTGCTTTTCTTCCTTTTTTTTTAATCAATTTTTACGGGCATACCACCGTTAAGACGGGATTCCTCTGCGGCGAAGGCCATAAAGTGGCTTTCAACGCTTTCGGCAATCTGGAAGAAGGGGGGCTCGTCATTTCTCACCGATTCGATGAGGTTGCGGAGCATTACGATGTCGCCGCCGCCATGACCGCTGAAGTCGTTGGTCAGGGTGCGCACGTCGATGTGGCGCTCCTCCTTGCCGTAGGGGTAAACGTGAATAATATTTTCCTTAAAGTCGGCTCTGATTTCGCCCTTGGTGCCCATTACGGTGATGCCTCTTTCACCGCTGTTGGTGAAGGCAGTCATGGTGAAGTTGGCGGTAGCGCCATCCTCAAAGAGCATATTAACAACCTGGTGGTCAACCACGTTGTTATCGCAGCGGTAAACGCAGCGACCGTAGGGACCCTCGTCACAGGCCTTGCGGATATTCTCCTTAGTGGGGTCGGCAGCCAGAATGTTGGCAGGCCACCAGGTGCTATCCTCCTTAACCAGGGGCAGATAGAAGTCGTATGCGTTGTAAACGCAGCCCTCAACGGGGCAATCCTTACAACGGGCGGTGCTGCCCTCGGGAGCATTCTCCTCTTTAAAATGGTAGAGGTTGCCAAAGGATGACACGCTTACGCACTTTTTGCCCATAAGAAAGCGGATAATATCCATATCGTGGCAGGACTTGGCAAGAATCATAGGCGCCGACAGTTCTTTGTTGCGCCAGTTGCCGCGCACAAAGGAGTGGGCCTGATGCCAATACATAACGCGCTCGATGGCGTTGAGGGTGACAATGTCACCGATTTCGCCCGTGTCGATTATGCGCTTAACCTCTGAATAAAGGGGGGTGTAGCGCAGCACGTGGCAAACGACCACCGTTTTGCCGCTTTTAAGCGCTGCCTCGCGAACGGCGCTGCAATCCTCGGGAGTGGTGGCGATAGGCTTCTCCAACAACAGATGATAGCCCTTTTCCAAAGCGGCAACCGCTTGGGTAACGTGGCAATCGTCGGGGGTGCAGATGCACAGAATATCGGCCAGCTTGGGCTGCTTAAGCAACTCTTCAGCAGAGGTGTAGCAATTTTCTTTAGCAATGCCAAACTCCTTGGCAGACTCTTCAAGAGCGTCGGCCTTTATGTCGGCAATTGCGGCGATATATGCATTGTCGATTTTGCTCATCATTCGACCGTAGGTGTTGCGGCCGCGACCGCCCATACCTACAATGGCAACGGAAACCTGTTTCATAAAACCCATCCTTTTGCATTTTGTAGTGCCATTATATTACAAAAAATCCGAAGTGTAAAGGTGTTGGCGGACACAAAAACATTAAATTAAGACAATGCTTAATCCCCTTATTATATATATAATAATGTAGGAAGTTGATTTTGACCCCCAAAAAAGGCAAAAAAGACAAAAAAATAATACTTGACCTTCGGGAATATCTGTGCTATAATCGTTATTACCTCTGTACAGGGGGTTTGTTTTTTGCGCCCAAACTCGATTGTAGAGGGAGGCTAAATTTTTCCGTAAAACGGGAGGTGCCGATATGAGAGTAAAAATCACACTCGCTTGCACTGAGTGCAAGCAAAGAAACTACAACACTATGAAAAACAAGAAGAATGACCCCGATAGGCTTGAAATGAACAAGTATTGTAGATTCTGCAAAAAGCACACTCTCCACAAAGAAACCAAGTAAGGAGGGGAAATAATGAAAGCTGCAACTATGATTAGCCGTATCCTTACGGCTGCTTTGGCCGTTGCTGTACTTGCCATTTTCTTCTTTGGCATTGTCAGCGTATCCGGTCCTCAGGGTACTTTCAATCTTTCCGGCGGCCAGCTCGCGCTCGGCTCCAAAGTAACTTCCGTCTCCGGCGATGTGGAGCTTGACTTTTTCCGTTCATCATGGTTCCTGTTTACTTTAGTATTCATGGCCATCGGTGCGGTATGCGCTTGCTGCTCTTTCAAATGGAAGGGTGCAACCGTGGGAGGTCTTGTGTGCGGCGTGGTCAGCATGATCATGATGCTCGTATTTAGCTTCAACGAGCCTCAGATGTACATTGACCATCGTCCCATCACGGTCAGAGAGTTGACCAACATTCAGTACACAGAGCTTGCTGCTGTGCTGACGATATGTGCTATTGCCTTTGTGGTATTCAGCATTATCACCATTTTTGCAAATGACTATGCCGAAGTGTTAGAGTCTGATGGCGCAAAGAAGCCTCTGGCAAAGCGGTTCGTAGCATTTATCCGCGAGTATAAGAGCGAAATCAAGAAGATCAGATGGCCTGACCTCAAGACTGTTACCAAAAATACCGTTATCGTTCTTATCGTATGCGCAGTAGTCGGTGCATTTATTTGGTTGCTTGACCTTGGTCTTGGCAACCTCATCCAGTGGCTTCTTGCCGCCTAACCGATAAGGGAGGGTAACAAATGTCTGAATTGGATGCAAAATGGTATGTAATTCATACCTACTCCGGCTATGAAAACAAGGTTGCCGACAATTTGGTTAAAATTGTTGATAACCGCAGTATGCAAGACCTTATCTTTGACGTAAAGGTTCCTACCGAAATAGTAACCGAAATCGGCAAAGATGGCGCAACCAAAGAGGTCGAGCGTAAAATTTTCCCCGGCTATGTGCTTGTTAAGATGATCGTTACCGACGATTCTTGGTTTGTCGTTCGCAACATTCGCGGCGTTACCGGCTTCGTTGGCCCCTCAGGCAGCCCTGTTCCTCTTACTGATGAAGAGGTTGCCAATCTGGGCGTTGAGCAGCATACCATCGAGGTTAACTATGCCGTCGGTGATATTGTTGACATCGTTTACGGTGCACTTGAAGGCTTTAGCGGCAAGGTCGATTCTATCGACACTGAAAAGGGCATTGTCCACGTGACTTTGTCTATGTTGGGTCGCGACACTTCAGTCGAGCTTGAGCTTGACCAGGTCGAATTGGCCAACTGATTATTAACTTAACGGTAATACCGTTACGGCGTTACGCCGGTGGGAGGGCAGCATAAGGCTGTACCGCCAAACCACATTTTATACGGAGGTGCTTATCAATGGCTCAAAAGGTTGTTGGATTTATTAAGCTTCAAATTCCTGCGGGTAAGGCCACTCCGGCTCCCCCTGTAGGTCCCGCGCTTGGACAGCACGGTGTTAACATTATGGCGTTCACTAAAGAATTCAATGAGCGCACCAAGAACGACGTAGGTATGATTATCCCCGTTGTTATCACGGTTTATGCAGACCGTTCCTTTACCTTTATCACCAAAACTCCCCCCGCAGCTGTTCTTATTAAGAAGGCTTGCGGTCTTGAGACTGCTTCGGGCGTACCGAACAAGAATAAGGTGGCAAAGATTACCAAAGAGCAGGTTCGTAAAATAGCCGAGACCAAGATGCCCGACTTAAATGCAGCTAATATCGACACTGCCATGAGCATGATTGCCGGTACTGCACGCAGCATGGGCGTTGAAGTTGTAGACTAATATTTTAAGTCTGCTCACGGGAAATATCCCGGTGGGAGGAAAATTCCGATTAACCACTTGTTGGGAGGTAAATTAAGTAATGAAACATGGTAAGAAATATACCGACAGCAGAAAGCTCGTTGAGGGCTCTAAGCTTTATGATGTAACCGAGGCTCTTGACCTCGCAGTAAAAACTAAAATTGCAAAGTTTGACGAGACCGTTGAGGTTCACGTTCGTTTGGGCGTTGACTCACGTCACGCTGATCAGCAGGTTCGTGGTGCAGTTGTTCTGCCCAACGGTACCGGTAAGACCATGCGTGTTCTCGTTATCGCAAAGGGCGACAACGTTCAGGCAGCTCTTGACGCAGGCGCAGAGTACGCAGGCGGCGAAGAGTATGTAACCAAGATCCAGACCGAAGGTTGGATGGATTTCGACGTTGTTATCGCTTCCCCCGATATGATGGGCCTTGTTGGCCGTCTTGGTAAGGTTCTCGGCCCCCGTGGCTTGATGCCTTCACCCAAGGCAGGTACCGTTACTCCTGATGTTGCCAAGGCTGTTACCGAGGCAAAGGCTGGTAAGATCGAGTACCGTCTTGACAAAACCAACATCATCCACTGCCCCATCGGCAAGGTTTCTTTTGGCACTGAGAAGCTCCAAGAGAACTTTGATGCTTTGCTTGGCGCTATCGTTAAGGCAAAGCCCGCTACCGCAAAGGGTCAGTATATCCGCTCTTGCGTGGTTGCTACCACCATGGGCCCCGGCATTAAGATTAACCCGAACAAGGTTGGCTAATTTATAGTTGACAAATTGTTCGTCTTATGCTAAAATATCAAATGTTGTTCTTGACCGCAGACAGCAAGTGCCGATTTTTATTGGCCTAACGGTTCGACCGCTTGCCGAGGGAAAGGGTTTAAACTAATCAATTTACGCACAAAGTGCTTGTTGTATTAGCATGCCTGTTCCCCGTCGGGAACAGGCATTGTTTTTTACAACGGAGGTGAAAATATGGCAAGTCAAGTAATTCTTGAAGCAAAGAAACAGCAGGTTGCTGCCCTTAAAGAGCGTTTGGACAAAGCAGTTGCAGGTGTCATCGTTAATTACAGCGGCATCAACGTAGCAGACGACACCAAGCTTCGTAAGGAATTGCGTGAGGCAGGCGTTAACTACACCGTAGTTAAGAATACCATGCTCGAGTTGGCTATTAAGGACACTTCTCTTGAAGGCCTTTCAACCGTACTCACCGGTACCACTGCTATCGCAACCAGCGAGGATGACTATGTTGCTGCTGCTCGTATTCTCGGCAAGTTCGCAGAGGATAACGACAATTTCCAACTTAAAGGCGGCTTCCTCGATAACGAGGTTATCAGCATTGAAAAGCTCAATGCATTGTCCAAGCTTCCTTCCAGAGAGGTTCTTCTCTCTATGGTCTGCAACGTATTGCAGGCTCCTATCGCAGCATTCGCTCGCGTAATCAAGGCTGTTGCCGACAACGGCGGCGCTACTGTTGCTGAGGCTCCCGCTGAAGCAGCTGCAGAGGCTCCCGCTGAGGCTCCTGCCGAAGCACCCGCAGAATAATCTGCAAAACTAAAATTAAATTTTATTAAACATTTTTATTGGAGGTAAATTAAAATGGCATCTGAGAAAATCGAAGCTATTGTAGCTGAAGTAGAAAAATTGACCGTTCTTGAGCTTTCTGAGCTCGTATCCGCTGTTGAGGAGAAGTTTGGCGTTACCGCCGCTGCTGCTGTTGTTGCTGCAGGCCCCGTTGCCGGTGGCGCAGCCGCTGCTGAAGAGAAGACCGAGTTTGACGTTGTTCTTGCTGACGTTGGTGCAGAGAAGATCAAGGTTATCAAGGTTGTTCGCGAAGTTACCGGTCTCGGTCTTGGCGAAGCTAAGGCTCTCGTTGACGCTGCTCCCAAGACTCTTAAAGAGGCTTGCGCTAAGGAAGAGGCTGAGTCTATCAAGGCTAAGTTCGAAGAAGTTGGCGCAAAGGTTGAGCTTAAGTAATTTTAGCTACACAAACAAAACACCCGAAAGCATCTCGCTTTCGGGTGTTTTTTTGTAAACGAAAACCACGCGACTATCGCGTGGTTCAAAAGAGGTTTACCGATGAACAAAAATTGCAGAAATCAAAGGCAAACGCAGAAAGCGCTTTATGTCCTGCCCCCCTCTGACGAGGGAGGTGGATTTTTGCGAAGCAAAAAGACGGAGGGAGAGAAAAGGAAAGACTACCCCTCAGTCGGCTGCCGCCGACAGCTCCCCTGACAAGGGGAGCCGGCAAAGACTTACAACCCGTTTACGGGTCGCCGATGACCGTTGCGTGGCTGGCAGGCCAATAAAAAGCGCACTT
>JAZNIT010000043.1:0-9155 GCA_045577615.1 Acutalibacteraceae bacterium
TCTCGATATCCCATATGGTGTTCTCGCATATCCATTATAACACCTATTTTGAATTCTGCACTATACTTTTGTTGTATTGTTCCTTTTTTTGCCATAAAAATATGCACCTCCAAAAGTGTCTAACTTTTGGGGTGCATATCATTAATTTTATTTTTTCTTCTTTTTTGTTTTGTTAAGTCGGGATACCCAAACAAGAATGAACACAAGGGCGACTGCCTCAAAAGCAATGATGCTTGTGAAAATGATGCTTGCCATAGAGTTAAATCCGAACTTGAAACCCTGACTGGTGAAAAAGTTGATGGATTCAAAAAGGATAGACACAAGGCAGATGGCGCTGATAACTACCGAGGTGAGATTGAGTCGGCGGTTGGCATTTTCGGTGTCCTGATTGGCTCTGAATTGGGCATACTCAAACATATGCTTCAGCTGATCGAGCAGCTCGGCATACAAATCGTCGGCATCGGTGACCTGCTTGAACTTGGTGTAAACGCTTTGAATGAAGGGTTCATCTGACACAATGGTGAAAACGTACTTTGAGTTAAAGTTAAGCAGCGCCTCCTGATTGAGGCTTATCATATTCATATGAGGGTCCTCAGCTGCATTGTTGAGGTAGTTGTAGATGGCAATTTTCTCGTGAAAAACCATCAGATAAAGGTAAAAATAATTGCTCTTTACCGATTCAAACCAACGGTTTTGCAGGTGGCTGTCGTTGGCCGCCTGACCCGTCAGATTGGATACAGCAGCACAGCCTCTTTTTGAAAAGCCCCAACGGATATAGGGTTGCTGCTCAAGTATATTCTGACCAATATAAGATGGGCTCTTGTCGCGGGTGTCATAGGCGTTTGACAGCAGATAGCAAAGCTGTGTATAAGGGGTCTTGTCACCCTCGGTTTCGGGCTTGTCGCACAGGGCGGCGGTAAACATATTGATGCGCCTGAGGGAAACCTCGTTAAACATTGAATAAAGGCTGTAATCGTCACCCAGCAGGTCGGTCAAAAACTCGTCGGCCACGTTGCTCATATATATGGGCTTGCCTTCCCTTTCGATGGGGATGCCGCCCTTGTGCTCGCCGTGGTCAACCGACACATAAAGCGTTGAGCAGACATTGGCCAAATCGTCGGCATCAACCGCGCTGTCATAGGGGATGTGCAGAGTGCATATGCCTATGCCGGTGTCGAAGCAATAAACCGAAACCTCGCTGACGCTGATGTCATAGCGGCAGGTGGTGTTGGGATTTTTGTATTCAACCACAAGAGGCTGACTGCAAGGCTTTGTAAAACAGACCACATTGTTTGAAAAGCTTGTGTTGATGTGCTTAAGCAAAAAGTCGCCCTGCACAGCACTTTTAGTCCAGCCCTTTTCCTTGGTATCTGAAATAAACTTTTCATCCGTAATCAAAGAGGCAGGCATACTGAAGGGTATGCTTGCACGGATAAAGGCTTGCTTAACCATTTGTTTCTCCTTTATTTTTTAATCAAACCGTTACAAATACTATAATAAGCATTATGTTTAATGCGCTTGCCAGAGCTCGGGTGCCCTTGCTTGTTGAGGTGAGCATACCCCATTTTGCCGTTTCAAACTCGCCGTCGCTGATATACATCATATCAATGAAGGGCAGGGCAAAAAGTATTAGTTTCAAAACAAAGCTGAAAAAAGGTGCCCAAAAAAGCACTGAAAACTTTATACAGCGCAGCCAAACGTAAAGGGCGAGATAAAGGATTCGTGAAATGCCGCAGGATATGTTGCCCGCAAAGAAATGATGGGCGCCCAGTATACCGCCAAAGCCGCACAAAAGAGTGGTGGCAATTACAGTGCTGCGGCTCCTTTTGGGGTTGAACTTCATCTCAACGGCATCGGGTGAGCACTCTGAAAAGATTATGTAGCGCACAAGCTGAAGGATTTTGTGGCATTTGTAGACGTTTAAAATGCTGATTTTGTCGGGAGAAATGTGCATAAAGTCGTTTGATGCACTTTTTATCTGATAAAGGTTATTGATAACCTTTTGGTCCAAGGCAGAAATGCCAAATGCATTTTTTGTGTTCTTGTTTACCCAGCTTGAAAGTTCTTTGAGCAGGCTGCTGACACTGCGAGGATTTTCTGCGGTGGAAATATCGGTGGGTGCAATGTTGCAGTTGTAGCACCAACGGTTAACGGTGCACTCGTTAAGCAGTCGGGCAAGGCAGCCCTTGGCCAGCATACGGGTGATGGGGTGCTTGATGCTGAAATTATCCATCTCGCGAAGCAAGCGACGCAGATAACCTTTTACCTGGTTATTGTCGGTTGTGTTCATTTGGTTCTCAATAACGCTGCGGTAAGAGGTGGTGTAAAAATCCACCAAAGCGTCAAAGTCAAGGGGCGCACGACCTATAACATGGGGGTGAGCGGTGCCGTTGGTATAGTCAAGGGCGGTGTTGAGAATTTTTTTAGTGGCCCCGTCCATGCCCATAACAACCTGCTCGCCCAGCTTTTCAAGGCGGTAGTAAACACTTTTGCCGCCAATCTCGATGCCGTTTGAGAAGCAGAGGTCGATAGAAACAACCTCTAAGGCGTGACGCATAAGCATACCAAAGCCTATGCGTCGCACAAGGGCGTTGACCGCAGGGGTTTTGGCAATTTTGAGGTAGCGACCGCTTGACAGCCACTTGTAACTATTAAAAAGCTCCTTAATGTGGTTGTTTAAGCTGTTAAGATAGGTGGGGTTTTCTTTGACAAAGGCAAGAAACGATATATCAACAGGTGCAACTTCGTCGCCTTCGTCAAATTCGTCCTCGTCATCCTCTTCGTCATCTTCTATAAGCCACACGTCGACCTCTTCGCTATCAAAGAGGTCGGTTTCAAAATCGTTAAGCATTATACTTCCTCCGAATTTTGTTTTTATTATACTAACATAGTTTCGGGGGATTTGTCAACAAACGGGGTGCTGTGGCTGTGAGCGGCAACGGGTGTTTTTTGTGCGTTGACAGAGCCAAATTTATGTGGTATTATTCTATATGTAACTATCACGCTAAAGGATGGGATGTATTGTGAAAAAGAATGAAGTAGCTTTAGAAAATATTTCAGAACTTTCTTTTGAGTGGCATCAGTTGCGCAACGAATTGTTCAGCCGCAAAAATGTTGATGTGGACAATTTTAAAAAGATTTTTTCCGACACCTATAAACTGCTCAACGCCATCGACGGCAAAACGGTTGACCGTGAGTTGCTCGGCCTTATCCTTTGTGTGAACAACTTTGCTACCGCTCAAATTGAGCTTGACAATTCACTTGCAGTGGCTACCCTTATCCTCACCGAGAGAATGCTTGACTATTGCACCTCAGGCAAGAAAAAGGGTGCTGTGAGCGGACTTTCTTACGTTTACGTGCTGCAGCGTCGCAAGGAGTTTGTTATTAACTTTAACGATATCGACGAATCCTTGTCCACCCTTACCAACGCACTTGATAAATATTGGGATTGCGTATAATTAAAAAACATACCCCCGCAGATTGTCAGCAACCTGCGGGGGTTAATTTTATTTATCCATATTTAACGGTACGATGGCAGAGCGTTTGCCCGAAACCTTCCATTTGTCGCCCAAAATATCGGGTATGCGCAAAAGCAAGCCGCTAACCAGATCATTTTATTGCTCCTTGCTTAATTTGTGGGCGACGGCAACTATACGCCTTGCTGACTCTGCCAGAGAATCAACGATAGCAAACTCGTCGGTAGTGTGAATTTTGCCGCCGCGCACGCCGAGTGAGTCCACACAGGGGATGCCAAAGAGGGTAACGTCGGCAGCGTCGGAGCCACCCGTGCGCTTGCTTGCCTTAAGAGTGGGCAGGCCGCAATCGGTAAACGCCTCGTTCATAAGCTCAAGCAAAGCCTTGTTTTTCGGAGAAAACTCCATAGCGGTGCGGTAGGATTCTACCGTAAGGTCGGTCTTGCAGCCGCTGACATAGACGGTGTCGGCAATTTCCTGCATTTTGGCCTCGACCCATTGCTTTTGCTCCGCCGTTGCAAAGCGGATGTTAACCATGAACTCGCATAGGTCGGGAAGGGTGTTGACGGTGGTGCCTGCCGAAATGATGGTGCAGGCGCAGGTGACGCCCTCTCCATCCTTGATTTTTTCGATTTCGATGATTTTGTGAGCCGCCTCGGCGATGGCATTGGCTCCCTCGGTTGCACTGCGTGAGGAGTGAGCGGATATGCCGTGTACACTGAATTTATAGGTGAGTATGCCCTTGCGCTCAAGACAGCCCTCGCCTGCTGTGTGGCCCTCAAGATTGAGAAATGCCACTGCATCCTTTACTCTGTTGCAAATGTAGTTGATGGTGGCCTTTTGGCTGCGCAACGAGCCGTTTTCTTCGTCGCTTTGAAGGAGCAGCATAACGGGGCGGCCATTATAGCCGCATTGGTCAAGGGCATCCATAGCCATAAAGCCTGCCACAACGCCACCCTTACAGTCGCACACGCCGGGGCCGTAGATTTTATCCCCCTCGACGTGAGTGGCAGGGGAGCCAAAGGCGCCCACGGGGAAAACGGTGTCCATATGGCCTGACAAAACCAAAGGAGCACCCTCACCCTCCTTATTCATAGTTATGCACACCACGTTGCCTGAGCAGTCGTGGTTAAAGCGCTCTACCGCCCAGCCCTTTTGTTGAGCAAGCCCTGCAAAAAAGTCGCCCACACTGTCAACTCCCGACTTGCTGTCGGTGGGGCTTTCAAGGTTGCAAACCTGCTGCCAGACATTTATATAATCGGAGTTTATTTGCCGGATTTTTTCAAAATATGCGTTAATCATAATATCTCTTTTGATCTCCTTTTCGGCAAGTGATTTGTATGGTATAAATATACCACGATGGTGTGAGAATGTCAAATTCAACGCAATAATTAAAAGCCTCCCCAACGGGAGGCTTTTAATTATCGTAGACAAAATCTTCAACTGCGTCAAACAAATGAGTGGGGTCAAGCTCCAACTCGTTAAATAGGTGGGCAAGGTTAGTTACCTGCTCTTCGTCAAGGGATATGTCGCTAACCGAAAAACTACGGTCATTTTGCCACCGAATACCAAAGGTAACGTAGTCACCCGTTTCGTCACTGTTCAGTTCTTCTTTAAATACCGTGTACATTATAATCACCACTCTTAAACGACTGGGATTATTATACATTATACCCCGTGTCAGTTGTGGTCGATTTTTCCCTTAAACAAAAAAATTAGAGAATTTTTTGCGCTGTCATTCTTCAGCAGCACTTTGTTATCAATAGCACTTCGAGCAGGGGGTATAGCCGAGATCTTTAGCCGTTTGCTCCTCAATCGGAGAGGGATTTTTCATATTGCTGCAGGATGGGCTGGAGTGATACTTTTTGCCCGTTTTAGGGATCCACACCAAAGACTCAACGGGGGTGATGGTGGCGCTGGGTGTAGCAGTGTATGCCGACTGCACCGATGAGGGATTGCTTGACACCGAGGTGCCGCTGCTGCTTTTGCCCGTGGCATAGTCTATGGTGATGCCGGGCTGCACGTTGTAGCAATAGACGTGGAAGCAGATACCCTCGCCGTTATCCTCGATAGAGTAGGCCTCCATCCTTACGCCGCGGCAGACAAGCTCATTTTCGGCAAAGATGGGGGTGATGCGGTAGGCCACGTGATTTTTTGTTTCTCTGATATAGTCGGCCACCATATTCTCAAAGGGCAGCATACCCTCGATATTCATATAGCGTGTGCCTGTGATAAGGTTGCTTGTGTTGGCGTTTTCGGCCGACAACTGCCAGCCGATAAGATGGCAGCGGTTCCACAGATAGCCGCCCGAAATGCCGCTGTATGAGGCCTGCACCCATCCCGACGGCTTGACCGAGCTGATGCTACCCCGCTTTTCATCAGCGGCAGGCATAATCTCGGTGCCGCAAGAGGCGATGGCTACGCCACAGCGACCGTATTGGTCAAGGGGTGTGTATTTTTCATAAGCCTTGGTGGTAAGCTCGGCTTCGGAAAAGTTTGGCTGATTATCATTGACCACCGCATAGGGCGCGCCCGAATAGGTAGGCACCGTAAAGGCAAAGTTATTGCCCGAGCCGCTTAAATGGGCCTCATCTGAGGTGCCGCTTGAGGCATCGCTTGTGTTGGGCTCAAGGGAGGTCACGCTGCTTGAAAGGGCAGAGGTTGTGGAGCTGCCGTTAAGGGTTGCATCGCCGCCGCAAGCGGTGAAGGTGAGCAGAGTGGCAATAATAATGGCAAGGCTGAGCCATTGCCTGATAACGTTTTTCATTCAAATCCTTCCTTTGCTTTTGAAATAGCCTTATAAAAATACTATATCAGTTTTTTGGCCGATTTTCAAGAGTATTTGCCCTTTTCAACTTTACAAAAAGGGAGAGATATAGTATAATTTCAAATATAAAAACAGTAGGAGATTTCTTATGAAAAAATTTGTTGCAACTTATGCAAAAGTTCCCCTTATTCTTAAAATTGCAGTGGCTATTGTAATCGGCGCAGTGCTTGGCGTTTATCTGCCTCAGGCATCCTTTGTGTCTGTTTTCGGTGAGGTTTTTGTGGGCGCTCTTAAGGCCATCGCACCACTGCTTGTTTTTGTGCTTGTTATCGCATCTCTGGCCAGTGCAGGCAAGGGCATCGGCAGCCGCTTTAAAACGGTTATTTTCTTTTATATGCTCAGCACCTTCCTTGCCGCTGTTGTTGCCGTTGCAGCAAGCTATATATTCAAGGTAACGCTGCCTCTCGCAGGAGCAGAGGGCTCCTCTGCCACTGCTCCCTCAGGATTGGGCGAGGTTTTCTCTACTCTGCTTGGCAATATTGTAACCAACCCCATCACCGCTATCATCAACGGCAATTATCTTGGCATTCTGTCCTGGGCCATCGTTTTTGGTCTTGCCTTGCGCGCCGCAAGCGACAAAACCAAAGAGATGCTCAGCGACCTGTCAGCTGCCGTCGGCAAGGCAGTTGCCTGGGTTATTCAGCTTGCCCCCTTCGGTATTCTTGGCCTTGTCTACTCATCGGTCAACGAGTACGGCGTTCAGATTTTCACCGACTACGGCAAAATTCTGCTTTTGCTTGTGGGATGTATGCTTGCCGTCGCCCTTATCATCGATCCGCTGATTGTTGCCATCTCTCTTAAGCGCAACCCCTATCCCCTTGTTTTCAAGTGCTTTAAGGAGTCGGGCATCACCGCCTTCTTTACTCGCAGCTCTGCCGCCAACATCCCCGTTAATATGAAGCTGTGCGAAAAGCTTGGCCTTGATAAAGAGTATTATTCGGTGGCTATTCCTCTTGGCGCTACTATAAATATGGACGGCGCCGCCATCACCATCAACGTTATGGCCCTTGCTGCCGCCTTTACTCAGGGCATCGAGGTTAACCTTTTTCTTGCGATTTTGCTCAGCTTTATGGCTACCCTTGGCGCTTGCGGCGCATCGGGTGTTGCAGGCGGCTCGCTGCTGCTCATCCCCATGGCTTGCTCATTGCTTGGCGTTAGCCCCGACGTGGCTATGCAGGTTGTCGGCATCGGCTTTATCATTGGCGTTGTGCAGGATTCGTTGGAAACTGCTATCAACTCCTCGGGTGACGTTATCTTCTGCGCTACCGCAGAGTTCCGCGAGAAGCTGAAAAAGGGCGAAAAGGTGGAGTTTTAACCTCCAAAACATATCATCACCCCCTTGACAAAGCGGTCGGGTTGTGATAAGATGTGTAAAAATTGAAATTAAAGCTTATTCGGATTGGGAATTCCTTAGGGGAATTGCGCCCAATCAGGATAGGCTTTTTTGTTTGCCTTCCTAAAACAAAATATTTTTAAAGGGAGGAAATCCACATGGGTTACTACTCAGATCCCACCGCTTCAAGAGCGCTGGGCAACATCAATCGCGAATTCTCCAGATTTGAAAAGAAGGCCAAGGCCCTGCGTAAGCTTTACAGAGAGGGCCGACTTTCGGAGCAAGAGCTGGAGCAGGCGCACTCGTTGTTTGGGGGCATATTCACCCACGTGCTTGACCACGTGCTTGCAGAGCCCGACGAAAACGAGTAAAAAACAACCCCCTGACAGTATTCTCTGTTGTTTTAAACGGAGAATTTGCGGTCACAAAAATTTCGGCAGAAGGATTGTTTCTTCTGCCGATTTGTGTTATAATGAGGCTAACGAAAAGCCTTCCTCCGGGAGGAAGGTGGCACGCGTAGCGTGACGGAAGGAGCCTGCGTGACTTTAGGTTTGTACTAACCTCATTGTAACGCACTCTCCCTCACCCGACTCCGTCGGGAGCTCCCTCCCGGAGGGAGCCTTTGGACGCGTTCGTCCATCTTTAGGGGTATGGGCTAAGCCCGAAGCGTTTGTTAAACAAAGGCGAAACTGGCGATAAAGCAGAACGATAAATTTTCATTTAACAAATAGTCGAATTAATCAAAAATTACAATATATTGAGGAATTAAAATGAATAAAATTCAAAAAAGAGATTTATTGGGATTTTTTTGTTATTTTCTAATTTTAGCTGCTATTTTTTGTATAGCCGTTTTTGTATATCCAATGTGTTTGACAAGTGAAGGCTATTCGGGTGAACATGTTGCCCCAAGTCTGAAAGAAATAATAAAATCTATGTTGTTATTTATTCCAATTATATTGTCTTTTGGAGCTGCAACATATTTCTATTATTTTGTTTTAAAATTCAAGAGATTTAATAAGGCGGTTTTTCCATGTATTGTGATTGATGCTACGGTTTTAGTATGTTTGGGTGGTATCGCATTGTGCGGTGTAGCTTTTTTGTGGTTAATGTTTTTAATAATTCCCGCTTCTTTTGTCTTGTTCATTTTAGGAATTATTTTTGGTTGGAAACTTGATAACAAATCCAAAAAGGCATAAAAAGTTCAACAGATTTCAGTTTATCGAATATATAAAGATCCCCGACAGACGTTTTAAAAATCTGTCGGGGTTATCTCTTTGTTTTCTGAGGATCAAATATCGCTTATCCGTAGGGGCGTTCTTTGAACGCCCGCGGACGAACACAGTTCGCCCCTACCGTGTATTGGTAAAAGGTTTTGCGATTTCTCCGCTAACTGTGCACGCCCTTGCAAGTGCTTTTTTATATCCCCAACAGCGTGGAAGCGACTGCGAAATAGATGATCAGCGTAACGGCGTCAACGATGGTTGTGATAAAGGGGCTTGCCATTACGGCAGGGTCAAGCCCT
>JAZNIT010000044.1:0-13591 GCA_045577615.1 Acutalibacteraceae bacterium
CAAAACTGCAAGCACCTAAAACAGATGAATTTTTGATAGAACAAAAGGCAAAACACCGCAGTAACGCTGTCGCGTACTGCGGTGTTTTAACGCATTGGTCTGCAAAAAGTCGCTGTTTTAGGCGAATTATCCCTAACCACAGCTCCCTTTTCTCGTGTAGCTTTTTTCTATCAAGCAAAAAAAATGTAGGGCTGCCCCCTCTTTTTTAAGAGAACCTTAGACCTTCCTGAAATTTAGCTTATTTATGGTTGATTTAAATCCTTGACAGAGTTATAATATTCATATCGATTGGAGGTGCTTTTTATGAAAATCACAGATATACTTGAAAACAATACCCTTTCACTCTCTTTTGAGGTTTTTCCACCCAAAACCGAAACAAGCTTTCAATCGGTTAAAGAGGCAACCGAAGAGATTGCGGCGCTTCGTCCATCATTTATGAGTGTCACATACGGTGCAGGCGGCGGCACAAGCAAATACACCCTTGATATTGCAAAAAATATCAAGGAGCGTTACGGTGTACCTACACTTGAGCACCTTACCTGCGTTTCCTCTACCAAGGAAACGGTGAATAAAAAAATTGCCGAAATTATGGCGGCAGGCATTGAAAACGTTATGGCTTTGAGGGGTGACATCCCGACAGAACTTGAAGATGCTGACCGCAGCGGTTGGGATTATACCCACGCGGTTGACCTTGTTAAGGAATTAAAGGCGGCTAACCCAGATTTTTGCATCGGTGGTGCTTGCTATCCCGAAATTCACCCTGAAAGCCGCGACCAAAGGGAGGATATTTTGCATCTTAAAGAAAAGGTTGATGCAGGCTGCGACTTTTTGACCACACAGATGTTTTTTGACAACAACCTGCTTTACAACTTTCTTTATAAAATTCGCGAGGCAGGCATCACTGTGCCTGTTGTTCCCGGCATTATGCCCATCACCAATGCCAATCAGGTGGCCCGCGCCATCAAGCTGTCAGGCTCCCACGTGCCACAGCGTTTTAAAAGTCTGGTGGACAAATTCGGCTCTGATCCTGCGGCTATGAAGCAAGCCGGCATTGCCTATGCCACCGACCAGATTATCGATTTATATGCCAACGGCATAACCAACGTGCATGTTTATTCTATGAACAAGCCCGACGTTGCTGCTAAAATTCAAAGCAATTTGTCGGATATTTTAGGCAAATGACGGGGGCTGTTTTGGTCAAGTCATACGGCAGTCTGCCCATTTGTAAAAGAGAAGTTTTGCGATATGCAGGCTGTAAGGAGGACACCGACGACGTGTTGTCCTTGCTTGACGAGTGCATTAAAGAGGCAGAGGGTAAAATATCCTTTAAGGTGTGCTACCGCCAATTTGAAATTGAGGTTGCAGATGGCGTGTGCGATTTTGGTGATTGCCGCTTTAATTCGGCAGACCTTGCCAAAAATTTGTCCGACTGCAAAAAAGCCGTTATTTTTGCCGCTACCGTGGGGGCTGAATTTGACCGACTGATTGCAAAGTACAGCCGTCTGTCCCCTGCCAAGGCGTTGATGCTTGAGGCCTTGGGCAACGAGCGGATTGAGGCGCTGTGCGATGCTTTTTGTGATGAAATCGGCATCAAAACCAAGCCTCGTTTCAGTGCAGGCTACGGCGACCTTGCCATTGACGCGCAAAGAGATATTTTTAGTCTGCTTGACTGTGAGCGCAAAATAGGGTTGACTCTCAATGACAGCCTGCTTATGTCCCCTTCTAAATCGGTTACTGCTATTGCGGGGATTGTGAAGAAATAATAAATTCGGGTGTGAATTATGAATTTCAGAGATTTTTTAAAATCCAATATCGTATATCTTGACGGCGGTATGGGTACCCTGCTGCAAAAGGAAGGCCTTAAAGCAGGTGAACACCCCGAAAGATGGAACATCACTCATCCTGAGGTTATCGTAAAGATACATCGGGATTATTTTGATTGCGGAAGTAATGTTGTTTGCACCAATACCTTTGGAGCAAACAGCCTTAAGTTTGACGACGCTGAGCTTGAAAATATAATCAGTGCGGCTGTTGATAATGCCAAGGCAGCACGTAAGCAAAGCCAATCGGCAAAAGATAAATTTATCGCGCTTGACATCGGCCCCTCAGGCAAGCTGCTTAAGCCCCTGGGCGACCTTGATTTTGAGGATGCTGTGGCTGTTTTTGCAAAGACGGTTAAAATCGGTGCCGCTTGCGGTGTTGACCTTGTGGTGGTCGAAACTATGAACGACAGCTACGAAACTAAGGCGGCTTTGCTTGCAGTTAAAGAAAACTGCGACTTGCCAGTTATCGTCACCAACGCATACGGCGAGGACGGAAAGCTGATGACGGGTGCATCCCCCGAGGCTATGGTTGCCCTGCTTGAGGGTATGGGAGTTGACGCTTTGGGTGCCAACTGTTCCCTTGGTCCCAAGCAGTTGGGCGGTGTTGCTCAAAGGCTGCTTGAATACGCCTCTGTGCCCGTTGTAATGAAGCCCAACGCAGGACTGCCAAAAGCAGTTGACGGCAAAACCTATTTTGACGTTTCGGCAGAAGAATTTGCCGACGAGGTGGCTGCATTGGCCGCAAAAGGTGTTAGAATTGTGGGCGGTTGCTGTGGCACCACCCCCCAATATATCAAGGCGGTTTGCGACAAGACAGAAGGGCTTAAGCCTGCCGAAATCACAAACAAAGGCATCACCCTTGTGTCGTCATATACTCACGCTGTTGAGTTTGGCAGAAAGCCCATTCTTATTGGTGAGCGTATCAATCCCACAGGTAAAAAGCGTTTTAAGCAGGCGCTGATTGAAAGGGATATTGACTATATTTTATCCGAAGGTGCAGGTCAGCAGGACAAGGGCGCCCACATTCTTGACGTTAACGTGGGCTTGCCCGATATTGACGAGGCAGAGATGCTTTGCACCGCTACTACAGAGCTGCAAACGGTGACCGATTTGCCCTTGCAGATTGACACCGCTGATACCGTGGCGATGGAGAAGGCTTTGCGCCGATATAACGGCAAGGCTATGATAAACTCGGTCAACGGAAAGGCTGAAAGTATGGCCGCCATCTTCCCTCTTGTGAAAAAATACGGCGGTGTTGTGGTGGCTCTCACTTTGGACGAGAAGGGTATCCCCGATACTGTTGAGGAGCGGGTCGAGATTGCAAAGCGGATTATTGATACCGCAGAACAATACGGCATAAGCAAAAAGGATCTGATTTTTGATACGTTGGCAATGACTGTCAGTGCTGACAACAAGGCGGCACTTGTGACACTTGATGCGCTGAAGGTTATCAAAAACGAGCTTGGCTGTCACACCTCTTTGGGCGTTTCAAACGTTTCATTCGGGTTGCCCAACCGTGACGCCGTTAACAGCATATTCTTTGCTATGGCTCTCGAAAACGGTCTTTCGGCGGCCATTATGAACCCCTATTCTGCCGAGATGATGAAAACCTATTATGCCTATAACGCTCTTAAGGGATTGGATGAAAACTGTACAGAATACATCGGCGCTGCCGACGGATTTACTATTGCAACGGCTGTGTCGGTGACGGCCGACAATAAGACAGAGGATTTTGCATCTCAGCTGCAAAAGGCCATCATCAAAGGCTTTAAGGACAAGGCAAAAGAACTGACCGAGCAGCTGATAAAGGATGCACCTGCTCTTGAAATAGTGAACAACGAAATAATCCCTGCCCTTAACATTGTAGGCAAGGGGTTTGAAGAGAAAAAAGTGTATCTGCCCCAGCTGCTTATGAGTGCCGAGGCGGCCAAGAGTGCCTTTGAAGTTATAAAGGCAAGTATGTCGGGCAATGACAAAAAAAGTGGGAAAGCCACCTTTGTAATTGCCACGGTTGAGGGCGACATTCACGATATCGGCAAAAACATCGTGAAGCTGTTGCTTGAAAATTACGGCTTTAGAGTGGTTGATTTGGGTAAGGACGTGCCCCCTCAGGTTATCGTTGACAAAGCGGTGGAGCTGAAGGCTCAATTTGTGGGGCTGAGCGCACTTATGACCACCACTCTGCCTGCTATGGAGGCCACCGTTAACCTGCTTAAGCAGGAGGCACCTTGGTGCAAAACGGTTGTTGGCGGCGCTGTGCTTAACGGAGAATATGCCGCAAAGATTGGCGCCGACAAATACGCCAAGGATGCTATGGAAGCGGTACGATATGCCGAAAGGGCCGTTAATGACGGCATTTTGAACTTATAGAAATATGTTTTACAGCCTGTAATCCATATAATTTTTAGTGTTGATTTTATGTCTGCATTGTGGTAAAATTATATGTGATTATGGGTTGTTGTATTTTTACTTATAAAGGTGGTCTTACATCCGTGTTTAACAACATCAAATACGTCATAAAAAAATATACTTTTTTGCTCAAGCAATTGGTTGCAAGAGATTTTAAGGTTAAGTATAAAAGAAGCGTTCTGGGCGTTTTGTGGAGCCTTCTCTACCCCGTGCTTACCATGACCGTTCTGGCCATTGTTTTCACCAACGTTTTTAAGTTCACTACCCCCGGTGTTAACTACCTGGCTTATCTTATGACCGGTCTTGTTGTGTTCAACTATTTCAGCGAAGCCTCTAACCTTGCTATGAGCAGCGTTGTGAGCAACTTCAGTCTGATTAACAAGGTCTATATGCCCAAATACATCTTTCCTCTTTCAAAGTGTGTGTTTGTAGGCATTAACTTTTTGTTATCCCTTATTCCCTTGTACGTAATTCTTCTTGCAACGGGAACGGGAGTTACCTGGCACCACATAGTGCTGCCCTATGCTTACGCTTGCTTGTTCCTTTTCACTTTGGGTATGGGTCTTATTCTTTCAACCGTTGCGGTATTTTTGAGAGATATGTTTTATATCTACGGCGTTTTGATTTCGCTGTGGACCTATATGACCCCCATTATGTATGACATTGCTATTATCGATAACCCTGTATTGCTTGCCCTGTTTAAGTTCAACCCCCTTTACTGGATTATATATTTCGTAAGATGGGTTGCTCTTTATCACCAAATTCCCGGCATCAACGTTTGGGCTTACTGTATGTTTATGGGACTTGGCACCTTGATTTTGGGTGTGTTTGTGTTTAAGAAAAACCAAGACAAGTTTATCTATTACGTATAAGGAGGGTGTGTATGGAAACCAATAAGTATATGGTCGAGGTTGACAACGTTTCTATGCGCTTCAACCTTGGTATAGAAAAGGGATTTTCACTTAAGCAATGGTTTGTTGATTTCGGCCGCGGCAAAAAACGCGAGAAGAAAGATTTTTGGGCACTGACCGACGTGTCCTTTAAGATTAAAAAAGGTGAGGTTATCGGCTTTGTAGGCTCTAACGGTGCGGGCAAATCCACCCTGCTTAAGGTGGTTGCAGGCGTTATGAAGCCCACTAAGGGCGAGGTTAAAACCTACGGTAATATTTGCCCCATGATTGAGCTGGGTGCCGGTTTTGACCCTCAGCTGACCGCTCGTGAGAACATCTATCTTAACGGCGCGATTATGGGCTATTCAAAAGATTTTATCGACGCGAAGTTTCAGGAGATTGTTGATTTTTCAGAGCTGCACGACTTTTTGGAGGTGCCTGTTCAGAACTTCTCGTCAGGTATGATTGCACGCTTGGCTTTCAGCGTTGCCACCATTGTTGAGCCGGAGATTTTGATTGTTGACGAAATTCTCTCGGTTGGCGATATCGCATTTCAGGCCAAGAGTGAAGAAAAAATGTTATCTATGATAAACGGCGGTACCACAGTTTTGTTTGTTTCTCACTCTATTGAGCAAATTCAAAAGATGTGCGACACCGTGGTTTGGATTGAGCACGGTGTAGTGCAAAAAGTCGGCGACAAATCGGTTTGCGACGATTACGTTGAATATATGAAAAATAAGTAAAGGAGCTGTCGTATGAAAAAGGCAGTTGTTGTTGGCGCAGGCTTCGCAGGAGCTACTGTTGCCCGAAAATTGGCTGAAACCGGATATCAGGTTAACGTGTATGAAAAAAGAGAACAAATCGGCGGCAATGCTTACGACTATATGGACAAGTCAGGCTCTTACATTCATCTGTACGGACCACACATTTTTCACACCAGTTTGGACAACGTGTTTGAGTTTTTAAGCAAATACACCCAGTGGTTTGAATACAAGCACAAGGTTTTGGGCTACATTGATGGCAATTACGTGCCCATTCCCTTCTCCTTGAACTCACTCAATCAAACCTTCCCTGCCGACAAGGCAAAGGAGATTGAGCAAAAGCTTATCGACAAATACGGCCTTGGAAATAAGGTGACCATTTCTGAGCTTCGCAAAGAGGACGATAAGGATTTAGTTGAGCTTGCAAACTATGTTTATGAAAAGGTTTTCCTCAACTACACCAAAAAGCAATGGGGTCTTTTGCCGGAGCAGCTTGGCGAGGGTGTTACAGGCCGCGTTCCCGTAAGCATCTCTTACGAGGACGGCTATTTCAGAGATACCCATCAGTATATGCCCAAGCACGGCTTTACCAAGCTTTTTGAAAATCTGCTTGACCACCCCAACATCAATGTTAAGCTTGGGGTTGACATTATGGATAAAATCACCCTCAAGGATGACTGCGTTGAGATGGATGGCAGCAGTGACTTTGCTTTTATCCACACCGGTTGCATTGACGAGCTGTTTTCGTATATGTTTGGCGAGCTTGAGTACCGTTCGTTGAGATTTGATTTTGAAAACGTTGAGAAAAACGTTTATCAGCCTGCTGCTGTTGTTAACTACCCCAACGACCACGATTATACCCGTATTTCGGAGTTTAAGAGCTTCACTATTGAAAATTGCGCAAACGATATTGATAACACCACCATTGTTAAGGAATATCCTTGCAAATATGAAAGAGGGCTTATCCCCTACTATCCCATTCCCCTTAAGGAGTGCGAGGCAAAATATCTTAAGTATGCAGAGCATGCCAAGAAGTTTAAAAACCTCTATTTGATTGGCCGTTTGGCTGAATACAAATATTACAACATGGATTTGGTTGTAAATTCTTCAATCGAAATGGCCGAAAAAATAATTAAAGGAGCGTAAAAATGAAGATTTTTGTAGCAAGCTGGTTTTACGTGCCCGTAACCACCTCTGAAGCATTAGTAACCTACAAGCTGCTTGCAAACTCTGAAAATGAATATGTTGTTTGCAGTGCTAAATCTAACAAATGGAGCTATAAAAAAGACTCTGATATGACAAGTGACAACATCCGTCAGGTTATCATTGACACTGACGATTTTGACGATTTTGTTGACAAGGCTGTCGCGACCTACAAAGAGCTGAGCAAAACTGAAAAGTTTGACGCTTTTATGACCCGTTCTCTCCCCCCCGAATCTCAATACGTTGGCTTTAAGATTCGCGAGTTTGACAAAACCACTCCTTGGATTGCAAGCCTTGCGGACCCCATCGGCAACAACCCCTATGAGACCACCTTCTACTTCCTCGGAAGCCGTTTTAAGCTTATTCGCCAGATGTATTTTCATATGCCTCACTTCTTCCTTAATAAGGTTTGCCCCTTGATTCCCAGACCCATCTACAAGCATCTGAGCAAGATGAACAAGCTTGAAAGCAAGGTGCTTGAAAGTGCTGATATTATCATCACTCCTACCGATGCACAGGCAAAATACATTATGCACGACAAGGCAATTTTTGATAAGAAGTCTATGGTTGTGCCCCACTCATACGACAAGAGGCTTTATACCAAGCCTGCCGACAGCACTGACGACCGCTTTACCTTTACCTTTATCGGTCAAAGCGACTCTTACCGCTCGGTTAAGCCCATCGTTTATGCCATTAAGGTGTTGAGCGAAATTAATCCCGAGATTTTGAGCAAAATCAGAGTTCGTCTTATCGGCAACATCCCCGTTGACGTTAAGGATGCCGCTTACGTATTTTTCTTCCAGAATATTATTTCTATTGAGGAGCCCTGTGATTACTTTGAAAGTTTGAGAATTATGCAGGAATCTGACTGCCTTGTGCACGTTGACGCTTGGTTTGATATTCTTGATCACGGCTCAATCTTCTTTGCTGCTAAGATTGCCGACTATCTTGGCGCTCACAAGCCCATCCTTGGCATCACCGACAAGGATTGCCCTGCCGGCAAAATCATCACCGCCTGCGGTGGTGCTACCACTACAGCAAATCCCTATGACATTGCAAAGGCTATGGTTAAGATAGCAACTGAGCGCCCCGCCATCGTTGACGAAGAGGCTGAAAAGTATTCTGCAGTTAACGTTGCCAAGGAGTTCGACAAAGAGTTGAGAAGGAGGTTGGGCAAGGATGAGCAATAAGGTTTTGGCCATTGGCATCCCCTCTTATAATGCAGAGCCCTATCTTGATCGCGGCATACCCACTTTTATTCACGAAAAGTTGGTTGATCGCATAGAGGTTATTATTGTAAATGACGGCTCTAAGGATAAAACTCAGGAAATTGCTGAAAAATACTGCAAGCTTTATCCCAACACCGTGCGTGTTATCAACAAGGAAAACGGTGGCCACGGCTCAGCCGTTAACGCTGCCCTTTATGCCACCGATGCTAAATACTTCAAGGTTGTTGACGCTGACGACTGGGTAGACACCAAGCAGCTTATCAAGCTGGTTGACATACTTGAAGAGTGCGAGTCTGACATCGTTTCTAACGCATATCACACCGTTGATATGGTAAGTGGCGGCAATACTGCCATCAACAACTGCAACGTTGAGTTTGGCAAAGAGTATACCCTTGACCAGTTGAACGTTAAGGATATTTATCTTTCTATTCACTCAACTACATACAAAACCAAGTTGTTGCAGGATCACAATATCAAACTGCAGGAAAAGACCTTTTACGTTGACGTTGAATATCAGCTGCTCCCCTTCCCCTATGTAAACACCATCACCTTCCTTGATGATTACGTTTACAAGTACATGGTGGGCAACGTTAACCAAAGCGTAAACGTTGATAACTTTGTTAACCGATATGACGACCACAACCGCGTTGTTACCCGTGTGTTGGAATTTATCAAAACCGCTCAGTTTAACAAGTATCAAAAGGACTACGTTTATTCTGTGTTTGAAAAGGTTATGTATACCCACTACTGTCTGAGCAGCTTTTATGACAAGGATATTGAGCGCGGTCGCAACAGAAGCATTGTTTTTGATGCCCTGCTTAAAGAGAGCAATCCTGAGCTTTACAAGTTTATGGGTAAAAAATACTCTAACATCAGAAAGCTGCGCGCTCGCAATTTTAAGCCCTTGAGCGGTGGCCGCTTTGCTAAAATCAAGGCTATCATCAAGGCATTCCGATAACATTTAATAACAATCAGGGGTTGATAAAAAAATTGACCCCTGATAGTTTTATCAGAGGTTTTTCACATGAAGGAAAAGTTATCTAAGCTGAGCAACGTTTATAAAAAATATGGTTTTGTGGGCTTTATGAAGAAGCTTTATGCCTATATCGTTGCTAATTATCTGAACAAAATCAGTTTTGCCGTATTCTTTAATCCCAACAAATACCGCAAACTTTTGCAGGAGATTTTATCGAACGGTGAGATTGACAGAATCGTGCTTTGGCGCAGCAGCTTTGGCTACAACGTGCCGCTGTTTCAGCGTCCGCAGCATATTGCCAACAATCTGGCCAAGAACAAATGCCTTGTGCTTTATGAGGTTACAACCATGACCGACAAGGTCAAGACGGTTAAAAAGCACAGTGACAATTTGTATCTTATCAACTACAACAATATTTTGCTTAACAAAATTTTGATGCAGGAGCTTGGTAAAATTCAAAGGCCCAAGTATATTCAGCTTTATTCTACCGACTGGAAGCTTTCGGTTGATAACATCAAGAATTATATGACTAACGGCTTTGGTTTTATTTACGAGTATATCGACGATATTTCCCCCGAGCTTGCAGGCACGAAGGAAATCCCCCAAAACATCGCCGACAAGTACGACTTTGTAATGAACAACACCGACGTTTATGTGGTGGTTACCGCTGACGCACTTAAGCAGGACGTTATGAGCAAGCGTGGTGACACCAATCTTGTGGTTTCATCCAACGGCGTTGATTACTCCTTCTTCCAGTCATTTGACGAGGGCTTTGAGTTTGAGCCTGAGTTTACCGAAATTCTTGAAAAAGGCAAGCCTATCGTTTGCTATTACGGTGCTTTGGCCAAGTGGTTTGACTATGACCTTGTTAAGAAAATGGCCCAGACGGGCAAATACTCCATTGTACTGTTTGGCATTAAATACGATGAGTCCTATGACGAGAATCTTGGAGATGAGGAAAACATCTATTTCCTTGGACCCCGTGATTATAAGGTGCTTAAGAACTATGCCAAGAAGTGTGATGTGTTGACCATTCCTTTTAAAATCAACAACATCACCAAGGCAACAAGCCCCGTTAAGGTGTTTGAGTATATGGCTCTCAACAAACCCATCGTTACCACCGATATGGACGAGTGCCGCAAGTACAAGAGCATTCTTATCGGTCACGACCACGAGGAGTTTATTGATATGCTTGACGTGGCGCTTGTTAAGGCTACCGACAGCGACTACGTAGCCCTGCTTGACAGCGAGGCCAAGGCTAACGATTGGTCTGAAAAAGCATCGGTTATTATTGACCTGATTAAAAAAGACGAAATTTAATTACCGAAAGAGCGACGGCAATGAACAAACGAACTTTCAAAGAATTCTTGCTCTATTTAATAGTCGGTGTAATTGCTACCGTAAGTGAGTGGGTTATCTTTTTCTTATTAAACAAGGTAGCCCTTCATTATATCATTGCAACAGCGGTGGCTTACATCCTTTCAACACTGGTTAATTGGATGGCAGGACGACTGCTTGTGTTTAAAAAAGGTAAGCAGTCGGTTTTAAAGGAAATCGGCGAGATTTATATTGCAAGCATTATCGGGCTTTTGCTCAATTTGCTGATTATGTGGGTAGCCGTGGATTTGCTTTGTGCAAACGAAATGATGGCTAAGGTTTTGGCCACTGCGCTGGTTTTCATCTATAACTTTTTGGTGAGAAAAAAGTGGATTTATAAAAAATAAAAGAGAGGTTTTTACCTCTCTTATATTTTTTGTATAACTTGATTTTTAATTTGTCTCATACCCTCAATGGTGGGGTGACTGTCACCCATTATAAGCAGATTGTTAATTGACATAGCCGTTGCTCCGTTTTATTTATTGTTGTATTTAAGATTGAACTTATCGTCTTTCATAAACAACAAGCTGAAGAAGCTGATAATAGACCAGATGGCAGATGCCCCTATTAACGCAGAGCTCACAACCATACCGATGTGAATTATGCCAAGTAAAGGCTTGCCCAAATAGAACTTATGTCCACCAAAGCAACCCAAAAAGAAGCACAAAATAAGCGCGAGTGCACGATTTTTATTCTTGGCAACGGGTGAGTGCACAACGGGTGCCACGGGATTTACGGGCACAGTTGCGCTGGTGTTGTAGCTGATGGGAGTATAGGGCTTGGGTTGGCCATAGACGGGCTGTTGAGATTGGGGCTGTGTATAGGTTTGATTAGGTTGTGTATAAGTTTGCTGAGGCTGTGTATAGGTGGGCTGCTTCGGCTGAGCGGCGCCACCTGCTCTGCAGCTGTCAAAAAAGCGCTCGTTGCCCAATGAGGTGCGGAAGGTAAAATCGCTGTCAAATCGGCTTCTGTAAATGGCTTGATAGGTGCCAAGCTGCATCTCTACACCGGGAGAAAGCTGAACATCCTCTAAAAATACTGACAAAATCTCCTTCTTGCGGGAGATTGCGAAGTTTAACTCGCGTTTGCAGTTTTGGGAATTCAAATATGCATTGCTAATAAACAAGACAAACTTGCTGCAGCCAACCACCTTTTCGGCGATGAATTCGGGCCACTCGCTGCCTGCTTCTATACCCTCGTCAAACCAGAGATTGATTCCGCTGCTTTTCATGGTTTCAACGCAGGGCAACACAGCTGCGCCGTCAAGATGGGCGTAACTTATAAATACATAAGGCTGATTTTCCATCGATAATGCTCCATTTCAACTTCTTTACAGAGCACATTATACTATATCCGTCAAAAAAAGACAAGTTTAAAATCGAAAGATTTTTGCTTTTTTGAATATTGTTTTTTGCACATTTTGCCGCGCTCCCTCTGACGCTGTGAGAGCACAAAAATTGACCTTGAAACAACGGGATTTTTATGCTATAATTCTTGCTTAGAGGTGATTGAAATAAATACAAAAAAAGGCTTAAATAAGCGCCTTGTTTTTTTGGCTACGGGCGTTTTTGCTATGCTATTTTCGGGCGTTTTATATGCCTGGTCTATACTTAAAATCCCCTTTGCAGAACAGTTCGGTTGGGATGCCTCGGTGCTTTCGCTCAACTTCACACTGACCATGTGCTTTTTCTGCTTGGGCGCTTTTTTCGGCAGCCTTATTTGCAAGAAAATCGGGCCCAGTTTTACTCTGTTTATTGCAGGCGCACTTGTAGGCGCGGGTTTTATATCCACCGGCTTGCTTGGGGCAAATTTGCCCTATTTGCTGTACGTTACCTATGCCCTGCTTGCAGGCACCGGTATAGGCATTTCGTACAACGTTGTGGTTGCCACCGTTTGCTCATGGTTTCCTGATAAAAAGGGGTTTTGCTCGGGCTGTTTGATGATGGGATTTGGCATAAGCACCTTGCTACTTGGCAACCTTATAAGCGCACTTTTTGACGCTGAAGGCTTTGGTTGGAGCAAGACCTACATCCTGCTTGGCGCAGTGGTTGCCGCAGTGCTTATTTTGGCAGGCGCGGTGCTGAAATTGCCCACTGCAGAGGTTGAGTTCCCTGCCCCGAAGGCCAAAAGTGCAACCGTAAAAGAAGCTTTTGAAGTGCGTGATTTTTCTACTGCACAGATGCTTAAAAGCTTCACTTTTTGGCGCGCATTTGCTTGCATGGCCTTTATAACCGCGGTTGGAAATTCGGTTATCAGTTTTGCACGCGACCTTGTTGTTTCGGTTGATGCGACCCCCATTTTAGCCACCACTTTGGTAGGCGTGCTGTCGGTTTGCAACGGCTTGGGCAGAATTTTGACGGGTGCTGTTTATGACGCTCTCGGTCGCCGACTCACTATGATTTCGGCCAATATTCTGACCATTTTTGCCGCAGGAATTACCCTTGTAGCGGTGCAACTTAACTCTTTGCCCGTTTGCATCGCAGGCCTCTGCTTGGCAGGCCTTTCATACGGCTCCTGCCCCACTGTTACATCGGCGTTTACCGCCTCATTTTATGGGCAAAAATACTTTTCGGTCAACTACAGCCTGACCAATTTTAACCTGATTGCAGCGGCTTTTATAGCCAATTTCAGCAACAGTTTGCTTGCATCAAGCGGCGGATATTCGGCTCCTTTTGTGATGCTGTTGATACTGTCGGTTTGTGCACTTGGACTTAACTTTTCCATCCTCAAGCCCTGATAGAATAAATATCCCCCCGTATAACGGGGGGTATTTCATTTTCGAGCATAGCCCTAATACTACTGGCGGCGCACAAGTGCGCTTTTTATTGGCCTGCCAGCCACGCAACGGTCATCGGCGACCCGTAAACGGGTTGTAAGTCTTTGCCGGCTCCCCTTGTCAGGGGAGCTGTCGGCGGCAGCCGAC